>JACZYG010000042.1 GCA_022571215.1 Fidelibacterota bacterium | reverse complement strand
GAGAGCATTGAAAATAAACACTTCCGAAGGATGTAATAGGGGTTCGACTCCCCTACGCGCTACACTACATTATTGCGGCACTATAACGCCTATATATCACCACGTTACGGTTAATAGATAATGGATAACATAATGCTAAAGGGCAGGTTTTATACCTACCCTTCTGTTTATTACAATCTACGTTTTCCTTTACAAGAACTTTTACTTCATCAAAATCATCTTCCGAGTCTGAACTTAGTCGCCTGCTTGGAGGCAGTATAAATCGATAACTAACAATTTTCCATCGCCATGGTTTGCCCTAGTACGTATGCGAGTAACACTAATAGTTAGTTTATCTTTTGTTCCTGTAGCCTTTCCATTTCTTCCTTTCGCTTCCGAATTCGTGCTTTCGCATCCAGATAAAGTTCTTCAGGCTTAAGATTATAAGCTGTTTTAAAGTTCTTTTCCGCCTCATCAAGATTACCCTCTAATTCATGGTAAACTCCTAAATTATACCATGCCTGCGGGTGATCGGAGGTAGCTCCTGAATTTTCGGTTACACTTAGCCAAGCCTCTTTTGAATCGTCCCATAAGTCTCGAAGTGCGAAATCGTATCCTGATTTCATCAGTTGATGCTTACCCTTTTGTATAATTCTTGATTCATTTACGTAATGAGGGGCAATATTTTGCACAATGATATCAGATAAATTAGCAAGTGCTCTGTCAAGCAGAATATTCGGGGGCAAGAGGTTCGCAGTTGCTAACACTTTTGCTTTCTCCTCCGGTGAAGCCTCCTTACCCAACGCTCCCCTAAGCTTACTTATTCCTCCCAAAAACCCTGATTTTTCTTCAATCTCCTGAGCTTTTACATCTTCTGCCTCAGCAGTCTTTGACAAACTTGCTAACACAATCCCTTTCTGAACATCTACGACCCGAAACGTGATTCCGACTCTCGCTGTTCGGGTTACCACTGCCTCTTCGATTTTTCTCTTCTGTGTCTTTCCGTCAACTTTCTCTTTTATTTCTCTCTTACTCTTTTTCCATGTATCATTTGAGGAGTAAATTCCTACACTTCCAAAAATTACTGCGTTAGCACCAATTTCTTTCCCAACCTTTTGGTAATCTATTACACCAAGAGCCGCGATCTCTCTACCCTCTTCTTCTGCGATTGCAGATAGAGCAGCTTTAGCTTTCCAACCTTCAACCATCTCAAAATGCCCATTTGCGACCAATGCAGCATTCAGCTTCCTCGCCGCTTCGGTTCCTGACATTTTGTCTAATCCCTCTGTTACTTCGAAGTCGATAATCGAAATAGATTTTATACCAGGCATTGTAACGGTAGCTGGCTTGAGAATCCGAACCGGAATCGGTTTGGTGCTCGAGCATCCTGCTACGAAAATGCAAGCAAATAAGATGTTCCTGACTAATGCTGCTTGAATATGATTTTTCATTAACAATGACTCCTTGTCTTGTTAGGTTGAATTACATTAATCTATTCGTGATAGTTCCGTCCTGTAAAATTTGTAAGATATAAGATCTAATCGGTCTTCTTTAGCCTCCAAGATAATGATATACCCAGTAGCACTGACAATTGAATTCAATAAAATAATAATCAATAAATGGTATTAGTTATAACGTAGAAATAAATTCCTTTAAAAGCAAATATTTTAACGAATATACCCACACAAGTCCTCCTAATATACTTAAAACGACACAAATCGGTACGATAATTAACTACCACTCGTTCGCACCCGACCAATACAAAAATGCCCGAAGATATAACTTTTACTTTAACAACACCATCTTCTTCGTCTGGACGAAATCGCCGGCGATGATCCTATAAAAATAGACTCCGCTTACAACAGGAACTCCGAACTTATTCCTGCCGTTCCATATCTTCTGGTAAAAACCCGCCTGACTGTTTTGTTCGTCCCATCGCATTATTTCCTGACCCATTATGTTGTAGATTATCAAGGACAGATCGGACTGCTGTGGCAATCCATAACTGATCGTAGTACTTGGATTGAAGGGATTTGGATAATTATTTGATAGACTGTATTCCATTGGAATTAGGCCCTCATTGACTATCCCTATCGGAGCCCTAACATCAATAATGACAGACACTGTGTCCGCAGCTCCTGAAGTATCAGTCACCAAAAATGTAAGTTCCTGAGTTCCTGATAAATTTCCAATAGTTTGGATAAAAGCCGTGTCCGCACTCATTGTCACACAGGCTATGCTGTCCGCGCCAATACAATCGAATGTTGACCAAATCAAAACTGAATCCGGATCATCTATATCAAACGCATATTCGGAAAGTATTAGAGTGTCAACCTCACCTAAGACAATAACAACCGAATCCGGAAAATCAACGAACATAGGCGCATCGTTCACAGGTGTTACGGTGATGTTAATTGTATCGGAACCCGACAGACCATCGGGGTCAGTCGCAATGAACAGTACAGGTATGTTGAAAGCAAAGTAATCGGCATTCGGAGTGATCGTAGCAACATGCGTAACACTGTCTATCTCTATCATAATGCTGTCAGCTACTGACCCACCATCGGAAACAAGATAAATAACAGATCGGCTTCCATTACCTTTATTCTTCTTTGAGCCCTTAAGGTTAGTTTTATTGCTATTTAGACTCTTGCTGATTAACAATTCTTTCCCTATTGAAAGTTTGACACTGCTTGATTTGCCAATAATTGTTTTACCGGTAACATATTTATTGTTCGACGAATGATCTTTAAAACTGTTTTTTTCTAAAGATTTTGTTATAGGAGCACTTCCACCTGGCTGTAATATCTCCACTGTCCATAAAATCTCCGTGGTATCATTATCACTGTCTGACACAAAGGAATCAAGATCGAAAGAGAAAGTAGAATCTTCGTCCAGCGTGATAGATGGTATCCCTGCCACTATCGGCGCGTCATTAACAGCCTCTATAGTGATAGTCACATCAAGCGTGTCTTTAAGCGTGCCGTCGGAAGCTATTATCCTAAAGGACCCTGATGTTACTCCTTCGGTCGGTGTACCGATTACAGAATCACCCGCAGCTGTGAGCCAAATAGATAGACTTGAAAATGAAAACGTCGGAGTATCTCCGTTAGGATCAGTTGCTGTTGCAATATAACTGAAATAAGTATCCTCTGTTGCTGTTGCACTGTCCGACGATGTGATGACAGGCGGACTGGGCGGAAGAATACCATTATACATATAAACTGAACCTGAATTACTACCATTATCATTATCCCAAATAGCTCCTATGGCGATGAGATCGCCGGAGATGGAAACTGAAAGTCCATATAAATCATGCGCTGCTCCATCGGTTGCCAATAACTTATCTTTTTGCGTCCAAGTTGTGCCATCGCGCTCGAATAGATAAGCAGAACCGACTTTCGTTCCCTCTTCATCTAAATTTAATCCTATGATGACGAAATCGCCGGAGATGGAAACTGAATTTCCGAAATTATCTTCTGTAGCTCCGGCGGTTGGAAGCAGTTTTGCTTCCTCCACCCAAGTCGTGCCACTGAGTTTGAAAACATATGCCGAACCAGAAGAAGATCCATTATCATCATCTCTTCGGGCGCCCACTACGGCGTAGTCGCCGGAGATAGAAACTGATCCTCCGAACAAATCCGACGCAGCTCCATCGGAAGCAAGTAGTTTATTTTGTTGTGTCCAGGTCGTATTAGAACGCATGAATGTATATACTGAACCGGAACCGCTCCCATTATCATCATCACCTGCGGTACCCACTAAGACGTAGTCACCCGAGATGGAGACTGATCTTCCGAACTCATCACCAGATGCTCCGTCGGAAGCAAGCAGTTTTGCCTGTTGCGCCCAGGCTATGTCGCTACGCTTGAACACATACGCCGAACCTGAAAAACTTCCATTGTCATCATCGAACACAGAGCTCACCACAGCATAGTCGCCCGAGATAGAAACTGATCCTCCGAACTTATGACCGGATGCTCCGTCGGAAGGAAGCAGTTTTGCTTGTTGAGCCCAACCGGTTCCCGTGCGTTTGAACAGATAAGCCGAACCTGAAGAAGATCCATTATCCGCATCCCCGTCTGCTCCCACGACGACATAGTCACCGGAGATAGCAACTGAAATTCCAAACTCATCACCTGCCGCTCCATCGGAAGGAAGCAGTTTTGCTTGTTGAGCCCAACTTGTGCCGGTGCGTTTGAATACATATGCCGAACCTGAAAAACTTCCATTATCATCAGCAAACGGTGAACCTATGATGGCGTAGTTACCGGAGATAGAGATCGATCCTCCAAAACCATCACCAGATACTCCGTCGGATGGCGTGATTTTTAATTCAGTTAAGAAAGTATCGTTAATCGGATCGATAGCGATAGATACATCCAGAGTATTTGTAAGTGATCCATCAGATACTACAACTCTAAATGATCCTGAGGTGACTCCTTCTGTGGGAGTGCCGGTTACTACCGCACCCGAAGCTGATAGCCAGCTTGACAGACTGGAAAACGCGAATGTAATGGTCGCTCCTTCAGCATCTGTTGCCGTGACGGTATATGAGAAAGCCACATCCTCAGTTCCCGTAGCGGTGGCAGAAGAAGTAATAACAGGAGCGTCGTTAACAGCAGCTACAGTAATAGATACATCCAGAGTATTTGTAAGTGATCCATCAGATACTACAACTCTAAATGATCCTGAGGTGACTCCTTCTGTGGGAGTGCCAGTTACTACCGCACCCGAAGCTGATAGCCAACTTGAGAGTGCAGAGAAGGTAAATGTTAAAGCATCGTTTTCAGCATCTGTGGCTGTAGCTGTATATGAAAACGCTACATCTTCCGTTCCCGAAGCGGTGGCAGAAGAAGTGATGACAGGCGCTGTGTTAAGTTTAAACAGATAAGCCGAACCAGATGCACTTCCATCATCATCATCTGAAGGAGCTGCCACGATTGTGTAGCCGTCGGAGATAGAGACTGAAAATCCAAACTCATCAAATGCCGCTCCGTCGGAAGCTGCCAATTTCGCTTCCTGCGCCCAACTTGTGCCGGTGCGGTTGAAAACATATGCGGAACCTGTTTCGACTGCATCTACATCACTGGTCCAAGCTCCCACGACGACGATGTCGCCTGAAATAGCGACTGAAATTCCAAAATTATCACTGGCCGCTCCATCGGAGGAGAGTAATTTTGCCTGCTGTGACCAAGTTGTGCCGCTACGCATGTACACATAAGCCGAACCTGATTCACTTCCATTATCATTATCATCCTCCCAAGCTCCCACGACGGCGTAGTCGCCGGAGATGGAAACTGACCATCCGAATACGTCATCAGCTGCTCCATCGGAAGCTATAACTTTAGTTTCACCGAGCTGAGCGTATGCCGGCTCTGATAATGCCAAGAACGCTACTGCGAAAAATAACAAAAAAACAATTGAATTGTGTTTAAATCTTGTAGAAACGTAATTGCTGTTGACCATTTTTAAAGCCTCCTGTCTTTCACCTTATCCCCATTCAGGTATTATTTAACTCCTTTCCAACGTTTTTGAAAATAAATATTGTCTAATAAGTAACATATTAGACATTCATATATAATCTTGTATTTTTTAAATGTAACTGCTTAAGTATTGTCTGGTAATTTACAATTATCATAACGGATGTCAATCTCTTTATCTTAATCTCTATAAAAGATTTTTTTCTAATCGTTCGCCCTCTCAACCCGTACGCGCTACTTTTTCTGTGCGAGTCAGGATTTTATCCTGACCGTATAATCTCTTTATCAAAGCGTCAGGAAAAGTCCTGACTGCCACATAAGCCAAAAGACGGGGTGTGTAAGGAGTTGCGGTCAGGATAAATCCTGACTCGCACAATTTATTCTTACTTCAGCAACACTATCTTCCTCGTTTGGACGAAATTTCCCTTCCCGAAACCTAACATTTGCTTAGTAACTATTACAACTTATGAGAATAGGATCAAGATTGAATTAATGCTATCGACTGGTTATATTACTTTCAGAGATGGAAAAAATATCGATATGATGAGTCCACTATTAATTCTTTATAAATAGTAGCTAGTCCACTTAGAGATATTCCGCTCTCCGGCGAGAGTGGTTCCATTTAAGCGTCATAATCGAAACCCAATGAAAATGGGAATGAAAGGAGCACAATATGCCACTCTATATGGATATTCACAAAGGTGTGGAAGGGCTGACTGCTGAAGCGGTCGCAGGAGCCCATAAGAAAGACCTCGAGGTTCAGGAGAAGCACGGGGTGAAGTATCTGAAATACTGGTTCAACGAAGACGATGGCAGTATTTTCTGTCTTTGCGAGGCCCCGAATAAAGAAGCGGCTGAGGCAGTACACCGTGAGGCACACGGCCTAGTAGCAGACGAGATCATCGAGGTCAACGAAGGTGAGTAAAACATAGCAGGGGCCTTCACCGCCGTGTTTTACAACTAAGGGCTTTATCAGTTCCCTTTGCCGTTTGACGAGATTCTGAGTCCTGCGCTCATCTTTTTGCATCATGGCGGTGTAGCCGACCATATCAATGAACATTATGGCAGTGAGTTTTCTAATACTTGTACTGTCTCTGTCCAAGTTTTATTCCTAAGGGATCGTGTTGCTATCTCATTTTGCTTGCGGAAATCTCATCGGATTCGCGCAAGCGGTTGCTTAATATTCTGGCGATATTTATCGCTACCGTCGCAAGCGTTGTAGGATCTTCATCAAATATTGACGACATATATTCTAAATTAATAACAGCTATTTTTACATCAGATTTTGCCCTCACAGACACCGACCGTGTATCCTGATCGATCAATGTCATTTCGCCAAGCGATTCACCAACGCTACGTGTTTGTAATTCTATCGCCTCTCCCGTTACGCTATTTATTTTTTCGATGGACGCTTCCCCATCTAAGATGATGCATAGCCCCTTTAACGGATCTCCTTCTTTGATGAATAATTGACCAGCCTTAAATTCCATTTCGTAGGCATTCTCTAAGATTCCGGCTATTACTTCTGACTTTAGACTTATGAAGAGTTGAGAACGGGATATGATTTCCCTGCTTTCATCAGTGATCAAATCAATACTCTGTGCTATCAAACGCCCCCCTAAGGCTAAAATGGTCTGTATTGAATTATGATAGAACTGTAATGTAATGCGGAAACCTAATATTTTCAATATTAATCGGGAGATGATTCGGGCCAATTATTAATCACTATTCAAAGTGTGGCCGATATGTGCCCACCTAAAGCTCACTAAAATACATAAAACAAAACAATTCGACACAAAACAACACTTGGGTAAATCCCCGATATTAGGGAATTAGAAGAGCGTTATTGGCTCTATTATAGACTTTCACCTACTTTGAGGCGTAGCGGGAGAGTCTGGGAATCGAACCCAGCGGACCAATTCCCCTCACATTAGCCTTCTTTAGAGCCTACGGGATCTATTCTTTCGCATTTAACACTCGCGAAACCCACACCCTACTTACTCCAAGATACCGAGATAATTTGGCTTGAGTCCACCTATTCTGGAGCATCAATTGTCGATAGTTCTTCGCTCTAACCTGCTTGCGCTTCTTGCGCTGAATTAAATACTCGGCTCTTGTTAACCAGGTGTTCTCATTTGTTTTTTCTATTCGTCGATTAGTATAAAATTCTGCTAAAATACCCCCATTTTGTATTCGTAAATTTAGATTATTAAGAGCCTTATGACTATATTTATATTGATGATAGGTAATATGTATTATTAACTTGAAGGTGTTCGCCTTTTGGCCCCTCCCAGGGAGTGAGGAAGGACTGTACTTCTTTTCTGGAATAATGAGATATCTATCTCACTACCATTATTAAAATCGGTAATTATCTGATGGTTTTAACTCCCATCTGGGAGTCTTGCTTCCGAGCTAGATAGAATCTCGGCAACCTCCTCTTTTACCATGGTCTTGAGATCTGATTCATGCATCGATGCAATTGAATCCAAGAATTCTTCAACCTTATCTTTGGTGACACCTTCTAATTCAGCAAGAGGCAAAATTATATTCAATTTTTTAATATCGAATTCGCATAGTTCTCCATAGATAAACCGGTGTTTGATGATGTACACATCATATGCTTTTAGCCAATTATTTACCGTCGACATAGAAACGCCGTGATTATGGATCCAGTCCTCAAATTTTGCATACCCAAGCTGTTCGTAAGACTTATTATCCTTCATTTCTTCGACATTCTCTACCCACTCAAACATTGCCTTATTTGCTTTGATGAAATTATCCTTAACCAATTTATCAAGCGCGAGGGTTTTTCTGATTACTTCTTCTCCATATATTTCGGTTCGCCAATTCGCTGCAACTTCCTCATCTGTAATTTCCTGGTTTTTTGTCTCTGATAGACGAAGTTCTAATTGATTTGAAGTGACCGCTTGAGCATTCATCTTTTCCAATAAGTTTACCTTGTTTTTTTTATTCCTAATTTTAGTCAAATCCTGTACCTCCAAACTTTTGCTACCTCGTTTCTTTCAATATATTATAAATACTCCTGATGAGTATTTGATTTCAGTTCTTTACTCGGAATATCCGTTACTATCCCTAAGT
>JACZYG010000008.1 GCA_022571215.1 Fidelibacterota bacterium | reverse complement strand
ACAGCCAGGAAAAGAATCGAAACAGTCAGAGCCTGCTGACTGTAAACTTCCGAATTCCACATCAATATATAGCCGAAAATAATGAAAGCCAATCCAGCGAAAAACAGCTGAAAGTTCCTTTTACCGTAAGGAATATCTCTACCCATTATTCTTTTAGATGCTTTGTTTCTCTTTACCATTTCTAAACCGCTGCTAATATAGATTGGGTGTGAACAGGTGTCAAGCAAAAGATTAGGCAGAAAGCAGGATGAGTGTGATCTCGTTTCATTTACTCCGGTCGGCAATAATGATGGTAGTGGAGTAACGGTAAAGATGACTCCGTTGGACCTGCTTTTAGATTGAACCTACCCATCTGTCAGGCGGGAAGGAAGTGGTGTTTATGTTGCCACCGATAACAGTTGGTGATATATTAAAACAGCCGGAATGTATCCGCATAAAAAAGAGGCAGGTGTGTCAACATCTACCCGAGCTTGCTCGAGACAACAAAATACCACTTGCAAGAGGTTAAGAAAGATAGTAAATTTCTTGGCTTAAAATGAGTTGAGGAAATGTTTGAACAACTAAGCGGCAGATTCGCTGAAATAACGAAAAATCTTCGAGGATTAGGGAAGATAACGGATAAGAACATCTCGGATACCGTGAGGTCGGTACGTCGTACTCTGCTCGAGGCAGATGTGAATTACAAGGTTGCCAAAAAATTCACAGAATCTATTAAGTCAAAGGCTATGGGGGATAAAGTTCTCAGGTCCGTGTCGCCGGGTCAGCAAATCGTGAAAATTATTTATGATGAACTTGTCGAGCTTATGGGAGGCGCCTCGGTAAAGGAACCGGAACTGAAGGGTAAAAAGCCTCATATAGTCATGGTAGTGGGGTTGCAAGGCTCGGGGAAAACTACTTTTGTCGCTAAATATGCCAATCGGTTGATGAAATCAGGCAGGAAGCCTCTGTTAGTGGCGGCTGATGTATATCGACCGGCGGCGGTGGAGCAGCTCAGTCAACTCGCTAAACAAATCGGAGCGGAACTGTTTTCTAATAAAGGTGATTCGCCGTTAAAAATTTCAAAAGATGCCGTTAAACAAGCGGTAAGAGATAACCGGGATGTCGTAATAATTGACACGGCGGGAAGGCTTCAAATCGATTCGGCGATGATGGGAGAACTTCGTCAAATTAAAGAGAGTCTGAAACCCGAATTAATTTTATTTGTGGCTGACGGGATGAGCGGGCAGGACGCCGTTAACGCCGCAAGCGAGTTTGCCGCTCAGATTGATTTTGACGGAGTGGTTCTCACAAAACTTGACGGTGATGCCCGCGGCGGAGCAGCGCTGTCTATCTGTGCCGCTACGAACAAGCCTATAGTTTACGCAAGCATGGGCGAGTCAATAGATACGCTCGAACTCTTCCATCCTGACAGGATGGCGGGTAGAATTCTTGGAATGGGTGACGTGGTAACTCTTGTTGAAAAGGCTCAGTCTGTTGTAAACGATGAAACCGCGCTGAAAATGAAAGAGAAGTTCCGAAAGCAGACTTTCACACTTGAAGATTTTCTCGAACAGCTCAACAGCATCAAGAAAATGGGTCCGATGCAGGATTTATTGGGTATGATCCCGGGAATGGGAAATAAGATGAAAGATATTCAGCTTGATGATAGGGCGTTGACAAGGACTGAAGCGATAATCCTGTCTATGACCCCATCTGAACGGATCAAACCCGGAGTGATAGATGGAAGCAGAAGAAAAAGGATCTCAAAGGGAAGCGGTACATCGTTGAATGAAGTGAATAAGGTGCTAAAACAATTTAATCAAATGCAAAAAATGATGAAGATGGTCGGGGCAGGGAAAATACCTCAAGGTATGGGATTTCCGGGTCAGGCGATGTTTACGAAATAATGATCATAAGGAGAAAATAATTGGCAGTTAGGTTGCGATTAAGAAGAACCGGAAAGAAAAAACAAGCGCACTACCGTCTGGTAGCGGCGGACGCAAGATCAAAAAGGGATGGCAGATTTTTAGAGACGCTCGGGCATTATAACCCACGTTTAGATCCTCCTGTTGCAGTGGTCAAAGAGGATAGAATCTATTACTGGATCGGCAAGGGCGCGGAAATGACCGAGGCTTTCCGTGGAATTATGAAGAATCAAGGACTTCTCCTCAAATTCAAGCTGATGAAGAAGGGCGCTTCGGAGACGGAAATAGACCAGGAGATGCAAAAATGGGCTATGTCTCATGAGTTACGCGTTCAGAAGAGGAAGAGTAGAATTTCTAAGAAAAAGAAGCAAAAAGCCAAGATGGAAGCTGAGGCAGTCGCAACTACCGAAGATACTACAGCCGTAGTTGAAGGCGCGGAAGTCGCTCAGGATGATACAGGCGTCGAGGTGGTTTCAGAAACTTCCGCTGAAGAGGCTCCCGCCGAGGAGGCTTCCGCTGAAGCGCAGGCTGATGAAGCTCCCGCTGAGGAGAAAGCTGAGGAAGCTCCCGTTGAGGAAAAGGCTGAAGATGCTCCCGCCGAGGAAGTTCCCGCTGAGGAGAAGGCTGAGGAAGCACCTACGGAAGAAGCCCCCGCAGAGGAAAAGGCTGAGGAAGCACCTACGGAAGAAGCCCCGGCTGAAGAAGCTCCCGCCAAGGAAGCACCTACTGAAGAGGTTCCCGCTGAGGAAAAAGCTGAGGAAGTTCCGGTTGAAGATGCTCCCGCTGAGGAGAAGGCTGAGGAAGCCCCGGCTGAACAGAAAGCTGAAGAGGCTCCCGCCGAGGATGCACCTACGGAAGAAGCCCCCGCTGAGGAGAAGGCTGAAGAGGCTCCCGCAGAGGAGAAAGCTGAGGAAGCACCTACGGAAGAGGCTCCCGCAGAGGAAAAGGCTGAAGAAACTCCCGCTGAGGAAAAAGCTGAGGAAGTTCCGGTTGAAGATGCTCCGGCTGAGGAGAAAGCTGAAGAGGCTCCCACTAAAGAGAAGAAACCTAAGAAAACGGCAGCTAAGAAAAAACCTGCTGCTAAAAAGAAGACCGAACCCAAGAAAGAAGCGGAGAAGAAACCTAAGAAGGCAGCAGCAAAGAAAACTAAAAAGAAAGATGACAGTGAAGAGTAGGAGATGACGGCTGAACTGATAAAAAATACGGAAAATTTTATCTATGATCCCGACATGAAATATGTTGGTTCGATTCAGGGAGCTAAAGGCATGAAGGGGGAAATGAAGGTAAGTCTTACTACCGCGCACCCTTCGCATCTCCTGAGTCTCGAAAGCATCTATCTGAAGGTAGCTGATTCCGAATCGATACTTTATACTATAGATAAAGCAAAATGGGATGGCTCAAAGTTCACGTTGAAGTTGCACGGCATAGATGACAGAAATACCGCGGAAGCTTTGCGTGGCGCTAAGATTATGATTCCGGAGGAAGCGGCATATAAAGTAGGAGAAAATGAATACTTTGTCGAAGACCTCATCGGAATGAACGTAGTGGATAAGAGCGGCACGAATCTTGGGAAGATCACGGATGTGCTCAAATATCCGGCTCATGATGTATACGTTGTATCAAAGGGCGATAATGAAATTCTAATTCCGGCGGTTCACGAATATGTACAGGAAGTCAATATGAACACGGGAACACTGATGATCACCACGATAGAAGGTTTTAATAACTGATAAACCATGAAGATAAGCATTATTACACCGTTTCCGGAAATTATTGAAGGGGCTTTATCCGCGAGTATACTCGGAAGGGCTGAAAAAAACGGCATAGTGGAATATAATATCGTCAATCTTCGCGAGTTCGGTGAGGGTACGCATAAGAAATTAGACGATCATCCGTTTAGCGGTGGTCCGGGTATGGTAATGATGGCGGGTCCCATTTTTGAAGCATTTGAAAAATATATATCCGACAACGATACGGCAAAACGAGTGATTCTTCCCACACCGGTTGGTGTTAAATACGATCAGAAGATGGCGGTCGAGCTGTCTAAAGAGAAGGAATTGGCATTCATCTGCGGACATTATAAGGGTGTGGACGAAAGGGTGATTGATTCACTTGTGACCGATGAAATTTCAATAGGTGACTATGTGGTAACCGGAGGAGAGATACCGGCTCTCGCAATAATTGATTCCGTTGTCAGACTGCTCGAAGGCGCTATCAGCGATCCTGAGTCGGCGGAGACCGATTCATTTTCGCATCCGCTATTGGATGTTCCTCATTATACCCGCCCCGCGAATTTCAGAGGCATGGAAGTTCCGGAGATTCTGCTGTCGGGCGATCATAAAAAAATAGAAATATGGAAGAACGAATTAAGACTTAAAAGAACTAAAGAACGAAGAGCGGATCTTTTAACTGAGAATAAAGGTTAATTCGATTCAGAACTGGAGAATTTAGAGATGAATAAAGTTCAGGAATATGGCAAGACGCAAATGAAGGATGAATTATTGGAATTTCGTGCGGGTGACACGCTGTCCGTGGATGTGAGGATACGTGAAGCAGGCAAGGAACGGATTCAGAAATTCGAGGGAGTGGTTATACAGATAAGAGGTACAGGAGCGGATAAAACATTCACTATTCGCAAGGTTTCGCAGGGTATCGGCGTGGAAAGGATATTTCCCATACACTCTCCAAGTATATTGGGCATGAAAAAGATCAAAGCGGGTAAGGTCAGAAGGTCAAAGATCTTTTATCTGAGGAAATTACGCGGGAAAGCGGCGCGAATAGCGGAAAAACGCGAAAATTGATCCAAAAAAGAAAATAGCTCGTCAAAAAGCGATTTTATAATCAATTTCGCCGTCCGGTATGAACGAGTATAGGACGGCGATTTCTTTGGCATAACTGAACTAACGAAAAAATATCAGTTGAAGATAAAGGCGTGAGCGAGAAAAAACTAAACAGGGAAGAGCGTAGAGCGCTTCTGTTTGCCTCCATTGCGCATGCTCTTGTTCATTCGTTCATGCTGATTTTGCCTGCCGTATTGATACCTATCATGAACGAATTCAACATAAGCGTGACAGAAGTCGGATTCCTCGGCACGCTCTCGTACATCATGTTCGGTCTGGGGGCGATACCCTCCGGGTGGTTAACAGATAAATTCGGTTCCCGCGGGCTTGTCGTAATATGCTTGATCGGTTCGGGAGCATCATCCATATTTATCGGATTATCAACCGATTTGGTAATGCTTTATGCAGGGTTGATTTTATTAGGTCTTTTCACAAGCATCTATCATCCTGCCGGACTTGCGATGATCTCGAGAAGAATTAGAAATATACCCAGAGCGCTCGGGTATCATGGCATTTTCGGGAATATAGGGCTTGCGGGAGCGCCGGTGATATCGGGTCTGATCGCGGGTTATGGCGATTGGCGGGATGCCTATCTGCTGTTCGGCTCGCTCTCGCTGCTGATTGGAATTTACTTTTATCTAAAGCCGTTGACCAAAGGAAAATTGGATGGGAATGAGGCTAACCACAAAGAAACAGGAACCCTTTTTCCCGAGCTGATTATCTTCTATCTTTCATCGATCATATTCGGGTTTGTATACAGAGGGACGCTTACATTCATGCCTTATCTTTTTACTCACAAGGTGACTCTGTGGGAAGGGTTGGACCCGATAGCAGTAGGGGGAATAGTAACCGCCGCCGCGCTTTTCACGGGGATGATCGGGCAGTGGTTAGGAGCAAGAGCCGCGGAGAAATATTCTCTGACATTGACTTCGATGGTCCTGTGGACGATGGTTTCAACAGCTCTTATGTTCATGGGAGCGACAGCGCAATATGTTTTAGTAATATGGGCGTTCATATTTAACATATTCATTTTTGCGGGTCAGCCGGTAGGCAACACGCTGCTGGCAAGGTACAGTTCTCTGAAAAGCAGAGGGAAGGGATACGGGCTGAACATCGCCATCGGATTCGGGATTGGCTCCTTTTCTTCTACGTTGAGCGGATACGTGGCGGAAAAACATGGTATCGGCGAAGTCTTTATATTTCTGGGTATAGTTATGATTCCCGGAATCTTTCTGGCGTTCTGGTTATATATCCTTGGAAAGCGGAGAGAGATAAGAGAGCTCCGTGTTAGTCATGATTCAGGCTGACCGTAATCATAATCTTTTATATGAAAACCATTAAAATGGTTCAAATATTTTACTTCTCTCGATAACCCCTGGATTAATCCAGGGGTCACTGATATGAAACGTTACGAGAAACCGTTTTAACGGTTTTATTTAGGAATCAACTCCCGCTGAAAGCGGGGCACCCCCCGCCAGACCGATGTCGGGCTGGCGATGTAATAATAATGTATTTCTGGAAATCGCACTAATTCTCAGCTCCTGACACACCCCGTCTTCTCATCCTTCGGATTCGAATCCACCCCTCTTGATAGAGGGGAATTTTTCACCCCCTCGTATTTTAAGGACGAAATGAAATGAGAAGTAGACTCAAGTCGAATTGAACAGAGAATGAGATTGCCCGCCTGGTATCAGTCAGATCCTAACAGCATATATCCCATCGAAGATGGGATTAAAGTTCCCCTCTAAAAAGAGGGGTGCCCGAAGGGCGGGGTGTGTCAAGAGTGACATAATACGGGCAGACTCACCTATACCTGTCATTGCGAGGAGTTTGTCAGATGACGGACGACACGGCATGCTAGACATAGGTCAGGCGGACAATCCTGACTGCCACGAATTTATCTAATTAAGATCATCTTTCGTGTCTGCACGAAATCACCAGCCGTCAGCCTGTAAAAATATACGCCGCTCGCCATACGGGATGCGTTCCAACGCACAGTCCGGGTACCCACGGGTTGCTCGCCTTCGATTAATCGTTCCACTTCCTCGCCGCGAATATCATAGATAACCAGCGAGACAAAATCAGTTTTGGACAGCGTGTATCTAATCGTGGTAGTCGGGTTGAAAGGATTCGGATAATTAGGATATAAGGTGAACGATAAAGGAACAGTTCCCTCGTCTTTAGCCGAAACCATCGTTCCACTTATGGAGAAGTTCTCGCTGACAGCCAAATAATCACCGCCGACGTTATCCATGTAAATTTTAATCTGTCCCTCGTCAGTGATCAGATCAGGTACAATCCACTGATAACTGAACTGAGTTACCGGAAGATCCAACTCGATCTCTTCCCAATTTTTACCCCCGTCAGAAGAGAAGTACAAATCCCAATTCTCCTGTTCATGCGGTATTTTCAAAGTCCATTCTATTGAGACTATCTCCGGCGGTAAAGACTTCCCCGCCAATGGGAACATCAAGACCGACGTGCGCTTTTGCCATATTTGAATATAGTAACGCTATAAAAATGGGAAATAACCATGAGATTGATCTTCTATTCATTGCAAATTAACCGAACCTTTCTATCACTCCAAGTTATATGGGAGGTTTTCAATAATGCAATCAGTTTTTTAGAACATAAATTTAGTGCGAGTTAGGGCTTGTGTCAGAGAGACTTCTTCGGAACCATTAAAATCCTTTTGGAGTGCATTGACTGAGTCAATGCAACATCAACACAGTTGATGTACTCCATAAAACCAACTTTTTATTTTGTGCGAGTTAGGGCTTGTCTCAAAGACACTCCTTACGGAGCCCTGACCGTACAGTACCGTCATTGCGAATCCGCCAACCGGCGGATGAAACCTGCCCGACATCGGTCAGGCGGGGATTCTCATACTTCATTCGAATTAAATCAAAACCAGCTTTTCTCATCTCTTGACTAATCTCAAGATTCTGCATATCTTAAAAGCTCGACAATACATTATAGAACTCATTATGACTAAGAAAAAAGAGATTCAAGAGGAACTTAAATCACTGCCGTCAGTGGATGCGTTGCTGGTACACCCTGAAATGAAGAATATCGCTCTTCCGCATGAACTGATACTGTCTGAATTGCGGGCATCGTTAGAGGAAGAGCGGCAGTTGATACTGAGCGGAAACAGGAATGGCAAGTCTACCAAAGAAGAGACCGCGAAAAAAATAGCGGAATCTGTCTCCAGGAAACTCCGTCAGGATTTCCTGCCGAGCATGAAAAAAGTCATAAACGCCACAGGAATAATTCTGCACACCAATTTAGGCAGAGCGCCTCTCTCCCAAACTGTGCTCAAAAAAGTAAAGGAAATTTCAGGAGGTTATACGAATCTTGAAATCAGTTTAGAAAACGGAAAACGATCAGACAGGAATCAGCACATCGAGGGATTGTTGAAAGCGCTGACCGGGGCGGAGTCTGCCGCTATCGTAAATAACAACGCCGCCGCCGTTCTTTTAGCTATTAACTCTTTAGCGTATAAAAAGGAGTGCATAGTCTCACGGGGGCAGTTGGTCGAGATCGGCGGTTCGTTCCGAATGCCCGATGTGATGGAACGGGCGGGCACAAAAATGGTTGAAATAGGCACTACGAACCGCACGCATCTTAAAGATTTTGAGAATGCGATAAGCCCTGAAACGGGGGCGATAGTTCTCGTGCATACGAGTAATTATAAAATATCGGGGTTCACAAAATTCCCTGAACACAAAGAGATAGTGGAGTTAGCGAAGAAACATTCCATACCGGTCATATTCGATTTGGGAAGCGGCGCATTGACGGATTTGACAAAATTCGGTCTGCCGGAAGAAGAATTAGTCGCTGAAATAGTGAAGACGGGGATAGATTTAGTTACGTTTTCGGGCGATAAGCTTTTAGGAGGTCCGCAAGCCGGTCTGCTTGTAGGCTCGAAGGAAGTGATCGAAAAGTGCAAACAAAATCCTCTGATGCGCGTCCTCCGCTGTGACAAAGTGACGCTGACCGCGATGGAAGAAACGCTGAAACTCTTTGCGGAACCGGAAAAACTTTCAGAAACACACGCGGTCTATTCGCTCTTCTCGACACCATTGGAAGAGTTGAAAAAGAGAGCGGAAATCGCCGTTGCTAAATTAAGCAAAAAGAGTGATGAATATTCAGTTGAGATCAGAGAGGTAACAGGCGAAGCCGGAAGCGGCTCGCTGCCTGTGGCGGAACTTCCCAGCGTTGCGGTTTGCATCACCTCAGTGAAGTATTCTGTCGAAACCGTTTCCGCAAAATTCAGAAAATTGAAAGTACCTGTTATCGGTTACATAAATAACGACACTTTTTTCATCGATTTTAGGGCTATTAGCAAAAACGATATTGAACTGCTTGCCGAATCCATATTAAAAGTTATCGGTTCCGAATGAGCCATGTTGTCATTGGCACCGCGGGGCATATAGATCATGGTAAAACCGCTCTCGTAAAGGCTCTCACGGGAAAAGATACGGATAGTCTGCCCGAGGAGAAAGCAAGAGGGGTAACTATCGATATCGGTTTTGCGTTTCTCGGTGAGGACGCCACGATTATTGACGTGCCGGGGCATGAACGATTTATAAAGAACATGGTTACGGGCGTCTCGACAATCTCATATGTGATTCTCGTTATCGCGGCGGATGACGGAGTGATGCCTCAAACGAGGGAGCATTTGGATATCTTGAGCCTGCTCGGTGTAGAGGACGGCATGATAGTCATTAACAAGATCGATCTTGTCGAAGAGAGCTGGCTCGATATGGTGATAGAGGATGCCAAAAAATTAACGACAGGAACATTTTTGGAAAACGCGCCCATCTTCAAAGCGTCCGCCGTAAACGGAGACGGAATAAAAGAAATAAAAGAGACGCTGGATGCGGCGATCTCGGAACGGAAAGAAAGGGTTGACAAGGGGTATTTTCGGCTTCCTGTCGACCGCTCATTTTCGGTGAAAGGATTCGGTACCGTCGTAACGGGAACCGTAATTTCCGGATCGGTTCAGAAAGGCGATAGCGTTGAAATTCTACCCGGCAGGATCGGAGCCAAAGTTCGTGGAATACAGCAGCACAATGAAGAGACTGACAGAGCAAATTTGGGAGAAAGAGCCGCTCTTAATTTAAGCGGAGTAAGCACCGAAGATGTCGTTAGGGGAAGTCATATAGCGCTGAAAAATTACCTAAATCCGACCATGATATTTGAGGGATATTTGAATCTTCTCGGCAGCGCTCCGAAGCCGCTTTCAAACCGGACGAGAGTGCGTCTTCATCTCGGAACGGGAGAGGTAATGGGCAGAATCTCCATCTTAGGATCAGCTGAAATTGAACCGGGCAGCAACGGATTTGTACAGGTTTTTCTTGAAAGAGAGGTTCCTGTGGCGGTCAAGGATAAATTCATAATACGGAGATATTCGCCCCCGCTGACGATAGGCGGTGGGGTAGTTTTGAAGCTGTCAAATTCGAGTTATAAGCGTAAGGACAAAGATATATACGAATTACTTAAACTGATAAATGAAGGTAATGATCTTAAAATAGCGGAGATGCTTGTTTCAAAAAGGAATGGCAGCGGGATGAGCGAACAGGAGTTGGGCGTTGAACTCGGAATTGCATCGGATAGAGCCCTGATATTGCTTGAGGAGCTCAAAAAGTCATCTCTTATACTGGCGATCGGCAAAGGAAACAACAGGAGATGGTACAGCGTTGAATCATTGAGCGGATCGAGGGAATTCATCTTCCAAAAGTTGAAGAAATTCTTTACGGAAAACCTATCCACCGCGGGAGTAAAACTATCGGAAATTCGGGAGTGGCTGATTATCTCCCCGCAAGCGTTTGAAATGATAATTGAGCGATTGGTTGAGAGTGGAGAGATAGTGAAGAAGGGTGAGTCGGTTTCGATAAAAGCGGCTGGACAGGAAGGTGAAGAGAGCGCATTGAAACTGTTGGAAGAGACCCTGTTATCGAACAGGTTTAACGCTTCGACTTCACAGGAATTGGCAGAGAATCTCGGACGAGAAAACAAGGAGATCTATCAGCTTATCAAACGCCTGATACAGGATGAAAAAGTGATCAGGCTGGACGGGGATTTTTTTATTCATGCGGAGCTGATCGAAGAATTGAAGGACAATCTGAACAAGTATTTTATTGAAAAGGACGAGCTCAGCGTGTCAGACCTGAAAGAAATGACGGGCGTATCGAGAAAATACGCTATACCGCTGCTGCTCTATTTGGATGATAACAATATCACGCGCAGAGAGGGAGATGTGAGGGTCAAAGCCTGACATGACGACCAAAGTGAAAGACGAGCTGACGCCTCTCATGAAACAATACTGGAAGATAAAAGCGGCGAACCCCGACTCGATTCTTTTATACAGAATGGGTGATTTTTATGAGACTTTCGCGGAAGACGCAAAGATAACGTCAAAGATATTGGGAATAACTCTCACGGCTCGCGGGAAAGACGAAAAAGGTTCGAAAATCGCCTTAGCCGGTTTTCCGTGGCATTCTCTCGATACCTACCTGCATAAATTGGTAAAAAGCGGCTACAAGGTGGCTATATGTGAACAGGTGGAAGATCCTTCTCTGTCAAAAGGCATAGTAAAACGCGAGGTAGTGGAGATCGTTACGCCCGGTACGACGCTTTCCGATAAGATGCTTGAAGACGGAAAAAATAATTTTATAGCCTCGATATGTATTTATGATAACGAGGTCGGGCTTTCATGGGCGGATGCTTCTACGGGCGCGTTTTCTGTTTCTGAAGTAGACAAGATGGCTTTAGGCGAACGGTTGAGGTCAATCGAACCTTCAGAGATCTTGATTCAACAATCGGATGAAGACGGGGAGGAGAATCTTCTTAACGGGATGTCGGCAATGGTGACACCGTTGGAAGATTGGATTTTTTCCAACGATTATGCTTACGAGCGGCTCACAGAGCAATTTAAAACGAAGAATCTTAAAGGATTCGGAATGGAGAAACTCACGGTCGGCATAAAGAGCGCAGGCGCGCTGCTTCATTACCTCGAACAGAATCATAAAGAGAGTTTGAGACACTTCACGACTATCACCGTTCACAATGAGGATTCCTTTATGGGATTGGACCAAACCACGGTAAGGAATCTCGAGCTTTTCGAACCGATGATGAGAGGAACGGAGCAAAGCTCTCTATTGGATGTTATAAACAGAACAAAAACGGCAATGGGTTCCCGGTTGTTACGAAATTGGCTCCGGAATCCGCTGACTGAAATCAGCGATATAGAGAAACGGTTGGAAGTAGTGAGTTTTTTCTTCTCGAAAAGTAATCTGAGAGACGAAACAAGAGAGCATCTCGGGAGTATGAATGACATAGAGCGTCTGCTTTCAAGGCTGTCATCCGGACGGGCAATGCCGAGAGACCTCGTTGCCCTGAGAGAGAGCCTGATTCATATTCCGGAGCTTAAACAGTTGTTGAAATCAGTTAATAACAAGGAACTCAAATCTCTGATTTCTCAATCGACCGATCTGAGCAAACTGACGGAGCTGATAAAATCCGCCTTGAATGACGAACCGCCGGCTACGAAAACAGATGGCGGATATATCAGAGACGGCTATAACGAGCAATTGGACGAGCTCCGTTCGATCTCCTCTTCAGGGAAGGATTGGATAGCCTCAATGCAGGCTAAGGAGAGGGAACGACTCGGAATTCCCTCACTGAAAATCGGCTATAACAGGGTCTTCGGTTACTATCTCGAAGTAACGAAAATGCATATTAACAAAGTGCCTGAGGATTTTATAAGGAAGCAGACTCTTGTAAACAGTGAGCGATATATAACGCCTGAATTAAAAGAATATGAAGAGAAGGTTCTCGGCGCTGAAGAGAAGATAAAAGCGTTAGAGCTGAAACTCTTCGATGAGATTCTTGATAAAGTATTGGATTCGGCAGGCGAGATTCAGTGGAACGCCGATGTTATAGCGAGGCTCGATGTTCTTTCCACATTCGGTCTGACGGCGGAAAGCGAAGAGTGGACCCGTCCTGTTCTTGAGGAATCAACCCGTATCAGCATCAAGGACGGGAGGCATCCTGTCGTGGAGGAACTGCTGCCGCCGGGAGAGTCGTTCGTCCCGAATGACTTGGAAGCTGACTGTCACGACCGGCAGATACACATCGTTACAGGACCGAACATGGCAGGCAAATCAACTTATCTGCGTCAGATAGCAATAATAGTTCTGCTCGCTCAGATAGGGAGTTATGTTCCAGCGAGTGAAGTGAAAATGGGCATAGTTGACAAGCTCTTCACGAGAGTCGGCGCATCGGACAACCTCGCAGGCGGCGAGAGCACGTTTTTGGTGGAGATGAACGAAACGGCGAATATACTCAATAACGCAACAGAGAGAAGCCTGATATTGTTGGATGAGATCGGGAGGGGAACAAGCACGTATGACGGTCTTTCGATAGCGTGGTCGGTGACAGAATATCTGCATAACAATCCGAAGGTGGCTGCCAAAACGCTATTTGCCACGCATTATCATGAATTGGCGGAACTTGCGGAATTGCTTCCGAGGGTTCATAATCTCAACGTAGCGGTGAAGGAGTACGGAGACAAAATTGTCTTTTTGCGAAAAATAATTCCGGGAAGCTCCGACCATAGTTACGGAATTCAGGTCGCTCAATTAGCGGGACTTCCCCGCAGCGTGATAGAGAGAGCCAAAGAAGTACTGTGGTCTTTGGAAAAGGAATACTCATCTTTACAAAAACAGAGTGTGAAAAAAGAAAGCGTTTCTGAATATCAAATCGGTATATTTGATGAGAAGGAAGCCAAACTTAAAGATGAACTTAAAGAGCTCGATTTGAACAGCATGACACCGTTAGAAGCGATGGCGAAGCTGGACGAGCTGAAAAAGAAGTGGGGATTGGAAAATTAGTCGGGAACCCGTATAGGGTTTGATTCGTAAAAATGGCATCTACTATGAATATGTTTAAAAATAAATCAGAATTGGTCGGACTGCTTTTGTTCGCAGTTCTCAGCTCTCAAGGAGCCTTCGCTCAAAGCGTTGCGAAATACGCTGGAGAGTTTATTTCTACCGGTGTAGGCGCTCGCGCGCTCGGTATGGGCAGCGCTTTCGTCAGCGTGGCGGATGATGTGACAGCAGGATACTGGAACGCCGCGGGTTTGGCTTCCATAGATAACCAACAGGCGTCTTTCATGCATTCCGAACGTTTTGCGGGGATAGTCAGCTACGATTACGCCGCATATGCCCGTCCCTATGCCAATGACAGAGCCATAAGTTTCAGTATGATCCGGCTTGGCGTAGAAGGGATCCCGAACACGACCAACGCTCTTTTGGATTACGGAACGGACGGCATTCCCGGAACCGACGATCCTGACGGCACAGAGGGGAACGGTCAGCTTGATTTCGGCGAACGATTGGATGAAGACGCCATAACAAGATTCAACGATTCCGAGTGGGCGTTCTATCTGTCTTACGGCAGGCAACTGAACGAACGATTCGCTTACGGCGGCAGCGTGAAATTTCTGCGAAAGGCATTCGCGAACCATTCGGCTAACGGAATCGGTTTCGATATCGCCCTGAAATACCGTTTACGAGACAAGATTTTCATCGGCGCAAACCTGCAGGACGTTACTACTACTTTGCTCGCTTGGGACACGGGAACTAAAGAACTCATATCACCGACGTTGCGTTCGGGAGTCTCCACGCAAATCAAACTTCCCTTTTCGGATGCATGGTTGATGCCGAGCATAGAATTCGTAACCCGGACGGACGGTGACAGGTCATTTTCTACTGACGGTATCAGTCTTGGCTCTTCTTTTACCTCACTCACTTTCGGGGGAGAACTTCATGTGAATGACCGTCTGATACTCAGAGCGGGGAGAGGGGAGGTTGAACCGTTCAGCGCGGGCATCGGCATGAAGGTCAGGGGAGCGACGGTGGACTATTCGTTCGGATCAGTCGGCTCACAGGAAAATCTCGGAGATACGCACCGAGTCTCTCTCCTTGTGGATTTTAATTCAAGGTTTTGGATAGAGTAACCGGGTTTTCTTCCTTTTCATAGCCCCCTGACTTAAGGACAGGGGTTAGTAAATTCCTAAAATCTCATGAACCATTTTAATGGTTTTCAAACAAATTAATAGTGCAGTCAGGAAAATTTCTGACTCGTACATATCCTATAGGAGATAGGATTAAAGTTCCCCTCTAAAAAGAGGGGTGCCCGAAGGGCGGGGTGTGTTTAGAGTTGTATAAATCGTTCGCGGCGGTCAGTCCGTCAGTTGACGGATAACCCGCACAATAGCTCTCACCTCACAGTCATTGCGAACACTGATTTATCAGGGTGAAGCAATCTCAGTCATAGATCAGTGGCGCGAGATTGCCACGTCGTCCCGAAGCTTCGGGACTCCTCGCAAAGACCGTATACTTAATGGTACGGTCAGGAAAATTCCTGACTCGCACCCTAATCCTCTCCCCTTGAGGGGAGTGTCCGGCAGCTGCCGGACGAGGGGTGTAATATGGAGTGCGTCAACTGCGTTGATGCGGCATTGACACAGTCAATTCACTCCAAAAAGATTGCCACATCGTCCCGAAGCTTTTTTAAACGTTGTAGTATGAAAACCTATTCATGACACACCCCGTCTTCTCATCCCTTCGGGCTTCGAATCCACCCCTCTTATTAGAGGGGAATTTTTCATCTCCCCTCCATGTAAGGAGGAGGCAGGTTATAACCCGCTCTCCCAATTCACCGTATGGCTTGACAGTTGCCGCCGATTTCTATAACTTAATATTAGTAATAATTCGATAACGCAGTAATTAGTTCAGAGGGAAAAGTAATGAAATATTTTAAAGTAGCTGTGTTGCTGTTGCTTGCGACAGCGGCGCTGACGGCAGGATGTTCTAAGAAGGAATCGGGTGATATGAAAACAGAGGGCGAGAGAAAATATTTCTTAGAGAAGGTTCGTAACGTAATGGTGGTACAGGCTTATGCGGATGGATTCAAGGATCTTACGCTGAAAGAAAAGATGTTAGCCTGGCATCTGTACCGGTCGGCGATAGCGGGTCGGGATATTTATTACGATCAGAATCACAAGCACGCGTTGAAGATCAGGAATATACTTGAAGCAATAGTGGAGAACCCGGAGGGGATAGACGAAGAGGTGTATAGCGAAATTCTTGAATACACAAAACTTTTCTGGATAAATAACAGTCAGTACGACGAGGATAATTCGAGAAAGTTCGTTCCTAATACCAGTTATATCAACTTCTCAAAAGCGGCGGCTATCGCCGAAGCAAACGGAGCTGATTTCGGATTAGAGGAAAATGAAGACCTTGACGAAGTCTTGAGCCATTTAAGACCGTATATCTTTGATAGAGATTTTGAACCTGTAAAGACCAATAAGAATCCCGGAGAGGGAATGGATATGTTGGCTTCAAGCGCCGTGAACTTTTATGATGGCGTTACTTTAGCGGACCTTGAAGGATTTGAGCAGAAGAACTCTCTGAATTCCAAAATCGTCGTACAAAATGGCGAGCTGAAAGAACTCGTATACAGAGCGGGAGGTGACGGAGTCGAACCCGGAATGTATTCAAACGAGCTCGAAAGATCAGCGCAAGAATTGGAAAAGGCGGCTGAATATGCTGAGCCGGATCAGGCGAATGTTCTAAGACTGCTTGCCAAGTATTTCCGAACGGGCGACTTGGAGGATTTCCGGACGTATAACATAGCATGGGTTCAGAACAGCACAAAAATTGATATTATAAACGGGTTTATCGAGGTATACGATGATCCGCGCGCGCAAAAGGGTTCCTATGAAGCAACGCTTGAATTGGTGGATGAAGAAAATACGAGTATGCTGAGAGCGTTTGCCGAGAACGCTCTGTACTTTGAACAAAAGGCGCCGTGGGCGGATGAATACAAACGCAGCGAGATAAACGCTCCCGTGGCGAATGTGGTGTACGCTCTGTTGGGAACAGGAGATTCGGGTCCAAAGAGTCCACGCGGAATCAACCTGCCGAATGAGCAGGCGATAAGGGAGGAGTACGGTTCCAAGAGTGTTGTATTGGGGAATGTAGTCAAGGCAAGGCATGTAGCCAATGCCACTGCGGAGATGGAAGAGTTTGCCGTTTCGGATGAAATGCGGGAAAGGGCTAAAGAGTTCGGAGGTCTGATCTTTGACCTGAAAGTTGCCATGCACGAGGTGGTAGGTCATGCTTCGGGTAAGAAAGCCGCCGATCTTGAAGGCGATCCGGCGAATTATATCAAAGAATATTATTCCACATTGGAAGAGGCGCGGGCGGAGCTCGTGGCGCTCTGGAATTTTTTCGATCCTAAATTAGTTGAAATGGGAGTCGCTCCCTCGACGGAAGTCGGAAAAGCCGGCTACGATGAGTATGCGATGGAGGCTCTTACAAACCACAGAAAGGTTCCCGAGGGCGATCAATATGAAGAAGACCATGATCGCGCAACGCATATGATTGTCGAATACGTCAGGCGGAATACCAATGGCATCAAGGCGAAGAAAATTGACGGCAAAACGTATTTCGAAGTAGTTGATTATGATGAGATGCATCGAGGCATCGGGGAAATTCTTTCGAAATTGATGGAAATAAAAGCGACAGGCGACTACGAAGGCGCGAAAGCTATAATTTCTGAATATGGAATCAAGATAGATACCGAGCTTAGAGACGAAATACTCGAACGGTCGCTCGCAATCGGTATGTCGGATTTCGATGTGGTAGTATTTCCACGTTTGACTCCCGTATATGGAGACGACGGCGCTGTAACGGATATAGAAATTTCCTACCCGATGGACCTGAAGACCCAGATGCTTGATTTTAAGCATTTCTTTGATGAAAAGGTTGAAGAAACTGATGCCGAAGAAGTGGTGATTAGATAGAATAATTTGTGGCAGTCAGAATCATCGCCAACGGCGGTGACCCTAACCATCACTTTCCTGTAACGGTCAGGGCAAGCCCTGACTCGCACATATCCTATCGAAGATAGGATTAAAGTTCCCCTCTAAAAAGAGGGGTGCCCGCAGGGCGGGGTGTGTCATATGGGGTGCGTCAACTGCGTTGATACGGCATTGACACAGTCAATGCACTCCAAAAAGATTGCCATGTCGTCCCGAAGCTTCGGGACGACTCTCAAAGACCTACCCAAAGATTTTTCTATAAGCCCGGTTTCACCATAATAGATTTCTCGTTCTTGATATGCACGGTTCCGGGCGGACCACCTTTTTTCTTCCAAACGAACTTGCAATAGGTATATATAACCGGCACCATTCCTGAGTGTTTCTGCTTGCTGTTTCTTGCGGCAAGTTGAGCCGCGAACACGATAACGTCACGCGGAAAAGGAACACCTTTTTTCAGCGCGGGAACTACTACATGGGAACCTTGCGCCCCTTGCACGTGCAGCCACAAATCGTTTTTCTTTCCTACCTTAAAGGTCAATTTATCGTTGTCTTTAGCGCTTTTACCTACGTAAACGGTATAGCCTTCAGGCGCATCTATTGTTCGGTAAGGCAGAGAAGGGGTAACTTGTTTTTGCCGGGTCGAACGAATCGCCGGAAGCCGTTTTTTAAGAGAATTCTTTTCAAACGAGTCCCACTCTTTGAGAGTGGCGATAGATTCGAGCTTCTCTATCAATTTTGTGATTTCGGGAATCATTTTTTCTCCCTCTCCAATAGCCCGCAGAAGTTTCTTTTCTCCCGAACGGGCAGCTTTCGCTTTTTTATAATAGCGCTGGGCATTTGAAGCGGGCGTGATGTCGGCGTTGAGTTTGATCACCATTTCATTTCCGTCGAAGTCGGGAAGAGTTGTTTCTGACATTCCCTTTTTGAGATTATGAAGATTGGACATAAGAACATCGGCGATCTTATCCCAGTCCCGCCGTTCTCTAAGTTTTATCAGATCCGCCTTCTGTTTTTTCGTTCGTTCCCCCACGGAATTCAATTTGAGTTGTAAGGATTTCAAAGTTTCCCGTTTTTTGAGGAGTAAAGCGTCGTATGAGCTCTGCAACTTAATAAACTCGATCACAGCCTCATTTGCCGAGTCAAAAGAAAGTTGTTTATCTCCGGCTAAATGCTCCGGTTTAAAGAGCGTTAGCATGGGAGGCGAGGCTCGGTAAACAGTTAGTTCTGCCGTAGAGATAGCATCAGCCACTTTTTCAGATGCTTGCCAAACCCTTTTTATTGATTCGTCGTCTATGTCATGGCTTTTAAGGTCGGAAGGGAGACCGGTAAGAAATATAATTTCATGAGCGGAAGTTTTGTCTATTGAATGAAATGCGTTTCGGAGCGCCCGTGATAATATAAGGGATGGGGTATTATTAAAAATTCGCTTCAGATCGGCTGAATTTTTGATCGGAATCTTTTTTAGCGCAGGAAATTCATCTTGATAGCCGCGTCCGCTCAATTTCGAGGAATTTTTAAAACTGTCTAAAATCTTATTTTCATCATTTACAAGCACAGCATTCGGTTGGTATCCGAAGAAGACAAATTTTAGGGACACGCCGGAATCGAAAGTAAACGACAACTCCCTGCTTGTCCGGGATGCGTTTATTGACAGTAGTTCTAAGCCGTTTAAATCTTTAAACAACTCCACTACCTGTTTTCTTTTTGGCTTGAAATCTCCTTCCCGCAAAAAGATGTGGGGCTTGTTTTTTACCGCATTGAAAAAGAGTGTTTTCGGTCTCTTCTTCCCAAAAACGATCAAAAGTTCGTTCTTACGGTAAGTGAATCCAACATGGAATTTTTTTCCACTTAGACCGGAGTCGAAATCTTCTGCAAGCAGGCATAATATATTCAGATCGTTGAGCATAAATTTTAAGTCAATTAACAACTTTGAATTTAAGATAAACCAACTATTTATAACAACAAGATTGATATTGACAATTCTACAAATATTCTATATCTTTCTTTGCTTAGAATAAAATGGATGAAAACGCCCTTTGAGGCGGAAAATTAAGGATTTATCGCAGGATGTTGCACAGCATGACAGGATACGGAAGAGGCGAATCTATAGGGCATAAGTGTGTCGTTTCAATTGAACTACGCTCTGTCAATAACCGTTATTGTGATGTAATAATGCGAAATAATAGAGGTTACATGGCGTGGGACGAAGAGATAAAAAAATCCATTCAAAAACGACTGATAAGAGGAAAGATATTTTGTAATCTGCACATTGAAGAGATCAATTCAAATGGCGGACTATCAAAGTTGGATGCGGAAGCGGTAAAAAACTATGCAAACCTTCTTGGAGAGATTAAGAAGTACGCGGGAATTGATGAACCTATAAAGCTGAACCATTTATTGGGGAATAGCAATATTTTCCTTCAGCCAAGCAAAGAAGATCTTGAAGTACTGAAGAAACTGGCGTTTGAGGCTCTTGAGAATGCGATCAAAGAATTGGCGGATATGAGAAGTGACGAGGGGAAGAAACTCTCCCTGGATATAGTTGAGAGAATGTCGAATATGCAGGAAAAGGTCGAAGAAATTGAAAAGTTATCGGTGAATAATTCCTCGAAACAGTTCGAAAAATTGAAGACGCGCGTGGATGAACTGCTTCGGAATAGGATAGAGCCGGGAAAATTGGATCATGAGCTTGCGATTTTATCAGATAAGCTTAATATCACTGAGGAATGCGTTCGTTTAAAAAGTCATATTAAACAGTTCCTGACATATATTGAAATTGATGAACCTGTAGGAAAACGCCTTGATTTTCTGCTTCAGGAAATTAACAGAGAATCGAATACTATTGCATCGAAGAGCAATGAAAACGGAATCGCTCACATTATAGTTGAGATGAAAAATCAGATAGAATCTGTGCGGGAACAGGTTCAAAACGTAGTTTGATCGGGGAAGTAAGACATTAGCAGAGGTATTCTTGTAGTGGTATGCGCACCGTCCGGCTCTGGAAAGACATCCATTTGCAGAGCATATATGGACATAGACAGCCACGCAAGGTACTCAACGTCCTTGACCACTCGTCCTCCAAGAGCCGGCGAGATTCATGGGGAAGACTATAAATTCGTGACTGATGAGGAATTTACGGACGCGATAGAAAGAGACGAATTAGTCGAGTATGAGAGAGTTCATGATTGGATGTACGGCACACCTAAAAAGGAAATTGAGGATGCTCTTGGTAATGAAGAACGGTTACTTATAGATATTGATGTGCAAGGAGGTATGGCGATAAAATCGAAATATCCTGAGGAGACACTCACAATCTTCATCAAACCGCCATCTATGGAGGAGTTGAAAAAACGACTTCGGGGTCGCGGCAGTGAATCTGAAGAGAAGATAGAAAGACGATTGGAACGGTATGAGCTTGAAGTATCAAAGGCAGGCGATTTTGACGTAATAATAAAGAACGATGATTTCAGAACGGCAGTAGATATGTTTTCTGAAGCAATAAAAACTCAAGGAGGTTAGTACGAATGGGAATAGAGACCATTAAATTGAAAGATTTAGAAGGTAAAGCGAAAAATATATACGAGGCGATAGAAGTTATGGCGAAACGCGCCCGCCATCTTAATAATAAGAGACTTGCCGATAAAGAAGAGATAATGGACGGCACTGATGAGTCGGAAGAGTTTACTCCGGAGATTATTGTCCCTACTAACAGGAAAAGAGAAACCAAAGTAGCCACAATAGCGTTAGACGAGTTTCTTGCGGGTGAAATTGAATTTAAATATGTAGAGCCGATGCCGATGGAAGGTGAGGAATTGCCGGAATCTACTGATGAAGAAACTTCGGACGATACAAAAGAATAACAGATTGAAATTCAAAAACAGAAAGATAGTGCTTGGCGTTACCGGCGGAATCGCCATATACAAATCAGCTTCTCTTTTACGAGAGCTGACAATCGAGCATGGAGCGGACGTACAGGTTATTATGACTGACTCCGCGCTGAAGTTCATGTCCACATTGATCTTTGAAACTTTCAGCGGTAAACCGGTATGGACAAGTATGTTCAGCGACAGAGAAGCGGTTGGTGTCAGGCACGTGGAGATCTCTAAATGGGCTGATGCCGTTCTCGTATCTCCGGCGACAGCGAATATAATAGGTAAAGCCGCTAACGGAATAGCAGACGATCTTCTCTCAACGGTCATTTGCGATGCCGGTACAAAGACAATTTTCGCTGCTGCAATGGAAACGGGTATGTACGAAAATCCCATACTGAAACAGAATGTGAAACGCCTCAAAGATGCGGGTTTCGGATTTATAGACCCTGAATACGGATCGCTTGCCTCGGGAACAAACGGGGTAGGCAGATTAGCGGAGAGCCGCGTGATACTCCATTCACTTCTCACCCATCTGAATTCAGGCAGTTTAAAAGGTAAAAAGATACTTGTTTCAGCGGGACCGACAAGAGAATGGATAGACCCCGTTCGTTTTATTTCCAATCCATCTACCGGGAGAATGGGATTTTCACTGGCAGAAGCCGCTTCAGCAGAAGGCGCGGATGTTACGGTAATTAGCGGACCGACAGAGGTGGCTAACCCTGTGGGAGTTGATCTGATAAAAGTCTCGACTGCCGAAGAGATGAAAAACGCGATAGTTGAGAATTTCGCAAAAAGCGATGCCCTTGTCATGTCCGCTGCGGTCGGCGATTATACTTATCCGGAGGTCAGCAGCGAGAAATTAAAGAAGAACGGCAGCGATCTTACGCTGATATTGAAAAAAACCGATGATATTCTTAGCGCGCTTAGCGGTGATAAGGGTGACAAGATCATAGTCGGTTTCAGCGTTGAGACAGAAAACGTCATTGAAAATTCAAAGTTGAAGCTTAATGAAAAATCGCTCGACCTGATAGTTGTGAACAATCCCAAAGAAAAGGGAGCGGCGTTCGGTCATGACACGAACAAAGTTTCGATAATCGATCGGAAAGGGACAGTAGAAGAATTAGAGTTGATGAGCAAGAGTGAACTCTCAACCCTGATCATTGACAGGGTATCAAATTTACTTAACGGGAGTTAAATGTTGGTAGATCCCTTCGAAGCGAACGCGGCAGCTTATCTTAGACAACAGGCCGAGATATATGGAATGGAGCTGCCTTTAGACGGCAAACTCGTTAAAAATCCTTTGACTACAAGCAACGATTCATCTGCGAAAGATCTCGAATCGTTCCATAACGAAATAAAAGATTGTCAACTTTGCCCTCTTGGAGCTACGCGGACCAAATTCGTATTCGGAGTGGGAAACCCCAACGCAGACCTGATGCTTATCGGAGAAGCTCCGGGCAAGAATGAAGACTTAAAGGGAGAACCGTTCGTGGGTCGAGCCGGTCAATTGTTGGATAAGATATTGGCAGCCATCAATCTATCCCGTGAAGAAGTTTACATCGCAAACGTTCTGAAATGCAGACCGCCTAACAACCGTGACCCATTAAAATCTGAATCCGACACCTGCCAGCCTTATCTTAAACAGCAGATAAAACTCATTAAGCCTAAGTTGATACTGGCTCTTGGAAGGGTTTCAGGCGCATGGTTATTAGGGGAGGATCTCGCTTTAAAGGATATGCGAAACAAATCACACAGTTACAACGGTATTGAAATGATGGTGACCTATCATCCGGCGGCGCTTTTACGTAATCCGAATTGGAAACGACCCTGTTGGGAGGATATGCAAAAGGTACGAGACCGGTTGGCGCACAGCCAACAGCAGGGAGTCGCGTAAATGGCTGACACCAAGAATCTTAAAGAGCGGATCCCGCCGCATTCGAGGGAAGCTGAGGAATCGGTACTCGGAGCTATGATGATGAATAAAGAAGCGACGTTCAAGGCTTTTGAGAAAATATGGAGCGCTTCGGTTTTCTACTTTGATATTCATAGATATATTTTTGAAGCGATGAGAGATCTCTTTAACGACGCTTCACCTATCGACCAGATCACCGTTTCTGATAAACTCAAGCAGAAGGATCTTTTAGAAAAGGTCGGCGGGAGCTATTATGTCACGGGCTTACTGGAAAGCACGCCATCGGCGTCTAACGTCAACTTCCATATAAATATTATCATCGAAAAAGCTTTGCTCCGACAGCTTATTTCGCTCGGAGTAACGATGACGACCGACGGTTATAATGATTCAATGGCGGCAACGGATCTTATTGAACTCTATGAACAAAAAATCTATCAGTTGACCGAAGGCAGATGGGAAAGTTCTTTCAGACCTATAGAGCCGATCATCAACGAAACTATGGAACGCATTGATAAGTTATCGAATACTCCGGGTTACGTGTCCGGTATTCCCTCAGGATATACCGACCTCGATAAAAAAACGGCTGGTTTCCAGGATACCAACCTGATAATCATTGCCGCGCGACCTTCGATGGGCAAAACCGCCCTTGCTCTTTCGATGGCAAAGAATATGGCTCTTGTGTCAAAAACTCCTGTAGGATTTTTCAGCCTTGAGATGTCCGCTCAAGAGATTGCTTTGAGACTGCTTTGCATGGAAGCAAAGGTAAGCTCGCATGACGTAATGATGAAAAAGAGCTCGGAGCAGCAGCACCAATCTCTTATCCGGGCGAGCAGCAAACTCTTCAAATCTCCTATCTTCATAGATGATACACCCGGTTTAAGCCCTTTAGAATTAAGAGCTAAGGCAAGAAGACTAAAATCGGAACATAATATAGGAATATTTTTTGTGGATTATCTGCAACTGATGTCGGGTTCAGGAAATTCAGAAAACCGGCAGCAGGAAATATCTATGATCTCCCGCTCATTAAAGGCGACCGCAAAGGAACTCAATGTTCCCATAGTGGCTCTCTCCCAGCTTTCCAGGGCTCCTGAGCAGAGAGGAGCAAAGGACAGGAGACCGCAACTCTCGGATTTGAGGGAGAGCGGCGCATTAGAGCAGGACGCGGATGTGGTGTTGTTCATATACAGGGAAAATATGTATGAACGTTATGAAGAGGGATATGAGCAGCAGAAGGAAGACACAGCGGAGGTAATAATCGGAAAGCAGCGTAACGGACCAACGGGAACGATATATCTCACATTCCTGAGCGAATACGCGCGGTTCGAAAACAGGGCTGTGGATTACGACTTACCTCCTTATTAAGGCAAACAGATCATGATACAGGTGTTTGAAGCGATTGAAAAGCGGGTTAAACCAAGATTTACGAGGAAATTCCGCAAGCTTCTCAGCAGCACCGTATATAAGGCAAGCCCCGAGGATGAAGAATTCTTGTGGAATGCGTATACCTTCGCCCGCAGAGCGCATAAGGGACAACTGCGCCTATCAGGCGAGCCTTACTTCGAACATTGTTATCAAACCGCTCTAAATCTCGCTAAAATGAATATGGACACGGTAACTCTTGCAGGCGGCTTATTGCATGATGTATTAGAGGACGCTGAAGTGACTATCGAAGATATAACCAAGGAGTTTGGCGAAGAGGTCAGCCTTTTGGTAAAAGGCGTCACAAAAATATCGGAATTGGATTATAAGAGCAATGAGGAGAAACAAGCGGGAAACTTCAGAAAATTGCTCTTTTCCGTTATCGAAGACATAAGAGTTATACTGATAAAATTTGCTGATCGTCTACATAACATGAATACACTCGAATATCTTCCGGAATCCAAGGCAAGACGTATCGCACTTGAAACCCGCGATATATACGCGCCGCTCGCGCACAGGCTCGGCATGGGCAAGGTGAAATGGGAGCTTGAAGATCTTTCACTGAAAGCGTTAGATCCGGAAGCGTATAAAAACATAGATAAAAAGGTCAAAGGTAAACGCGGCGAAAGGGAGCGGTATATACAGAAGGTGGCGAAACCGCTCAAAATCAGACTTAAACAAGAAAATATCCATGCGGAGATCTCCGGCAGACCTAAACATTTCTACAGCATTCATGGTAAGATGACACGACGGCAGAAACCGTTTGAGGAGATATATGATCTTTTCGCGATAAGAATTATCGTGGATTCGATATCTGAGTGTTATGCCACTTTGGGATTTGTTCATTCGATGCATAAGCCGGTCGCGGAAAGGTTCAAGGATTTTATAGCCATACCGAAGGCTAACGGCTATCAATCGATCCATACTACCATTGTAGGGCCGAGCGGGAAGATGGTGGAGGTGCAAATACGCACACAGGAGATGGATAGGACCGCTGAAGACGGTATTGCAGCTCATTGGCGTTATAAAGAGGGTAAGGGTGAAGAGGAGGATCTCGATCAATATATGAACTGGTTGAGAGAGCTTATTGAATCACTGCAGGGCGATGACACCGACCCGTCCGAGTTTTTGACCTCACTTAAGATAGATCTTTTTAAAGATGAGATCTTTGCATTCACTCCCAAGGGCGAATTAATTCAATTACCTGTCGGATCGACCCCGGTTGATTTTGCCTATTTTGTTCATACAGAAGTGGGGATTCACTGTATAGGGGCAAAGGTTAACGGGAAGATGGTTCCGCTCAACGCAAAACTTTCAAGCGGTGATTCGGTAGAGATCCTGACCAGCGATTCTCAGACACCAAATCCTGCTCACCTCAAGTTTGTCAAGACCGGAAAGGCGAGATCAAGGATTAAACGCTGGGTGAATATGGAAAGACGGGAGAAAGCCGTCAAACTTGGCAGGGAGATAATAGAGAAACAATTCAAACGGAAGAAAATACCGAAAATAAATAAAAAACTTGAACAAGTATTGGAATCCACTGATTACAAATCTGTTGAAGAACTTTACACCGCAGTCGGTTTAGGCAATTTTGCCATAGAAAAATTACTGAATATAGTGGCGCCGCCCGAGGTCAAGGATAAACATAAAGATGAAGTGAAGGTTAAGAGGAGTTTTCTTGATAGGGCGCGCAGGCGTGTTAAAGGAGTTAGAGTTCAGGGGATGGACAACATTATGATAAATTTCGGAAATTGTTGTCAACCCATTCCCGGTGACGATATTATCGGTTTTATCACGAAGGGAAAGGGCGTAATGATACATCGTGTTGATTGTAAGGATTCAGCGCACCTCTTCAGTTCTCAGGAAAGGTCGATCGAAGTGGAATGGGATACCGGTAAGAAAGAGGAATTTCTTGTTCGCTTACAGATACAAGCAAGGGAGCGGAAGCATTTCTTACGTGATCTGACCGAAAGCATATCCACCACAAACACAAACATACTCAGTCTTGATTTGGAAGTAATGGATGCAATAGCAAGCGTGAAATTAGTGGTACAGGTAAAGGATTTAAAGCATTTTAACAATGTGCGCAAAAAAATTAGCGATATAGCTGGAATTATTGGAGTTGAAAGAGGGTAATTTAGAGCTTGAAGCTGATGAACTTGTTATTTATCTTAAACTTACATATAACTGTAATGATTATAATAAGGAATGAGCAATGAGTTCTATTACCTACACCAAGAGGGATGTAGCAAGAAACACTGCGAGAAAGCTCGGGTTAAAGATTTACATGGTTGAAGAAATTGTTGACGGTGTATTCACGACTCTGAGAGAGATGATGAGTCAAGAAGTTCCGTCTATCAGAATTGAGGTAAGGAATTTCGGTGTGTTCGAGGTGAAACCGACAAAAGCTAAACCGAAGGCGAGAAATCCCAGAACTAATGAAATAATTCATGTGCCTCCGAGAAGAAAGACTCACTTCAGACCCGGTAAATTACTAAAAAAATCCCTTAGGAAGCCATTAGATACATTACGAGGATAACACACATCGCTCTATTCAGCTCTTCGCACTGCTAAGCCGGCACACTTGCTAAACAAATGTTTTGAGTAACTCAGGAAGAATTCTAAGTATAGATTACGGCGAGAAGAGGGTTGGACTCGCCATAACAGACCCCCTGGCTATTACCTCGCGCGGATTCCAAACGCTCATCAATAAGGACAGAGCGGGACTTCTTAAAACTCTCATCGAAATAATTAATTCAAACGAGATTAAAAAGATCGTTATAGGCATCCCTTATTCGCTCGACGACTCGATTGGGCCAATGGCGGTGAGGGTAAGGAAATTCGGTGAGGAACTTTCGACTAAGACGGATGTTGAAATTGAAGAGTGGCCGGAGGAGTTTTCTACGGAAGACGCAAAAACGGAATTAAGAAAATTAAATGTCGAATTCAGAAAAGATAAGGGTAAAGTCGATATGATGGCGGCGGCTCTGATATTGCGTTCATATTTGAACGCGCAGCCGTTGACAAAGTCGCCATAAGGTTATTATGACTGAATCTCTTTCACCCGATCCCGAATTAATAAAACATGAAAAACGAATAGATTACGCATTATTAGGATTTCATACTCTGCTGTTCGGAGCGGCGTTTCCACCTTTTAATAACGGCTATTTTGCATGGATAGCGTTTATTCCCTATCTATTCTTTCTTGAGAGAAATCTCGGAAATAAAAATTTCAAAAAGAATTTTGCCGCCGGTTATCTGTCTAATCTGCTCATAATTTACTGGGTAGGGCTTAACTCCGGGGTAATGATGCCGATAGCTGTTTTGACGCTCCTCGGCGTTCTTGCAGTACTCGCTCTATGGTTCGCTTTTTTCGGCTGGGTTATCGAACGAGTCTGGAAAAGATGGGGGGAGATCGCCATCTGGGCGGTTCCCTTTATCTGGGTCGGAATTGAATTCATAAGGGGGCATGGCTCGCTTGCGTTGCCATGGACTATGGTTGCAAACACTCAAACATATTACAACTCTCTAATTCAAATTACAGCGGTAACGGGGGCGTGGGGTGTCTCACTCTTCGTAATGTTTGTGAACATCCTGGGTTTTAAAGCTCTTAAATCCATCGGTGAGCCGAAGAGAGCGATTGGCTTTGCGATAGCGGCGCTTCTCACGCTTGCGCTCCCATGGAGCTACGGAATTATGGTGTTGGATGGAGCGGATGAGCGCTTGGCGGGCATCGGAAAGAGCATCCGCGTCAGTATAGTCCAGCCGAATCTTGACCCGAAAGTAAAATGGGATAAATCAAAAAGGGATAGTGTTTACAGGCTCTACGGTGACATGCATCTTAAAGCGGGAGAGAGCGCTCCCGACCTTATTATTTGGCCTGAAACAGCCACTCCCGCATATCTCAGATATAACAGGGACGGAAGATTCGATCAGGTGCTTTCTTTCGTAGACTCGGTGAACGTACCGCTGTTGACCGGGACTTTGGATTACAAATTTATTGACAGTAAAAAGTTCAAAAAGTACAACTCTTCATTTCTCCTGAAGCCGGGTTCGAGAGAGATTGAAAAATATCATAAGATGCGTCTTGTTCCGTTTGCGGAAAAAGTGCCTTTCGAGGATCGATTTCCGTTTTTATCAAATATTGATCTTGGACAGGCAAATTTTTCGAGTGGAGAGGAGTATAAAGTGTTTGATGTTGAGGGGAAGAAATTCTCGGTACAAATATGCTTTGAATCTACTTTTCCCTCTCTCACAAGAAATTTTGTACTGAACGGAGCGGAGATGTTACTGATAATAACTAATGACGCATGGTTCGGAAATTCTTCTCAACCTTATCAGCATGCTCAGATAGCGGTCATGCGGGCGGTAGAGAGCCGTCGCGCCATAGCCAGAAGCGCAAACACCGGTATATCTGAAATCATAGACCCGTACGGTCGTATTAAAAAATCGCTCGCTTTCAATGAGAGAGGGATCATCTCAGGCGAGATTCCGTTAATGACCGAAAAAACGTTCTACGTAAAACATGGTGATTATTTGGGTTGGATAACCGCGATAATCACTCTAATACTGCTTGGGTTGACATGGATAAAAGAATCGAAGAATGAATAAATTAAATATAAAATTTCTATTGTTTGCCGCTTTACTCCCATTTTCTAATCTGTTAGCACAGAAAACCATACCCGATAACGTCACGTTCGCAGCTGAGTCTATTAGCCATGCCCTTTCTGAAATGAAAATGTCTGAAAAACTTTTTACCGATAAAACATATCATGTTCAGAAATCGAAATCTGACAACCTTGCGGCGTTTGTGACACAGGTAGTTTATGAATATTTAAACGAGCTGGGCTATAAAACAACTTTTGACGGCAAAGTAGCTGATAAGGAGAATGATCTGTTTTTGCGGATAATTGAACCGATGCTGATTTTGGACGTTAAAGGAGGTAACAGGAAACTCGATGGAGAGTTTATTTTACTTTTATATTCTATTGAAGCAGGCAAAATAAATTGGGGAGAGGAGTATCCGGTGAAATTTGAAGGGGAAGACAGTGTTAAAGGGAGGAGTATAAAACAGTTGAATAGATCGGCGCCGGACTTTCTGCGAATCGAAAAAAAGACTATTTTTTCCGGCAAAAAGCTCGAAAAAGTTCTTGCGGCAACTGTAGCGGGAATAATTACTTATCTGCTTTATTCGGTAAGAGGTTAAAAGTTTGAAAATCAGTAAAGAATCACTGTTTGTTTTAGCGGTTCTGCTCGGATTAAGAGTTTCTGAAGTGTCCGCTTTCGAAGGGAGAGATGAATCTCCTGTACCATTAGGCTTTCTTCAGGAGTTAAGCGCCACAGGTAAGACCCTGCTTGAACCGGAGAGGGTAGGCAGTCAGATAGCTGTTCAGCCCGCCCCGCAAATCAGCGCATCCCGAATTTCAAAACGAAAGGCGATATTATTGTCACTGCTGCTGCCCGGATTGGGCGAGCGTTCGATAGGAAGCTACCGGACGGCAAAATATTTTTACATTGGCGAATCGAGTCTATGGCTTTCTTTATTTATATTGCATAAAAGGAAGGAATGGAAAAAAGAGGACTATCAAGTCTTCGCTGCCGCAGAGGCCGGCGTGAATAATGAAGGAAAGAACGATCAGTTTTATTCCGATGTCAGTAATTATTCTGATGTGGACGAATTCAATGCTGCTATCAGAAGAAGCAGAGATCCGAGAAGCGTGTATAGCGCCGCCGATGAATTTTGGAGTTGGAGCTCAGAACAGGAGAGACTCAAATTCAAATCATTGAAATTAGAGAGCGATACGGCGGGACAGAATATAAATCGCGTTATTGGAGGAATGATCGTCAACAGAATATTGAGCGTGATGAATACTATCTATCGCTATAATAAGTCGAATCCGAATTCCGCGATGAGTTTGAATATCAGAAATAACTTCGAGCTGTCATTGACGGCTAAATTCTGACCTTTCCGCCTGATAATATTACTTTTTCGTCTATTGTAACTTTAGGTCTTAGCAAAATGCCGTCAAGGTGGCTTCCGACATCACAGCTGCCTCCCATTGTGAGATTATTTCCGAGCGCAACATGAACAGTTCCAAGTATCTTTTCATCTTCCAATACTTTCCCGGTCAATTTTGCTTTCGGGTTGGTTCCTATGCCGAGTTCAGCAATATTACGTCCCTTTTTACCGAACGGGGCAAGTAGCTTACGAAGAAGCCGGGCTTCTCTGTTGCCAAGTATTTTTGTTACGAAACCCTTTGAAACATACATCTTGATGGGTTTCTTAATGATGCCTGATTGACCCATAGATCCGTCTACCACGAGAATCCCTTCAGCGCTGCCTTCAATCGGCGCAAGAAATGCCTCGCCTGCCGGAATATTGCACGTCATTCCCGGCTCTGTTACGAAACCTGTGTCAGCGATCCCCTTTTTTCCTTTAATGGACATACGAAGGTCTGTACCCGCGGGTGTAGTTATGTGTACGTTGCTTCCAATACTGAGAATATCCGCCATCATATTAGTCAGATGCGCCATTTTTTGCATATCGACATTTCCCGCTCGGGCAAGCATCTCCTCCGATACTCCCGGTAAAGTTATTGTTCTCACACCCTTCTTGCTGGCAGCCCTGCGCGCATTTGTATGGGTCAATGATTTTGATGTCGGACAGATCAGCACATCAACAGATTTCATAAGCTTGGCAATCGCCTCAGGAGGTTCCTCACCGTCGGTCCTGCCCGGAATAATATCAACGAGCATTGATTGAGCCTTCAGTTTTTGAGCCTTTTCATGAAACATTATACCGATGTTCCGTTTGTGAACATCGGTGATTACGAGTACTGTTTCACCCTTTTTAACTGCAAGTGAGTAACGTAATGCGGTATCGATTGCGTCGGATAATCTGTTCAACTTAGTTCCTAAAATGTGAATTCTTGTGGCTTAGGAAAATTTAGATAAATAACCAACTGAATTTGGGGAAGAAAGTCAAGGGAAATTTCTTTAACACTTCCGCTGATTCAAACGATATGTGAAATAATGGGTGTCCATTCTGCCTTTTTTGTCTTTGCGTGACCTGATTTATCAGGTCGTGGCAATCTCGGAACGTTGATTTCGTATATAATATTTTTATCTACTTCATAAAGATTTGAGATTGCTTCGTCATCCGTCAGCTGACGGATTCCTCGCAACGACGGTGAGGCGCTATACGGAGTGTTCCAACGGAGTTCCCTTGAAATAAATACTGATCCACACTCATAAATTATAAAGAAACCATTGAAATGGTTTGGAATATTGAATTAGTCTCAATAACCCCTGGATTAATCCAGGGGTTAATAATATGTGACGTTAAGAGAAACCGTTTTAACGGTTTTTAAATGAAACGTCTCAACTGGAATGGTAAAACCTTCCCTCCCCTCTACGAGGGACTTCCCTCAATGGGAGAGAATTAAGGCGCGAGGCATGTGTAAAAGCCTGAATTGACTTTTATATCAAAGAGCTTAACTTATAAACCGTTGGATTTTAATTTAAATAAATATGGTTTTACGAGGATCATTTAATCGGTTCACATGGCTCTTGACCCACGAGTAAGAACACTTCTGTTTTTCTGTCTTCTTCTGCTTGCGATGAAAAGCGGTTTTACCGCTTTTCTGACGGGAGTAATAATGTTAACAACTCTTTTAGGAATAGAGACTCACGGGTATAAACGTTTCTGGAACAGCTCGAAGTATTTCCTGATGCTCGTGCCGCTGACTTTCGGTTTTCATCTCCTCATGGCTACCGATCTCTTTGGAGCTGCGCAATCGATCTCTTTCATTGAATCGGTTGAAAACGCTGTTTTCTTTACAGGCAGAGTAGGCTTACTGGTCTCAGCAGGCGCTTATTTTACGATGTCCGTTGACCCTGCGAGCTTGACCGAATCGCTCCGTGAATTCATAACACCGTTAGGAAAAATAGGGTTATCAATAGAACGTATATTACTGGTTTTTCTACTGACACTTTCATTCGCTCCGATAATTTCCGAACAGGCGACACGCATAAAAGAGGCGCAGATCGCAAGGGGAATATCAATGGGAAGCAATTTACTCAGCCGCATTTCAAAAATGTTACCCGTTATGATTCCGTTGTTCACTCTTAGCATAAGCCGGGCGGAACGACTGGCATTGATTCTTGACTCGCGTGGATATAACGCTCCTGTGAAAAGAACAAGTCTGAAAAAATTTAAGTTTGGAAAGAGCGATTACTTAGTGAGTATCTTATCATCAACGATTACCTTGTTAGTGATATTTTGATATGCGAAATATCAAGATTCTTATTGAGTACGATGGGACTAACTATAACGGATGGCAGATTCAATCAAACGCAAAATCTGTGCAGGGCGAACTGACGGATTCCCTGCGGTCAATTATCGGCAGCGATGTGACGCTGACCGGCGCGGGTAGGACGGACAGCGGCGTGCACGCAATGGGTCAAGTGGCAAATTTCAGAACAGAGTCTGAAATATCCGCCAATAAATTCAAGGATGGATTGAACGGAACGCTTCCGAAGGACATAAGGATATTGAACGCTGTTGAAATTGACGAGGATTTTCATTCACGTCGAGATGCTTTGGAACGTCAGTACCTTTACAAGCTGTCTAAAAGGGAGTCTGCTCTCGCGCGTTTTTATGCTTATGATCCGGGCTATGACCTGAGTCTACAAGATATGGTCGTGAGCGCGGAAATTATTAAAACGAAGTCTGATTTTAGCTCATTTTGTAAAACGAGGTCTAAGACGGAAAATAAAAAATGCAAAATAATGAAATCTGAATGGCGTGAAAATGGTGATTTTTTGTATTATACTATAGCAGCAGACCGATTTATTTATAATATGGTCAGATCATTAGTCGGAACGATGATAGAGGTCGGGAGAGGGAAGATAGCTATGGAGGAATTTGAAGAGATATTTGAAAAATCGGATCGTAGAGCGGCGGGACCTAATGCTCCCGCTCATGGATTATATCTCGAAAAAGTAGTTTATGCGGAGGACTTTAACTGATGAAGGAGCGGTATGAAAATATTTTTGGACACAGCAAATGTTGATGAGATAAAGGAAGGAGCTTCGTGGGGCATTGTGGATGGAGTTACGACTAATCCGTCGCTTATCGCAAAAGAGGGCAGAGACTTTGAAACGGTGATAAAAGAAATATGTGAAATTGTAGACGGTCCGGTAAACGCTGAAGTAGTGGGATTGAAAACCGAGGAAATGATAACCGAAGGGAGAAAACTTCGTGAGCTGCATGACAATATTTGCGTAAAAATCCCAATGACAGTTGATGGGATTAAAGCCGTCAAAGTGCTTAGTGAAGAGGGTACCATGACAAACGTAACTCTTATTTTTTCTTCTTTACAAGCTTTACTTGCGGCAAAAGCGGGGGCAACTTTCGTAAGCCCGTTTGTCGGCAGAATAGATGACATGGCTATGCCCGGGATGGACTTGATCGCTGATATTTCTCAGATTTACGGAAATTACGGATACGAAACGGAGATCATAGTTGCCAGCATCCGCAACCCTCTCCATGTGGTTGATTCAGCTCTTTACGGCGCCGATATTGCCACGCTTCCGATGAAGGTACTGCATCAGATGGCGAAACATCCATTGACCGACAGAGGAATAGAGCAATTCCTCAAAGATTGGGAGTCAATGAAATCCTGAGAAAAATAAAATTATATAAATTGGCAGTTATCGTTCTATTGCCGGCGCTTCTTTCGGGGACAGAGCTGTTTGCGCAGAATAAAGACGAAGCCAACGCAGGTATTTTTTACGGTAGGCGAAATATTATTACTAAAACGGTTGCGGAAAATAGCCCCGCCGTAGTGGGGATAAATGCGATCCAGGTGCGTGAATTTTCACGAACACCTTTTGCGAACGATCCGATATGGTCTCTCCTCTTTCCTGACAGGGTTTTCAAACAGCGTGTAAAAAGTCTCGGTTCGGGGTTTATCATTTCTTCGGACGGTTTCATATTGACCAATTCACATGTGATAGAGGATGCTATAGAAGTTGTGGTGACCCTTTCGGATGGAACTGATCATAATGCCGAGATAGTAGGCGTTGACAGAATATCCGATATAGCCTTGTTGAAGCTGGAAGGAAAAGACTTCCCATTCTTAAGGTTTGGCGATTCGGATAACATAATCATTGCGGAATGGGTGATAGCTTTAGGTAATCCCTTCGGTTTATTCGACATCAGCAAAAAGCCGACTGCGACAGTGGGAGTTATTTCAGGTATGGATCTGGATTTTGGACAGCAGGAGTCCGGGCGAGTATATCAGGATATGATCCAGACAGATGCCTCCATAAACTCCGGTAACAGCGGTGGACCTCTCCTAAATGCTATCGGGGAAGTGATAGGGATAAACACATTCATATTTACGGGGAGCAGATTTTCTGAGGGTTCCATAGGAATCGGCTTCGCTATTCCGATCAACAGGGCAATATCGGTTTACAAGGAACTTAAGAAATACGGTAAGGTAGACAGGAGCTTCTGGACGGGAATGGATGTCCGGGATTTGAATCGCCTCGTTGCAAAACATCTTGATCTGAAAACGGAAAAGGGTGTGCTGATTACAAACGTTGATAAGAATAGTCCGGCAGATAAAGCGGGTTTGATGATCGGCGATATTATCTTGAAAGTGAATGGAGACGAAGTGATAAACGATGATGATATCTTCAAGATCATCGAAGAAAATTTCCTGCGCGCGGGAGATATTTTGAATATGATTATACGACGCGGTAACTCTGAAAGGACGATTAGAATGGTTTTAGGAAAACCCAACAGGTAAAGACAGTTGATCCCGAGATATACGCCTGAAGAGATTGGAAATATCTGGACTGAAGAACGAAAATTTCGTTCATGGCTTGAAGTGGAAGCTACCGTTGCCGAAGTACAATCAGAAAGAGGAATGATACCGGAAGAAGCGGCAAAAGCGATTCGTGAAAAGGGTAATTTCAGTGTCGAACGAATCGAAGAGATCGAGGAAGAGGTACACCATGATGTCATCGCATTCTTGACAAATGTCGCTGAATACGTCGGGAAAGAAGCCGGATATATGCACTTTGGCATGACCTCTTCCGACCTGTTGGATACGTCATTGGCAATGAGGATGAAGGAAGCCGGCGAGTTAATTTCCAAAGAGCTAAAAAATCTTGAGGAGGTTCTTTCCAAGAGAGCGGTAGAGCATAAGAATTCCATTATGATCGGCAGAACTCACGGAATCCATGCCGAGTTGATAACGTTCGGACTTAAGCTGTCTATATGGGTAGAAGAAATCCGCAGACATCGGAAGCGATGGTCAGCGGCGGTTGATGAGATTGCGACAGGCAAAATCTCGGGAGCTGTCGGCACGTACTCTCATCTTGATCCTGAGATTGAAGCGGAAGTGTGCAAACGTCTCGGATTAAAAGCGGCTCCTGTCTCAAACCAGATAGTTCAGAGAGACAGGCATGCAAATTATATGACGGCTCTGGCGTTAATCTCTTCAAGTCTCGAAAAGTTCAGCGTAGAGATACGTCATCTTCAACGAACAGAAGTCAGGGAAGTTCAGGAGTATTTCGGCAAAGGTCAGAAAGGCTCGTCGGCGATGCCCCATAAAAGGAATCCGATCCTCTCCGAACGGATTGCCGGAATGTCCCGTCTCGTCAGAGGGAACGCGCTTGCGGCGATGGAGAATGTTGCGCTCTGGCATGAGAGAGACATCTCTCATTCATCGGTGGAGAGAGTGATCATCCCCGATTCAACGATCATAGTCGTATATTGTTTACAAAAGTTCAGCTCGCTCATGGAGAAGTTGGTGGTGAATCCCGAACGGATGATCGAAAATCTCAATCAATCCTACAATCTGATATATTCTGGCGGAGTTCTTCTTAAATTGGTTGAAAAGAATATTACGAGAGAAGAAGCGTATGCGATAGTACAGCGGACTGCTATGAAAGCATGGAATGATAAGATAGATTTTAAGCAGTGTCTTCTTGACGACGATGAGGTGAATACTCTTCTCAGCGAAAAAGAGCTGGAAGGGTGTTTTAAGGCTGAGGAAAGTCTTAAACAGGTAGATGGTATCTTTGAACGATTAAATTTGATATGACCCGGAGGAATTAAGTGGATAAGAAAAAACTGTTATATGAAGGAAAAGCAAAGAAGATATATTCGACAAGTGATGAGGATTTGGTGATTCAGGATTTTAAAGATTCTGCCACGGCTGGTGACGGGGCTAAAAAGGGTACAATAAAAGGAAAAGGCGCCATTAACAATCAGCTTTCGGCCTTTTTGTTTGATTACCTCCGAAGTCACGGAATTCAAACCCATTTCGAAAAGAAACTTACCAAGACGTCCATGCTGGTGAAAAAACTTGAGATGTATAAGCTTGAGGTAGTGATGAGGAATATCGCAGCGGGGAGTATGGTTAAAAAATACGGCATAAAAGAGGGCACGGAACTGAGGCAGCCGGTATTGGAATTTTATCTCAAGGACGATGCCTTGCATGATCCAATGATAAGTAATGAACATGCTGTAGCGTTCGAATTGGCAACCGCGAATGAAGTAGCTGAAATAAGCAAGTATGCAAAGAAGATCAACGTTGTGCTCAAAGATTTTCTTTTCAGAAGAGATCTGCTTTTAGTTGATTTTAAGCTGGAGTTCGGAAGGCAGTCCGGAACGATTTATTTAGGCGATGAAATATCACCTGACACATGCCGTTTCTGGGATGTGGAAACTAAGGAAAAACTTGATAAAGATCGTTTCCGACAGGATCTCGGAGGTGTGGAAAAGGCATATCAGGAGATTCTGAAAAGAGTGCTTGGATAGGGACGCATTTTAAATTGGCTTCAGATGGCATACCGTTCGTAGCTGCGGCAGGATTTGTCCTGGTCGCATTAGGATTCGCCGCTTCAATGACGGGAAGCGTTTTTCTCTGGGGGTTGACCTATACCGAAGCGTTACTGCTTCTCTTTATAGTTTTTTTCTTCCGTGATCCTGATAGGACAATACCAAAAGGCGACAACCTTGTGCTCTCGGTCGGTGATGGAAAGGTCGTCGTCATTAAAGAAGTAAATTTTCCGGAGCTGTCCGAAGACAACTTTATGCAGGTATCGGTATTTCTTTCAGTATTCGACGTTCATGTGAATAGAGTACCTGTCTCGGGAACTGTTCATGAGGTAAAGTACTTTGCCGGCAAATTTTTAGCAGCCTGGAACGAGAAGGCATCGTTGGATAACGAGCAATCGCTCATTTCAGTTGACACTGGAACGAAAAGAGTATATTTTAAACAGATAGCCGGATTGATAGCGCGTAGAATTGTGTACGATCTCAAACCCGGTCAATCTGTGGAAGCGGGTGACAGATTTGGGCTGATACGGTTTGGAAGCAGGGTGGATATCCTGCTACCGATGGATGCGGAGATCTCCGTAAAACTTGGAGACAGGGTAAAAGGGGGAGAAACAGTTATAGGAGTTCTAAAAATTGAAGTTGACTAAAGCGGTGGTTCCAAGCGTCTTAACAGTGATGAATTTTTTTAGCGGTTATCTCGCTATTCTATTGACTGCTAACGGCAAACTTTCCACGGCTTCTTATTTGATACTTCTCGCGGGATTCTTTGATGCTTTTGACGGAAAGGTAGCCCGAAAGATAAACCAACATTCTAAATTCGGACTCGAATTTGATTCGCTTGCGGATATCACCTCTTTCGGCGTTGCTCCCAGTCTTTTGATATACAAAGCGTTTTCAGGTGAGTGGGTTGTTATCGGCGCGTTAGTCGCGTTTCTGCCTCTGCTTTTTGCGGGAATAAGGCTGGCGCGGTTTAATATTCATTCGGAGGAGCAAAAGAGTCTTTTCATCGGACTTCCGGCTCCTTCTTCGGCGGCGCTTCTCGCGGCATTCGTCCTGTTTTATCTTGAAATTCCATATAATATCGGAGCGCTAAAATTTGTCCTGCCGTTACTGATCGGATCCTCATTTCTTATGGTAAGCACAATACCATTTTACAAATTCCCTGTAATTTCAATTAAATTAAACGGAAAGCCGAACATATTATTATTTGTCTTTATCTCATCGCTTGTTGTAATGCTCATTTTTAAATCTTTGATAATTTTCCCTATATTTTTTATCTTTTTAATGTATAACATTATTCGATGGGCTTTCACATACGGAAAAACGGAAGATTCAGAAATGGCTAATTCCGGTCTAAGGGAATAGGCGGGAGTGATAAGAGCCGAAGTCATAGTCACACTGAAAGACGGAATCTTGGATCCCGAAGGAAAAACTATCACAGGAGCGCTCGGCGGGGTTGGAATTGAGGGGATAAAAGAAATAGGCACCGGTAAGTATTTCCATATTCAGCTTAGCACAAACAACTTAGAAAAGGCTCGCAGTTCCACCGAAGCGGTTTGTGAGAAACTCCTCTCAAATCCCGTGATAGAAAAATATACGTATAAGATCATAGAGGAATAAATATAACTATATGAAAATCGGAGTTGTGGTTTTTCCAGGTTCTAACTGTGAATTGGATACACAGCATGTACTTCAAAATCTACTCGGTCAGGAAGTGAAAATGCTGTGGCACCAGCAACGCGACCTTGACGGTTCGGATGTTATCATTCTGCCCGGTGGATTCAGTTATGGTGATTATCTTCGAACCGGAGCGATTGCGCGATTTTCTCCTATAATGGAATCAGTGATCGAATTTGCGGCAAAGGGGAAGCCTGTGCTCGGCATCTGTAACGGCTTTCAGATATTGATGGAATGCGGTCTGCTTCCCGGAGCTCTGGTTACAAACGGTTCACTGAAATTTATCAGCGATGATGTGATTGTGAAAGTAGAAGCCGGCAACTCCATTTATACATCAAAATATGATCATTCTCAATTGCTGAAAATGCCGATTGCTCATATCGGCGGGAGTTTTTTTGCGGATGATGATACGTTAGCGGAAATCGAGTCTGACGATCGAGTGGCATTCAGATATTGCGATGCTGAAGGTAACGCGAACAGCGAATCCAATCCTAACGCATCGATAGGGAACATAGCGGGTATTTATAATAAAAAGGGTAACGTTCTCGGACTGATGCCCCACCCTGAACGGGCAAGTGAATCCGTTCTCGGCTCCACCGATGGATTGGGATTGTTCGAGTCACTGATTTTATCCAACTAAAAGCTACCGAAAAAGGTAAAAATGGCTACTAATAAACCTATTCTTTTGGCAGTGTACACTATCACTTTAGGTGCGGTTTTGGGCACTTTAGTGGGAGAGATATTAGGATTCATTCTCCCGGAAGGAGTTGTAAAACAATTTTTCCTATTATCAAAAACTCTCTCCGTCGGTCCCGGCACGCTGAATATCATCATGTTACAGTTGACCCTTGGATTAAGCATAACTTTGAACGTAATAAGCTTGATAGGCATCGCTATTGCGTATTACCTTCTAAGATGGTGGAGATAACTAAAGCTAAAGGAGATTGATATGAGTTTTCCAGGTGGTTGGGAATGGATCTTAATATTTGTCGTTCTGTTGCTTCTTTTCGGAGCAAAACGGTTGCCTGAACTCGCAAGGGGACTCGGAAAAGGTATCTCGGAGTTCAGAAAAGCCGCTAAAGAAGTTTCAAACGAGATCAGACAGGAAGAATTAGATAAGCCGGATGACGAGAAAGATAAACCGGAAGATTAATCATTCGCGGTTTAATCGGCATCACTGCAATTTCTTAACAGTTACATTTAACATTTAATCTTAAGTTACGATGGAAAACTACGAGCAGTTTTTAGAAAAAGTTGAAGATGCTCTGACCCTGGCGGACAAGAAGAAAGACCTGAACATCTTTCTTTCTCTTGAAGAGGAGAAGATCCGCTCCTCGGCAAAAAAGATAGCCGATGAGATGAAAACCGGAAATGCGGGAATATTAGCGGGTAAAACGGTTGCCATCAAAGACGCTATCATTACCAAAGGGACTATCACAACCTCAGGCTCACAAATTCTAAAGGATTTTGTACCTCCGTACGATGCTACGGTAGTTGAACGGTTAATTTCAAATGGCGCGCTGCTCTTCGGGAAAACGAATATGGACGAATTTGCCATGGGTTCCTCGAACGAAAATTCCTCGTTCGGACCGGTTAAGAATCCGGTAAATCCCGAATATGTCCCGGGCGGCTCGAGCGGAGGCTCGGCATCCGCTGTCGCCGCAGGCATTGTGGACATGGCGCTCGGCAGCGATACAGGCGGCTCCATCAGGCTCCCGGCGGCGTTTTGCGGCGTGGTAGGAATGAAACCGACTTACGGCAGAGTTTCAAGATATGGTCTAATCGCATTTGCTTCCTCGCTTGACCAAATAGGGCCTATAGCCGGCAATGTCAGCGATGCGGCCTTACTCCTAAAAGCGATAGCAGGGCATGACGAATCTGATTCGACCTCTTCGACCGCGGAAGTGCCCGATTACCCGAATCTGCTTGAAAGCGATGTCAAAGGACTGAAGATAGGACTGCCGAAAGAATATTACGGCGAGGGGTGTGACAAGGAGATACTCGACAGGGTGAACGATCTGATAGAGTCATTAAGGTCGAAGGGAGCGGAGCTGATCGAGGTCTCTCTGCCGCACACGGAGTATTCAATCGCAACTTATTATATCATAGCGACGGCGGAAGCGTCTTCCAATCTTGAGCGGTACGACGGAATGCGTTACGGTTTCAGAGGGGAAGGGAGCGAACTCTCCGAAGTATACAGTTCATCTCGGAGCAAAGGTTTCGGCGAAGAGGTAAAACGCAGGATCATGTTGGGTACCTACGTCCTTTCAGCAGGCTATTACGACGCATATTACAAGAAAGCGCAGCAGGCAAGACGGTTGATACGCGACGACTTCCTTACTGCGTTTAAGGAAGTTGACCTCATTTTAGCGCCAACATCGCCGACAACGGCGTTCAAATTCGGCGATAAGATGGACGACCCGCTCGCCATGTATCTGGTGGATGTCTATACTACTTCGCTCAATCTCGCGGGACTGCCCGGCATCAGCGTTCCGGTTGGCAACTCCTCTGAAGGTCTGCCGATAGGGGTGCAACTGATCGGAAAACCGTTCGAGGAAACCGAACTATTGCAAGCCGCCGCAAGAGTGGAAGAGCTCGTTTCGAGTTAGAAGGTTAGCAATGAGGTGCAGGTTAGGGCTTGCCCTGGCAGCCCAATATGACGGAGTGGGATATATGGAGTGCATCAACTGCGTTGATGCAGCATTGACACAGTCAATGCACTCCAAATAGATTGTAGTCGCGTAAAACCAGACTCGCCCGTTTGAAACAACCACCCCAGCCTTCTGCTATAAGAATTTTATCGGATCGGCTTTCCCGACCACTATAGTGGCTTGATAGAGGGGAACTTATCGCATCAAAGATGCGATAAAACGAAGAAGCTCCGTGTATAGCGGGATTGAGAAAATCCTGACTCGCACTCATAAAAAACCACCCCAGCCTCTTCGAGGCTTCCCCTCCTTAGAAAGGAGGGGATAATTACCGTCATTGCGAGGAGTAGCGATGCTACGACATGGCAATCTCAAATCTATCCACGATAAACTATTATGAGATTGCTTCGTCATTTCAATCCTCGCAAAGACAGATTATAGAGTATATTGGTGGTATTCTCACTCTGCATGACTTATTGTATTTTTAATTATGTTAGTACGTATTTTAATATTTCTCATTAGATTTTTAGAACAAATATACTTATTTTACAGTCTTAACAGCGGATAATAATGATCACTTTTGAAAACATATCGTTCCTCTGGCTCTTACTTGCCATACCCTTTTATTTGCAGTGGTATCTGCGTAAGAGCGATGCCCGCAGGAGCAGGCTGCGCTTCTCGGAAACGGCGATTTTCAGTATTATACAAAAGCGCGCTGTTCCGCTGAAGGTTCATCTTCCGTTCGCGCTGAGAATGTTCGCCATCGCGCTGCTGATAGTGGGGTTCGCAAGACCTCGCAGCGGCGTAACGAATCAGGAGGTGACCACCGAAGGGATCGATATCATGCTCGTTCTCGATATTTCAAGCAGTATGGAGGCGAGAGATTTTAGACCTAACAGGTTGGAAGCGGCTAAGAAGGTAGCCGAGCACTTCATAGAAAACAGGGTCAACGACAGGATAGGATTGGTGGTTTTCGCGTCGGAATCGTTTGTTCAGGCGCCATTGACGCTGGATTACGGCATCTTGCGCGAATTTTTACGCAGTGTAACGATAGTGCCGAAAAAGTATGACGGTACGGCGATAGGGCTTGCTATTGCAAGCGGCGTCAACAGGTTAAAGAACAGCGATGCCAAAAGCAGGGTGATGATACTGCTCTCCGACGGGAGTAACAATTCCGGAGAGATACAACCGATTACCGCCGCGGAACTCGCGGCAACGTTCGATGTAAAGATATACACTGTAGGCGTGGGAACGAGAGACAGAAGGCTTCTTCAGAGTGGTCTTGATGAGGCGATACTGAGACAGATTGCGGAGACAACAGACGGGAAATACTTTCACGCTGCCAATGAAAAGCGGTTACTCGATATATATGAAGAGATAAACGAGCTCGAAAAGACGGAAATAAAGGTGAAAGAATACACACGGTTCAAGGAGCTTTATTCGTTTTTTCTATTTCCGGGAGTTCTCCTGCTTCTGATGGAGATATTCACCGGATTGACTTATTCGAGGAGGCTGCCGTAAAGGATGTTCCGTTTCGCAAATTATGAATACGTCTACCTTCTCTGGTTTATTCCGCTTCTGACGCTGCTGTTATACGCGGCGTTGAAAAAGAAGAAGAAATTATTTTCTTTATTGGGCGACAGTGAAGTCATCAAACGGCTGCATCGTTCCACGAGTCTGAAGCGTCAAATGGCGAAAGGGGTTGTAGTGCTATCCGCCGTCACGATTCTGATAATAGCGCTTATGGGTCCCCAGATGGGTACGGTTCTTTCCGAAGTGAAACGGGAAGGCATAGATATTGTTATCGTGCTTGATGTTTCCAAAAGTATGCAGGCGGAGGATATAACTCCGAACCGTCTGGACCGGGCGAAATTTGAGATCTCACGATTTATTGAAAGACTCGACGGCGACAGGATAGGATTGGTTGCTTTTGCCGGCACGTCATATCTACAGGTACCTTTAACGTTGGATTATTCAGCGGCAAAAATGATACTGAGTATAGTTGACACTGATATTATCGGCACTCAGGGTACGGCGACGGCGGATGCGATATATACCGCATTAGAGGCATTCAAAGGGGAGAGCGGTACACAGCGGGTGATGATAATTCTTACCGACGGCGAAGACCATGAGGACGACCCCATCGAAGCGGCGGAAACTGCAAACGATAAAGGAGTGATAATATACACTGTCGGTATTGCCTCTATAGCGGGTGCTCCGATCCCCGTTTATGATAAACGTGGAATGAGGATCGGTTTCAAGCGGGATGGCGGGGATAATATAATAACAAGCCGTCTGAACGAAGTTTCACTTGATGAGATCGCCGGAATCACGGGTGGGAGATACTTCAGGCTGCCCGCGAGAACAAGCGGTCTGGAAATGGTATTCAATAAGATAGCCGAACTGGAAAAGAGTGAATTGAGTTCAAGGGAATTTGATGAATATAAGGAATGGTATCAGTATATTGTTGCGTTCGTATTACTTTTACTTTTCGTAGAACCTTTTATACCCGAGCAACGTAAAATTAAAAGTGAATGGCATGGCAGATATAAGTAATATCAAATATTTAACGCTTTTAGTCTTAATAGCGACAGCGACGCCGGTATTGAGCCAGCAGAGCAGCGACGATCCTGCTTTAAACGCATATCGGCAAGGAGATTATGATAAAGCGATAGAGTTATACTCCGAATTGTTGGCAAAAAACACGGATGATAAGAATATTAAATTCAACTTGGGCGGTGCGTTCTACAAGAAGGGAACTCTTAATTCGGCGAAGTCAGGATTCGAAGATGCCCTCACATTAGAAGCTCCGAAAGCGAAGTCCCGCGCGTATTATAACTTGGGGAATACTCTTTTTAAAATGAATAAACCGGAGAAGAGCCTCGAAGCGTTCAAGTATGCGATGAAATTCGACCCCGAAGATGAAGACGCAAAATTCAACTACGAATTCGTGAAAAGCATGCTTGAAGAGAACAAAGAAAAACAGGAAGGAGAGGACGAACAGGAAGAGGAGAACGAGGATTCCGAGGAAGAAGAGGAGAGTGACGAAAAGCAGGACCAAAACGAACAGAATAAAGACGAGCAGGACAGTGAGCAGGAAAAAGAGGATGACCAAAAAAGCGAGCAGGAAAAAGAGCGGGATAAACAGCAGCAGAAAGAAAAACAGAAGTCACAGGAGGAATATCAGGATATCTTAGAGGCACTGGAACAGCAAGAGATGCAGGCGTTGAAGGATTACATAAAGGCGCGTACGGTGAAGAGACGCAGCCCGGAGAAAGATTGGTAATGCCGCGTTATAAATTATACGTTCCGCTTATTATTCTTTTCGCCTGGACAACTTCGTTTGCTCAGCAAGATATCAGACTCGAAGCGACGGTTACAAAGAAAGATATGACCCTGTATGACCGGTTTACTTATAAATTGGCGATTTTCGGAGAAACACAGATAAATGTCAGAGACCTTGAAATCTCAAATTTTGGAGATTTTGATATAGTAGGCGGACCTTCTCAATCAACAAATTTTCAATTCATAAATGGCGAGATAAGCTCTTCCGCAACTTTTTCGTGGGTGCTTGCGCCGAAAAAAGAGGGTTCGTTTATTATAAAACCCGCTGCCATCGAATATAGAGGGAAATTATACAAGTCGGACTCGATCAAAATAAATGTCACGAAAACGGGAAGAACGGATCCTATCACGTCTAAGGGTTCTAAACGACCGGGAATCAACGGCGAGGTTTCCACATTTCTTGTTGCGAAGAGTGATAAGGAAAAAATATACAAGGGTGAGCAGGTCACCGTTACATATCGTATATACACCAAAGTAAAATTGGTGAACTTTAACACTCCGAGCTTACCTGAGGCTATCGGCTTTTGGATAGAAGAGATTCCCCAGCCGAATCAACTGTTGGTGGAAGAAGAAGTAGTGGACGGGGTGCGATACACTACTGCCATTGTGGCTAAGTTCGCTCTCTTCCCGACCCGTTCGGGTGAACTCACTCTGGATCCGCTGCCGCTTGATTATAAAGAGAGAGTAAGACGTAGAAGACGTAATAGCATATTTGACGATTTTTTTGAAGGCTCATTTTTGGGAGGATTCAAAAACAGAAGAGTAATTTCAAATGAGCTGAAGATCGAAGTGCTCCCGCTGCCCGATAGGGGCAAACCTGCCGACTTTTCGGGAGCTGTCGGGCAATTTGACCTATCGGCGGAGATCGTGGAACAGGATGCGAAGGTCAACGATGCCATAACTTTGCGAGTGAAAATCTCGGGAGAGGGAAATATAAAATATGTGAAGCTGCCCAATATAAATTTTCCTGATGAAGTAGAGGTTTTCGAACCTGAAATATCGCAGGAGAGTTCGATCAAACGGGGCAGGATCAGCGGCGTGAAAAAATTCGAATACGTCCTGATTCCCCGGAAATCCGGAAGAATCGAGCTCGGTAGGATCAGCTTGAGTTATTTTGATCCAAAATCACAAGGGTACAAAACCACGCGTTCAATACCGATTCAAATTGATGTAGGTGAGGGGAATCGTTCCACTCTGACGTCCACTCCCGGCCTGTCAAGAGAGGAGGTAGCAATACTAAGCAGCGATATTCGGTTTATCAAAAGGGAGTTGCCTGAATTCAGCGAGAGAAATAAAAAATTGTATAAGAGCGGTTGGATGATATTTTGGGGAATAACCCCCCTTTTCGCGTTGAGCGGCGCGTTCCTTTTCAGGAAGCATCTTGATCAGATGAGTACGAATGTGGCTTATCAGCGGCGGAGAAGAGCGTCTTCTGAATCAAAGAAACGGCTGAATAGAGCTAGAAACGCGATGGAGGCTGAAGATTCTAAAGAATTTTACAGTGAGATAGGCAAGGCATTACTCGGAGCGGCGGCAGACCGGTTGAATCTTTCCGTCGCAAGCGTATCGGCGGAGGAGATAATGGGAAGATTGAAAGAAAAGGGCAAGAACGAGGAAATAGCGGATGAATTTTCTTCGGTAATAAGGATTTGCGAAATGGCGATATATTCTCCCGAAAGTTCATCAAGCGTTACCGTCGAAGAAACCTACACCAAAGCGACCGGATTGCTTGATAACTTATTGAAGGTTCTCTGATAATGAAAATGCTGCTATATCTACTTACGACGCTGCTTTCAGTCAATACGGTTCTATCGGCGCAGACGGAAATAGACCTCTTTTTGCAAGGTAACGGTCAGTATGAATCGGGGGATTACGAAGGAGCGGTCAGAAGCTATACGGATATCGTCGAGACGGGTCTTGAAAGTCCCGAGCTTTGGTATAATCTCGGCAATTCGTATTATAAACTCGGAAGATTAGGCTACTCCGTTCTTGCCTACGAGAGGGCGAAGAAATTATCTCCGGGTGATGAAAGTATCCTCTATAATCTCAGGGCGGCAAATCTGCTGTTAAAAGATAAAATTATCATGCCTCAGGAAAATACGATTATTAGGTTAATTCGTTCAATACACAATTCCGCGAGAACTGACGTAGTCATTAAATTTTTAATTCTTCTTTATCTTGCTTCAATATTCATATATGCGGTAACTTTATTCATGGCTGACGGAAGACTTAAAAGGACGCTGAATTTTTCTCTGATAACGTTCGGGATACTCTTTTTCTTCACATCGGTTTTTGCGGGACTGAAGATCGAGTATGAATTGAAAAGTTCAAGGGCTGTCGTAATGGTTGAGGAAATGTCCGTATCCAGCGCGCCAGAAGAGATAGGGGAAGAGCTATTCCTTCTGCATGAGGGAACTACCGTAGAACTCATCGGCGGGAGCGACAGCTGGAAACAGATTCGTTTGATAGACGGAAAAGCGGGTTGGGCTCCTGCTGAAATGCTTGAGGTCATCTGAGTGTTGAACCGGCGAAATCTCTTTATAACGGTTATAATGATCTTTCTATTGACTTCTTTAGGATGCGCCGTTGGAACAGTTTCAGAGCATAAGGGGGAAAAATCAAAAGGGAAGTCGGGTCAAGGTTGGTTTGATCCGCTTGCATTAGGCGATGATGATATATTGATCAACGGAATTCCTATGCCCTCCTTCAACAGTGAGCGCGAGGATACAACTGATACTGATTATGAAGCGATGACGGAAGGATATAGGGTTCAAATTTTTACCACGCACGAGCTAAATGAAGCAGACAGCATATTGGCGCGAGCGGATTCTTTGTTTCTGGGTGAGGCGTATCTCCGATTCGACGCGCCCAATTATAAAATCAGAGTGGGCAATCAAATATCCCGGTCCGGGGCGGAGGAGCTTCAGAGATATGCCCGCACGGTAGGCTTTCCGAGGTCGTGGGTTCTGAGAACAAACGTTTTTGTGAATCCAAGGAAGAGAGAGTTGAAGCCGCCCGAATCTGAAGAAGAATCAGAGCAATAATTTTATCGTTAAATTCATAGAAACGCGTTCGACAATTGCCGTTTAACAACTGTCCGGGGAATCATCAAAAATCTTCATCTACATTGAAACGACTGCGTCATTCTCATAGACCGTCAATGTATTATCAATTTATCTGCGGGAATTGTTATATTACTCTTTAGCCTTTGACACAGTGGATTAAATGAAACTTAAAAACTTCTCAAACATCGTCAGACTCATTGTTACTGTCCTCCTGGTAATGTTTATCTATAGGTTTTTTAATATTCAATTGGATGAGCTGCTCAGAGCAATAGCATCTTCCGATAAAACGAAGTTATGGGCGGCATTTTCTCTGATGCCACTGATCCTGATATTACAAATGACCAAGTGGTATCAACTATTGAAAATAGCGGACGAAAACATCCGGTTTTCGGATGCCGCATCATCGCTTCTTGCGGGTATGACGCTTGGAATCATTACTCCCGCGCGTTTAGGGGAATTGGGTCGAGCCTGGTTCCTGAAAGACGTTCCGCAGTTGAAAGTGGTAGGGCTTACGTTAGCGGATAAATTTTATTCGACTTTAGCGTATTTTATTTGGGGTTTACTAAGTTTGATCGTTTTCTTCAACTTGCATTATTCTCCTTCGTTGTCAGCTAATATGTTGATGATAGCGGGGAGTTTGTTCGTTTACATGCTCATTGCCGTTTCAGTCATGTTCCCCCGGAAAGTAGGAAAAACCTTGATCACGCTTAACAAGTTTTTATTTCGCAGAGAACAGATAGTTGATATATCATCAACTATCTCTAATCTGAAAAGAGGGAAAATTTTTCTTTTATTGGGACTTGCCACATCAGTCTGGTTTCTTGTGGTGACAGAACTTTGGCTTCTTGTAAATGCGTTTTCTGATGTCGGTTTTTTGCCGGGAACGTTATCCGCTTCTTCAGCTCATTTTACCAAAACCCTGCTTCCGCTTACATTCGGAGAATTGGGAGTACGAGAAGCCGCTACGATCTATTTTTTTAAAAATCTTGGAGTTTCAGAGGTAGCTTCAGTCGCATCCGCGCTGTTGATGTTTTCGATGAATGTGTTGCTTCCATCTTTGGTAGGAACCCTGTTTCTAAAAAGACTAAAGATCGGAAGGGAAATAACGAATTCCGCTGAATCTTTGACGCAGGTTCAAAAGGAAGAAGAATGATCGGATTTCTCCTTCCCATCCTTGCCTACGTGGAAGTGCACTACAAATGGAAATGGTTCCCAAGCAGGATGTTCATGAGGAGGCCGGAGGTCATTGCGGACCTGCCGATAAGACTCCAACCGGACACTCGACTCCCGATACTTTGTATCATCAAGGATGCTTTGAGATTCCCCACTCTGTTAAACAGTATTGAAATAACTATTAAAAACAAAGACGGTGTGGTATATGAAGAATTAGTAAAATTCGGCGGTATGAGAATTGAAGAACGGTATTGGAGTAAACTGTTATTTATAGAATTGCCCTCCGGAATAAGCGGGAAAATGGATGTGAGGCTGAAATTTGATCTCACAGATACGGAAGAAAAGAGGTATCAGGTTATAAACGATAACCTGAAAGGGTTACCCCCTTTGGAGCTTTCGGTAAACGTATCTGGTGAGAAATTACCCGAGCTTGCCGATTGGCATTATGGTGACTTCCATACTCACTCTGAATTTACCGACGATAAGGTAGAGTTTGGAGCGCCAATAAAAGATTCTTTAATTCTTTCCTCCGCTCTTGGTCTTGAATATTTTGTTGTGGCGGATCACTCGTATAATTTGGATAATTCGATGGAATTTCCTTTCGAGAATGATGCGGAACTGCCGCGTTGGAATGCTTTGAAGCAGCTCATAAATGAACACGAGTCTGGCGATAACTCTATTCCCATTCGCGCGGAAGAAGTTTCATGCGGAAATGCTAAGGGTGAAAATGTGCATCTGTTAATACTGAATTCTCCGAAATTCATCCCCGGCAATGGCGATTGTGAGGATAATTATCCTGACAGAAAGCCGACTATGTCTATAAACGATGTTCTTGACTTAATGGGAGATGAAGCGATAGCCGTAGCCGCTCATCCGCGCGAAAAACCTTCCTTAGGGCAAAAAGTAATATTTAACCGGGGCTTCTGGTCGAAGGAAGACCTCAAAGATGAACGGATTACCGGTCTCCAAATACTGAACGGTCTTCCCGATAAAGCATTTTATGAGGGACTTGAACTATGGAAGGAACTTCTGCTTGAAGGAGATAAGAAGATAATTCTCGCCGGGAACGACGCTCATGGTAATTTCAATAAATTCAGACAGATAAAAATTCCATTTCTTTCAATGCATCAACATGAGCGGCAACTGTTCGGACAGGTTCGCACCGCAATTCGGTACAGCGAGAATAATTCCGGTTCTATCCTCGAAGCGATAAGAAGAAGAAGAGCGCAAATCAGCACAGGTCCGATCTCCGACATATCGATTGTGTCAGATGAGGGCGAACTATTCGGAATGGGGGATGAAGCAGCTTTAGATTCGGGCAATCTACAGGTAAGAGCCGTATCGTCAAAGGAATACGGAAGGCTTAAAAAAGTGGTCGTCGTAGCGGGCGATCTGTCAACTAAGAGAGAATCGGTTTTGCATGAATTCGGCAATTTTGAAAGCGACTATACTTTTGAAAAGAGTTTGCCGATTGATTTCAGATCAATAAGCTATATCAGAATGGAAACATTTACGGAGGGTGAAAACAGACCGTTCTCTTTCACGAATCCGATTTGGATTAGAACTCCAAATTAATTCATCAGATGCTCATAATGCTCTTCGACCTCTGAAAGGTTTATCAGATCCATGAAAGCCGAAAAATTGAAGAAGGTCAGAAGGTATCTGGTGTCTCTGACCCAATCGGGAAGATATTTAGGTTCCCTGACCAAATTGTCCAGGCTCAGATCATAAATGATGGGTACGGTTTCTGCCGTGAGTTTCCCGGCAAATAAAAATCTGACAAGTTCAGGTCGATTTTTCTTCATCGCCACGTGCACGAAGTGATAAATTTTCACGAAGCCGTCAAGATAGGAGACATCCTTTGTAAAGGGCGCGCCTCCTCGCATTAGACCGCCCCTTATGCACCTGGCGGCGGCATCAAACGCGTCAGATTCCGAAAAATTCTGTTCGAGATAATAGTTGAACAGATCAATGAAATCAGCTCCGTCTTCGCACATCTTAATCGCAATTGTCCGATAGGCGAGTCTTTTTACCCGTACCGGGTCAATTTGCTGACTCATGAATTCGGCAAATACGGCTAATCCTTCCTGATAGACAGTCGTTCTTGGCGTACCTTTTGAAAGAAATTTGAGGATTGGTTGCGAGGCGCCGTTCAATGTTGTGGCGATATGCACCTCTCCTTCATGTCGAACGAGTTGTTCTATCTGCCTGTGTGTGTAAGTTGCGCCCTTTCTCAGTTTAACGTAATCCGCTCCCGCTGCCGCATCGGCGGTGAGTCTGTTAGAGATTATGACATTTATCTTTTTATCAGGGAAGAGTTCTCTCAGTTGATCCGAAAGCAGTGTTTTAGCCGCAAGAGCGTTTAATTTAGGCACATCTTTTTCTAAATCGTACGGAAGCTCGAATCCTTCAAATGCGTCATTGATGTGCATAGCCAAGTCGTATATAGAAACTTTTCCTCCTACGAATCTCTGATCCGGGTATCCGTACAGCTCTTTAGAATATTTATAAAAATCAGCCGTTCCCCTTGATTCGAGCATTTTGATGGTCAGCAGATACTCCTCACAGGTCTTTCGAATAATGTTTTCCACAGGATTCGAGCTGTCGAGTTGTGATTGAATCTCAAAAAACATACTCCTCCGCTGATCGGCGCTCCATCTGAGGGGAGGATATTCATACTTTGGTAATCTTTTCTTTTTATGTGAAAGAAAACGTTTTTTGACGGTGTTAGGAATATGGATAGACGAGAGTATGCGTATAGGCTTCTGAGCCTTTATGAGCGCGATGCTTATCCTCCGAAGGAAACGCCTATACGATTTTTTTTTCATTGGTGGCTTCGACCAAGTTTACAAGGCGGAGTGGAGATAGGCTTGTTATTTCCCCCAGAATTCATCAAGAACTTTCTTACGTCGTCTCTGTTTTTTCAATCCCTTCTTAATTTCTGAAGTGAATTTCCTGTCAACATCGAGTTCGAGCGCTTTTTCGTAGAACGATAATATGTTTTCGAAATCCTTGTCGTCTTTTTTGAGGTATCCGAGGGCTTGGTAATAGTTTGCTTCAGCGGAAAGCGGGTCAACCTCGGCGGCTTTTCCAAACTCCACAATGGCGTCCCATATCTGCCATCGGCTACCCTTCTTGTATAAATAGAGACCATTGGACATATACGAGTAATATTTAATATCGTTATCGTCTCGATTGTTCTTGATCGCTTTGTCCAAATGTTTTTTTGCCGTAGAATATCGTCCTCTGTCATACGCTTTCTTCCCCTTCGCAAAGGCAGCTGACGCGATATCTTTTTGCTTTGTTATCTGAGCGCGGCTTTTATCTACCTCTTCCCTGAGACCGGAAGCATTGTCGAGAAGTTTCTCCGCTCTGGTCAGTAGACCGAATTTGATGTAAGCGTTCGCCAATCCCAATGAAGTTTCCGGATCGGATTCATCTAATTTATGCGCTCTGGAATAAGAAGAGATCGCCTCATCTATTTTCCCTGCTGCCAAATATTTCTTCCCATCAGCCGCATAATATTGCCGTAGCGCAGAAGCGGCATCCTTGTTATCCGGAGCAAGTCGATGTACCGTCTTGAATTCTTCAAAAGCGGCAGAGCTTTTCCCCTGCGCCCGAAGCGTTTTTCCGAGCAGGAGGTGAGCATCGGCATTATCGGGAGCGCTTTCGATGATCGGTTTCAATGACTTTACGACGGCTTGATAATCTCCTGATTCATATAAAAGATTTGCTTCCTTTAATGGACCGCTTGCGCAGGAAAGGAGCAGTAAAGAGGCGAGTGACAGTGAAATTGTGATGCTATGTTTCAACTCTTAACTCCGTTCGTAGTTTAAAATAAAAGGGCAGGCACGAATGCCTGCCGCTGAATTCCATCTGTGTATACCCGGTAAGATCTATATGACGCGATGGACGACCAATCCTACCATCAAAATCAGTGTGACCATGATAGCGGCTACTCCATAGTTGCCATTCTTAATTTCTTGCCATTCGTCAATATCTTTAGAGAGCCAGTTGAAAACCATGAGCGCCAGCCCGACACCGAATGCGAAACCGACTGATGCCACGACCGCCCATACCAATGACCAAAAATATCCGGCTAATCTTGTCATTAAGTCTATTTCCATTTAAAACCTCCTTATTATTTTAATACCAGCTCACGTTTGAACTTACAAATTGGTTTGTGCTAATCTTCTTATTCAACAGAGATAAAATGTCTTTTGTGTTAGCGGAGAGCAGTATCCTCTCATCGTCTTTCCTCGAGATATTAAGAGAAATGTTGACTCCATCGACATTTTCGTTTGTCCTTTGAATTGCAATGCCAGAAGCGTAAAATCCTACGAGCATGACACGGTCTATATCCGTTCTCCTCGATTGAAGGGTAAGCATAAAGCGGCGTATTCCGTTCTCTTCGACAAATTTCATATTATCGTAGGAAACATGAAGCCCCTGTGTTTTGAAGACTTTTTGGACAGTGCTAAAGAATGCGAATTCGTTCGCTTTGATTGCATTGGAGAAAAGAAGTACAAGCAGCAATACGCTTAAGTTTAAAAGCCGCTTATTTTTCAAAATGACTCCTCGTTAAGTTTGAAGTATTGGTAAAAATACAAGTATCAATGGAACTAATCCACCTCTACTCCCGCTAATGTTACATCTCCGCTTAGGATAAGTCAAGCACATTTTGGTGGGTCGGGAGTAAACATTTGCCAATAAGAATATAGCTCGCTAACTTAATGAAAATGTTGATTATATTGAAGAATATGAATAAATATAGAATCACTATAGCTGCTTTGATTGCTCTTAACCTTTTATCAGGTTGCGCCGGTATGAAGCCGTCTCCTAAGTATACATCGGATAAGGGCGGTAGCAAAAAGTCCTCAACCGTTGCCGGTAAAAGGTCCAAAAAAATGCCCCTCCTGTCAGCTGTAACGAGGCTAAACGCTCCAATAAAATTATCTATGCTCAAATCGATAAATAAGTATAAAGGGGTTCCGTACAAATGGGGAGGCGCCACCATGAGGGGAATGGATTGCTCGGGATTTACCATGAAAGTGTTTGCGGAATCCGCAAAAAGAAGTCTTCCGCATCACGCGGCTTCGCAATATAAATTAGGAACGAAAATAAGCAGGAGAAGACTCAAGTTCGGCGATCTCGTATTTTTCAGGGATATAGAATCAAAGGGTGTCAGTCATGTGGGTATATACGTCGGTAATGACAATTTTGTCCACGCAAGTCTCTCCAAAGGAGTTGTAACATCCTCAATGAACCAACCTTACTATAAAAAACGGTATGTTTCCGCGCGGCGTTTATTAAGGTAATTGAGCGCGGGTCGGGCTGTGGTCAGAGTTCTAAAGCATTTTAAGACCAGACTCCCACGAAGGCAGCTGACACACCCCGTCTTAGCTAATCTTCGATTATCTAATCCACCCCTCTTAATAGAGGGGAATTTTTGACCCCTTCTTAATTAAATGGAGGGACACGTTGTAAGCGTGGAGTGGTTCTGATCGCATGTATCGGTATCGCATTAAAGATGCAATAAGTTCCCCTCTATTAAGAGGGGTGCCCGTAGGGCGGGGTGTGTAAAGAGTTTTACCTTGCGCCATGTATTTCAGATAAAACAAATAGTCGTCAACCTATGCCCTTACCACCAATTTATTATTTAACAACTAATAAAAGTGTGTACTCCCGTAGTTAAAAACGCTAAAAATACCATAAAACAGACCCTTAAAAGTGTTGACAGATGGAATTTCAACTTGTAGATTACCATCTTCTATAACTATGTGTAAACGAATTAGATAAATAGAGAGAAAATAAATAGATGGCATCTACATCAGATATTAGAAATGGGTTCACATTTCTTTACAATAAAGAGATTTATAAGATAGTGGAATTCCTTCACGTTAAGCCGGGTAAGGGCGCAGCGTTTGTCAGGACAAAGATGAAAGGTATTAAATCGGGCAAGGTCATAGATAAGACTTTTCGGGCGGGAGAGAAGATAGAGGAAGTACGGCTTGATGCAAAGAAAATGCAATATCTATATTCGGACGATTCCTCATACTATTTCATGGACACGGAAACTTTTGATCAAATTCCTCTTTCAAATGAGATTTTAAGCGATGTAAGCAATTATCTTAAAGAGAGCATGGAGATAAAAGTACTGTTTCATGGAAACGAACCTGTTGACATTGAAATTCCGCCGTTCATAACGGCAGAAATAGTCGAAACGGATCCCGGTGTCAAAGGAGATACCGCTCAAGGCGGGACAAAACCCGCGAAATTGGAGACAGGTCTCATGGTTAACGTACCACTGTTCGTGCAGCAGGGCGAATCGGTCAAGGTTGATACCCGAAGCGGTGAATACGTTGAGCGGGTCAAATAGAAAATTCAAGCTACCTTTCGGAGATATGAATGAACGAAGATAAGATCAAACGGCTTATAAAAATACTCGAAGAATCCGATATCGGCGAAATTGAACTGAGCAGCTGGGGGAGAAAAATACGAGTATCAAAGGGAAGCTTGAATAGTAACGGGGTAAAGGTTGTGTCCGGGCAAGAAGAGGCGGCATCCGTTTCGATTGATTCAACTCCTGACGAACAATCCGCGAATGAGAATCATATTCAGATAAAATCTCCTATGGTCGGCACCTTCTATACCGCATCCACGCCCGAAGCGGAGCCATTCGTAAAAGTCGGGGATAAGGTAAAAGAAGGCGATGTATTATGTATCGTGGAAGCGATGAAACTTATGAACGAGATCGAGTCCGAGTATTCGGGAGTAATAATTGAAATTCTTGTAGACAATTCTAAACCGGTTCAATATAACGAGCCGCTATTCCTTATAGACGTCGGATAACACTCTAAGTATGTTTAAAAAGATCCTCATAGCCAATCGAGGAGAAATAGCTCTTCGTATTATCCGCGCGTGCCACGAGCTTGGCATCCAAACGGTGGCGGTGTACTCCGAGGCGGATGAAGATTCACTGCATGTAAAATTTTCCGATGAGGCGATCTGTATCGGTCCTCCTCCCGGATTGCAGAGTTATCTCCTGATTCCCCAAATTCTCGCAACGGCAGAGATAACTAATTCTGATGCTATCCACCCGGGTTACGGATTTTTAGCGGAGAACGCCAATTTCGCCGATTGCGTCGCCGAATCGAATATCACATTTATCGGACCTCCCGGAAAAGTGATAGCCGAAATGGGTGACAAAGCGCTGGCAAAAAAGAATATGAAAAAAGCTGGCGTGCCTGTGATACCGGGTAGCGATGGAGTCATCGAATCGGCGGAAGAAGCTGTGAAGATCGCAAACGAGATCGGTTACCCCGTAATGCTGAAGGCGACAGCCGGAGGGGGAGGCAAGGGGATGCGGATCGTCAGGAGTGAAGAGGAGATAGAGAAGGCGTATTTGGTGGCGGCTTCGGAAGCTCAAAAGTCATTCGATAACGGTTCTCTATACATGGAAAAATTTATTAAGAATCCGAGACATATAGAGATTCAAATCCTGGCCGATAATCATGGAAATACCATCCATCTCGGTGAACGGGATTGTTCTATTCAACGACGGCATCAGAAGCTTATCGAGGAATCTCCATCTCCCGCCGTCTCACCGGAATTGAGAAAAAAAATGGGTGATGCCGCTATTAAGGGCGCTCGTGAGGCAAATTATGTCAACGCGGGGACCGTTGAATTTTTGCTCGACAAAGAGGGTAATTTTTACTTCATGGAAATGAACACCCGGATACAAGTGGAGCATCCCGTGACCGAAATGGTTTACGGAGTTGACCTGTTAAAAGAGCAGATACGGATTGCCGCCGGAGAACCTATCAGCGATGAGGTCTTGAACGCTAAGCCTCAATGGCATGCAATAGAGTGCAGGATAAACGCTGAAGATCCCGAACACAATTTCATGCCGTCTCCCTCTCTTATTACGGCATTCCACGTTCCGGGCGGAGTCGGTATACGCGTTGACACGCACGTATACGCGGGATACGAAATACCTCAATATTATGATTCACTGCTTGCGAAAATGATCGCGTGGGGACGAACAAGAGAGGAAGCTATAGGGAGAATGAAGAGAGGTATTGAGGAATGTGTCATCGAGGGACCGAAAACGACGCTTCCGTTTCACCTACAGGTGCTTAAACATGAAAAATTTGCAAGCGGGGACTATGACACAAGCTTTTTAGATTCATTTAAATTCGACCCGACTCTTAAATCAAGGTCTGATTACGGTAAAAGAATCGGATTGCAACCGGCAGAAACAGAGAAGGAGAAGATCGATGAATCTACCGGCTGATCTGAAATATACAAAGGAACATGAGTGGATAAAATTAGAGGGAAATATAGCTACTATCGGGGTTACGGAATTTGCCCAATCGGAGCTCGGGGATATTGCGTGGCTCGAGATGCCGACTGTCGGTGATGAAACCAGGATAGGCGAAACATTCGGCACAATTGAGGCGGTAAAGACCGTCGAGGATCTTTACGCCCCTCTTTCCGGAAAAATCAGTGAGATAAATCCCGGACTTCTCGATTCTCCTGAGTTTGTGAATGACGATCCTTACGGCAAGGGGTGGATAGTCAAAATTGAATTCTCCGATGAGACGGAAATCGCCAAACTTCTGTCTGCCGATGATTATGCGGGGTTGATCGAATGACATTGGAAGAATCATTTCATCTTATTCCTAACACGGAGGAGGACAGAAAGGAGATGCTCAACGCTATCGGCGTTGATAGTTTTGAGGAATTACTCTCCAATGTCCCGCCGGAATTTCTTGATGTCGATTTCGAAAGTATAGGTAAAGGACTTTCAGAATATGAGGTATTGAAACTTCTCGGAGATCTTGCAAACGGGAATGTTCATACGGGTGAAGCAATTTCATTTTTAGGGGGAGGCGCCTATGATCATTTTGTTCCGACCGTCATCGGAGAGATAACCAGCCGTTCGGAATATCTCACCGCTTACACGCCTTATCAACCGGAAGTTTCGCAGGGAACCCTTCAGGCAATATTTGAGTATCAATCCATGATCTGCGCGTTGACGGGGATGGATGTCGCAAACGCGTCAATGTATGACGGGGCTTCGGCGCTCGCCGAAGCAGGATTGCTTGCGGTCAATCTGAAGAAAAGAAATAAACTGGTGATCGCGTCTACCGTGAATCCGGATCATAGGGCTGTGGTCAAAACGTATCTTCAAGGGGGAGATGTTGAGCTTGTCACTGTGCCGCAAGTTGACGGAACAACCGATCTGAAAGCCCTTTCCGACCTGGTTGATTCGGACACCGCCGGTCTGCTGATTCAAACGCCGAATTTCTTCGGTTGCATAGAAGCTGCCGATGAGATGGCAGCCATAGCCCATGATAACGATGCTCTCTTTATCGTCAGCGCCGATCCGATATCGCTTGGGATTCTCAAAAAACCGGGTGAATACGGTGCTGATATAGTGGTAGGAGAGGGACAATCCCTCGGTTCCCCGACACAATTCGGCGGACCGTATCTCGGCATATTTGCCGCAAAAATGGAACTCGTACGGCGCATGCCGGGCAGAATCGCCGGGCAGACTTGGGATGTAGACGGCAAGAGGGGATTTGTGCTGACGCTACAGACAAGGGAACAGCATATCAGACGCGAGCGCGCTACCTCCAACATCTGCACAAATCAAGGTTTAGTAATGCTTTCAGCCACTATATATATGGCGTTGATGGGTAAAGAAGGGATAAGTACCGTCGCGGAGCTGAGCACCCGCAAAAGTCACTATTTAGCGGACGAAATAAACAAATTGCCGGGTTTTGAGGTAATGTTCAGCGCTCCGTTCTTCAAAGAATTCGTTGTTAATACTCCCGTTGCTCCGTCGAAGATAATAGAATCGTTTTTGGATGAAAAGGTCTTCGCGGGTATCGATCTATCCCCTTATGAATATGGATTGGAAAACTGTATGCTGATCTGTGTCACGGAGAAGCGAACCAAAGAAGAGATGGACCGGTTTATAGGTCTGCTGAGTGAAGTGAGCTGAAAATTGTCTGTATGGGAAAATCTTCTTGAAGCAGTAAAAACGAAGGGAACAGCCTATCTTGTCTTAATAGATCCTGACAGCGTTCCCAACGGAAAGTTAACCGAATTTTCCAACTCAATTTCCGAGGCGGGAGCCGACGGAATTCTCGTCGGTGGGAGTCTTATCAATAATTCAGATTTCGAATCCGCAGTCGTAACGCTGAAAAAATCTTCCGAACTTCCGGTGATAATCTTTCCGGGTTCCGCTGAACAGCTCTCCGACAAGGCGGATATGCTTCTGTATTTGTCTCTTCTCAGCGGACGAAACGCGGATAAGATCATCGGGGAGCAGGTAAAATCTGCGATGCGGATCAAACGGTCAAAGATCGAATCCATATCAACCGCGTATCTTCTTATAGAATCCGGCAACATCAGTTCAGCGCTGTTTATGAGCGGAACGCTTCCTATTCCCAGAGACAAGGAAGATATTACCGTAGCTCATTCCGTGGCGGCGGAACTGATGGGAATGAAGGCGATCTATTTAGAGGCGGGAAGCGGCGCAAAGATGCCCGTGCCGCTGAAAACCGTTTCCGCGGTATGTAGTGAAGTCGGTTTGCCTGTCATAGTAGGCGGGGGAATTCACACGCCCGAATCCGCCGAACTGAGAGCCAGAGCAGGCGCATCCTTCATCGTCACGGGTACTGTGCACGAAGAGGAGATGGACACCGCTCTTATTGGCGAGTTCGCCAAAGCAGTCCACTGGAAAGAGTGATTACCGAAGCACATACGGCTATATTGCATTCAGGGATAGGGGGAAGGTCATTCATAAGTCAAACGAGGTATAAAATGATTTCAAATCTTCAGGCTATTTTGTCAGCAACTCTCATACTGTTTGTACTGTTTGGCTGTTCCGAAAATATTAGGGCACCACATTCATTATCACAAAACCACAATTCTCCTAATGATATTTTGGAAGCTCCTATTGACGAAAGTTCAAAAACCCAGATTTTGGTGCTAGCTACCCCACATTTGCGTTCGTTGGGTAAGGGTTTTTATCCTTCAATATTAGACTCTCTTTTGTTTGTCCTGGAAAAGTTTAGACCCGACTTAATCAGTGTCGAAAGCATGCCATCTTCTCTAATTGAAGATATGCAACGAAAGAAGGGACATTACTCTGAAGTCCTCAATCAATTTGCAAAAGATAGAATTGAGTATGGTCAACAAGCCCAGAAGTTGTTGGGTGTATCAACAAAAGAAGCGGAACAGACAGCAGATTCACTTTTGCAAGTTTTGACTAAACAAATGAAGAATGAATATCTTCTCACAAGACGTTTAAACTTGGTTATGTGGATGTTGGCCTCATATGACCTTAATTCAGCCTTATTGCAATGGTCGTATCTTCCAGAAAATAGCCGTACGAACACTGAAATCGTAACTGAGGATGTTGCCACTTTTCTTAATGAGCAGCTAAAACAGCCGAACGAAATTAGCTCAATAGGAATAGTACTGGCTAAAACAATAGGATTGCAACGAATTGAATCAATTGATGACCATAAGGATAAAGATATATTTATGACCATTGCGCCAAACTTAATGAATGAACTTAAAGACAACCCAATGTATAAATCAGTTGCAAATTCATTATTATACGTCAATTCGGAGTCGCGATTACAAGAGGCTGTTCAAGAAGGTAATTTGTTACCCTACTATTTGTATATAAACTCTTCGGAATACACTTCAAAGGATGTTAAGAACCAGTGGCACTTGTTTTTTCGGACAAATTTGCCAAGTGGTTTAGACCGCAGTCGGGTGGCTATTTGGGAAGTTAGAAATCTCAACATAGCATCTCATATTCGCCGAGTGACTGTTTTACATCCTGGTAAACGAATGCTTGTAATCATTGGAGCATCTCATAAGCCATTTTTAGATTCTTATTTGAGTCAAATGATGGATGTCAGGTTGGTTCATCTAGAAGATGTTCTTGTCAGCAAATAGGCCGGCTATCAATTGTTAGGAGCAGTGGTGCGGCTGGTGCGCTCTGAGTTGATATTTGATGAAGTTGAAATTGAAGGGCTGGTAAAAATCCTGAATGAATTTTCAACAATATATATTTGTACTAATATTTCCGAGTTTGGTAATCGGAGCAAAAAATTAGAAATAATCCGATGAAACCTCAAAAATCCTTCCACTAATTCCCCGACTGATCCCTTTATCTTTGATGAGGACTTATCCTTCAGAGGTAATGAAATTTTCGATATGGAAACTTATTGTAGAAAGCAGATGCTTATGAATATATCAAGAAGATGCTCATTAAGCTATCTCAAGAAAGTAAGCAACATCCTGGTATTGAATCATTAGTTCAGATAATGTATCCATATAAACAAGATAATTATGATTATAAGGTTATGATCCAATTTACACCAGAGCAATTTGAAAATTTTGAGCGGGACGATGTTAGTCTTGAATCGTTACACGAATATTTAGAAAAAGAAATTGGCAATAGTGAGGTGATAAGTGTTGCTGTTGAGATGACAAATTCTTCACCTTACTGGAAGCTGCTTCACTTTGTGGACTCAGATAATAATATTTTTAAATCTTGAATATTTTTTACATATGAAAAACAATTCCCATATTTCTCTCCTAAAAAAAAGAGTTTGAAAAAGTTCCCTCCCCGCCAGACCGATGTCGGGCTGGTTGATAGAGGGGAATTTATCGCATCGTAGATGCGATAATTGGCGGTCAGGATGAATCCTGACTCGCACGCACAAACCAACCACCCCCCGCCTGAGATCAGTCGGGCAGGCTGCCTCTTCGAGGCTTCCCCTCCTTGGAAAGGAGGGGAGAATATCGTCTTTGCGATCCCGATTTATCGGGAGAAGCAATCTCAGATTTGATTCTTCAGCATGAGATTGCCACGTCATCCGTCTTCTGACGGATTCCTCGCAATGACAGTAGTGTGCGAGTTAGGGGGCTTGTTGCCTAAAACTCCTTCGGAGCCCTGACCGCTTTCTATAATAAAACCATTAAAATGGTTTATGAGATTTAGGTAATCTCACTAACCCCTGGATTAATCCAGGGGTTAATAACAGCTGACAATACGAGAAACCGTTTTAACGGTTTAATTTAAAAATCATCCACCTCTTACGCAGGACTTCGCCTCTTGATAGAGGGGAATATTTGATCCTCTCCCCTTGAGGGGAGTGTCCGTCTTCTGACGGACGAGGGGTGTAATTTATCCTGTTCATACTATAGAAATTACCGAAAGATAACATCCCCCGCCTGACATTAGTCGGGCAGGCCCGCTCCTGCGGAGCACCCCCTTCAAAGAGGGAGGAGATTTCACATTACTCTCTGTTCGAGGCATACCAAAAGTGACTTAGTAGTTTCTTCCAATCGGATTTCTATTAAATTAAAGTTATGCAGGCTAACGGCTCCGAAGAGAGAAGCGAATTTCAGGATCAGTTAAAGGATTTTTTCATTTACCTTCGCATGGAGCGTAACCTCTCCGAGAACACGATCTCGGCATACTCTATCGCCCTAAAACGATACATTTCTTATCTTGCGGATAAAGGTATTACTAACCCTGATGAAGTCAGCTATGACAATGTGGAGGGGCTGTTCACCGAACTTTCATCGTTGGGATTGTCTTCGCGGAGCGTTGCTCAAAACCTCTCCGCCTTAAAAGCGTTTCACCGATTCCTTGAGGATGAGGATATAACCAAGAAAGACCCGACGCAGAATTTTCAAACGCCCCGGATGAGCAAAAAACTGCCACAGGTTCTTGAGTATACCGAAATAAAGCGTATATTAAACTCGATTGATAGTTCATCACTGACCGGAATTCGGGATCGGACGATGTTCGAGGTTTTATACGGCGCGGGATTGAGGGTAAGCGAGTTGATCAATCTTATTATTAGTAATGTTTTTAAGGAAGAAGGAATTATCAGAGTGATAGGGAAGAGGTCAAAAGAGCGGATAATCCCGCTCGGAGAGGAAGCGTTCCGGTGGATCGGGCTTTGGAGTTCAGACGCGAGACCGCAGATAGCGAAAGTGGGGAGTTCGGGCGATTTTCTCTTCCTGAACGCGAGAGGAAAAAGAATGACCCGCGACGGTTTTTTCAAACTGTTCAAAAAACAGATCGGTAAGGCGGGTATAGAAAAGGACGTGAGTCCGCATACATTCAGGCATTCCTTCGCGACGCATCTTTTAGAGGGCGGAGCCGACCTTAGATCAGTGCAGGAGATGCTTGGACACGTTAGTATATCAACGACACAAATATACACACACGTTGACCGGGAATACCTCAAAGAGGTACATAAAACTTTCCATCCGAGAGGATAATGAGAAATCTTACACCGCTGCTTCTGAGTATTCCGCCGATTTTACTGGCTCTTAGCTTTCATGAGTACGCGCACGCATGGATGGCGAACAGGAAAGGCGATCCCACAGCAAAAATGCTCGGCAGATTAACGATGAACCCGTTAGCTCATCTCGACCCGATGGGTACTCTGATGATCGTGATAGTTCACTTCGGCTGGGCGAAACCTGTGCCGGTCAATCCGATGAACCTGAAAGACCCTAAAAAGGATATGCTCTGGATTGCTCTTGCCGGACCCGCTTCCAATGTCATTATGGCGGCGGGATTAGGGATAGTGATTCGTGTGATGAACGGAATGGGTTTACGGATAGACGGAAGCTTTCTCGGTCTCTTCCAGTATATGCTCTATTTCGCGGTCATGATAAATCTTGTCTTGGCGATCTTCAATATGCTGCCGATACCTCCGTTGGACGGATCGAAAATACTGTTTGGTATCCTGCCGGCGGAGTACGAAGAGTCGTATCTGAGATTCGAACAGTATGGACCGATGTTGCTTATCGGTCTTGTGGTGATGAGTTCATTATTGGGGATTCCTATTTTTTCTATCTGGGTCATGCCTTTCGTAAGTTTTTTCAGTACTCTCTTCGTCGGCAGAGATCTGATCAACTTATTCTGATGTTCAACCGTCTTCCGAAACCAAGGCAAACCTTTGATCCATTCAACCGAGCAAATTCAACAGACCTCTCGGAAAAAAAGTTCTATTTCAAAAGAAAGAGTCTGAGCCCCAAAAAATCGGGGAGTTCACTTCTGAAGCTGGCTATAATGCTGGTAGCCGTTTTCTGGTTTCTTTATTATCTTGGAAGACCAGGAGGAGGAAATTGAAAGTTTGGAATTGAGATTTATGAACTGGAAAGAGGTTGAAGAATACCTCAAAAACGATGACAGGGTAATTGTTCCGATAGGAAGCACAGAGCAGCACGGACCCTATGGCTTATTCGGTACGGATCATATGACGGCGGATAGGATAGCGCGAGGTGTGGCGGAAAAACTCAGTATAATTACAGTTCCTGTCATACCTATCGGGATGAGCGTCCACCATATGACCTTTCCCGGCTCATTGACGTTCAAGCCTCAGACGTTCATGACGATAGTCGAGGAGATTATCGAAAGTTTACGCGCTCACGGCTTCAGGCGGGTCATGCTGTTGAACGGTCATGGCGGTAACAGAGACACGGTCAAGACAGCCCTTTCGTCTTTCATTAACGATATGCCGGAGATGAGAGTTTACTTCCGATGCTGGTGGGAGCCTGAAGAGGTGAATTCATACATCAAGGAAAATTTCGGTGACAGGGAAGGGCACCACAGCAGTCCGAGCGAAACAAGCCAGATGATGTACCATTTTAGCGAGCATGTAAAACCCGTGGACGTGGAGTTCAAAGAGATGAAACGTTCGGAGTACTTTGCCGATAAGAACACGTTCAGAAAATTGTATCCAAACGGCGTGATGGGCGCGGATGTCAATATGGCTACCAAAGAGCATGGCGAACAATTATATATGAAATGCGTTTCTTCAATATCTGAAGAGATAAACCAATGGGAAAAAGCCTAACCGGGACAACGAAAAATGAAATCACTCTCTGATATATTCGAACCGCACGGAGCGGAACTGGTTGAAAGGGAATTCGACGCAAAAGATCCTCGCGCGCTCGATCTTTTCAAACCGTTTGACGGAAACGATGTAGAATTCGGGCTTCTCGGCGTCCCATACGACGGCGCCGTAAAAGGCAGGCGTGGCGCAAAGGGAGGACCGAACGGTATCAGGGAAGCATTCAGATTCAACACTACCTACAGTTATGACAGGGCTGTTGATGTCAGCGGCATAAGTTCGGCGGATTTCGGAAATGTAGTGATTCCTGACGGCAGTGTCAGAGAAGTTCACGCTCAAGTCACCAAAGCGGTTTCAGAATTAATGGACAGATCGAAAATTCCTCTCATCATGGGAGGCGATCACTCTCTGACTTACCCGCATGTGAAAGCGTATTGCGAGAAAATAGGCGGGAAGGTTGGAATAATCACGTTCGATTCGCATAACGACCTGAGAGAATATGAGAATGAGGATATATCCAGCGGAACACCTTTCAGACGGATATTAGAAGAACTTGAAGGGAATCCGGTTGACGGTAAAAATATAGTTCAAATCGGACTGCACGGATTCTTAAATTCTTCATATTACAGGGATTATGCGATTTCAAAAGGTATGATGCTGTTTACGACCGATGTCGTGCGGAGTATGGGAATAGAGAATATCATGAAGGGCGCATTATTGCAGGCGGGTGAAGGCACTGATGCCATATTTCTGAGCGTTGATATGGATTCGGTAGATCAATCCGAAGCGCCCGGCGTAAGCGCGCCGAGTCCGGGCGGTTTGAGCTCGGTCGAACTTCTGAACGGAGTTTATGAGGCTGCGAAAGACAAAAGGGTAAAAGGGATGGACATTGTTGAAGTGGCTCCTTCACTCGATCCGACCGGAAACACAGCGCGGCTTGGGGCGAATGTCCTGATGAATTTCATAGGCGGTAAGGCGAAAAGTGAAGAGTAGGATCAAAATACTTTCTGACGATCTCATCAGCAAGATAGCTGCCGGTGAAGTCGTTGAACGACCCGCCTCGGTTATCAAGGAGCTTGTGGAGAACAGTATTGATGCGGGCGCAACCCGCATCAAAGTCATCGTAGTAAACGGCGGTAAAACATTGATGCAGGTGATAGATAACGGCAGCGGCATGACGGAGGACGAACTGCTTCTGGCTCTCGAGAGACATGCCACGAGTAAGATAAATTCGTACGAAGACCTTGTCGGAGTTATGACGCTTGGTTTTCGAGGTGAAGCGCTGCCGAGTATCGCTTCTGTTTCACGCTTCGAGCTTTCCAGTTCTGTGAAAGACGCGGAAACCGGAACGAAAATAACGGTGGCGGGTGGCAGCATCCGTTCTGTAGCGCCTACGGAAGCTATCCCCGGAACGTCGGTTACGATAAAGAACCTCTTTTACGCTACTCCTGCCCGAAGGAAATTTCTGAAATCGCCGCAGGTCGAGTACCGCCATATTCTTGAAGCTGTAAAACGATTTGCCCTGGGGCGACCGGAGATAGCTTTTGAGTTCTATAATGGCGAGAAGAAAGTGTTTCAAACTAAAAAGAGCGATCTCTTGGAACGAATAGGCGAGACGTTCAATCGAAGTTATATACCTAATCTAAAGGAAGTTACCGGCAGCGGAAGAGCATTGAAGTTAACGGGTTACGTCGGAGATCCGAAGCTCATACGCAAAAGCAGAGGTGAACAATATTTATATCTGAATGGTCGGTACATTTCAGATAGGAGGATGAGCTCCGCTGTTTACAAAGGATACGGCGATCTCGTCAGTCGGGGGGAATTCCCCTTTTTTGTGATAAATCTCAGCGCTGATCCGCGTTCGGTCGATGTGAACGTTCATCCCTCCAAGATGGAAGCGAAATTCAAAAACGAGTGGGATGTCTATGAAACGATAAAAACGACCGTTCATGACACGGTTCATATCGGTTCCGAGGGAATGGCGGATAGTTTTAAGCCGATGCTTGAGGGGCAAGCCGCCGAGATCGAGGAAAGCCGTACGCATCATAGCAGCAAAATAATTCAGTTCAAGCCGTCAAGAACTATACCGCCGGCTGCTGAACTGTCTGACATGACATCTCTTTCCGTCGCTGATATCGTTGAGAAGGAAAAAGGTTTTTCGCCTGCTGTGGAGACTTATAAATCAGCGTTCCCCGAGCTGCAAAGCGAACCGGGACAGCCGGAAGGATTGGTCTGGCAGGTGCATAACAAATATATTATCTCACAGGTGAAAAGCGGACTCAGCATAATCGACCAGCATGTGGCGCATGAGCGTATTCTATATGAAAAAGCGCTTAGCTCATTGGAAAGCGGGGGCGGATATAGTCAGCAACTCCTGTTTCCGCAAAAGATAGAACTGTCGCCGGAGGACTATTCCGTTCTATTGGAAATATTAGCTTTCATGAATAAGATAGGTTTTGAAATTACCGAATTCGGGGAGCGAACTATTCTTGTTCAGGCAGTACCGGCGGACATCAAGGCAGGCTCAGAAGGAAGAGTGCTGGCGGAAATCATAGATAATTTTAGAGAAACAAGCGGCAAAGAGGTGCCTGCCCATAAGGCGTTAGCTGCGAGTTTCGCATGTAAAGCCGCCGTAAAAGCGGGCGAAAAGTTGACTCAGGAGGAGATGATTTCCCTCATCGAACGGCTGTTTATGACCGAGTATCCATATTATTGTCCTCATGGAAGACCCGTTATTATCAATCTGACGATCGAGGAGTTGGACAAGCGATTCGAGCGAAAATAACTCTTTTTCACTGATCCGAAAAAAGCCTGAGAGGTCACACAGTGGGTGAATTACCTAAAGTGTTAGCTATTGTCGGTCCTACGGCAGTCGGAAAAACGGCTGTAGGAATCCGAGCGGCGAAGGAACTGAACGGGGAGATAATTTCGGCTGACGCCCGTCAGCTGTTTCGAGGAATGAATGTCGGCACCGCGAAACCGTCAAAAGAAGAACTTCAAACCGTTCCCCATCATCTGATAGACATACTGGATCCGGGTGAATATTTCAGCGCGGGTATTTACGCTGAAATGGGGCATGAGGTCATATTAGATATCATTTCGCGGGGAAAGCTGCCGATAATCGTCGGCGGGTCGGGACTATATTTTCGAGCTCTTGTGGACGGATTGTTCACCGGCGATTCCCGCAGCGATGAAGTGAGGAAGAGCATATCGGGCGAAATTAAGAAAAGTGGCGTAAACGCAGCGTATGAGAGGCTTCTGAAGATAGATGAGGAATACGCTAAATTGATCTCTCGGAACGATGAGATGCGTATATCCCGGGCGTTGGAGGTCTATGAGATCACAGGCAAGACGCTTAGCGAATCTTTCGCGGAGCAAAATGATGAGCCGCGGCTAAACACTCTTATCTTCGGACTCAGGATGGAGCGGAAACTGCTCGTGAGCCGGATAGAAGAGCGCGTCGAGAAAATGATAGCGACCGGTTTGGTTGAAGAGGTAAAGCAACTGTTGGATGCGGGGCATCGTGAAGACCTGCTGAAAATTCCAACGATAGGATATAACGAAGTAATCTCGTTTATAGACGGCGAGATCGATGAAACCAAGATGCTGAATGATATGAAGGTCAATAGCCGAAGGTATGCCAAGCGTCAGATGACATGGTTCAAAAAAGACGAACGGATAAATTGGATCGATATGGATTTGGTAGATGACGCAGCGAAAGTTGTGATAACCGCGTGGCGTGATAAAAATTCTATCTGATTGACATGAAATAGTTACGCATCGTCATTGCGAGCGAAGCGCGGCAATCTCAAGTCTCTCGGCATCCCAATTACGAGATTGCTTTGTCACTTCCCCGCATTCTGTGGAGTGCGTTCCTCGCAAAGACAGCGAGGTGCGAGTTAGGGGGCTTGTTGCCTAAAACTCCTTCGGAGCCCTGACCGTCGCAAAACTCGAAAATCAAAAATATGCCTATTAAACCTTTTTCTTGACAAAAAAGTGTATAATATTTATACTATATGTATAAAAATTAAGCTGTATCACATTTTATAGCTGAGGAATAGGTATATTTGAACGCAATAGAGATAAAAAATTTGAAGAAGACCTACACTGTCGGCAGGAAAAACAGTGTCGAGGCGCTCAAGGGAATTGATTTGACCGTTGAGGAGGGAGAGATCTTCGGGTATTTAGGACCTAACGGAGCAGGAAAAACCACGACTTTGAAGATTCTGCTCGGGTTAATTTCTCCAACGGAGGGGAGTGTGAATTTGATGGGATATCAGCATGAAGAAGCGCGATTTCACGTAAGAATCGGGTATGTGCCGGAGGATCATTCATACTATCCCCATTTGAAGGTAAGACAATTTTTGAATTATATGTCTGATTTGTCATCAGCCGACGGGAATTTGATGGAACGAGTGGAGAAAGTTGTTGAGGAATTTAAGTTGCAGAAGGCATATGAGAAAAGAATGGGCGATCTCTCTTTAGGCTGGAGACAGAAAGTAGCTCTTGCCGCCGCTTTTATTGATGAGCCTCAGCTGTTGATCTTGGATGAACCGACTTCAGGACTCGATCCGGAGAGCGTGGAGGATTTTATCGCCACCATGAAAAATGGAAAGTCAAAAGGTCAGACGATTCTATTCTGTTCGCATCAGCTTTCGGAGGTGGAGAAGCTCGCTGACAGGATAGGCATAATCTCCAAAGGAGAGATCGTCAAGACAGGCAGTGTGCAGGAACTTTTAACGGATAGCGGTGCTTCCACTCTGAACGAACTCTTTCTTGAAACGATGGAGAATTCCAATTGAAAACCGTTCTGACAGTTTTGAAGATAACTTTTGGAGATTTTATCAGGAGAACGGAGGTGCTTATTATCGCTATTCTCGGCATAGTTTTCATCGCGGGAGTGAGCATGGTCTTGTTGGACGAGGAGCTGGCGAAACAGGTAACCGCCGGAGTCGAGCGATCTCAAAGTGTTGACGTACAAAAGAGCACTTTTGTAGAAGGAGCATTGGTATATGCGGAGCTATTTACGATTATTATCAGTTTTCTCGTAGGTATGAATCTCATCGGAAAAGATATAAAGACGAACGCCATAGCTCTTTATCTCGTGAAACCTATCAGCAGACTTCAATACCTTTTTGGTAAATATTTAGGTGCGGTTTCCCTCTCTCTGATGATATTCCTGATATACGAGCTCTTTCTGCTTCTGACTTTACAGATAGATGGAAGCGGCTTGTCATTTCCGTTTTTCAAGATCCTATTTATTACGCTTTTCAAAGTCTCTTTGCTTTATTCAATGATTCTAATGCTGGTTCAGAAACTGCCGGGATTTGTGGCTTCTTTAATCGCCACAGCTATATATCTTACAGGATATTTTGCGGGAGATTTTTTTCTCTTTGCCATCTCCGCGAAGGGTCTGCTCAAAATAGGCTCGCTTGCAATATATTACACGCTTCCCCATATGGTACAGGTAAGTCCCGGCTCGATCATGGGATCGGCGGGAAGGATAGCTCCATTTATTGAGTGGGCTTTTATATATGGTCTGCTATATTCTGGATTATGGCTCTTTGGCGGAATGGTATTATTCAGAAAAAGGGCGCTGTGAAAAATCTTATAAACAGAGGAATGTCTGATGGTTGAGGAACCCGACAAAAAACCGGTAGTTCTTGTCGTAAGCGACAAGATAGACGAAATGGTTGAAATTGAGAGCCACCTGCCCGATAGCGGTTTCGATGTGATTACGGCATCGGATGGCTACGAGGGTCTGCTTATTGCGCGTAAGGAACGACCTAACTTAATCATCACAAGTCTGAAGGCGAAGCGGATGAGCGGAGCAAAGCTCGCAAAACTGTTGAAATTCGACAAAAAATATCAAGATATTCCGATAATCGCCATCATCGAGAATGACAGCAAGGAAGAGCTGGATAAAATTCACGCTTTGAGGATCGAAAGGTTCGTAAAACGGCCTATTGATTACGATCATTTAATTATGAACATAAGAAACCTTTTCTCCGAAAGTGAGATCGGAGGATTCATAGAGGAGGCTTTGCTTTAAGATGGGAATGGAACCTCACATACTGTTCTCCGTCTGGCTCTTTTTTTTGGGAGCGGCGCTTGGAAGTTTCCTGAACGTGGTAGTATACCGGCTGCCGAGAGGTGAATCAATATTCAGACCCGCATCTCATTGTCCGAATTGCGACAAACCCGTCAAACCGTATGATAATATCCCCATTCTAAGTTGGCTGCTGCTCGGGGCAAAGTGCAGAAATTGCAAGGAACCGATATCGATGAGATATCCTTTTGTGGAATTAGCGGTGGCGATCTGGTTCGTATGGATGTTTCGGCTTTTTGGATTGTCGTGGGAGTTTGCGAATTTCGCCATTCTCGGAGTGTTACTGCTTGCGGTAAGCATTGTTGACATCGATACGCAGCTGATACCGGATTCCGTGCTGATAGTCGGAGCGGTCTTCGGGTTGGCGTTTGCGTTTTACGGAGACGCCATGACCGTTGCCGAGTCACTAACGGGCGGCGCTGCGATGGGCGGAACATTCTTTTTGATTGCGCTTATAGGCGAAAAGCTGATGAAGAAAGAGTCAATGGGATTTGGCGACATCAAGCTTTCACTGATGATAGGTCTGTTCATAGGATGGAAGATGGCAATTTTGGCAATATTCTTTTCATCGATATTTGCTTCTGTGGTAGGATTAACGGCAATTGCGCTTGGAAAGATGAAATTCGGCAAACCGTTCGCTTTCGGACCGTTTATCGCTCTCGGAGCGTTGGTTAGCGGCATTTGGGGTAATTTGATTTTAGACGCATATTTAAGATGGGCGTTCGTGTAGGTCGGAAATGAGAGACGGCAATTAACAGGGATATAAGATGACGGCGAGAGTAAGCAATCTGATAGGCGATATTTTACTGAGAGAGAACAAGATATCCAAAGAGGATCTTGAACATGGATTGGAACTACAGGCGGATTCGAGTGAAAATCTTGGCGCTATATTTCTCAAAGAAAATATAGTTTCGGAAGAGTCTTTGACTGAAGCGCTCGCGATACAGACAAAAATGCCTTATTTGGAGTTGGAAGATTTCACTATCGAAATGGAAACCCTAAAAATACTTAAAGCGAATGATGCCCGAAAGTTTAAGGCGATGCCTCTATTCATAATCGATGAAACTCTGACGATAGCTATCAGCGATCCTTCTGATGTGCTTACGATTGACGAAATTACAAGAGCAACGCTTTTAGACGTGGAACCTGTGCTCTCTACCGCGAGCGCCATAGATAGAGCAATAGACTCATATTACGGCACAGGCGAATTGATGAAGAGCAGGGCGACTACGGAAGAAGCCGCTGCTGAATTTAAGGATTTCGGCGCTGACACGGCTGCTGAAGATGTGTCGGTAGTTCAAATGGTAGACATGATAATTAATCAAGCTATAAAAACATCCGCTTCGGACATCCATATTGAGCCCCGTGAACATGAATTGCGAATTCGTTACAGGGTGGACGGAGCGCTGCAGGAAGTTTTTACTCCGCCCAAGAAACTACAGTCCGCTATTATCTCACGTGTGAAGATACTGGCTTCTTTGGATATCGCCGAAACGCGTTTGCCGCAGGATGGTAGAATACAGCATAAGATCGCCGATAAGAAAGTAGATATGCGTATATCAACGTATCCGACCTTTTTCGGCGAGAAGATCGTCATCCGTGTTTTAGATTCTGAAGGAGCGAAAATATCTCTTCCTGGCTTAGGATTGACCGGTGATACGCTCAGTAAATACAGGAAACTAATCAGAAGCCCTAATGGAATAATTTTGGTTACAGGTCCCACCGGTTCCGGAAAGACCACATCTTTGTACGCAAGTATCAATGAGATCAATAAGGAAGAGTTGAATATTATTACTATTGAAGATCCGATAGAATATCAGTTGCCTAACATCAATCAGGGGCAGGTCAACCCAAAGGCGGGAGTAAGCTTCAGCACCGCTCTTAGAAGTATTTTACGTCAGGATCCCGACGTGATAATGGTTGGGGAGATTAGAGATATTGACACTGCCGCACTGGCGATTCAAGCGGCTTTGACGGGTCATCTGGTTCTCAGCACCGTTCATACGAACGATGCAGCCGGGGCTATCGCAAGGCTTATCAATATGGGTATAGAGAAATTTATGGTAGCCTCCACGATCAGAGGGGTAATTGCGCAGCGTCTTGTAAGGAAATTATGCAATGAATGCGCTAAGAGATACCGTCCGACCGATGATGAGCTCAAGGCTCTCAAACTGAAACCGTCGGATGATATAATATTCAGAAAACCTGTAGGATGCATGAGCTGTAGAAAGACCGGTTATCAAGGAAGAACCGGTTTATACGAGATATTGGTTCCAAATCAGGAAATAATTGACCTCATTCTGTCGGGTGGTTCTTCCATGGAGATAAAAAATGCTGCCGTAAAAGCCGGTATGCAAACTCTCAGAATGCAAGGATTGGAAAAAGTGATAAAAGGATTAACATCCATAGAAGAGATCATGGCTATAACGGCTTCTGAGTTTGAAGAGGACGAAAATTTTGAACGTGGTGAGCAGACGCTTCCTGCGGCGTAAAAATGTATAATTTTTTGATTTTGACCGGACGAGGGAAAACATGAGACATATATTACTGATCGATCCTGACTCGAAAAGCAGAGCTGCGATTCAGAAATTAGGTGAGAGGGAGGGTTGGACCATAGATGCGCTGAGCAGCGGCTTTGATGCTCTCGCGTGGCTTGCAATAAATCGGACCGATCTGATATTGATGAGCATGGATATTCCGATGATCAGCCCGGTAAAGGTTTTACAAAAGATGAGGAGACTTGTCAATAGAATTCCGGTAATACTGATGGCGGATACAAATAATTATCCGAAGGTGACGGAGGGATATCAGGCGGGCGCCTATAATATCCTTTTTAAACCGTTATCTCCCGAATCGCTTGTGAAAAATATTGAAGAGGCGATGAGCTTCAAGGAATTATCATCCTCGATGAAAAGACCGGATCTGCTCCACATTTTCTTACAGGGATATGGCGACTTTAACGGGAACAGTAAAGCGTCCCAGGAGTTATATGTTAAGATAGACAGAATATTGGATTCAGATATAACGGTGATGATCACCGGTGAAAGCGGCACCGGAAAAGAGGTTGCCGCAAAGACCATACACCGTTACGGCAGTTTGAAAGATCAACCGTTCGTTTCGGTCAATTGCGCCGCCATACCGGAAAGTTTACAGGAGAGCGAGCTCTTCGGCTATGATAAAGGAGCGTTCACCGGGGCGTATGCTGATAAAATTGGGAAGTTCGAAGCCGCAAATAACGGCACTCTGTTCCTTGACGAAATCGGCGATATGAGTTTGCCGCTGCAGGCGAAGATACTCCGGTTTATCGAGACAGGTGAATTAGAGCGTGTTGGCGGCATACTGAAGAAGGGAGTGAGCGTCCGGCTTATCGCCGCAACAAATAAAGACCTTCAAGAGGAAGTGAGGGAAAAACGTTTCAGGGAGGATCTATATCACCGTATCAACGTCTATCCTATCGAATTGCCGTCGTTAAGAGAGCGTAAAGACGATATTTCCATACTTGCCTCATCCATACTTAAGCAGATAATAGGGACGGATAAAAGACATATCTCAATTCTACCTGAAACTTATGACCTATTGAACAAGAACGAATGGCGGGGCAATGTGCGGGAACTCATGAATTCTATCAACAGAGCCATAGTAAGCTCCAAAGAGGGTCTGCTAAGAATTGAAGATTTTTCGTTGTCCGGAGAATCTGTAGGGCGAAAGGAAACAACAGCCGAGCAAGAAACGGTAACCGAACCGATAACGACTCTTAAGAAAGTGGAGAGGGATGCGATACTCAATGCCTTGCGTTTTACCGACGGAAACATCCAGCGGGCTTCAAAAGCCTTGGGTATAACCCGAGCGACTATGTATAATAAACTGAAACGCTACAACTTAACGATTAAGAGAGAGATAAGGGAGCCGAATTCCCAGGAAGCATAATGCCTGAATTTTCATATAAAGCGAAGAATATGGCTGGAGAGATATTTACGGGGTCATTGAGTGTAGATTCAATGCAAGATGTTAATGAATTTTTGGATCAGCAGGAATATTTCCCGATAGAGATCAAGGAAAAGAAAGAAAAAAGCGCGAGTGTCAACTTCTTTGACCGGTTCCAGAAAGTGAGCAGCATTGATATCGCTAATTTTACTAAACAAGTCGCCACTCTCATCGGCGCCGGAGTACCGATAGTCTCTGCGCTTGATGCGCTCCACGATCAGACTGATGATGAAAAGTTCAGAGGTATCATCGGGTCGCTCATAGCGGACGTAAGCGCGGGAGCGAGCTTTTCAGATTCTCTTTTGAAGCATAAATCCACCTTTTCCAACCTGTATGTCAATATGGTTCGAGCAGGAGAAAGCGCCGGTGTGCTGGAAGATGTGCTGAAGAGACTTAGCGATTTTATGGAGCATGACGAATCGGTTAAAAAAAGTATAAAAAGCGCAATGAGGTATCCCATAATTGTAATGGTAGCTCTTTCCATGGCGTTCGTTTTTGCGGTTACGTTTATTATCCCGAAATTCGCGACGATGTTCGCGCGTTCGGGGGTCGAACTTCCGATAATTACACAGATGCTGCTATTGATGAATTCTATCATAACGGATTATTGGTATATAGCGTTCTCAATACTGGGATTGACCATCTATTTGACACGCAGAATATTGAGCACCACGAAAGGGCGTTTGCTGTGGGATGGGTTCAAGCTGAAATTACCGGTATTCGGACCGCTGTTCCTTAAAAATTCCATATCACGTTTCACCCATATGCTTGAAACATTGAACACAAGTGGAATACATATCATCGAAGCGTTAAAAATCTGTTCCGAAACCGCGGGAAACGCTGCAATCAGCAGAGAGATAGATCATGCCCGTTTAGACGTGGAGATCGGCACAGGTTTGGCGGAGGCGTTAGAGAAGGGGCATTTGTTTCCTCCAATGACCATCAGGATGATAAAAACGGGACAAGATGCCGGCTCATTGGACGAAATGCTTGTTAGTATTTTCAGGCAATATGATGAGGAAGTAAAATATCTGACAGAACGACTTTCCGCAATGGTTGAGCCGATGATGACCGTCATAATTGGAGTGTTTATCCTGATAATTGCGCTTGGAATTTTCTTGCCAATGTGGGGGATGTACGACGCTGTAAAGTAGATTCAGATGAACAAATTCAAAAGTAAGCTGTTCCCTGTCATTATATTAACGATGACCGTTCTATCCTGTGGTGAGAGAGATATTGCAGGTCCCAATAATGATGGGCTTGCCATATTTGACCTGAAGGCGACGTCAATCGGACTGGAGGTTGTATTAAGTTGGGATGCTATTGACAATTCTTCATTGATAGGCTATAATATTTACCGTCAGGTTGATGACAGCGGATTCTTGAAATACGATTCGGTGGCAGGCGCAGAAACTTCTTACTCAGACAATAGAGTCACCGCAGATATAGGATACGAATATCAGATCACCGCGAAGTTAGCGGAGAACGAGTCGGAACGTTCCGAGATAGTCCGGATCATTCCTGGTCTTACTACCACATGGGTCTTGGATATTTCTACTATTCTTCTAAGCGAATTGACGCATGATGCCGCTCATAGGACAGGAAGATTTTTTGACAATCTTCCCTCAGTAACCGCCTTTGATGTTGATGAAAAGAATGGTTATATTTATCTGTTGAACGGCAATGATAAAACACTTATGCTCTATGTTGAAGGTCAAGCGCCGTCCAGTCTAACGAGTCCCGACAGTACTTTTACTAAGTTTGATGACCCCTCGGATATAGATTATGATTCTGTTAGGGACGATATGTGGATCGCTGACGGATCATCCGGTAATGTTTATCACTTTTCTGAAACGGAACCTGGAAATTGGATATTGGCGGATTCTCTTAATACAGGCGGCAGCGCCGATGAAGGTCAGATAGACAGCAATAATGGTGATTATTGGTTAATAAACAGTGTAGGCAGGTCGGTGGAGATTTATCAAAATCTCAGTACCGGATATAACAGAAAAAGTATAGGGGGTTTTACATCAGGAAGAATACTGCTTGCTCTCGATGAAAAAAGAGCAAGAGCCTATGCTGTAGATATAGGCACGGGAGCAATCTCTGTTATCAACGCAACTGGAACAGAAACAGAAATCACCACTGTCAATCAAGCAATATTGGCGGCGGTAGAACCCGAATCGGGTGATCTTTGGCTTCTTGCGGATGAGGATGAAGATGGAAGTTACGATCTTATAAAACTTTCTGTTGCAGGTCTTCGTATATTCAATATTAATACGGGTATAAGCGCGCCCACATGGATGGGAGTGAATCAGCAAAATATGAGTGTGGTAGTTTTGAACGTAGCTCCTGAAGAAGCGAGAGTATTAACGTATGACAAATTCGGAGAAAGCATTAACACTTTTGACGCGTTTACTTCTCCCCATAGAGCGCGGACAGTGAAGATAGATTGAATCCGGACATAACATCGGTTTTTAGCCGTTGAAGATATTTAAGAAAGATCTGCTGCTGATATTTCTCCCGGTCGGTGTTTTCCTACTTGTTTATATCGGTGACACGCTTTTCTACCTTCATACAGGGGTGATAGAAGGTCTCTCCTGGTTAAGGGAAATTCTTCTTTTTGGCGCAGTAGTGGGATTTGTCCCGCTGTTATCCTCAATAAAGATTTTGAGACCGGCGGAGACTACAGGAAAATTCCGGGTTCTGTTGCTCACTGTGCTTCTGTTTTTCGGGTTCTCCTACATCCGCAGGATCATGATTCTTCCCGCCTTCAGTTCAGTGACGGGATACGCGCTCACATCCATAATTTACTCCTTGTTAAGCATTATCGCTTTGATTCAGCTGCGCGACCTCATCTATTTCAAACGGCGAAAAAGTACGGCTCGACTGTTTGCGTTATTGGTCATATCCATTTCACTGGTTTCTATCTTTGGCGGGTTGAGCTCAAAAGGTTTCCAGCAGATGTTGACTGTTGCTATGATTCCTGTCGGGTTTGCTGTGTTCAACTCATTTAGGGTCTCATGGATAGCCTATCTGTCGAAAAAGCAGAAATATCAGATACTCTTAGTCAGTTTGATAATTGTGGCTTTCTCTGCGATGCTTCAAGATCTTGTTGACGGGAGCGCTATTTATGAATATAGCTACAGTGTGGAAATATTCGTACGACTCTCCACGGGATTCATCTCCATTTATACGGCATTTGCGCTAATCGGATTATTGCTGCATCTCCCCACGGCAACCCTGTTCGACAAAAAAATTAGGGAGATAGAATCATTACAGAGGCTGAGCCGATCGGTAAGTTCCGTTCTTGACTTCGATAAACTCGCTGAGATGATTTCAGAGTTTACCGCCGAATATTCAAATTCTCAGTACTCCTGGTTAGTGCTCACTGAAGAGGATTCCAATCATTTTTATCTCTCTTCAAGTTATGGATTAAGCCGGGAACAACAGCAGAATATGAATTTCAGTAAAACGGAAGGCACGAGCGGTACGATATTCGAAAGTAAACAACCTTTTATCGCGCAGGATGTATTGAGGCAGTCGGGTACGAGGCATCTGAGTTCTTGGAATTCTGATGTGAAGTCCCTTGTCGGTTATCCGTTGATATCCGATTCAAATGTTATCGGAATATTATACGCGGCGAAAAACGAAGAGTACGGTTTTGATAATGACGATATTAATCTGCTCGGAGCATTTACTAATCATATCGTCATCGCTCTTGAGAATACTAAATTAGTAAAAAAATCTCTTGATAAGGAGAGGCTCGAACATGAATTGAGATTGGCGCATGAGGTTCAACTTAATTTGCTGCCCAAAGAAGTGCCTATTCCTTCGGATTCAATAGACCTGGCTGCGGCGAGCATGCCGGCAACCGAGGTTGGCGGGGATTATTTCGATTTTATAGAAATTGACGATGACCGTCTCGGCATGGTCATCGGAGACGTTTCGGGTAAAGGAACCTCCGCCGCGTTCTATATGGCGGAGATCAAGGGAATGATTCAAGCCTATAGCAGGATATATGATTCGCCCCGCAAGATACTCTGCGACGTAAACAGAGCGTTGCATGGCAACATGGATCGCCGCTCGTTTGTATCGTTGACCTATGCGATAATTGATAAGAAGAAGAATAAAATGAAATATGCGAGAGCGGGACATATGCCGATCATGTACTACAACAGGAATAAAGATGAATGGATCAACTTAGAACCTAAAGGTATCGGCCTCGGACTGGACAAAGGCGGTATCTTCGACAAAATAATCGAAGAAAAAGAACAGAAACTCAATAGTAATGAACTGTATTATTTTTATACCGATGGAGTTTCCGATGCCATGGATGAAAATCAGAGAGAATTTGGTGAGGAGAGAATAAAAAAATCGCTGAAGAATAATTTCGATTTCAGTTCAGAAGAGATTAAAGCGAAATTGATATCCGACATCTGGAATCATATGGGTAAACAACCTGTCCACGACGATGTAACGATGATAATAATGAAAATCAAGTAACAAAGAGAACCTTAAAACGTAAATAAGATGGAGAAAGAGTAATGCAGACGGATATAACAATGAAAATTGATGAGAAAAATGAGACATCTATACTCCATGTCGGCGGGTATCTCGATGCCCATACTGCGTCAAAGTTCGAGTCTAAAATTCAAGAGATAATTAAATCGGGGAAATATAATATCATTTTGAATTTTGCTGAACTTGAATACATATCAAGCGCGGGACTCGGAGTGATAATGGGAAATATCGAGGATATTCGAAATCACGATGGCGACATCAAATTGACAGAGATGAGCGATAAGATCTATCGCGTATTCGATCTTGTCGGATTTCCGAGTTTATATGATATATTTAAAACTCAGGAAGAAGCTGAATCCTCCTTTGGCAGCGCAGGTTGAGCAGGGAGAACAGCTTGTCGAATAAAGATTTTATACTGAAGATCCCGACTCAAAGCACTAATCTGAAGATAATACGCGATTTTATCACAGATATAGCGAATAAAGCAGGATTTGACAATTCAGCGTCTGGTGATATTGCTCTCGCTGTTGATGAAGCGTGCACCAATGTCATCAAACACGCCTATAGAGGGGGCGACGATAAAGAAATTACCGTAAAGGTGCGGTACGATTCCGATAAGATTATTATTAGCATCTCTGATTCGGGCAAGGGTTTTAATTCCGAACCCGATGATGAAGCGGCAGTTCAAAATAGATTGAAAAAATTACAAAAAGGGGGTTTAGGAATATACCTGATGAAAAAATCTATGGATGAGGTGGTTTTTGACAAGGACGACGACGCTATGAACTCGGTAAAAATGATAAAATATCTGCGTTGACCGCTTCTATATTAAAACCATTAAAATGGTTCGAATATTATAATTCTCTCAATAACCCCTGGATTAATCCAGGGGTTATTGATATGTCACGTATACAAGAAACCGTTTTAACGGTTTTATTTGAAAATCAATTCCCGCCGATGGCGGGACTAATCCCGCTGAAAGCGGGGCACCCCTCCTTAATATGGAGGGGAGAGGATATTCGTCTTTGCGAGACCTGATTCATCAGATCGAAGCAATCTCGGAATTAATTCGCGTGAAGAATGGGATTGCCGCGCTTCGCTCGCAAAGACAGTAGACTGATACGCAATGACGATACAAAGTGGCGCGTACCGTTTGAAAGAGCCACCGCCGATGCCGGACAATCCAGTCATTCAACAGCTGCCTTATCCGTTGAATTATTAGAAATACGGTCGTATAATTGTCTAATTATGTCCCCTGAGAATGCGAACAGAAGATATCTTGAAGAGAGAGAGCAAGACCTCAACGATCTGTTTGAGGTCAGCAGCAGGCTCAGCTCACTAACGAATTACGAATCGATAATCGAGCAGGTACTTTTATCGCTTATGGGTCGCTTGATGATCCAAAAATCCGCTTTCATGATCATAGCGGGTGAGGATAAACTACAGCTGATCAAATCTAAAGGATTGAATAGCGCTTCAGAGGGAAAGACAGTGAAATACACCGATCTGCCCGAAAGTTTCTCTCCCGTCTATGACTTGGATGACACGAATCCCTTACGGAAATTCTTCGCTGAACAAAATCTTGAAGTTCTCTTTCCACTTATGCGAAAGGGCAGCATTATGGGAATTTTGGCATTCGGAAAGCGGCTTCTCGGGAAGAAGTATGAGAATGAAGAGATAAATTACGTCTCTTCGCTACTCTCCCTCGCGGCATCATCAATTGAGAACGCGCTTATTGTATCCGATATAAAAAGCGCAAACAGAGGCTTGGACAGGAAAAATCAAGAGCTTCAAACTCTATTTGAACTTGGTAAGGAACTGAATTCAACGCTTGACTTAGATGAGATAGTCAAACAGTTCGGCTACGCTCTGATGGGGCAGTTGATGGTCAGTAAGTTTCTGTTGTATCTGAAAACAGAAGGCTCTTTCGAATTATTTCACGGAAAAGGATTTTCACAGGAGAATATCGAAATACTCTCTCCGTACGTAGATCAAATAACCGGATTCAGCGAACCACTGCTTGTGAGAAACAAGAGGGACGAGCTGCATAAGGCTCTCCGTAAGGCTAATATCGCAGCTCTGATACCTTTGGCAATACAGGGCGAAAACAAGGGGACTCTTTGCATCGAAGAGAGGAAAGGAAACAACCCTTTTTCGCCTGAAGATCTTCAATTTCTGCACACAATGGGCGGACAGGCGATAATTTCGATTGAAAACGCGAGATTATTCAAGGAATCGCTTGAGCGACAGAGGCTTCAGGAAGAATTGAACATCGCGAGAGAAATTCAACAAGGACTTCTTGCGTCAGATTTTGATATCGGAACGGAATGGGAGGTGTTTGGCAAAAATGTGGCAAGTCTGGAGGTCGGCGGAGATTACTTCGATGTGATTAAACTTGATGACGGCAGGGTAGCGTTGGCGATAGCGGATGTATCGGGAAAGGGCGCAGGAGCGTCTCTTCTGATGTCCAATGTGCAAGCGAGTCTTAGGGCATTGATAAACATCGAATCAGATCTTGGATTACTCGTAAGACGGATAAATGAAATTTTATATGAAAATACGACTGCGGATAAATTCATTACATTCTTTGTGGCTGTTCTCGACCCGAAGTCAAGAAAATTGACTTACTGCAACGCCGGTCACAATCCGCCCTTACGTTTCAGCGAAACGGGGGAAGTGACTCCGCTTGAGGAGGGAGGTCTCATTATAGGGATGATGCCGGGGGTCAACTATAAGACCGAAACCATCGATATTGTTAAAGGCGATAAAATCGTAATGTATACCGACGGTATCACGGAAGCTGAAAACAAAGAGGAGGATGAGTACGGTGAAAAAAGGCTGATAGACCACGTTAAACGTAATCTTCATCTATCTCCGAAGGAACTTTTGGACTCTATTGTCAATGATGTTGATAATCATGCCGACGATATTTCTTCTCAGGATGACGTGACTCTTCTTATCCTCTCAACCTGACGGCATTTCCACCTGTTTCTTTCGGGAACTAATTGTTCGCAAATTTGTATAAGGCGATGAATGATAAATGCCCTGAACATCAAGATACAACGGATAAAAAGGTCTTGACAATCTTTTTATGTCATATTATCTTTGCACACTATTAGTTAAAAATATGAGGGCTTTATAAATATATCGTTACAGTTTAATTTGGAAAATATGACGCGAGGAGCTCGTTAGCCGAAGTGCAATAAACAGCCGGCGCAAGCGATTCGGAAATAATAGGAGTATTTGATGTTTAAGACTGTGATTGTAGCCCTTTCAATAGCTGCATTTACCCTCAACACCACCCAGCTTTTTTCTCAGAGTGAAGCAAGCGCTCCGTTCCTGCTGATAGCTCCGGGCGCCCGCGCCAGCGGTATGGGAGAAGCAAATGTCGCTATCGCAGATGATGCTGTCGGCGGATATTATAATCCGGCAGGAATCGCATGGAGCGAAGGTAGAAAAATTTCATTGATGCGGGCAAAATGGCTGCCCAATCTCGTTGACGATATAAGCTATAACTTTCTCGGATATAGTCAGCATGTTGAAGGGCTTGGGTCTATCGGAGGTCACATTATTTATTTAGACCTTGGAGAGCAGATACAAACCGGTACTTCCGGGCCCGAAGCGCTCGGTACCTTTCGATCTTTTATGCTCGCAATTGTCGGCACCTATGCCGCTGATTTTAGCGAAAACTCAACTGTGGGAATAAATGTTAAGTTAGTTCATCAGGACCTTGCGCCGTTCAGCGCCGGAAGACAACCGGGAGACGGTAAGGCGACTTCATTCGCATTTGATATCGGCATGCTCACCCGTGATAAGCTCTTTTCAGGTCTCGATTTAGGTATCGCAATCGCCAATATCGGTCCGAATGTTCAGTTTATTGATGCCAATCAAGCTGATCCGATGCCGATGAATTTAAAAATGGGTCTAAGTTACATGCTGTTTGACGGTGAATTCAACTCATTGAGATTCGCGTATGATATGAATAAACTTCTTGTTGCTTCTTATCCAAATCGCGATCTGAACGGTGACGGATTTATTGAACCTGAAAGCGCGGAAGAAGCCCATAAAGATCCGTTTTACAAAGCGCTGTTTACTTCATGGACAGATGATTCGCCTAATCTGGAATGGCAAAAGATAATTCATAATGTCGGTTTCGAGTATTGGTATTCGGGATTGGTCGCTCTTAGAGCTGGATTTTTCAGGGATTATTTCCTACGCGATGAAGATAACAACGTAGCGCTGATGAAAACGCTCGGCATAGGTATAAGATATAACACATTGGGTTTTGATTTCGGTTATGTGGATGGTCCCGAAGGTCATCCGTTGACCAACACAATGCGATTCAGCATTAATATGAACTTTTAACCTCGTCGAACAGATTTTTCACGGGTGAAAAGTTAATGCATTATCTCACTCAGTGATGTTGAAACACTTCCAAATGAATCTTCAGAAGTTTACCCTTTTACTCCTTATTTGTTTTTATTTCCCGATAGAGTCTTATGGTCAGTACCAGCCCAATATTAAGCTTCCGAACGCTTCTCTCACTCCGAAACTTGGCTTATTCAGAAGCAGTGTTCTCGATTTGTTTAAGCTCTTAGCCATACGAGTTGAATTCAAAAAGGACACCGATGACGGTTCGACAGGAAACGGGTTATTTGATCTATCCTTTCCATCTATAGGCAGCGATCTTAAATTTGATCCGCCTCCTCATAACAATATTTATTTCAGCGCGCACATTAAGGCGCTCTCAAACTATTACAAGAAAGTTTCCGGGGGAAAAGTGTTAATCGACCTGGAACGCTCTGTAGTGTCTCCTTCAAGTCGAAACGGAGCATATCAGCTTTCAGACTCGATGCGTTTTTACAGTCCGAACTTAGATGATGAGACAAATGACCAGCGGCTCGCTCAGCTGTTTTATCAATCCATAAAAGCGGCTGCTGTGGATATTGCCGATTATAATGCGTTTGATGTGGTTACCATATTTCATGCGGGAGTGGGAAAAGATTTTGTCTTTCAGCTCGATCTCACTCCCTTCGATATTCCATCGGCATATCTCGATTCTGATTTCCTGTCGAAAAATTTATCGGCAGGAGAATTTTCAGAGCTTCAGGCATTTGGTGTAGAGAAAGGGATCATCCTTCCGGAAACACAAAGCCAGGAGGGATTCGACATAGCCCTCAACGGGACATTTGCGCTTCTTTTCGGAAGTTTTCTCGAACTTCCTTCGCTATGGGATACGGATACAGGTAATCCCGGGATAGGGAAGTGGGGATTGATGGATCAAGGGTCGAATAATATGAGCGGTTCCGTTCCCGCATATCCAAGCGCGTACACTCGGTTCAGCGCGGGTTGGGACGAGGCAAAAACTATCAGGATAGGAACGAGTCTGCCGGTTTCAATCGCCGGGAGTGACGGCGGAACAGGTATCTACCGGATTCCTATTAATTCCAACGAGTATTTTTTGGTGGAAAACAGGAGCCGAAATACGGCTGCGATAGAGGGATTTGATTTATTAATAGTCGGAGGAGATACAGCTTTTGTAAAATACGACAGCGAAAAAAGCGGTGTAATTGTCAGCGTAGCAAATTACGATGCGGGACTTCCCGGTTCAGGGATGCTGATATGGCATATAGATAAAGAAGTAATTGCAGCTAACCGAGCAAGTAACACGATTAATAACGATATTGATAATAGAGGAGTCGCTCTTGAAGAGGGGGACGGCTCACAGGATATCGGACATGAATTCGGATTCTTGCAGCCGGGCGGCGGCTCGGAAGCCGGCAGCCCTTGGGACCCGTTTTATGCGAAAAACCCGGCATGGTACTTCCAAAATCCGAATTTCGTTCCTGAAAACCTCGATTCTGCCGTGGCATTCACGAACGAAACCAATCCGGACAACCGGAGTAACTTAGGAGGTTATACGGGCATAAATATCACCAACATTTCAAAAGCCGGTGAAGTGATGACGTTTGACCTTTCAAATGGCTTGTTGGTTGAGGGATTTCCGTTTCCCTTGGAGGATTCAAATTTAGGCAGCACCAATTCCCCTGCAGTCGCGGACTTCGATGGTGACGGCGTAAAGGAAATCTTCATGACCTTACCTAACGGTGCGATACAAATTACGACTATGAGAAACGGCTCATTCGAACCTTATAATTCACGCCGTAAAGTATTTACCGATGTGGGGGATAGCGTTGCCGGAAGTATTTTGGTCACAGACCTTGGAGGAAATGATTCCCTTGAGATTATTGTGGCAGGCATAAATGGCACCGTTCAAATGTATGAACACGAAATCAATCCATCTTCGCTGTTTGAAGCGACCCCGGTGTGGAGTGTCGACATTGGTAGCGAAATAAGAGCGACTCCTTTGGTAGCGGAGGGCATTATATGGGTTGGAGGAGTTGATGGCAGTCTCAGCCGGATTAACTATGGAGGTGATATAATAACCGGTTTCGGAAACGGCACAATTCGCAGTATGGCTTTCTCAAACAGCACCCATCTGCTGACTTCGGATGAGCATGTGGTAACAGGTAGCATTTATGGGCGAAGTGGATGGGCGATAACCGTTTCAGAGGAAGGAATAGTACAGATTGAAAGAACCGGGATAGAAGCAGACGATAATCTAAACTCGAACAATATTATACAATACAGATACGATACGGGAGATTCGATACTTTCCTCACCCGCTCTTGCTGATATTGATGCTGACGGCGAACTGGAACTGATTATAACCGGAAACAATAAACTATGGGCTTTTAATGCTAATCTGACTCTTGTTGATAATTTTCCCGTTACGATAAATAATCAGAATCCTGTTGGTTATATATTGTCTTCTCCCGTGGTTGGAGATGTTGACGGCGATGGTTTCCCGGATATAGTTTTCGGGGCGCCGAACGGATTGGTTTATGGTTATCATGGCGACGGTTCACTTGTCGACGGTTTCCCTCTTTCGACAGGGGGGAGCGTTAATTCCACTCCCGTTATTGACGATGTTATACCGGGTGGACCGATTGAGATTGTTGTAGCAAGTGAGGACGGATTCCTCTATATGTGGACGATGTTAGAGGATGCAGAGAACGATCCGGTGCTGCCCTGGCCTACATTCGCGGGGAATAACGAACGGACGAACTACGCTCCTCCTTCAACATTTTCCGCGCTCGCGGTTAACAATGAACTTATGGAATCGGGTAAGGTCTTTGCATATCCGAATCCGGCGAAAGGGAACGAAACAAAGATTCGATATTTCGTGACCGAGGTCAACAATGTCGAAATAATGATATTCGATATGGCCGGTGAGTTTGTCCACACCCTTCAGGGTGAACATATTCAAAAGAACGAATTTAATGAAACAGTCTGGGATGTGAGTGGAGTTTCGAGCGGAGTATATTTAGCAAGAGTGACCGCAACGGGCGTGAACGGAAAGAGTTCTTCAACTATCATCAAGATAGCGGTTGTAAAATGACCCGAATTATAAGCAACCCACCCCACCGCTTACAGCGGTTTCCCCTCCTTTCTAAGGAGGGGATAATAAATACCCCTCTATTAAGCCACTTTTGTGGTCGGGTTGTGTTTTGAAGCGAACTCTCAGAAATTTGAGATATTATTACGATAACACCCCTCGTCCGGCAGCTGCCGGACACTCCCCTCAAGGGGAGAGGAATAAGGTGCGGGTTAGGGCTTGCCCTGACCGCAATCAACGGGAAAAATATTTAAAATGACCGTTACCCGAAATCTCTTTATTCTTTTCGTCTTTCTGCTGACAGCGCTGAATTCCGCGGATGCTCAGCCGAGATTCAACCATCCTGAATTGGAGTGGAAGACGATAGAAACGGAGCATTTCAGCGTTACCTATCACAAGGGAGTTGAAAATTCCGCGAGAAGGGTGGCAAAGATAGCCGAAGAAATTTATCGACCTATAACAGAGCTCTACGATCATGCGCCGGAAAACCCCGTGAGATTTATCGTTCAGGACACGGACGACATTTCCAACGGCGCGGCGTATTTTTATGATAATAAGATAATAATCTGGGCATTGCCGATGGATTACGACATGAGGGGAACGCATAATTGGTTAAGAGACGTGGTGACGCATGAGTTCACGCATATCGTTTCGATGCAGGCCGCGATGAAGTTCAACAGGAAAATTCCCGCGTTTTATATTCAGTGGTTCCGGTACGAGAAAGAACGACGTGATGATGTTGTCAGGGGTTTTCCGAACGGAGTAGTCTCGTATCCTTATTCCGGTCTGACCACTCCGCTCTGGTTCGCGGAAGGAGTAGCGCAGTATAATAGTGAAAAACTCCAATACGACCATTGGGATTCGCATAGAGACATGATCTTGAGAGAACGAACGCTCAGCAACTCACTCTTGAGTTTTGATGATATGGCTGTTTTCGGGAAGATAGGCATAGGAAACGAAAGCGTCTATAATCAGGGTTACTCGTTTGTGAGCTATATCGCCCGGACGTATGGAGAGAAATCGTTGAGCGGAATTGCCGGAGCGCTCTCATCCAAAAGACCCGTTACGATATCAAAAGCGATAAAAAAAGCTACGGGGGTCAATGGCGATGAAGTATACGAAAATTGGAAAAGCGGGCTCGAAGAAGAGTATCGCTCAAGGACGCGTCTAATATCAGAAAATACGCTGAGAGGCAGGGTGTTAAGTGATGGGGGAACATCGAATTTCTTTCCCTCCTGGTCAACGGACGGAAAGCGATTGGCTTTCATTTCAAATAAGGGAAACGACTACCTCTCCCGGACCGATCTGTATTTATATTCAAAGGAGTCGGGGAAGATTAAAAAAATTGCTTCGGGCGTTCAATCATCGCCCTCATGGTCTCCCGACGGCAAAAAGATAGTTTACGGGAAGATAGCCAAACCCGATAAGCGCGGCTCGACATATTTTGACCTATACCTCTACGACAGAGAAACAAAAAAAAATGAGAGGCTCACTACCGGCGAGAGGAGCAGGTATCCTGTTTATTCTCCTGACGGCAATTCTATTGCGTTTGTGAGCACCCGAGACGGCGAAAGCGTTATAATGCTATACGATGTCAGCAGTGAAAGTGTCCAAGAATTGACCCGGTTTGATGAGCTGCGGCAGGTCTATAAACTCGATTGGTCGCCCGACGGAGCGACAATCCTATTTGAAACTTCCACATATAACGGGAGGGATATTGCCGAGGTTAACGCTGATGGAAGCGGTTTCAGGCTTGTATTACAGACGGCGGCAGATGAGCGGCATCCGGTCTATTCGAAAGACAACAAGACTATTTACTTTTCTTCCGACAGAACAGGAATATTCAATATTTATTCCTATGACAGGGAAACAGCGGAACTGACGCAAAGGACAAATCTGAGGGGCGGGGCATTCATGCCATCGGAATCCTCTGACGGAAGTATAGCGTATTCTGAATATTCGATAAGCGGCTATAAAATCTCACTGTTGGAAAATAATGAAAAAATTGAGCCGCGAAACGCCGAGTACAAGATCGACTATTTACAAAATCTTCCAAAGATAGATTACGATCAGAACAGCAGTCCGGAATACACGGCGAAGAAGTACGAAACAACTTACTCGACGCTCTTCTTTTTACCGAGAATAATGATAGATTACGGCACTCTGAAACTTGGCGGATACGTCTTCTCGAACGAGTTGCTCAATAAAATCAGTATTCTCGGCGGAGCAGCTGCCAACAAGCGTGGAGATTTTGACCTTTATCTGAGATTTGATTATAATCATTTTACTCCGAATTTGTTTTTTGAGGCATACGGAATTTCTCAAAACGTAGAAGATACGCTTCTCCTTGCGAACAAGAAAACACCGCTTGATATTAATTTCAATTTGCTTGAGGTCTCTCCCGGTATGACATTTTTCAAAGGTGAGACGGACGACATAACCCTGCGGTTCAGTTACAGTAAATATTCCGCGACGCAGATAGGTTTTCCGCAATTGGACGATGGTACATTCGGAAAATTTTCGTTTAGTTATGACTATTTTATAGGCAGAACGCTCAGCATTAATTGGAAGAGAAACGGGACTTATCCTGCCGCAAAGAGTTACATCGCGCGGAATACAGGTATGAAATGGAATCTATCGTATAGTCAAAAATGGGATAAATTTGTCGTTGACTTTGCCCGTAACGAAAATTTCGGGACATTTTCAGAGATATTCGAGCCGTATAATTATTATCAGCTTGATCTCGGTTTTGAAAAATATTTTAAGCTTCCTTTCAAAAGCGCTCTTGCCTTAAATATAGACGGTGGTTATATTTCAACAAATGTGGTAGATTTCCTTTATTACTTTGGCGGAGGTCTGTTAGGGATGAAGGGATATTCCTTTTACAGTATAGAAGGGGAACGAAAAGCGATAGGAAGCGCATCGTTGAATGTGCCTATTATTAACGACGTTAACAAGGCTTTATTAAACCTTTACATAAGAGATGTATATGGTGGTATATTCTTCCAGTACGGAAATGCCTGGTTAGGAGCTGCTGAGCTAAATGATTTTAAGAGAACGATTGGATATTCTTTAAGAGTGGGAACTTTCTCCTTTTACGCATTTCCCACCGCTTTTGAATTTCAAGCAGCGTATGGTATAGACAAATTCACCGATGCCAGGGGATTCGTCCGTGGAAATGAATGGAAATATTATTTTACGCTGCTATTTGATTTTTTATAAATCTAATTTGAGACAGAAATGAAATTTACTTGCTTACTGACCTTAATAATATTCTTGGGGACTTTTTCCCAATCGGAGGCGGGCGAAGGCTTTCTCGTTAAGAGAGAAGTAGTTCTCAATTCGGGTGGGTCTCTGAGGTTGGCGTACCTTAATATGACGATTAAAGACAGTGTGAACAAGAGAGTTATCGCTAAACGACCCGGTCTTTCTTTCATGAGTTCTGCGCTGCTGCCGGGAGTCGGTCAGTATTATAACGGTTCTAAGAAGAAAGCGGTAGGCTTTTTCGTTGCTGAAATAGGATTTTGGTGGGGCTATACGACTATACAGCGGAATGCAAATGACAAAGTGGATGAGTATAAAGCATTTGGTGATGAGTTCTGGAGTTTCACCGATTGGAAAGCTTCGGGAGATACGGAGGGGGTACATAATTTAGATGTAAATCCGAATACGGGTGATCCCGTAAAGAACAACGAATACTATGAAAATATAGGAAAATATAACCAATTCAATCGAGGTTGGGAGGGTTCTGTATCTCGAGATGAAGATGACCTCACAGTCGAACGGGCAGAATATATAAAAATGCAGGAAGACGCAAATAATCTGTTCAGTTCGGCGACAACGGTCGCGTCTACGGTAATGCTGAATCATCTGATATCAGCCGCCGAGGCAGTCTACACTGCGAAGAAGCTCAACGATGCGGCATCGATGACACTCTCTTTGAAAGCGATTCCCGTGAGAACTCAAAACAGAATAAACGGTCAATTAAGTCTGACCATTGCATGGTGATAGCGGAACTATGAAAATATCATTTCTGATTTTCATCTTGGTTACTCAGCTGTTAATATCTGCTTGCGGCTCTGGAAAAGATGACGAACTAAAGCCTGTAGAAGTCAGGTATGAGTTGGGCAAAGAGTACTATGACAGGGGCAAATTTCACAAAGCGATATCAGAATTGAAGTTTGTGACGTTTAACGCTCCGGGTAGTGAGATTGGAGATGACGCTCAGTTTTATTTAGCGAATTCACATTTCGAGCTTAAAGAATATATTCTTGCTATTTCCGAATACGAACGATTAATGAGAATACATCCGGAAAGTCCTTTCTTGGAAGTAGGAGAATATAAAAGAGCGCTTTGCTTTGACAAGATGTCTCCATCTTCATATCATGACCAGACTAATACTCTGAAAGCGTTGGATGCTTATCAAGAATATATAGAAAATTTTCCCGAAAGCGAATACAAGATAAAAGCCGAATCACGGCTTGACCTATTGCGATTCAAATTAGCGAAGAAATTATTCGACAACGGAAAACAGTATCAGAAACTCGGCGAATGTGAATCTTCAGCTATTTACATGCGACAACTCCTCGAAAAGTATTATGACAGTGACTTAGCTCCGGAAGCAAGATGGCGGTTAGCTGATTGTGAAATGAAGCTGAAAAACTGGGATACCGCCTTGGAACTGCTTGCGGATATACTGAGACGCGATGAAGATGCTGAATTCGTGAAGAAGGCAAAAAAAGCTATCCGAAAAGTAAAAACGAAAATTGTTGACCAATCAGACCAAGCTCTTGTTGATGAAAAATGAACAGCGAATAGAAGGAACGGGACTCCTCAGAGGTCTTCGATAATTCTCTCATGCGGTTGGGAATATTCGGCGGTTCGTTCGACCCTCCACACACCGGACACTTGCGGCTTGCCCGGTTCGCGCTTGAAAAGAAATCTCTTGATAAACTACTGTTCGTAACGGCATTCAATACTCCCTACACAGACAAATCGTCTTCAGTATCATTTGAGGATAGGTTTAGAATGACCCAATTGATGGTCGAAAATTCAGCCGGTTTTGAAGTCAGCGATGTGGAGGGAGATAGAGAAGGGGATTCCTTCACTATTGACTCGATAAGATATTTCAGGGAGCTGTACTCACTTGAAGCAGATCAACTCTTTCTAATCATCGGCGCCGACAGTCTGATGCGGTTCGACGAATGGAAATCACCTGAAGCGATTCTGAATGAATGTTCAGTGTGTGTACTGAACCGCGCTGAGGTGAAGCATGAGAATATTGACAGGCGATTTATTGATAAGGTAGAATTTCTTGATAACAAATTGATGGACATATCGTCGAGCGATATCAGGAATAAAATCCGGGAAGGCAGTGACGTTAAAGAATTGGTTGAGAGCAAGGTAATTGAATACATAATTGAGAGGAAGTTATACTCTAATTAGAGTGAGTGCTTCGGGAAAGATGAAGCTTCTCCCCCTGAGGGGTAAAGGCGCAGTCATTGCGAGGAATCCGTCAGCTGGCGGATGACGTGGCAATCTCATGTTGGAAAAATTAGTCTGAGATTGCTTCGTCGTGACTAAGCCACTCCTCGCAATGACGATAATCTTTAACTTTTTACACACTCCGTCTTTTGTCCCGAGAAGTCGGGATAAAATTTACCCCCCGCTTTTTGCGGGACTTCGCCTCTTGATAAAGGGGAATTTTTTATCCCCTCCTTTTTAAGGAGGGGACACCGCTTTGAGCGGAGGGGTGGTTGTATCGGAGAACAACTCACGTGACAATCGGATGTAATCCCATTTCAAATCATTAATAATTTGTCTGGTAAAATAAATCCGCTTTTAATAAATTTAGTTCTTCGCCCATGTAGCTCAGTTGGATAGAGCGCCGGTTTCCTAAACCGGAGGTCGCAGGTTCGAATCCTGCCATGGGTACTTAATCGAAAAATGAAGGGATATAGTTAATGGCTAAAACATTTCTTATTATTGCGGCGGTTTTCGGGTTTCTTGGAGTTGCTTTTGGAGCATTCGGAGCGCATGCTCTCAAAGATAAATTGACTCCGCAGCTGTTAGAAACATTTGAGACCGGAGTAAGATACCAGATGTATCATGTATTCGCTATCGCCATAGTTGCTCTGGCTTTGGAGCATTGGCGGGTCGGTTTGCTAAACATAAGCGGTTGGCTGTTTGTTGCGGGAATTATTATCTTCTCCGGGAGTCTATATATCCTCTCGCTGACGGGTGAAAAGATGTGGGGAGCCGTGACGCCGTTTGGCGGATTGGCTCTGCTTGGAGGTTGGTTGACACTTGCAATAGCGGTTTATAAATCCTAATATAATTATGATCAGATGATAAGCTTAGCAAATGTATCCGCGCGGTTTACCGATACCATAGGTGTCGAGGGTATAACGTTGGATATTAATAAGGGTGAGTTCGTTTGTATCACCGGTCCGACCGGTGCGGGAAAAACCACGATTCTCAAACTACTGTACATGGACATCAAGCCGAGTTCCGGTCGGGTCACCGTCGAGGAATTTGATTCGGGCACTATCACACGAAAACAGATTCCTTATCTCCGGCGTAAGGTGGGGATGATATTTCAGGATTTTAAATTACTCGGAGACAGAAATGTTTACGATAATATCGCTTTTGCTCTTAGGGCGACAGGATATAAGCGCGCGGACGTGAAAAAGATGACTGCGAGAGTCCTTGCGCAGGTGGACCTGAACCATCGCCGTTATCATTTTCCCGATCAGCTTTCGGGTGGCGAGCAACAGCGGGTCGCTATAGCAAGAGCTTTGGTAGTGGAGCCTTATGTGATCCTTGCCGATGAACCGACAGGAAACCTTGATCCCGAAAGTTCTAATTTGATTTTAGACGTGCTGATCAGTATTCAACGACAAGGCACTTCGGTAGTCATGGCTACGCATGATTACCATATGATAGATGGCAGGGGCTTTCGCCGTATACATCTTGAAGACGGCAAAGTTACTGATGATTCAATTGACGTACAGGCAGAATGAGTTTCTTCTTTTCACTTAGCGAGGGCTTTAAAAATCTTCGGAGGGCAAGGGGAGCAGCTTTTCTTGCGGTACTCATTCTTTCGTTAGCGATCACAATGGTCGGCACTTCCGCAGTAGTCGGATGGAACGGAAAGAAGTTTATAAAATTTTTACGTTCACAATTCGACCTCACTGTTTTCGTTCAAATGGATACAGCTGATGAAGTTGTGATCCAATTAGCCAAGGATATCGGCAAGATAGAAGGTGTATGGGATCTGACTTATATATCCCCCGCGCAAGCGGCTCGCAAATTTGAAAAAGAGTTCGGCGAAAACGTCATGACAATATTAGGAACGAATCCCTTTCCGGCATCATTCATCGTACGGATATCTCCCGAATTTGGAACTGCAGTGGACGCATCTTATATAGCAAGCAGGATCGCGAATTTGAATAATATCGAAGAGGTGCGGTACAGAAAAAGCCTCTTAGTGATTGTAGACAAGTATATTAAAATTCTTATCGGTATCGCCATGGTAGTAGGGTTCATAGTGCTCTTTGCGGCAGTACTGATCTCCTCGTACACAATAAAGCTGGCAATATTCGCTAAGCGCGACCTCATCTGGACGATGCGATTGGTGGGCGCTACGGATAGTTTCATCAGACGGCCATTTGTAGTTGAGGGGATGGTGGAGGGTTTGTTGGCGGGAATAATAGCCGTTGGATTTCTTGAAGTAGCGTATAAAGTGGCGGGAATCGTTCTTCGCGGGTATTTACCACTGCACAGGATAGAGATCAGTAACGAGATCTATTTAGGGATGCTGCTGTTCGGTCTTTTCCTCGGATGGTTCAGCAGTAATATATCTGTCAGGAAATACCTAAGAGAGAAGATCTGAATAGTTTTTCTTCCGGGTGCGGGTTAGAGCTTGCCCTAACCACATAATAAAACCGTTAAAACGGTTTATGATTTCGGACACATATTCTAATCCCTGACTTAAGTCAGGAGTCAATGATATTTAATGCGTGGCAGTCAGGACTTGTCCTGACGCCGGTTGCTCAATTTCTTGTGGTCAGTCTGAATCCTGACTCGCACATTTTTCCTCACTTATAAATCAGACGAAAATTCCATCTAAAGATCCAATTATCCTTTATTTTATCTTGACTGAAAGTGAATTGTATTATACTTTTTAAGGTTAAATAGAAATGGTATGACTAAAACATGAATGAGCTGAACAAAAGAGAAGAAAATATACTAAAAGCTATCATCGGCGAGTTTATCAGATCGGCTTCTCCGGTGGGTTCAAACAATCTCAAAAGGAGAAGAAACATAAAGTTTAGTCCCGCAACCATTCGGCATATAATGAGCGATCTTGAGAAGAGCGGATATCTATCTCATCCTCATACCTCTGCCGGGAGAGTTCCAACGAGCAAGGGGTACAGATTTTACGTAGATCTTCTCGACCCGGGTAAAGAGCTTAGCGTGCGGGAGCAGGAGGAGAATGCAGGTTCTCTGCGTCCTTATGCTGTTGATATCGAATCGCTGTTATCCACTGCCAGCAAGCTTTTAGGAGAATTTACTTCTGATTTAGGCATCGCAATTGCGCCGTTTATTTTAGAGGGCGAGCTGACCCGGATAAATCTGTTTTCGGTTTCAAGTCAAACGGTTATGTTAGTGCTGCAACTCAAAGAGGGATTTGCAAAGACGATAGTTTTGGAGATTCAATCTTCTATCCCTCAGGAGGCGTTAGATGTTATATCGACAAAACTCAACGAGAAACTTTCCGGACTTACCCTGAGAGAAATACGGCAAAGCATTTCGGCAAGGTGCATTGATCTGTCGAACGAAAGTTCCGGGATAGTCCGATTGTTGATAGACTCGGCGGACAGGGTCTTCGATTTTAGTGAAAACGAAAAGATAACGTTCAGCGGTTCTGCAAATATAATGGCGAAACCCGAATTCGCGGATCCTGCGCAAATGAAAAACTTGTTGAGAGTTATCGAGAATGAGAAGAATCTTATTAAGCGGATTCAAGATTCAACAACGGCGGATGGCGTAAATGTCATAATCGGAGATGAATTGGATGATCCTGATATGTCCGAGCTCAGCTTTGTAACATCGCCTTATAATTTCGGAAATCAAACCGGTATAATTGCGGTAGTCGGTCCTTTGAGGATGCAATATGAGAAGGCGATAGCTATAGTCGTGCATACGGCAAAAACACTATCTCATACACTATCGAACTGAAATGAGGGAGGGAATAGAAGGTTTGACGGAAAAGGAACTCGATATCGGGATAGATGAAGAAGGCAGCGAATCGAAGATAACCGAGAGAAAAAAGCCAAAGAAAAAAAAATCTCTGACAAAGCTTCAGCAAGCGCAAAAAGATATTGAAGAACTGAACGATAAGAATCTAAGGCGGTTAGCGGAATTTGAAAATTATAAAAAAAGGACGCTAAGGGAAACAGAAAGAGCCTTAATACGCGCGCAAGACAATACTATAGCATCTTTCTTGCCTCTATTGGACGATATTCATCGTACTCTGTTCTCTGCAAAAGAGCATAAAGCCTCCGAATCATTTATCTCGGGGATAGAGCTGATAAAGGATAATTTTGAAAATATATTGGAAAGTAGAGGGATTTCCGCAATTGAAACTGTTGGAGGGGAGTTTGATCCTGAATTTCACGAGGCAATGATGGTGGAAAACGATCCTAAGAAAAAAAATAATGTTATCCTTGAAGAATTTGAAAAGGGTTATAAACATAACGATAGAGTACTGCGACATTCAAAAGTAAAGGTAAACAAAATTTAGAATGGCAAGGGATTACTACGACGTACTTGAGGTGAACCGTTCCGCTACTGAAGAGGAGATAAAAAAGGCTTATAGAAAGCTCGCTATGAAATATCATCCCGACAGGAATGCAGGCGACAAAATGGCGGAAAAAGATTTTAAAAACATTTCGCATGCGTACTCAGTTCTCTCCGACCACGAGAAAAAAGCCAAATACGACCGATTCGGAGAAGCCGGGGTAAGCGGCGCCGGAGCAGGTGGATTTGATCCCTTTGGCGGTGACGCTTTTGATCTTTCGGATGCGTTACGGACATTTATGGAGCAGGGTTTTGGCGGAATGGGCGGGTTCGGTAATTCGTTCGGATCGCAACGCGGCAGAAGTAGCCGCGCCGCAAGGGGAAGTAACCTGAAGTTGACTCTTGAGATCACGCTTGAAGAAGTGTTTAAGGGTGTGGAGAAGAAACTGAAAATCAAAAGATACGAGAGTTGTGAAGTATGCCATGGTAACGGAGCCGAACCGGGCAGCGGTAAAAAAACGTGTCCTGTATGCCAGGGACAGGGTCAGGTCAGACAGGTCGCTCGTTCACTCTTCGGTCAGTTCATAAATGTTCAATCATGCTCGAATTGTAATGGCGAGGGTCAGATAATAAATCGTCTCTGTAAAAGTTGCGGTGGCAGCGGCAGAAAAAGGGTGAGCAGAACGATCTCCGTCAACATTCCTCCCGGAGTGGATACAGACAATTACCTAACTCTCACGGGAGACGGAAATTCGGGTGAGCAAGGAGCGCCGCGAGGCGATCTGATAGTCTTTATTAAAGTCAAAGAGCATAAGTACTTCGTCAGAGATAATCGAAACGTTCTTCTTGAGGCGAAAGTTACCTTCACACAGGCTGCGTTGGGAACCGAGATAGAAGTTCCGACAATTACAGGTAAAGCAAATCTGAAGATCCCGGCTGGCATTCAGTCCGGTAAGATATTAAGGATGAGAGGGAAGGGGCTGCCTGATGTTCGCGGCAGCAAAAAGGGCGATCAATTGGTCAGGATACAAGTTTGGACACCGTCAAAGCTCAGTAAGGAGCAGAGAACATTGTTAGTGAAATTGGAAGCGACTAATGGTTCCGCTCCTACGGATATGATGGGAAAAGGTTCCTTTGCCAATTTATCAGCGGATAATTGATAATAATTTTAGTATAATAGTTTTAAACGACTCGACTATATGAAAAAGTTTTTTACAGATAAAGAATCAGCTGCTATAAGCTTTTTAGCGGTGACATTCATATTAGGTATGGGTGTTGATTATTACATAGATAAGAGTGTCGAAGACAGGTTAGCTGAATCGATCCCGAGGTTGATTGCGGAAGACAAGAAGTTTAAGGAAGCTGCCGCAATGCTTCAGTCGGAGTATGATGTTTCTTCCAACATAACAAAGCTAAACGATGACGGGACGCTTCATTCGATAGAGTTAAATAGAGCTAAACCGAGCGGATTAACGCTGTTGCCCGGGATCGGGCCGGTCATTGCGGAGCGGATAGTCAACAGGAGAGATTCCAACGGCTATTTTAAATCTGTGGATGATCTGCTAATCATTAGAGGCATAGGAAAAAATAAACTGAATATGATCAAGCCATTCATTATCATAGGAGATAACAGTGAAAACGCCAATAAATAATAATATCCGGAGGAATTTTGATCAAGATTAAGCTATACGATAAAAGACTATCACCATATTTTGATGCAATTATTGCTGTACTTGCGTTGATGTTCATTGCTGTATTGTTTGTTCCGAAGTCGCTTTGGAGTGAAGAGGCAGCGTTGAAAGAAGAATGCAGAGTGCGGATGGATAACCTCTATGAGCTGGAAATTGAATTTTATAGATTGGTTAACAGATTCCCCGAGTCACCCGAAGAAGCGATGAAAATAGTGCAAATGGCTATAGACTCGGCAAAAGCTGACACAAATTTTTTCGGCGCGGAAACGCTAAGGGTAGATACCATGATATACGCAATAGATACTCAAGGAGATCTTGTAGCAAGGATTGACACATTAATGAGCCGACCGATCAATGAGGATCTGTTCAGTTGTCCGTTCGCTCAAGAAAGATACATTGTCGATATAGCGAATAACAGAACGATCTATATTGCGTGTCCCATCAGGCAAGAGTTAAATCCGTTTAAAATTACAATGGTAGAGACCGACGATTCCCTGAGAAGTCTATTCGCCGAAATAATAGTAGAGGACAATTATGAGTTAAAGACGCTTGCCAAAATTCATGATGTGCTGCCCTTGCAAAAGGAATGGAAACCTGAGTTGATAGTAATTGATGATCGCACCATAAACGACGAAACTTTCGGGATAGTCGAGCAGCTTTTCGATAATGACGAAGATGTTATAGTTCTATTGATGATGCAGATGGAACCGGCTCATACCGAAGTAATGGCGGATTCGGCGGACAGCACGGAGGTAGACAGCAGTTTACTTGCAGCCGACAGTTCAGCCGTATCAGATTCTTCGGCAATGGCGAAATCGGAGGACGGCACGGAGGTAGACAGCAGTTTGCTCGCTGCCGACAGTTCAGCCGTATCAGATTCTGCGGCAATGGCTGCGGATAGTGATGGAGCGCCTGATTCCGTTGACGGCGATATGGTGGAAAGTGCGGAAGTCGAGGAAAAAGTTGTAAGGAGATTACCGATAGTCTCCGGCACCGTTCCTTATTCGTTCACTCTTGGCGATTTGAAGGATAAAATTGATGAACTGATCCTTGTCTCCCCCAGACGCTGGTTGAGAGAGGATTATTACAAAAGAAGGTATTTGGTATTCACTATGGTGGATTCAATTCACGGATTCATCGATGATGGAGATCGGTCCTGGCTTGGAAGCGACCAGTAAATTAGAATGAAAGTTTCAAGGGTCAAAGAAATTGAACGATGAGAGCTATAATCAGCTGCCAAATCTTGGCGTAACTATTGAAGGAAATGTTCTTCGTTCGGTGGAGGTCGCTTATGAGGATAAGAGCACAAAAATTCTTGCGGTAAACGAAGTCGAAACTTCGGACGAGCTTTGGACAGCAACAAGTTCCGGTACGGATGCCAAGGATAAAATCCTTTCTTATCTCGAGCCTATCATTCAAGGACTACCCGGTCGCCCGAATTCTATATCATTTGCTTTGAATCGTATATGGTCCCTGATTAGCATTCATCATGTTGATTCCGGGCTCCCGGATGATGAAAAAGACGAATTTGTCAAATGGGAAACGGTAAAAAAACTTGGATACACTTCAAATGATTATTTGATTGATACTTATCTCCTTACAGATGAGCTGCCGAATTATAGCAAGTATCTATCCGTTGCCATAAACAATAACATTATCGAGATGTTTCAATCTATAAGTTCGTCGGTTGATATCCCGGTGGAGTTTGTAGATGTGGATATCTTTGCCGGATTAAACAGCATATTATTTACCTATGCTCAAGCAAGAACTGGAAAAGTGGCGATAGTGAGGCATCATGACGACAATTATTCGGTCACGGTAGTCAAGGACGGGGAGTTTACCGGTAACGCATTTTTTCACGTGGAGAACGACGGCTCCACCTACTTGCTGGGGAGGACGGAAAAGGATAAAGCTTTTGAAGAATTGATAAAGTCATTAGCGGCTGATAACGATTCCGGTCCTCTAAAAGTAGTGGATAAGCTGTTTATATATAGCGGAACTCATAAGGGTGAACAGCTTGCCCATATCGCCGCGCTTCACGATGACGTAAATATCTTTGAGGTAGACCCATTTAAAGGATTGGAACTCCACGACTCTGTCCCCTCACAGCTGCTCAGCGAAAATTCAGGTCGTTTTACCGAAACGCTCGGAATGGCGATAAGACCCATAATTGAAGATGAGGTTTTATAGTTCTAATGGTGAAGGTAAACTTACTAAAGAAAGGGGAACCTGCTAAGGAGGAGTTTTCCCCGGAAGAAGAAAATTCTGTAGAAACACCCGAGCCGGCTAAGAAAGAGAAACCCAAAAAGAAGGGCGGAAACCTGAAGCTGATTTTGCTTATCCTCATGGTTGGCGCCATAGGGGGTTCAGGGTATTTAGCATATCTGCAGGGCTGGTTCTCAGGTGGCGATGAAACCACTACTCCTGACACTATGGTCGTGGCTGACGAGACTCCTATGGATAGCCCTAAAGAGACCAAAATCGCTGAAAAATCGGTTAAAAAACCGCCGACCAAAAAACCTGCGACGGTCAAAACCACTACTACCACTAAACCGAGCCAAAGCAAAGTCAAACCGGGTAGACCCGCAAAGAAATCACCGGATAAAGCAGTTCAAAAGAGGGGAAACCAATTAACTCAGGTAATTGAGGGAAGAATCCTTCTTGATGTCTTCAGCTCCATTATATCATCGGTAAACGATGGTATGAGCGATATGAAGCTGACCGTTTCCAGGAGCGGAGTAACTCTTGCATTAGGGATGAATTCAAGAGAAGAGGCTGCTTTGCTGCTTCGAAAAATACGGGAAAAGTGGCCGATGAGCAATCTAAGGGCTGCGCGGTTTGAACGTTCCAATTCCGTATCTGAATACGCGTATGCGACCCAATTTAGCGGATCTGTCCTATTCAAAGGGAGAGTGCCGGATTCAAGTGAAAAGAAAAAAAGCCTATTAAAAACAAAACCGTTTAAGACGAGACTGACCACACTCATCGCCGCGCATGGATTGAAATTGATTAAATTCAAAGCGAGCTCTAAGGTTCAGATGAGAGGAAGTTCATCGATCCCGATAACGATCACCGCTAACGGTTCAAAGGATTCCATAAGCAAGTTTATCGATTCTTTTGCAAAACTTAACGTTGCTTACGGACTGTCCAGAGCATCCATCCTAAGCCAAGATTCCGCATCAGCCACGGTTTCGTTATACCTTAATCTCATCATGTCCAACAATAAGGCTTTATCCTGATCCATGGTGAGGATAATATCCGGCAGCCATCGTGGTCGGCGGCTCTCAAGTTTTCCCGGTACGGAGATCCGTCCTACTGCTGACAGGACGAAGGAATGGATTTTTAGCGTAATGACCGGTATAGAAGGAGCTAAGATACTTGATCTATTCGCCGGTACCGGAAATCTCGGTATCGAGGCGCTGAGCAGAGGCGCAAAGAGCGTCACATTTGTTGAGCACTCTGCCAAAGCTGTGGAACTGATCAAGACCAATGTTGATAAGATAAACGCATCTGAAAAGGTAAAAGTTATTCGTAACGATTCGATAAACCAGCTTAAAGAATGGGATTCGAAACAATGGGACCTGATATTGGCTGACCCGCCGTATAAATATGATAGTCTGCCGGAATTGATATCCGCAGCCACCAATTCATTAGAGGAAAAAGGTTTTTTTGTCTTGGAAGCATCTTCAAAGATGAAAGAGAATTTTCCTCTGAAACCGAACCGTGTAAAAAAAATGGGTAGAACCACGGTTTACATATTCGAGGAAGGCAAATGAAAATAGCTGTATATCCTGGAACTTTCGATCCGATTACGAACGGTCACGTAGATATTATTTACCGAAGCGCCAAACTTTTTGATAAGATCATCGTGACGGTAGCGGTGAACACGCAAAAAACACCTTTGTTCGATCTATCTGAACGGGTGGAGATGATCCGTCAGGCGCTCGTTAATGAAGAAAAAATAGAGGTTGATCAATTTGACGGGTTGATTGCGGAATATTTGAAACGTGTAAACGCGTCAGCCATGATCAGAGGTTTGAGAGCGGTCTCTGATTTCGAGTACGAATTTCAGATGTCCTTGATGAACAGAAAATTAAATCCTGATGTCGAGACCGTGTTCCTGACACCGGCTCAGGAATACATTCATCTTAACTCCACCATAGTGAAAGAGGTTGCGAGTTTCGGCGGTGACGTGAGCGAGTATGTGCCCGATTATGTCAGAACCAAGCTCCAAGAAAAGTATAAGAGATAAGACTCAATGCTCTACACGGATAGAATAATCGAAAACGCAAAACATTCTGATTCCCATGTGGTGTTACCGGAAGGGGAAGACGTTCGGATGATAACCGCAGCTTCCCGGTTGACTGAAGAGGGAATTTCTAAAGTGACGTTGTTAGGCGACATTGATAAGATACTGCATTCTGCTCAGAGTGGCGGTATCACCTTAAAAGACGTGGAAATTATCAATCCGGTTTCTTCCGCATACGAAAAAGAATTCGGTGAGTTAGCTTTTGATCGTCTTATAAAAAAAGGAGTGAACAGTGAAGAAGCGCATGAGCTCAGCAAAATCTCCTTAAACTTCGGCGCGTTGATGGTGTTATCCGGAAAGGCGGACGCCTGTGTCGCCGGGGCGGTGAATACCAGCGCTGAGGTAGTGAGAGCCGCTCTTCGTTTCATAGGTCTAAAGGAAAATACCCGGTCTCTTTCCAGCGCATTCCTTATGCTGTCGCCAACAGAAGATAAAGCATTTACGTTCGGAGATTGCGGAGTGATCCCCGATCCGACCGCGGAACAATTGGCGGAGCTGGCGGTGGAATCAGCGGACTCTCATTCGATGCTTACGGGTGAGGACGCGAAGATAGCGTTTCTTTCATTTTCCACAATGGGGAGCGCGAAACATAAGCGGGTCACTAAAGTTATCGAGGCTTTGAAGATTGCGAAGAGAATAAGACCGGATCTGGAGATGGATGGCGAACTGCAATTCGACGCGGCTGTTGACGCGGCGATAGGGGTAAGTAAAGCGGGGAATAGCGCGGTAGCCGGAAAAGCCAATGTACTGATATTCCCCGACCTTGACAGCGGAAATATCGGCTACAAGATAGCTCAGCAGCTTGGAGGATATACCGCTTTAGGCCCTCTTCTGCAAGGTTTGAAGTCGCCCATGCACGACCTGTCGAGAGGGAGTTCGGCGGATGATATTCTGTTAGTGTCAGCCATTGCCGCGCTTCAATCAGCGAAAAACAGCGAAACAATAAAGGAAATTCATGCCAACATATGATTATAAATGCTCTAATTGCGGAGTAACTTACGAACTTTTTCAATCGATGAACGACAAACCGAAAAAAAAGTGCCGAAAGTGCGGAAAGAACACCGCCGTTAGATTAATAGGGGGTGGTTCGGGACTTATATTCAAAGGTTCGGGATTTTATATCACGGACTATAAAAATAAAAAGCCGGGTGAAGTAAAATCCGGCAAGCAGGAAACGAAAAAAGCGAAAAAAGAATCAACGGCAAAGGAGACTGCAAAAAGCGGCTCCACCGCTGACACCGCGGCTAAAGGCGCTTCCGGCGAATAACAACTTACTCATCGTGCAATAATAATTGGTATGTGGAATATAATAAATGTCATACGATAAAATAAATCAGCCTGAATCCGGCGAAAAGATAACGTTTGAAAACGGAAAAATACAAGTCCCCTCGAATCCGATTATTCCATTTATAGAGGGTGACGGGATCGGTCCTGATATCTGGAAAGCGACAAAATATGTGATTGATACCGCTATAGAAAAGGCGTACGGTTCTGAGAAAAAGATCGAATGGATGGAGATTTATGCCGGTGAAAAGGCGAAGGAACTTTATGGCGAACACTTGCCGGACGAGACTGTAAACGCTATAAAAGATCATATCGTCGCGATCAAGGGACCGCTTACCACACCGATAGGAGGCGGGTTCAGAAGTTTGAATGTGACGCTTCGGCAGGTGATGGACCTATACGCGTGTATCAGACCCGTAAAATATTATAAAGGCGTTCCAAGTCCTGTCAAACATCCCGAAAAGATGAACATCGTAATATTCAGAGAGAATACAGAGGATGTTTACGCCGGTATCGAATGGCAGGAAGGAAGCGACGAGGCGGCAATGATCATCAGCTATATTAAAGAAAAATTCGGCAAGGAGATACGACCGGATTCCGGTATAGGCATAAAACCGATAAGCGTTTTCGGGACAAAACGTCTTGTCAGAAAGGCGTTTGAATTTGCCATTGCAAACGGCAGAAAGACTCTGACGTTGGTTCATAAAGGTAATATAATGAAATACACCGAAGGCGCGTTTAGAGATTGGGGATATGAAGTGGCTGCCGAAGAATTCGGCAACGAGACTTTGACCGAGAAAGCTCTGTGGGATGAGCACGACGGGAATCTCCCCGATGGCAAGATTCTCGTTAACGACAGGATAGCCGACAGCATGTTTCAGCAGATACTGACCCGCACGGAAGATTACGAGGTTGCCGCTATGCCTAATCTTAACGGTGATTACCTTTCGGATGCGTGCGCTGCTCAGGTCGGCGGGCTTGGCATGGCGCCGGGAGCGAATATCGGAGATGAGATCGGTCTATTTGAAGCGACTCACGGAACGGCTCCCAAGTATGCGAATAAAAATATGGTCAACCCCGGTTCGTTACTCTTGTCGGGAGTGATGATGCTGAAATATCTCGAATGGAGCGAAGCGGGAGAGCTGATAGAAGCTGCCCTCGAGAAAACTATCCTGCAAAAACGTGTTACATATGATCTCGAACGGCAGATGGACGGCGCTACCAAATTAGGAACGTCCGAGTTCGCCGAAGCTATAACCGAAAACCTCTAATCAGGACAAATCATGTTCGTAGATTATGCCGTTATTAAAGTCAAAGCGGGTGACGGAGGTAACGGGATAATAAGTTTCCGCCGGGAGAAGCACGTTGCCAAAGGAGGTCCGAACGGAGGCGACGGCGGCAACGGCGGCGATGTGATAGCGGAGGTAGATTCCAATCTGTCCACTCTGAAGGACATAAAATACAGGAAGAGCTATAAGGCGGGGCGAGGGGGGCATGGCTCCGGCTCAAACAAAACCGGCAAAAACGGAGAACCCGCAATATTGAAAGTGCCACCCGGCACGATAATAAAAGATAGGTTGACCGGGAAGATCATCGCGGACCTGACTGAATTGAACGCGAGAGTGGTAATCGCTGCCGGCGGAAAGGGGGGGAGAGGGAACGCAAGGTTTGTGACGGCAACTTTTCAGAACCCGAACGAATCGGAATTAGGGCGCAGGGGTGAAGAAATTGTATTCGAGATGGAACTTAAACTTCTTGCGGATGTCGGATTGGTCGGCTATCCGAACGCGGGAAAATCCACCCTTCTGTCACGAATAAGCGCGGCGCGGCCAAAGATAGCCGATTACCCGTTTACGACGCTTGAACCTAATCTCGGGATAGTGAGCGTGGAAGAATATAAGAGTTTTCTTGTCGCGGATATTCCCGGATTGATCGAAGGAGCTCACGAGGGGAAAGGTCTCGGTGACCGGTTTTTGAAACATATCGAACGGACAAAGATAGTACTGTATATAATTGATTGTCTTGAGGAGTCGCCGGATGTCGCGTTCGATAAGTTGAAATATGAACTCGCAACCTATTCTGAAGACCTTTCCGAAAAACCGTTTATGATTGCGTTGAATAAGATAGATTCGGCGCCAAACAGAGACGCTGTCCGGAGTTTGAAGATAGGAAACAAGCAGCCTTACGTTATCTCCGCGGTGACGGGCGAAGGAGTTAAGCAACTGATTTACGGAATATGGGATGAGCTCAAAAAACTTTCCGATTGAAGACCTGCTGAAGCTTTACAATGCCCCGAACGTCGGACCTACAACGTATATAGCTCTGGTTGATGAATTCGGTTCACCGGCTGAAGTGTTCGGCAAAACAAGCGGCGAACTCTCTAAATTCAAAGGGATAACTACGGAACGGGCAGACGCAATTCTCTCTGTCGAATCTAAGGAATTCGTTTCAAGTCAATTAGAAGCTATCGAACGGAGCGGATGCAGACTCGTTTCGTATTGGTCTGACGAATATCCGAGCAGGCTGAAAGCGATTTACGACCCTCCGCCGTTTTATTTCATTAAAGGGGAGATAACGGAAGATGACGCTTATTCTCTGGCTGTCGTCGGCACGAGGGGGGTGACAAGTTACGGCAAGGTGATGACAGAAAAAATCGTTACCGAGCTTGCGAGAGAAGGATTGACAATAATAAGCGGGCTTGCGTCAGGCGTGGATACGCTCGCTCATAAGGCTGCTCTCAATATAGGAGGGCGGAGTATCGGCGTGCTCGGTTCGGGATTGGACAGGATATACCCGCAGGAAAATGTGGGACTCTCTTCAAAGCTGATAGAGAAAGGAGCGCTGATAAGCGAGTTTCCGATGGGTACAAGCCCTGACCGTGGAAACTTCCCGCAGCGGAACAGAATAATTAGCGGGCTTACTCTCGGTACGCTCGTGATAGAAGGTGATGTCAAGAGCGGCGCGCTGATCACGGCGTATTACGCTGTTGACCAGAACAGGGAGGTCTTTGCTCTTCCCGGAAGGGCGGATTCGAGAGCGAGCAGGGGACCGCACCGCTTGATCAGAAGCGGCGCGAAACTCGTCACCGAAGCGGAAGATATCCTGTCGGAATTGGAAGCGATCGCCGACGTGAAACGAAAACCGCGTCAGACTAAATTAGATTTCGACCTCACATCTGATGAACAGGCGATAATGACTCTCCTGAACACCGAGCCGATGCACATTGACGATATCGCCGAAAAAACATCCGCTACAACTTCTCTGACACTCGCTACCTTGCTCGGTTTGGAACTCCGCTCGCTCATCAGGCAGCTCCCCGGCAAGATGTTCGTCAGTCTTGTATGATTGTTTTGTAATATTGTCATTATGAGTCAGTCTGCAGGACGGCGGTGAATTATGGAGTGCATCAACTGTGTTGATGCTGCATTGACGCAGTCAAAGCACTCCAAATAAAACATGCTTGCCCTACCTGATGTATGTCTGGCGGGCAATCCTGTTTTCGAATGTAAAAGTTTGCATCTTTTTGAAAACTTATTAGATTTACATCATACTGGAGGGCTGGTCAGAACGGTAATGCGGCGGTCTTGAAAACCGTTTCCCGTAAGGGAATGGGGGTTCGAATCCCTCGCCCTCCGCATCTA
>JACZYG010000041.1 GCA_022571215.1 Fidelibacterota bacterium | reverse complement strand
AATATTACTAACATTGTAGGAATGTTTGTTCAACTCTTTCTTACGAGTATTATCATGACCCGATTCGGTCTTGCAACTGCGTTGATGTTTCTTCCGCTTGCAATAATAGTAGGTTCGGCGGGATTTATTCTGTTTCCGGTTCTCTGGATCGGGAGTCTTCTCAACACAGCGGATAATGGATTCAGCTATTCCATAAATCAATCGGCGAAGGAAACGTTATATGTTCCCACTACAAGAGATGAAAAGTACAAAGCAAAAGCATTCATTGATATGTTTGTTCAGCGCTTCGCTAAAGCAATTGCGGTCCTGTTGAGCCTTAGTATTACCATGATATTCACCGATTTTTCGAGCGTCAAATGGTTATCCGTAGCAACGTTAATAGTTGTAATAATCTGGATATTTATTGTGCGTTTTGTTGGGAAAGAATTTGATAGACTATCTGATGCAAATCTGAATGAATAGGGTCATTCTACTTACAACTTTAATTCTTGTTGTTATCCTCGCTGATGTTTCATCGGCTCAAAACACAACTTCAATAGACACCATTGACATTGCAATAAAAAATATCAAAACGTCAGGGGAGTAATAAGAAAACGCAGGTCAGTTGATTATACTTTACCAATTCCATTGCGACATTATATATTAAACCTCCGACAAAAACAATTCTCTTTTGAATCTATTAACTGTTCACTTGGTGAATTAAAAGTTGGAAGAATGAGTAAGAATTCATATTTTTATTGCGGTTCGGATAACTTTATTAACGTATGCCGTTAGGAGTGTTTCATCAATTTGGTGTATAACCTAAAATTACTTATCATAACTAAACATGACTAAGATTAAGAAACAGATAAGACTTTTATTTGACATCCGTGAGGGTGAAGGCAAAAAAGTTACTCTGATGTTTTCCTTGATCTTCTTCCTAATCGCATCACTTTTGATCATAAAGCCTGTCAGAAATTCACTTTTCCTGATTGAGATAGGAGCTGCAAAGCTCCCCTACGCCTATATTCTTGTTGCACTCTTCTCGGCCGGCATGGTTGCATTCTTTATGGTGTATTCGAAAAAATTTCACATTGGCAGGTTAACCCGAAGCGTTTTGAATATTTCCATTTTAAGTCTATTGGCATTTTGGTTGTTGCTGCACTACGGAATTGAAACCAAGTTGTTCATTTACGTGCTTTATGTATGGGTAGCTCTTTTCGGCGTTATGACCACCATGCAATTCTGGCTTTTGTCAAACTATGTTTTCACCATACGTCAGGCTAAGCGGTTATTTGGCCTTATTGGAGCCGGTGGAATCTCCGGAGGGATTTTTGGGGGTTATCTCACAAACTTTCTAGCTCCTTTGCTCGGTACGAAAAACTTGTTATTACTGAGCGCGTCCTTCCTTTTGATATGTATATACCTGGGGAAATATGCCTGGGTATTATATGGGCGGAAAAACTATTCTGAGCGTCTTTCTAATATTACTCCCATAGAAACATCCGCTCATGAAGAATCGTCTTTCAAAATAATTGGTAAATCCAAATATTTGATTTTGCTCTCAAGTACTATTGGCATCAGTGTTCTGGTAGCAAACCTCGTAGACTATCAGTTCAATACGATAGCATTGCAGAATATCAATAACGAAAATGAACTTACGGCTTTTTTCGGATTTTGGCTGTCGAATCTGAGTATTTTTTCTCTCTTATTCCAACTCTTCTTCTCGGGTAAGATTATTAATTTATTCGGAATGAGAACATCACTGCTATTTCTGCCACTTAGCCTGCTGATAGGATCGGTAGCGATATTTGTCTATCCTGTAATATTTTCAGCGCTTTTGATGAAGGTCAGCAGCGGCGCTTTTAAACAATCCATTAATAAATCTGCAAGAGAATTGCTGTTCATACCCATAACTGCGGAGATTAAAAATAAAGTAAAAGCATTTATTGACGTCTTCATAGCCAATTTTGCAACAGGTTTAAGTGGTCTACTATTACTTCTCATTACCATCGCACTGGATTTTTCCATTCAGCAGATAAGTCTGATTTCAATTTTCCTTATATTTATCTGGAGCGTTTTGATATATAAAATTAAGGCGGAATATGTCGATACATTCAGAACGGCGATCGAAAAACGCACAATCAATCTTGAAGAACAACAACTGAATTTGAACGATGCCACTCTAATCAATAGTCTTTTGAATGTTCTCGATTCTCCGAACGATAATCAGGTATTGTACGTATTAAGTCTTCTTGAAAACTTCAAATCCGAGAATTTAATTCCTCATTTGAAACGATTATTAAATAATAGTTCCAGGGCGGTGAAAACCCAAGTATTGAAGATGCTGGACGGATACAGCAAGGGCGAATTTTACGAATCTGTACTTCCTTTGGTAAATGATCCTGATTTGGAGGTTAAGATAAATGCCATTTCATACCTTTACGGCAACTCTGAGGACCCTGAGAAATTGATTGGAGAATATATCAAAGGCAACAACTTACAAACAAAAATTGCTGCCATGATGAGCATTGCAGAAGAGTACAGGACAAGTTCTGAGTTCAGAGAGATAACAGATATTGAAAGTTTGTTCAATGGAGTATTTTCCGATGAAACGATCAAGCCTATGTCCACTGAAGAAGCTGATTTAATGAAAATATATTCTTCCAATTTTATAGGAATTTCATCTTATCCGGGATTCTATCCTTATTTGTATAAGTTATTGGAAAGTGATTCAGCTGAAGTAAAAAAATCAGCCTTAATAAATATGGGGGAAACATGTTCTACGGAATTTTTACCAACTATCATCGAAACGCTTAATGATCGGAAATTACAAAAATACGCACGCGAAGTGTTGGCAGGATATTGTGATGACGCGGTGCCTCTTTTGGTTGATAGATTGCAAGATACAAATGAAAATCAATCAATTAAAAACGCAATTCCGGGTATATTAGGAATAATTTACTCTGATGAAACTACTCATGCATTATCTGATAATCTGCTTATCGGGAATAGAGCCCTTCGATTTGAGATAATAAAGTCACTGAATAAATTAAATGCAAGGTTCCCGGAAATCGAAACGAATACAGTCAATGTAAACAAAGCTATCATAGAGGAAATAGAGTATTATTATAGATTGTCTGCAATTATTAGTGTTGAAAAAAGACAAACAAGCGAAACGAATAACAATGGAGCTGGTAATATTCAGATACAAGCCAGACAACTGCTGGTCTCATCCCTCAGGGATAAAATTGAGAATACTTTAGAACGGATTTTTCGGCTTTTGGGACTTAAATATTCTTCATCCGATATGTATAATACGTTTCTTGGGATTGTTAGTAATAACCTTAAATTAAAAGAAAATGCCATAGAGCTGCTTGATAATATACTTAGCCATAAATTGAAATTATACGTTATTCCAATAATAGATATGAGAGAATCTGAAGAGCTGTTAACGAAGGCAAAATTATTTTTCGACATAGAATTCAAGGACGACGAAGAATGTATCTTTGAACTGTTAAATGGTGATGATGATTGGCTAAAGACATGTTCCATTTATCTGGCTTCCACTTTGAATATCTCCATATACGAAGAAAAAGTTAAAGATTACCTTGACGATTCCCATCCTGTTTTGCGGGAAACAGCAAATTTAGCCCTAAATAACTAATGGCGACTACTTTACAATGTTCTCAATAATAGAAAAAGTGATATTTCTGCAAGACGTGGATATTTTCAAACATATTACATCGGAAGATTTAAGCCATATCGCAGCTATCACGGTCGAAGAAAATATTGAAGAAGGTGGCGTGATTTATGAAGAAGGTGATGTATCTGACTCAATGTACATGGTAATTGAAGGCAATGTCAGACTACACGTGGGCGAGTCTCTCGTGATGATTGCGGAACTAAAAGATGTTTTTGGCGCCTGGTCATTATTCGACGATGAAGTGAGATTAATTTCAGCAACTGCTTTTGAAGATTGCCGTCTTTTGAAAATTGAAAAATCGCATATGCTTGAGCTTCTTGCGGACAATGTTGGTATTACCGAAGGAATTTTAAAGGCTATGGCAAAGCGTCTCCATGGTATCGCCCGTAAAATAGGCGCAGATTTCGATAAAGTTCAGGAGTGAATAAACTCCGTCTGATCGGCATATTTAATTGTGATTATGATGATTTTTCTTTAAATTATTCTTATCCTAATTGTGAAATGAGATGACTTTAACATTAACCTTGGGGTACTTTATCTATTATGAATGAATCTGAATGGCAGCCTAACATTGTAATTGTTGATGACGAACAGTTGGTCCTATCAAGTCTCAATTCATTTTTATCTCTGGAGACCAACTATATTGTTAATACATTCCTATCCGCTAATGAGGCAATAGAGTATATCGGTAATAATGATACTGACTTAGTAGTATCCGATTATTTAATGCCTGAGATGGATGGTATTACCTTTCTCTCAAAAGTAAGAGAACTAAAACCTGAAATACCGAGAATAATCCTTACCGGATATGCCGATAAGGAAAATGCCATCAAAGCTATAAACGAAGTTGGTCTGTTTCATTATATTGAAAAACCGTGGGATAACGACGATATTTTAATTATTTTCCGAAACGGTCTCGAGAAACAGCGACTTTTAAAAACCCTTCAAGAGAAAATTCGTGAAGTTGATAAAGCTAATTCAGAGCTCGACGGCTTGCAAAGCGAAATTGTAAGAGCATTCGTATAGACTATTTAGTATCAGAATACAGATGGCATCGCGTTGAAACCTATTAAAATTCTTTATATTGAAGACGATGATTCGCAACGAATTTCCTTTTCCAAAACACTTCGAAATGCCGGGTTTAAAGTAACTACGGCTTCGTCTGGAACAAAAGGGTTACAGAAATTCAATAAAAATCCTACCGATATAATCTTGTGCGATTTGAATATGCCGGGATTAGATGGGATACGAGTCGTTAAAAAACTTAAAAAAAACAATCCTGAGCTAATCTGCATTGTAACATCAGCACACGGATCGATCAAATCGGCTATGAAAGCGATTGAGCAGGGCGCTTACGATTTTATTACTAAGCCCCTCGTTATCGAAGAATTTAATTCTTCGATCCAGAAAGCCTTAGAACAGAGAGAAATGAAGAAAGAGATTCAGAAATATGCTTCTAATCTCGAAGATATGGTGAAGGAACGAACTGAAAAACTTGATTATGCCAACAAGCAACTTACTGCCCTCAACAAGCTTTCAAGCCGATTGTCCAAATTTCGAAATGAAGACAAGCTTATTGAAAGAATCCCAGAGCTATTAACAAAGAGTCTCGACTTTGACAGATCATTATTACTGTTGGATATTGATGGTAGATTAACACTTAGGTCTTTTAATTTTCTTCACGATTCCAAAAAAATGACAAATACGTTTGAGCGGTTTGTTAAAAATGGCAATTTTCCTGTGAATCAGATAATACATCAATGCTTTAATGAGAACAGGACAATTTTCAAGAAGAACATTAAAAGATTTAAATCTTGGGAGAATTACTCAATTGAGTTGAGCGAGATGCCTGCTTCGTATGTACTTACTCCTATACGAGTTAAGAATATCCCGATAGGCGTTCTCGCGGGCAACCTTCAACATCACCAAAGAGAGCTTGAACATCAGGATATAGTGAGGTTTGAGACCTTTACAAACATTGTGGGATTATCAATCGACAAAATTCGAGGCTATCAAAACCTTGAAAGCAAAGTAAAAGAGAGAACAGAGTCGCTCCACACTGTTAATATCGAACTTAAGAAAAAAGCTCGCCAGTTGGAAAAAACTTCGATGGATCTTGCCGAAGGTAATATTCAATTGCTTGCCGTTAAAGAGATTCTTGAAGAAAAAAACGAAGTGATGCAGAATGTGCTTTCGGAACTCTCTCAAAGAAAAAACGAACTGCAATCTCTTCTTGACACCTCTCTATCAGGTATTATTATGGTTAATACCGATGGAAAGATAGTTGCCGCGAACCAAGTTTTTAATGAGTTTTTTGATGTTGATACAGGAAAATTCATTAACAAAAATATTAAAGAATTCAATAAAAAGATCGGAAAAAAATTTGCTTCTCCAAAACTATATGATAAACGAGTCAGATCTTTTCTCAAATCAGGGAAGAATCGTTCTACAAATGTTGACCGTCATGTAATGTTTCGAGATGCGCTTGAAGTTGTAATTCCTACGCATAGATATATTTCACTTTATTCTTCCATTGTAGAGGATAGAAATGGAAAAATTGTAGGACGAGTATGGTCTTACACTGACATCACGAAAGAAAAAGAATCTGATGAACAGGTTCATGCTATCATCGAAGTATCACCTCTTCCGTTCATAATCAGCCGTCTTCACGATGGCAAAATTTTATATGCCAATAAACCTTTAGCTGACTTAATTGGGTATAAAGTTGAAGACCTGGTCGGCAGAGTGACTCCGGATTTCTATTATGTTCCACAGGACAGGGACAAAATATTGGCGGCTTTAAAAAGAAACGGCTTTCTAAAAAACTTTGAAACACAGATAATTACTTACTCAGGCGAACCTATCTGGATGGTTCTTTCATTAGTCATAACGCGAATAGGGGGCGAAAACGTAGTCGTGGGAGCGCTGTATGATATCTCTAAGATTAAGTCAGCACTCGAAAAACTTGCAAAAGCAAATAATGAGATTAAAGAAGCTCAAGCACAACTCGTCCAGTCGGAGAAAATGGCATCGCTGGGGATGCTTGTTGCCGGTGTAGCTCACGAAATAAATACTCCTCTGGGCGCCGTTATGAGTATGCACGATACTCTCATCCGCGCCATCGACAAAATGAAGGGTATCGTAAAAAATTCTCTATCTTCCAAGACAACAACTAAGGATGACATTCAAAGAATGTTTGACATTATTGATGACGCTAATGAGGTTATTACTGCGGGAACTCTTCGTGTGAAACAAATAGTAAAAGAACTGAAAACCTTCGCACGCTTAGACGAAGCAGACTTGCAATCGGTTGATGTTAACGAGTGTCTTGAAGAAACAATCAAATTGTTTGAACATGAGTTGAAAGATAAGGTCAAACTGATAAAGAATTTCAGTGATCTGCCTGAAATTGCTTGTTACCCTGCAAAGCTGAATCAAGTATTCTTGAATTTACTCATCAATTCCAATCAAGCAATTGATAAGGAAGGTGAAATATCAATCAACACTTATACGGAAAATAGCAATATCTGCATAACTATTAAGGATAACGGAGAAGGAATACCGGAGAGTTCACTCGATAAAATCTTTGACCCAGGATTCACCACTAAAGGAGTTGGAGTTGGAACAGGTCTCGGATTATCAATATCGTATAAAATAATACAAGAACACAAGGGTGACATATCTGTGAAAAGCAAAGAAGGAAAAGGCAGCACGTTTAAAATCACTCTTCCAACTAATCTAATTAGCAAGCTTGAAGGAACACAATAATTTCTATATTGATAACGTGTAGTGATATTTTATTCATCAATAACGATAGAAGGGAGAAACAACATGCAAAACAACAGAACGGCAAAGATAATGTCGATTTTCAGCACTGTTTTGATAATCGTGGGATTGGAGCTGGAAGTATGGCCGTCAATAATGTTTCTTGTTTCTCTTGCTTGATTTAATAATTTTTTAGCCTTTCAACCAATTACACCAATTTTATATGCTCCGTCTATCAAATCAAAATCAGTAACATGGCCTGATTATCTTCATCGTTGTCATTTAATTCGCTCTACACTGAAAAGACTGAACCACAACAACCATGAGCCGTCGTGGTTTTTCGAACCTGTTTTTGTGCTTCCATATATTCGATTAAGCGCTTAAGATGACTCTCCCCTTCGCTTCGATCTAACCCCGATCGTTTATAGCGCTCCGTTTGCTCTCTGAATGATACTACCTTTATCTCCACCTCTTTGGTTCGTTCCACCCCGTCATGCTTCTCAATTATAGCTCTGGCACTCTCAAGAGAAACGTTAGTGTAAATCACCGATTGCTTGAAACCAAAGAAACCAAGGAAAAACAGAAGCATAACAACCGAGAGGAAAATGAGATTATCACCGATTTTAGCAGGAAATATTTCGAATGTATTCTGAACTAAGTTCGAAAATAACACAACAGCCCATACGACCCAAATCCTATCAACACATATTTCAGCAAATCAAGGTTGATCTTCTCCGAATATGAAAACTTGTCCGCAATGTTACGTCGATGCTTACTCAACAGAATGGGACCTGCCCCCAGTAGTTGGAACACTTGTTATGTTACACATTGGGTGTTTATATAGCACTAAATATCTCACTTTTTGTTAAGTATTTTCCTATTTCAGTGGTCAGTATCGCCTCTGGAGCCGGTGGACGGTATCCGAGGCTGCTATCCTTTTAACGCCAATGATTACAGAGGACTGGTGACCCCACACTGACCATTTTCTGTCCCGGTTTGTCCCGTAATGCCGATTTGATTATTATTAGTAAGTGCCAAATGATGCCTGTATATATGACTACTTCAGCTTGAAGATACAATAAGCGTTCAGTATCTTTATTTTTAGGATATAAACTGATTTCCTTTTGTTGATGTAATTATGGTTTGCTTAAGAAATTATACCGTCACCGTCGTCCTGTCGCTATTCATATTGTATGGCGTGTTTTCTTATGCTTCCTCCCAAGGAAAAGCC
>JACZYG010000019.1 GCA_022571215.1 Fidelibacterota bacterium | reverse complement strand
GGCTTGGAGAAGTTATAGTCGGCGTTATAAATTTTTTGAACGGTTTGCTTTGTTCTTAAAATGTCCGCCTTGTCTTCACCGAAAAGCAGAGCCATTGAAAAACGCTCTGTCTGTCCGACTTTCAAAGGAAAGGGACCAGACGAATATAACGCCCCTAAATTTACATCCAATTCCTGAGGGTCCAATGTGCCAAACGCCATGATATTCCATATTTGTTCATCCATGTTCAGGTCGAACTGATGAAGATTAAATAATTTAACGGCGGATAAACCGATCTGGTCGGACTCATCCTTGTCAGTCGCATTATACTCGGGCTCGCCATCGGTCGGGAATCCATCACCCTCTCCGATATCGGGACCCGAATACTGTTCGTCAAGCGGTCCGATACCGTCAGCGCCGAGATCATCATTTAAAGGTTCTCCTTCATCCCATACTCCGTTTCCATTTGCATCGGTAAAACCGTCCCAATCTCCATCCTCATCACCTTCCCAGTGCCATTTGGGCTTACCGTCATTATAGATTCCGACGGAACCGAAAACGAAATCACCTTGCGGACTGCTTCTGCTTTCATCTATAAGGCCGTCTTCATCATTGTCTATGCCGTCTCCCGGTATCGTCTCTATAAGGTCACCGAACTCGTCATAAAGAAACACGTCTCCCATTCCCGGACTCTCGAGAAAGGCATAACCTGCCACGCCGACCGGGCTCCAGTCTGTATCTCCGAGACCATCACCGTCCCAGGCAAACGTTATATCTAATATCGGATCGAATTCACCCTGATCGTCATCTGAATCTGCTGTGCCGCCGATCCCAAAATCGATGTACATCCCGAATAAAGCCTTCTCATAATCGGTGGCGGCATCATTTTTTATGTCATATAACCAGAATATGACATCTTCGGCAAGAACGGATGACCACTGAAACCCTCTCACTTCTACCCGAAGTCCCAGACCGCCTCGGGTAGGGTCGTCGGGATCGGGGAAAAAATCATACTCCTTATCGGAGGCATCATCCATCACAAAATATGTTTCCAAGTCGGCATTCGTGACACCCATTCCGAAAAAACCATTCCAGAATGGTTCCAAAGTCTCAGGGTCGAACCAATCCGGCTGGTCGGGCCAGCGTCTGGGCCAGGATAATGGGTCGTTGCTCATGGCGGGTGAATCCTGATTAAGATTCACGTATCCAGGTATGGGTTGGAAACCCCACACCTTCCCCGTTATAGGGTCGGTATCGACAAATTCCCTGTAATTGGTTTCTAAAGGATGAACTGTCTCGCCATGAATATCCACCACTTCTGCGGATACCCACGGAGCTACGCCGTCGATATATGAATGACCGCTACCCTTGGGCCATTCACCGGAAGGTTGAAAGGGCCATAGAGCTACTTCACCGTGATTTAGAAAAATCGTCCGCACAAGATTTCCGTCCATAATCCCTTGCTTTTTCCACGCCGGATCTCCGCGAAGCTCCTGAGAATTGGCGGTATTGACAGAGAGGATGATAAACAATATTACAACGGACAAACTCCTCAAACAAAACACCTCATGATGTTATCGTATTTTTCCATCGCCAAAGATTTCAATTCAATCTCAAAAGCCAATAGAGGCGCCGATTATTATTCGTCTTGGCTCGGAATAGAAATTAGGTCTGTTCCTAAAATCATCCAGAGTGTTGACACCCTTTACGCTTGTCCGCGGTCGAATAGTATAGCTGGCTCTTCCTGTGTCAGAATATACGAATACTTCGTTTTTACGATCTAAAAGATTGAACACCTTGACAAAAACAGAATATTTCGCGCCTATGACATTCAGTTCCTTATGCATTTTAAGATCGAATGTATATTGCGCCGGCTTTCTTTCGCTGTTCTCAAAAGACGAAGCCGCATTCTGAAGCCTGGGAGTATAAGGAAACCCGCTGCCCAATCTTCCTACAAGACTCCATCCCCAGCTGCCGGGTTGACTTAGAGTAATGTTAAAATTCAGTGTGTGTGTTTGATCCCAGTTCAACCTGATTACTTGAATCTCACTCTCCTTGTTGCTTTTAGCATCGTTGAACACCTGCATAGGATCCGAAGAATTTCCTTCGGCTAATTGAAAAGTATAGTCAACTGATGCGGAGAGGTAGCCCGACCTCCTTTTCTCCAGAGCTAAGGTTATACCTCCGACATTTCCGTAATCCCGATTGATGAAACGAGCATAGAAATCCTGAGTATAGGTAGTGATAATTTCCATTCCCAAGAGATGTTCCATATCTTTATAAAAACCGGTTATGTCAATACCAATATTATCCGAGAGCTGCTGCTGAAGTCCAACTTCATAGATAACGGTCCGCTGTGGCTGAAGCTCGGCGTTACCCATCGTAGAAGATAAGCTTCCGCTGAAGACCTCAAATTCAGAGTTGATATATAGGTGCTCGAAGGTCGGGATCTGGGAAAAATGTCCATATGAAAAATGTATAACACCCCTGTCGGTTATCGGGTAAGAGACGCCAATTCTGGGACTTAGAGATTGCACAGCTCGGGCGTTTCTGTAGTTATTCACCCATTTGGTTCCACGGACGTTGACCGTATCCGTGATCTCGCCTAATTCCGGTACATATTCTTTTTCTCTCACCAGTATATTGACGTCATCGCGGGATGAAAACACATTGTAATACCTTGCATTGTCGGGGTCTCTCAAGTCTATTGGAGCTTTTGCGGATGAGTTAAAATAATCATATCTTAACCCTATATTGATAATTAAATTATCGAATTCCATTTTGTCCTGGATGTATGCCGCCGCCTCAACAGGTTTGTGTCGGTAACGATTATTTATAATTGACTCAGAAATCGGAATGGATGGTTCAAAAGGCCTAATTTCGATGTTCGCATCATTTCTTTTGGCAATTATCTCGAACTCGTGGTAAAATAATGTATGCGATCTGAACTCGAGACCACTTTTCAGTAATTGTGAGTTACTGATCTGACTGGTAAAATCTATCTTCCCTTGAAATGATTCGGTGTTTCGCTTGATATGCCACATCTCTGTTCCACCCGTCCTAAACGCATTATTGGCGTTATTCTTCAATCTTTTAGGGTCTACATATCCGGAATCAAGCGGATCTTCAAATACGTACCTTTTGTAATCAAAAAACGTATTGGCAATTTTGACTGTGTAAAATGTCCTCGGGCTTAATGTGTGGTTAAAAATCAGAGACTGGGAATGACCACGGTTGAACTGTTTATAATCACCGTCCGGATTAAGCTTGAACAAGTGAGAATATTCACGAAAATCCACTTTGTCCATTAAAAAACCATATGAGAGTCTTATCGTTGGGGAAATTCGATACGTAAGTTTTCCTCCCGTACTCAGCTTCTTAAATGTGTTCATCCCAACAAAAGCGCCATCACCCGTCTCTTCCACATATACATTGGGTTCTCCCGGTGTAGCGCTGCCGTCACCTTCACCGAAATCTCCGCTGTTCGGAACCGAATCCGCTCCAATATCATCCGTTCTCACATTCCAATTTCCGAAATTTGAAGAATCAGAAGGCGTAAATCTTCTCTGTCCGTATAACCAACCCTCGTTGTTATAATATCTTCCCGTTAAAAAGAATGAAATTTTATTGCCTAAAAAGTTGAGCGGACCATCAACACTCAGTTGTATGTTAGATATATCCTTTCCGTTTATATCATCAATATTCATAAACTTTCCATCGTTCGCGCTTACGTAATCTCCAGTATAGAATGAGAGATTGCCCCTAAGTTTATTTCCCCCTTCTTTGATTACGACGTCAATGACCCCGGACATGGCCTGACCGTACTCGGCATTGAAAGGACCGCTGATCACCTGTAACTCTTGAATGGAATTGTTCTCAATCTCAATAGATATATTCCCGGAATACGGGTCTGTCACGGAAAGACCGTCCACTAAGTATGCAATCTCGCTTGACCGTCCTCCCCTGATGTGAATATTTCCATCCGTACCGACAACAATTCCCGCTTGAAGCGCTAAAATGTCTTTAAATTCTTCAACTGGCATTTCTTTCAGCTGTTCTGCCCCCACGATGGAAAGCGAAGACGTTAGGTCTTTCTTTACGAGAGCGCTTTTTGCGATAACGGTGACTTCCCGGAGCTCTAACCCTGTTTGCTCCAATTTAAAATTAAGTTTGGTGGTGAAGTCGGCTGACACCCTGACCTCTGAATATAAAATCGGTCCGTAACCAATCATAGTTCCTTTAACGGTATAAACACCTGGCGGTATGTTCAGGATAACAAACCGACCCTTATCATCAGCCGCTGCTCCCAATGAAGTACCATTAATAATTATGTTTGCCCCTATAAGAGGCTCACCTGTAGAAACATCCTGAATTGATCCGGAAATCTTACCCGTGGTTCCGGCAATTAATGGGGAATCAAAATTGCCGGCAGACAGCAAAAAAAGCGATACAAGTATCGTTAAAGTTCCCCGGCTATAGGGAGAAGGCAATAGCATATTGTTCTCTTGAAAATACACTATCCGTAATTAAGTAAAGTTCCAATCATAGTCAAGTAGATTTTTATGCACTAATCGAAAAGGCAAGTTACGCTGATAAATTTGCTCCGGTCTTTTTCGTTTGTTCACCTCTAGTATTTGATGGGTGTCGATATTATTTCAACAGCAGCATCTTCCGTGTCTGAATAAACTCGCCTGCATGAATTTTATAGAAATAAATACCCGACGAAGCGCCGCTCGCATCCCACGTTATCTGGTGAACCCCTTCCGGTTGAATCCCGTCAACGAGGCGGGCGATCTCCTCACCAAGCAAATTATATATAACTAGTAGCACTTTGCTTGTGGTTGGCAGCACATAACTGATGGTAGTAACCGGATTAAATGGGTTTGGGTAGTTCTGCCTGAGCCGGAAAGAAAGCGGCGTAGAAGATACTTCCTCTTCAACACCGATAGGGTTGAGCAGATTTGTTATGATTTCCGTCATTCGTTTCGGGTCGTATTCGGTGTTGTGATACACTACTCTCCCCTCTTGATCGATTATATAGTCAAGTGGAAACGGAGAAGTACTCACACGCTGAACATAATCCTTAATAACCGCCTGGTCAGGATCAATCAGCACTGGAAAGGTTATTCCGAAGGCGGCGATGAAGTTTTTGACAAGTTCTAAATTTTCACTAATGTTTATGCCAAACATAACAAAAGCTTCTGATTCGAACCTCTGCCCTATCGAAACGCCTATGTCCGACAACTCCGGACCGCAAACCGGTCACCACGATGCGAAGAACGCGAGGACAATCACCTTGCCGGCATAATCTGACAGGGTGTGGGGCACTCCTTCGATGTCATTCAGTGTGAAATCCGGTGCGACGTCGCCGATCCTAATGGCATTCGTATTTCCCCTTGCGACAAATGTTCTGCGCGGCTCATCAGGATCGTTCGACCAAAAACTGATGACAGCTTGCGTATTTAAAGTATCTACAGGTGTAAAAGTCAATTTAACTTCCGCGACTCCTCCCGGCTCTATCACTAAAAAATCGGGGTCAATAGTAAAAAAGTCTTCGCTTGAGGTAACACTATCCACCGATAACTCCGAAGGTCCGGTATTCAGTACTCTGATAATTACGTCAGAACTGCTTCCCACGGGTATGTTGCCAAGATCACTGAACGTCTTAGGCAGGAAGATATCCGGCTCCTGCGTATTTCCGAAACGCAGGACATCAAAATTTAACCAATTTGCCACGTAAAGGATGCTGTCCCGCGCAGCTATGCCCATCCCTCTCATTGTCATCTCTTCCCATCCCAACAGAAACGGCGCTTGCCCGTTCGATACATCTATTACTTCAACAATATCCCACTCAGCAAGATATGCCTTTCCGTCATCCACCGAAACTCCCGCTGTAAAAAACGGGCTTTGGTAGTTACTCAGTAAGATTGGTTTTGACGGATTGCTAACATCAAATATATCAAGTCCCTGCGAACCTACGGCAACATAAGCGATGCCGTTAACCAACTCAATATCTCTTGCGGATCCGGTAGTAGCTATTGCGGATAACTCGGTTATGTTATTCGGATTGTTTACGTCAAGAATCTTGAGTCCTCCGCTGCCGTCCGCAACATAAGCAATCCCTTCTTCCACTACGACAGACCATGCGTTGGACAAGTTTTCGTATACACTTATACTGATTATAAAATCACCGACTAAATCAAAGATCTCCAAACCTTTTTCATGTCTGCATGCATACAGCCGGTTTGCGGCAAGATATAGACCTTCATAACTTACTCCTTCTGCTTTATGCATACTCTCGAACATGATAAAGTTTAGATTGGTAATGTCTATGACCCAAATCCCGGCAAGCCTTCCGGAAGCATAAGCGAAACTTTCGCCGATTGCTGAATGATAAAACCTGTATCCGAACGGGTTTGAGTCAGGCGAGGGTGTATACCGTGCAAGAAAAGCCGGATTGCCCGGATCACTAATATTAAATGCCGCTAAACCGCCCACACCCGCTACCCAGGCTCTATCTCCTACCAATTCCACGTCAACCATCTCAGCGAACCAGGTCGCTGTAAAACGCCCAATCGGATCGATGTTATCCAATCCCTGGGGAAACGCCGAGCTGTGAAACAGGATAAAATATAAAGAAATCAGAAGCGTCTTATGATAATATTTCAAAATCGTCTCACCCATTTTACTCACCTGATTAATCATCCTCGCTGTTAGTTGTTTAAAATCTACTGATAAGAGAAATACGATATCCGTCAAAATCGGGAACATACCTGCACACTCCTCCTGAACATTGTCTGCCGCCGCGAACTTTGCCCGTCCATAAAGTAACGTTATGGTTTCTCATAAATTCCATCTTTGCCTCAACAAAAGACCAGGGTCCATTTGGTCTGTCGCTTATGTCTCCGTTTATGTCTGACCATTCCACTCCGGTGGAGATAGAGAATTTGCCTGACGGCGTATAACCGAACGCTAAAAGGTATTCGTTGCCTTTGTCCTTCCCGGAAAACGAAATTATCGGGTTTGTTCTAATATCACTCTCGTTGAATCTGAGCAGTTCCGCTTTTATGTCAAAAAGCGATTTCCCGAACTTAAACTCCACTTCAGATCCGAGGGCTATCTTATCTGTATCCCTGAACTGCACCAATCCGATAGAAGACAGTTCAGAGTAGTAACGGATTTCATCGGAAGCGGCGATGTTGATTCGCCAGTATGAAATTCTCGAAGATCCTAACCGCTCCAGAGAGAGGAATATCTCTCTATACGGCATCATACGTTTATCGTTTGATGGGGCGACTCTTTTCCCATCGTGCAGGCTGCTATGACCGAGGCCGGCGAGTATTTGCAGTTCCCCGGAAATCGAAGGCAATCGCCATTCAATAAGGTATCCGACCTCATTGTTATACCTGACGAAATGAGGATCAAGCTCGAACAACCTTAAATCATTTCGTCTCTGCACCCGTGGAGGGTTTTGGTACGGACCTAAAGGCGAATCAATTTCGTTCGGGTCAGCTGCAAAATTCCGGAAATTCTTATACTCCATGCGTAGGTTAGGGAAGCCTCCGGTTTTTCCAATCGCCATATAAAAGCCGTCACCATTAACATCTGAGTCTGACCTTATGTTGTTTTCAGCGCGTTCAAAATAGAATTGCCAGTCTGTAGCATCATACGCAGCATAGATCGAATAGAAGCTGGTTTCCCTCTCATAGCCTTTAATTCGGAAACCTGAATTACTTATGTTAAGCACAGAGCCGTCGGGAGAAAGAGTATCCCTGTCAACATTAACTAAGGACACTCCTAAATTCAGATTATTTAACGGCGAGATTGTAACTTCAGCCGCTGTGACAATATTGTAGTCCTGTTTTGCAGTACTTTCATCCAAAGTCGTATAGAAAAGATTGCTCCCCTTTAAGATGGTCGCGGAAAACAAATTGCCGTCATATTTGAATTTTCCTCCATTTCCAAGCCTGTTATCGTAAAATATCGACCTGTCCTCATAGAGATTCAACGTGAGACCGCGACCGAAGAGCTCTTCAAAAGTTCCGGCATTCAACGAATAGTTGTTTTTGTCGTAGTAGAGACTCCAGTTGATTATATCATTTCTATTCAGACCGTATTCGGAAGGATCATCATACTCGTACCTGAATGTGGCAAACCAGTCGTTGTAAACCGCCGACAGATCGGTCCAATTTTCAAGAAAACTCGTTGTGACGCCGGAAGAATTCCCTATACCGGACATTTGAAGATTTTGCAGACTGTTGAGTCTTGTTCCGTCCGCGAATCGAACGTTGTTCGACCCATAAAAACTGATATCCTGCGAGTAAGCAGTCGTCAACGTAAACGCCATTGCTACGGCAATGGCTCCTGCCTTCTGCCAATTCATTCAATTTCCGACTTTTGAGATGAACCGCTTGTCAACATCTCAGTCAACTGCCTGTAAATATCTTCTTCCCATAGGCCTAAAAATCCCGAATACGTTCTTACCACATTACCCGATGCATCTATAAGCAGCGTCAACGGCAACGACGAACCGCGGAAATTATTGAAAAGTTTCCTATTAGGATCCAGAGGAATTATGAATTCAAGAGAATGCGCCGATACGAAAGCTCTGACACCGGAAATTGTTCTGGTATCATCAACATTTACTGCGAGAACCACGAGACCATCTTTGCTGAATTTATTTTCGATCTCTTTAATAATTGGAAATTCCTTTCTGCAGGGAACACACCAGGTCGCCCAGAAATTGACCAGTAAAGGGCTTCCTCTATACTCCTTTAGGCTTATTTTATTTCCTGCCAAAGTCTTCAGCTTGTAGCCCGGGACACTCCCTTGTAGCAGAATTAGCGGTGTGGCTCTATCCGCGCCGGATAACAGTAAAAAAACCACGGCTATCAAGTAAAAACGCTTTGTCATTTTATGAATGTCACCTTTCTTATCCTAAGCAAGTCTCCTGCCTGGAGCTGCGAAAAATAGACTCCCGATGATACTTGCTTCCCGTCTTTGTTCCTACCGTTCCATTTGAAAGAATGATTTCCACGATCAAGCGTACCTTGAAAAAGTGTGATGACTTCCCTGCCGAGCATATCGAAGATTTTCAGTCTGAGGGACGAGCGAACGTCGAGGTCGAAGGATATCGTAGTAGAAGGATTAAATGGATTAGGATACGCGGGATGAAGTCTTAGTTTATCGGGTATATTCGCCGGTTCATCATCAACAGACACAACTATGGTATTACTTTCTATAATCCCGTCTAACGTCTCAAGGTCAAAGGCAATTTCAGAATATAATAGTCGACCGTCAGCGCCGACGATTGCGTTGAGCGGAAAGGCAGAAAATGCCGAAGAACCGCTATAGCTTTCAAATACGCTTCCTTCATCTATCAAGACCAAATGCGTAATTAAATAAAGATCCACCCAGAGATTCGCCGCGTCCAGCTCTTCCCTGAAACCGATAGATAACACTTGAAAATTTCTGTCTTTATACTTCTCCCACAGTTCCGTCTGTATGACCGGCGCCTCCTGCTGACAGGGAGGACAGGCGAACCACCAGAATGTAAGGAGCAGAACATCTCCGCTATAATCGAAAAGAGTAATCGTGCCGCCATCGTGATTTTGCAAGGTGAAATCAGATACAGCATCGCCCACCTGATACTGCGCATGAGCGGTGGAAGAAATCAACAGCGCCAATAATAATGACGAGGCAACCTTCATAACCTTTTTCGTATTCATATACGCCGCCTTTTTTTAAGACTTGTGTAAATGTAAGCATATTTACATTTAAATCAAATTCACGACCGCCGTCAATTCAACTCGTTCACGAATATTCCTTAATTGATATTACATTTTATAGTGAAATATATATGTAATCCAGATTGCAATTGATACGCCATGTATGTCAATCCTATAACGACCACAAACAGTATCTAATTGACCTTTACGGAAAAGTCACAAATTCGCAGTTAGTATTTCACCAATGGGGGGGCAGCTAAGTGCTTATTAAAACGGTTCTTCCAGACGGTGACCATGGGAATACCCGTTAGCTTAATACTTTCCAAGAAATCGTGATTGATCTCAATTGCCGCCTTCTCTCGAAGAGCCTTGACATGCCTGACAATCGCTTCTTTATCGTTCAGGATGGAATCGCTGTCGGAAAAAGCGCTTAATCCTATAAAACTTAAAAAATACCGGCTCCATATATGAACATCCTCTGTTACTCTTTCAGCGGACTGTAAACCGTTCTGCCCGGCTCGCGCCGCGAGATAATAATCGGTGACAGTGCTTTTTAAAAATTCCGTCATTGTTTTGCGAAGAGAGGCGCTGCTACTTTTATCTATCGGATAATTATAATTCCTGAGTAGAACGGTTACGTCATTGCCGGTCCACACAAAATCGGGCGTCTTTATCACAGGTAAAGAAAGATCAAAGTCATCGGACAGCGTCAATTCCTCGTTCATAATTTGCGCCAATGGAAACCCGTTATTCTCATTCAGTTCCACTCTTTTCTTAATAAATTTTACAACTTCTTCGAGACCGTCACCCATCTGTTCTACTGATAAAGGTTTCATGAGTCTTGATACATATTCATTCGCCAAAACGGTTTCTTTCCTCGCTCGAAGCACCTCCTTAATCTGCAATTGTTTCATGTTGACAGCATAAGGAGTCAGAAAAACATCTTGAGCGATATTTTCAACATAGAGAACAGCATAGGCGTTAGCTAGTTTTATAACGTCTGACGACTCGCCTACCGCTGTCTGGTAAGCGACATTTTCTACTTGAATAGGAACGGAGCCGTCCCCCCAGTGAAGCGACAAATCTTTAATCTTAATTGCCGGATCGCCCTTATAATCTTCTGTCAAATCCTTAAACGTTTTTCCGGAGTCCATGCGTTTGCGCCATTTATCGGCAATCTCTTTATTTTCTGTCACCATCGTTTGAACAGTCAGACGCAGCATTGACTTTCTCAGCGCTAAATCGATTTTTTGTGAATCCGGCACTGCATTGCTTCGTATCTCCGTAAAGAAAAGTTCACGAATCATTGCTTGCTGTTCTATGAATTTAATTGCTTCCTTGTATTCAGGTGAATCCTCGAAACCCTGCGCTTTTGCCCATTGACTCAATGTTATTTCGTCAATCAACATGTCAAGCACACGTTTACTCCTGTCTTTATGCCGATGAAACCCGGGCACGGGAGTAAGCTCAATTCGTCTTACCATCTCTCTTTTTGTGATAGACACGCCGTTGACAACCGCAATAACGCCGTTTGCCGGCTTTTCAGATTCTTTCGCGCAGCTGGTTAATAATAAGAACAGTGACATAGCCAGCGATTTCCGGCAGCTCAATTTTGGAAAGTTCATGATAAAATTTCCTTCCAACTCACCAATAATGATATATTAGGATTACTTACTCTAATAACTTATCGTACGGCTTGCTGAATTCAAATCCTGTATACGGAGAATCATCGAGATGCCTGATCGCCCAGATATAATACATATGGTACCCCGGCGCCGACACCTGGCTGTGATCCTTAGAATCTGTTATCTTTAACAGGTCTTGATGTTTGATATTGAAGACATCCTCACCGAGCTCGCCATGACCATACCCTTCATCCGGAGAGAATTCGTAATAATAAATTTCCGGCTGAACATGGTGATGCGGCGGGTAGCTGCTCCACTTGCCCGGGAAATTCAGTACCTCACCTAAAACTAATTTCGCGTTCTCCGGCGCAATCGTTCTGTCAAAGACCAAACGAACCAACCGATAACACGTTCCGTCAAGTATGTCTTCTCCTCTTCGTTCAACGTCTACTTCTTCGGGAGGATAAATTTTACCGTCAAATCGGGAGCCGTTCAAAGTACTTATCACCGCTAAACGGGAAGCTTTCTCTGCCATAATCCGGATTTCATCTCCCGCGGGAAAATGAGCCGCTACAGGGTTTTGCTCGATCCAGTTGTTCCTGTCGAATTCTATTGTTTGATCACCATAGATTAAAGTTCCCTTCCCTTCTATGACCAAAAGCGCGGTTTCACAGTCGTTCGACAGGATGGTCTCTTCCGAATTCGCGTCCATTTGCAAGATTTGAAATCTCAATCCTGTATCGTCGTCAGGCGTCAAGTATTCGTTGTAGCCCGCCGCAAATTTCTTATCCCTAAATTTTTTAACCAGACTCATACATCACCATCAGCTAGCGAGCATCCGTTCACGTACGATACCAGCCAGACCGTCATAGCCACTCAGAAATTGTCTTAGAGTGCGATTTGACGGGCCGAACTGTAGGAATTCATCAACTTTCATTCCGTCTTCCTCATAAGCCCTCCTGAAATCAACAAACTTCTCCTGAAGCTGATCAATGATTTTCTTATCGACATCCTGCTCCATCCTATTCTTCACCTCGACATCGGATTCGTTAAACTTATTCCACCATTCATACGGCATGCTGATGACTACGTTACCCCCCACCAGCTCCGACCAGTGCATATGACATCTGAAAGCCGCCGAGAGGAGTTTACTCCTGTATCCACGCTCATTAAAAATCTGGTAGGCTCTTTTAAAGATTGCCACACCCGCCCAATCCAGGTAATCAGGATCAATCGTAATACTTTCATCTTTCGCGATCCCCCTGAGGTGATCGTCAATCCGTCCAACCATAATAGTCACATAGGGCGAGAGCTTGGAAGTATCAACTCCGTTTTCTTCCGCTCTCTTCCAACCCCTTTCAACCGCCTCCGCGCATCTGACCGCCTGAGGGACCGAGAAACTGACCGTGGCGTTGATGGTAATGCCCTGGCTTACTAACTCTTCGATAGCCTCGAGTCCGGGAGCAATTGCCGGACATTTAATGGCTATGTTTGGCGCTAATCCGGCTAAATGCTTCGCTTGTTCCACCATTCGCTCCGGGTCCGGATAGTACTTCGGACTCACTTGAAGTGAGAGCTTTCCCTTCTCTCCGTTTGTTTTATGATAGACCGGTTCGAGTATTTTTGCTGCGCGAGTTCCGATATCATCTACCAAAGCCCACGTGATATCATCTTCGGTTCCATTCGGACTATCTGATATAAGCCTGTCTATGACAGGCAGCCACTCATCAGGCTTATTTTCAACTACCATCTTAATTATCACCGGATTGGAGGTGGCTCCTACGGCGCCCTGATCAACGGCATCTTGTAATTCTTTCAGATCACACGAATCATTCCACCAGTCGCTCCCGAAGTCGCTGGTAATCTGCATTTTTGTTTTATCCATTTATCGCCTTCTCAATTTTATAATTTATATGTTTATCATTCCGCTTATATACCGTTTCGCAATTTTGGAATATTGAAGCGGGTTGGATTTTGACGGGTCTCCTTCAGCTTCTACTATCATCCACCCATTATAGTTCGACTCTTTAACGACGTCGAAAACCGGTTTAAAATCGATCATTCCGTCTCCCGGCACCGTAAATACTCCTTCTATAACCGAATCCAGAAAGGAGGCGTCATCATCCAACATCAGAGTCATAACGCTCTCGCGAATATCCTTCAAATGAATATGAGCAATACGATCTATATATCTTTCGTAAACCGGCAGCGGGTCAAACCCCGCAAATAGCATATGACCAGTATCCGCGCACAGCTGTACCTTCTCATTGACAGTCGAGGACATTAATCGGTCAATCTCGTCTTCAGTCTGAACACCTGTCCCCATATGGTGATGGTAAGCAACCTTAATTCCATAACTGTCGCATATTTCTCCGGTTTTTTTTAATCCGATAATGAGACGGTCCCATTCCCTGTCATCGAACACCGGTTTGTTTGATAACGGCTTACTCCTATCACCATGAACAGTTCCGCTGCACTCCGCAATATTTATTACATCTGTTCCCATCGCTGAAAGAAACTCCAGGCTCTCTTTTAATCTCGTCAGCTCTTCTTCCAAATCGTTGTTCGCAACAAAATAAGTAGTATGCCACTTAGAGGCTAATGATAATCCATATTTAGAGAGCAACGGTTTAAGGACGGCAGATTCAGTCGGAAACTTATTTCCGAATTCTGTTCCCGCATATCCCGCTTCCTGCATCTCGGATAGACATCTTTCGAGTGGAATATCACCGCCAAGCTCAAGCAGGTCATCATTAGACCAATTGATTGGCGCGATTCCCAATTTTACTTTTTGCTGACTCACTAAAAATACCGTTCTTTCTTTACTTTTTCCTCATATTCCTTTCGCGCTTCCTGTACCGTCGGCATTTCTGAAACTTCTGCTATCGGAACGTCCCACCATGAATCGTAGCCGGGGAGGTCAGATGGTTCGAGTTCAATGATTATTGCCGTGGTTTTTTCATTTTCCCTTGCTTTTTTCAGCGCGGAATTGAACTCTTCTCCCGTTCCAACTCTAATACCTTCCGCGCCGAGGGAGACGGCATTCTCAACAAAATCTATTTTAAGAGATTCGCCCGTCAGTTTTCCGGTTTTCGGATCACGATGGCGTAACTTATTTCCGAATCCGAGGCTGCCGAGATTTTTTGACAAGCCATCTATACTTCCATAACCATGGTTATCCACCAGTATAATTATAAGCTTCTTATCTTCCTGAAGAGAAGTAACAATTTCTGTATGCATCATGAGATAAGAACCGTCTCCGACCATAACGAAAACGTCACCCTCTTCTTTTGCAAACTTCACGCCCAAACCACCGGCAATTTCATAACCCATACAGGAATATCCGTATTCCATGTGGTACTGGTCACCGTTTTCCGCCCGCCACAGTTTGTGCAAATCCCCCGGAAGACTCCCCGCGGCGCAAACTATACTGTCCTTGTCTGTCATGAACGCGTTCAATAAACCGATTATTTCACCTTGACTTACCTTTCCGCCGTTACCCGGCGCGAATATTCGATCACTCTCTTTATGCCATTCGTTGATTAATTTTCCAATGGTCTCTTCGTAATCCTGCGAAACGGAATAAGCTTTCTCCGCCAGCATTTGGTTCAGCCTTTCCAGTGTCGCCTTCGCGTCGCCGACCAGCATCAGTGATGAATGTTTACCCGCATCGAACGGAGATACGTTGATACTGATGAATTTCACATCGGGATTCTGAAATTGTGTTTTTGAAGCTGTGGTAAAATCTGATAGACGGGTGCCTACGGCGATCACGAGGTCAGCCTCTTTCGCAATTCGATTGGCGGCTGAAGTTCCGGTAGCCCCAATTCCCTGCAGGTTCTTATCATGTTTCCAATTTAGAGAACCCTTCCCCGCTTGAGTTTCACCGACCGGTATCCCGGTGGATTCACAGAACGCCGCCAATGCTTCCTCCGCGCCGGAGTATAACATACCGCCGCCCGCGATGATCAAGGGTTTCGTGGAATTCTTTATCAACTCCATTGCGCGAAGTAACAAGGTAGGATCCGGAATCGCCCTCGGAACGTAGTGAATCCTCTTTTCGAAAAACGATTCAGGAAAATCATATGCCTCTGCCTGCACGTCTTGCGGTAGAGATATTGTCACCGCCCCGGTCTCGGAAGGATCTGTAAGAATCCGTACCGCCTCCGGAAAAGACGTAAGAATTTGCTCGGGCCGATTTATTCGGTCCCAATAACGGCTCACGGGTCTTAGGCAATCATTGACTGAAATGTCCTGACCGAGAGGATACTCCAACTGTTGAAGAACCGGTCCGACATTCCTTCTGGAGAACGTGTCACCTGGCAGCAGAAGCACGGGAACTCTATTGATGGTAGCGCCCGCCGCTGCTGTTACCATATTGGTCGCGCCCGGACCTACTGAAGAAGTACAGGCAAACGCTCTCAGTCGGCGATTCTGCTTGGCAAAGGCAGCGGCAATATGCACCATCGCTTGTTCATTCCGGGGAAGGTAATGAGTGAACTCCCCATCCTGCTCAAGCGCCTGCCCAATACCCGCAACATTTCCATGACCGAATATTCCCCACATTCCTGCAAAAAACGGGTGGCTATCACCATCTAACTCAATCCACTGAGCCTTTAAAAAACGAATAATTGCCTGAGCAGTGGTCAACCTGATAGTTTCTATCATAATATTTTCTCGATCTTGTCTGATTTATTTGGGTTCAACAACTTATTTAAAATTACAATTAAAAAATTTAATTATCAGTAATGTTCATCGGCCCAATCCCACCTTTTCATATATATCTTCCATGATTTCAACGTTCTTATAGCCGTCAAGATGCGTAGCCACAAGGTCGTTTTCCCCGGAGTCCCGACCTAAAAGCCTATCCACAAATATCTCATTCTCCTCTGTGAAACCCCAACGCTCATCAACAGGAAGCGTCGAAAAGTTTAGTTTTTCCACAGGCGTATTTAAGTCCATACAATAAGAAACAGCTTCCATCTCATCACTCACGATCGAAGCGTGATCTCCATAAATTTCCACCCGTTCAAACGGGAATATCCATGTTGTGTGAGCGCTTGATGAAAAAACGCCGTGGATGCCATTTTCCATTTCGAATATCATGGAAAAATCATCCACACACGGATATACCGATTTTGACCCGACAGCCGTGACCTCTTTCACCTCGCCAAACAGGTAACGCGTCATGTCAATAAGATGAAGCGTAGATTCAAAAAGGAATCCGCCTGTGATTTTAGAATCGCTTGTCCACGGCGGTACCTGCAGCTCCCCGCGGTTCATTTTTATATTAAAGGACTTCGGCTTGAGCTCTCCGCTTGTTATGAGCTCTTTCATTTTTTTGTAGACCGGAGCGAGTCTCCTGCTGAATCCAAGCTGGTAGACGACCCCTTTCTTTTCAACCGCATCAACTATCATCCGGGCATCGGTAAGATTGAGGGCAAACGGTTTTTCACAAAAGACATGTTTACCCTGACTCAATACTTTGAGTGTCATTTCGACATGGAACTTATTGGGAACTGTAACATATACAGCGTCAGAATCGGCTATGACGTCCTCAGCGCTGGAGAGTGTTTGCATTCCAAAATCTGCGGCAAATCTTTCCCCGCTGTCCTTCCGGACATCGTATACGGAACCCAATTTCACGGCATCATTCCGCTGCAATATCCCGGCATGGGTTCTTGCTATCGCTCCTGTACCGATGATGCCGATTGTTATATCATTCATGATATTTCTTATGCGAAAGAATAGTCAGCTTTTAGCTTTGCCGTAACATCCGGAGACGTACGGTCAAAAGGTCCCTCTTTTTCCAACTTCAAGGAAGTTACGGCAGCGGCGAAGCTGCACGACTCCCCGGGCGATGTTGTTAATCTGCTCGCAAGATACGAGACCATCGCTGTATCACCGCGACCGGTACGTCCTTTTATAGATTGAGGAGTGAACGGCGCTTCATAGACTTCGCCTTCAGCATAGACCAACATGCCGTATTTATGGGTGATGAGCACTTCACGGGGTCCCCATTCAGCGATAATTCGAGCTGCCTTTGCGATGTCCTTTTCACCCGTAATTACTTCTGCTTCAACGGAATCAGCTTTAACCGTATGAATCCCTTTTAATCCGCGCTCCTTATCCGGCCAATCAACGAATACCAATTCCTTGCCCTCTCTAACGCGTAATACGCCTTGCAGGTCGAGAGACACTCTTTCAAATCGAGAGGTTATATGCTCGATTAAATCCAGTGATACTTCGCCTGCCATTATTGGTCCTATATGGAATATTTTGGTCGTGATATCCGGTATATGCTCCGCTTTAAATTCGCCTGCGAACGCAATTGGTTCACATATTCTTTTATCATGGTTTTCCCCAAAGTACGTATTTTTGATTCCACTGGTCACTTCAGTTTCGTGAGGAAATACTTCAATACCGTCTTTTCTCATAACATCGAGGTAATAGAAATCATCCTTGGCGAGAAGAGTGATAACCGCGGCGGAATAATTCAATTTTGATAAAGCCATGGCGCCATAATAAACAGCCCCGCCCAAAGCATCTATTTCCTCCCCATCAATAATTAATTTATCTTTTGCGATATGCCCTAATATAACGACATCAAAGTTCATATGCATAACCGTAACGGGGACTCCTGCGTTTGTTAAGAAGAATTAGTACGCTTAATTGATTGAAATGAAGAATTATGGATCGTGGGTATTTACACATTGTCGCGCATATTAGATTTTAATCTCCAGTCCATCATATGCGACGCGTAGATTTTTATAAGAAGCGAAATGTTCCTCTAATTCTTCGTGAGGTAGATTATTATGCCCGATATGAGAGATAATAAAGGAGGTATTCGGATGTTTCTTCGCAATTTTCATTACGCTGACAACGTCAATGTGGTCTGTACCGCCGTCATAGCCCGGCGTATGGAATATGACGAGGTTCGCCTTTTTCACCTGTCTTTTCTCAAAATCATTTAATGATAATTCCACGCTGTCACTAAAATGTACTATGCGTTTATTATCTTCCGTTATGACCAAGCCATGGGTGGGGACTTTATGATTCACCTTGAAAGCTTTAAATTTTATATGCCCTATTTTAACTGATTCCCGGTCATGCATGACATGGAATTTACACCTGTCATACAGTCTTTCAGTTGTTTCGAAATTTGCAAGCGCGGACATATTCCCGTAAACGGGGATTTTTCCTGCGTCCCACCATTCGAATTCGGTTATTCCTCCGATGTGATCCCAATGTTTGTGAGAAAGAAATATTGCGGCTATATCGAATATCTTGTATTTATTCACAATCCGTCCGATGTCGATCGGCGTATCGAGTATAATCGTTCCCGATCTATTTTTTATGATGACGCATACCCGTCGGCGACGGTTTTTCCCTTTCTCTTTTCTTGCAATCATACACCGTTTACACTCACAGCCTATTGCGGGGATGCCCCGTCCGTCTCCTGTTCCGGCAAATATTATTTTCATTGAAATTATTCCCTGTTTATCTGAAGATCACGTTCAACACGACTAATGATACGGCAAGAACCACGCCAAGATACCCAACCTTTCTTGAATCTACAATTAACAGATCCTTCCATTTCATCTTCTCTCCCGGAGAAATATATGACGCGATCGCCAATATCGAATAACCTAATACGATGACCCATCCGGTCCGGTTTAACCAGTTCATATCCGGGAATAGGAGATATCTGAATATGAGCGATACAACTGCGCTACCGACAAAAACGTACACAACAAGTTTCCTCGGCGCTCTGGTGCAGAACACCGCGGCTAATACCAGTATCGTATAACCTGCCTTTATATGGTAAGATATTTCGTTCGTTAAGAGTGAAAGAGGGAAATTGAATCCGTGATATTTTATATAAATCAATGAAAATGCGAACATCATTCCGGAAAGGGCAATGAACGGAATAGAATTCTTTCCTATCTGCATCAACTTTTCATCCGACGCGTTACTATTTACGAGTCTTTTGTAAATATCAAACGTAAAAAGGGTGCTGACCGAATTTATAATGGAATCAACCGTACTCATCAGGGAAGCGAATAGACCCATAATCACGAAACCTCGAACGCCAGGCTGCAACAGCGTGTTTACCAATACAATGTATGCCTGATCTGGATCAGCAAGGGGTTTATGAAAACCTACCAGAGCGATTGGAGGTATGATTATCAAAGCCGCAAAAACATACTTTAAAAAACCGCCGACAATCAAACCGATCTGAGCATCCTTCAGGGAACGGGCGGCAAGAGACCTTTGCAAAATCACCTGGTTTGCGCCCCAATATTGGATGTGCAAGAGAGCCATGCCGAAGAATACGGCTGTCCAGGGAACTTTCGGGTGATCGATAGGCAGAAACAGGTGCATCAAATGATCCCTTCCGGTTGTGATATCAGGATAATTGGCAGGATTATACAATTCAGAGAATCCGCCGATCGCTTTCACCGCTAATACCAGAACTATTAATGCGCCCCCTAACAACGTAATCAACTGAATGATGTCGGTACGGACTACTGCCGCGAGACCTCCGAAATAAACATACAGAGATGAAAACACTCCCATGAAAACGACAATGATGTAGAGTCTGATCACCGGGTCCGAATGAAGCGCTGATAATTGATCCGCGAAAATACCGTTAATCGCGATGCTTCCCCAGTAGAGCGCTCCCCCCATGTAGACAATTCCAAACAGAATTAGAGAAAAGATGGAATAACTCAGAGCTACGAAACTGCCGAACTTTGCCTCAAAGAACTGAGTAATGGTAAATATTTTCATACGCAGATAGAGGGGAACGAAAAAGAAAGCGGCGAGAAGAATACCAAAGACCGCGTCAATCTCAAAATTTGCCCATGCCAAACCGTAAACGTAAGCAGCCCCACCCATACCTATAAAATGACCTGCTTGAATGTTGGTTGCTATCGTGGACATCGCTATTGCAGGCCAGCGAAGATTCCTTCCGCTCAGGAAATAAGTGGTGGCATCCTTTTTCTGTTTACCGCTTTTATATATTCCAATCAGGAAAATAATCACGAAGTAGACAATTACCATTAGTAGATCAATATTCATCTCAAGCACACCTTTTAAAAATTTAACCGGCTGTCACTTTTACTTAAGGAAACTTTGTGTAAATATTTCTCGGAAAGATAAATTTGAAATTAGATAAGTGTCAAGAGCTAAATGCAATAAGCGTGTAAAAACCTTTGAGGATAATCCCGCTGATTTTTATCACTATTGTGCTTTAACAGCCATTTTCGTATATATTTTACGCATATCCAACGCGCGTTAAAGAGAATTTTAGCCTAAAAGTTTCGGGAGGTTAACGGTTATTATGTAACATTAATGATTCCCTAAAGAAATTGAATCCAACACGATCCTTAATAATTCAGTGAATCGAACTCTTATTTCAGTAATTCCATAACCACCCCGCTGGCACACGTCCGTCGGCTGACGAACTGGTAAGTCGGACAGGAAAAACAAAGCCCGTCAGCTGACGGGCTTTGTTGCGTGAACTTATTTCTCTCATATTAGAGAGATTATTATGTTACTTGAGCAGTAACATCTTTTTCGTGAATGCGTTTCTACCCGCTTCCAAACGGTAGAAATAGATTCCGCTTGTTACCTGTATTCCGCTCGAGTTCTTTCCATTCCATTCAACAATATACGAACCGGCGTTCTGTTGTTCATTGACCAATGTTATCACATTCCTGCCTAATATATCGTATATGTTCAGTGAAACAGTAACTGACGCAGGAAGATCATACGTGATGTTGGTCGAAGGGTTGAAGGGGTTGGGATAGTTCTGGCCCAATGAGAATTCCCTGGGTGTCTGACCTAACCGACTATCGTCTATACCTACCGGAAGAAAGACGACTTCATCGACAAACTCAACTTTCATCGTAACATTTCCAGCGGTTAATTCAGCTTCAGTCGCGGTAAGCTCTATGATTGACAGAAATATGCCGTTACCGCCGCGATGGGTCAGTATAAGTTCGTCCCTGCCGTCATTGTCCACATCGAATGTCACGGAGTTATTCTCCAACGAGACTTTTTGAACGGCATCTCTGGGAGGGTCAAACGTCGCCGTGGGCGTGGAGGGTAAACCATTATGATCAGCCTTACTAGTACCAGTACCGTCCCACTCGAATATATGACCCGCATCGAAACCATCTGTGGAATCAGGATGCACCGAATCAACGATGACTACAATCTCCTTATCGCCATCTCCGTCTATATCCGTCACCATGATACCACGCTCGTTTCCTGCTATGCCGAGCTGCCCGGTGCTGCTGCCAAATTGATACTGCCAGACGATCTGGTAGTCATTACTCGTTTCATCGACAGCCTCAAAGAGATAAACGATATGCTGACCGCCATCTTGCTCATACGTCAAAAACTCTCCCAAGCCGTCTTTATCAATGTCTACCTCGTCTCTTAAGGTACCGCCACCCGTTATAATATAGCCTCGCGCGAAAATAGCATCAGATGCCTCATGCCATACCTTGGTCAGGGCGGTGTTGACGCCCTTATTGGCTATTGAATCAGGGTGCTCGAATAGATACAATCCCAACAAGTTCTCTACTGGGTTAGAGCCCGACCATGGAACAATCGCCAGGATCTCCTTGAGTCCGTCACCGTCCATATCAGTCAGTTGTATGTTGGCCGGACGGGCAAAACGACCGTTTTCAATATCATCGTTCTTGTCTATCGCGATTACGTATGTACTGTAATCATCCCCGCTAGTCACATCGGCAGCATAAATAAACTTTTTAAGCGTGGTGTTCGCCGTGGTTGTTACGACGGTTGTGAGGTCAACATTCGGCGCCGCCACAGCATCCACTACGTAATCTTCCTCTGTTGCCGTACCGGTGCTGAGTTGAATCTTATCCCCTGCCGCGAAAAGAGCGGCATCAGCACTAGTCGCCATCACAACACGCGCCTTGCCTGTGACTGGAGCATCATTTGTTATTGATGTAACAGCAAAACCAGTGCCCAAATCGTCCACAGTACCGCCGTCCCACTCCATGTCCAGAATCGAGCCGAAGTTATTACCGGCAAGATAAATGTCCGGCTTGCCGTCACCGTCAACGTCGCCTATGAGGTTTCCGCGGGCCTCGCCGCCTTCGTTGAATACGTTTGTCAGCTTCCAGTCATGAAGCATTGTCCAGTTAACGTCGTCGAACATTGTGTTAACAGTCCCATTGGGTGTGACAATCCACGAGTGACCTTTCGTATCGGAAAGATAGAGCTCCTTAACACCGTCGCCGTCAAAGTCCGCTTCCGGTATCTGACTCTTTACGCCACCGAAATCTGCTTTTATGCCGTCCGGTCTTAACGGTGCCGGCTGCCACTGTTTCACAAATTCATACTTATCCTCGCCTGTGGATTGAAACACGCGGACAAACCCCGTGTTATCATCAAACATCAGGATCTCGAACAAGTTGTCATTGTTAATGTCAGTTAAACCGAAACCGGTGTTCTTCGCCTGAAAGCGAAGAGTATCATTTGCGGTTTGAGCGTATAGTGGTGAAGCAAAAAGCCCGACAAACACGACTGTAAGTGTAACTACCAGTACGCTTTGTAGCTTACTCTTCATAATATGTACCTCCGTTATTGTTATATCCAATCAACTCTGAGTTAATTGGTATTATTGCACTAAACATTCCTGTGAAATAAGGTCGGATATTTAGCGCGCATTGTGCCACATTGTGTGTCTATTTTTGGTTATATTACTCTTGATACAATGCAATGTAATTAGCATTCCTCAATTGTCAAGTGTTATTTTTTCTTTTTTGGAGTGAATAAATGAGTTCTCTGATTTATATTTAAAAATGCAGCTCATACATAAGAATTCTTAACGTCATTGCTATTCCCATAAAAGTTTGTATAAAACTAAAATTCAAGCGCAAGTGAAAACATTTGAGCGTTATTCAGTCTGCCGAAATCCTGGTAAGCATAATCAACCGCGAAGGCTACGCCGCCGGCTAAATTGAGTTTAGTTCCCACTCCAGCAGTAATACCCTCTTCGGAATCTCTTAAAAACGTGTTCTTATATCCCATTCTCAACGCCACCACGTCTCCAATCGTATATTCCACACCCATATTGACATATTCGGTGTTGTCGTTAGGATGAGCCGCATTCAGAGCGACTGTTACCACGTTGCTTTCACTGCTGATAATGTCCATAGCCACTCCCACCCGGAGAAGAAGGGGCAGTGGATAACTTTCTGTCTGCTTAAACGCCGGAATCCGATCATTGCTTCCACCGAAATTAGGGGCTTCATCGTAATTTACAAATATATCATTCCCTTGAAGCCTCATAGAAGTGCCAAAATTCGATATACTCATGCCAATAATCATGCCATTGAGATTTGTCTTAAACAGAGTCCCGATATCCATTGCGAATCCCGTCGCGCTCATGTGCCATACCTTTTGCGAAATATATTTGGCATTTACGCCAATCGCGAACCTGTCTGTCAAATTTAGCGCGTATGACAATCCGGCGGATATATCACTTGTAGAAAAACGTTCTCCCGTACCTTCCGGAAGCAGAACTGTTCTGACTTCCATATCGTCAGTGCTCAACGATGTAATGCTCGCTCCGAAAGTTCCGTAATTACCAAGTGCTAATGCTATCGCGACAAAATCAAACGACGTATCAACCAGCCAGTTAGTATGGATCAAAACAGCTTCGCTCTTAGGAACATGCGCCAAACCAGCCGGGTTCCAGTAAATAGAAGTAGCATCATCTGCAACCGCCACGTATGCGCCTCCCATACCGACAGCGCGAGACCCCACTTCTATCTCAAGGAATGACGCCGCAACAGTACCTACCTTTGAAACGTCTCCCGTGATTTGGCTATATACGGAAACCGGCGCCATCAATGCTATAATCCAGGCAAGACAGATAACCTTCGGGATCATAGTTCTTATATTCCCGCCTGGCATTATTAGTCGAGCATGCATTGCAATATCATTTTTCGATTTATTCATACAAGTTTGTCTCATTTAATGACGGCGAATTTCCCCATCCTTTCACCCAGCTCCGGCGCTTCGATGTGATAAAAATATAGACCATAGGCTATATCCATTCCGTCCTTGCTTTTCAAATCCCAGAATTCTGTACCGTCATTTATCGGCTGGTCATGCTCAATCGTGTCCACCAAATATCCACGTACACTGTAGATACGAATCGTACATTTTCTTGGGAGATGCGAAAATTGTATTTTCCTTTCTCCACGACCCGATATGATTCCGGGCGGCAACCTGGATTCCCAGGAAGCGGAAGCGACATAAGGATTAGGTACAACAATGATCTTATCAAGCCCTGTCTTTGCCACAGCCTGGTCGACGGACGCGCCGATTGTCGTAAATTCGTAGACATCACCTGACCTGAACGGTTTAATGATAGCGACGAACAGCGTATCGCCTGTTCCCGGAATTATGGGCTCTACATCGATAGTATCAATAATCATCAAACCATCCGTAGTAAAAGTGGTGTCTAATCTCTCCAGCGGCTCATTAAAAGCCACTCTCCAGCTTTGCACTAACCCACCGTCCGGGCCCTCCACCTCCAGGTAGATAAAATCGTTGGCAAAGTCGCCTGTAAGGTTTCCATCACCATCCTGGTCCTTGAACCAAAACTTGACACGGTTCGGGTTATCAGGGAAGGTAACATCCCATATCTTAAACTTAGCCGGCTTCCCGTTTGTAGACATGTCAACAAATTCTGAATCAAAAGCTATAATATAATCCGCAGGCGAGCGAAACAATTTTGCAGTATTGATCTTTATATCCCTTATATCCGGGCGGAGATTGCTGTTGCCATCAATCCATCTGGTATTTGTCTCGTCCCAGATAATCTCCGAATCGTTGATTACGGTCAACATTATTCCTTCAAATTCAGGACTGTTATCACCGTCTATGCCCGTATGATTTGCTATCAGCAGCTCGTTATCGGTGGTATTGAAGACGGAATAAGATATTTGGAGAGCCGAAGTATCATCAAACACGATATTATATACAGCGTTATCCCTTATATTCAGCGGGTCTAAAATCATATATGCTATGCTACCCGTACCGGGGCCTGAAATATGGTTCAATTCGGATATCTCGGCTGCCTTGTAACCTGTAACCGGCGCATTTGGCGTTACCACGGCTGTGTTTATTCCGGCGCCGATGACATTGCCGGTTCTGTCCAGTTTAAAGTCGATAGCGCTTATACTCGGAGAGGCTATAGTCAATGAGGAATCAGCAGTGAGCCCTCGTGCGAAAAAATCGGTATCGTATCCCTTATCATAGGACACGACCGCATAGAAATACTTTTGACCGTTAATGACATCGGTGTCAACCCAAAAGTGCGTTAATCCGGTATCGGTGCCCATATTCAGGTTAGCTCCTGTGGGCTGATCTATGCCGGGCTCGGAACCAATGCCGACTGGATGCGGCCCAACTAATCCGTCCACGATATCGAATTGAGCGACGGGCTCAAAAAAGACGGCATTACCGAAACTATCAGTGATCGGATTCGCATCAGAGAAATCGAACCACGTACTCTTGTATATCATGTATCCTTCAAAATCAAGTCCATAGATCGGATCCCTTGAACGTTCAGCGACAGAATCCCAATAAAGAGTTACTCTCTTATCGCCGACAGATGCTCTCACCAACGGCTTAAGAGGCGGCTGTTTGAAACGGTAGTTGGCGTCATATATATTCTGCACCGTATTTTTATTTCTCAGAATATCATCTTTATCCTCTCCCAAAACCATCGCAAGAGAAAACCGTTCGATTTTCCCCGGTTCCAACAGGAAGAAACCAGAGCCGTAAAAGAATTCATAGTTAGTCGGCCGAAGCGCCGGTGGACTGAAATGCCCCGGAAATAAAAGAGGCCACATGGACTCATCGTCTAAGAATCTAACAGAATTCTCGATATGAGCATCCATACTTGTGAGACCTATCTGGTCTGATTCGTCAACATCTTTCTCATCGAAATTCGGTTCCCCCGCGGTGGGGATTCCGTCGCCTTCACCCGTATCTTTTCCGGTATAAAGGGGGTTATCGGGACCTCTCCCGTCCCTGCCTAAATCATCGTTTAAAGGTTCACCGGGATCCAATATCCCGTTGCCGTTAAAATCGCTGAACCCTATCCAATCACCGTCTTCATCGCCGGACCAGTGTTCTTTCGGTTCTCCGTAAATTCCAATAGGACCGAAAATCAAAGTACCGGGTCCGCTGTCGCGGCTCTCATCTATCAATCCATCTTCATCATTGTCAATCCCATCATTGGCGACTCCGGGACTCTCAAGGAATGCAAATCCGAAGTAGCCTACAGGCGACCATCCGCCTGACCCTATATCATCTAAATCCCATGAGTAAGTTATATCTATATTCCCCTCGGAGATAAATTCAGCAAGGTCGTCATTTTCCTCACCCTGTCCTCCCATGCGCGCGTCGAAGACCTCTCCGAATACGATTTTATCGTAAGTAGTGGCTGAGACGTTGGTGATGTCATACAGCCAGAACATCGCATCCTGGGCTAAGGGGTCAGCCCACTGCAAGCCCCTTGCGGAAATTTTTAATCCAAGCCCTTTACGGCTTAGATCTGAAGGGTCCGGTACAAATTGACCGAATTCTACGTTGAAGTTATCATCCATAACAAAGTAGCTTTCCTGATCCGCCTGGAAGACATCCCTGCCGAAAAAACCGTTCCAAGAACCGGGCCAGCCGGGGTCATCCTGATCCTGCTTGTCAGGCCAGGAGGAAGGCCAGCTCCCCGGCAGGTCGCTCATGGCGGGGGAATCCTGTCCCGGATCAAAATAACCCGGTATTGGTTCCCATCCCATCTGCTCCCCGTTTTCCGGATTAATATCGGTTGCGTCAGCGTCGAGGCTTGATTCGCTTAAAATGTGAAGGATGTTACCGAGCGTATCTATCACCTCAGCTATCACAAGAATGCTATTTTCATCGCCGTACTCGTGCCCGCTTCCCTTAGGCCACTCAATGCGCGGCGGTGGATATCCCCAGCCGGCCCACCCGCTTATATCTCCTTGATTGAAATAAATAGTAGCGATTAAGTTGCCAGTGTGCACTCCCATTCTCCGGAAAGTAACATCTCCCTTTTGGTCCTGAGAGAAAGCGGTAGCATACTGCGAAAGGAATACAGAGAAGATAATGAGTATCCCTGAAACCTTAACTTTCATTGGTTTATAACAACATATAAGATTTCTAAGCATAATTAAAATCCTAATCCAAATCCCAGTTGAATTCTCCTTGGCTGTGAATACAAATGAGGTCTGTTCACCCAATCTTCCACTGTTCCAATATCTGTCCATTCGCCCCAGAATTGAGTACGAATCGTGTAACCGGCGCGTCCGGTATCGTTGTAGACAGCTATCTCATTTCTTCGGTCAAAAAGATTAAACACTTTAAAGAACAATGAACCACGCATTCCTCCAATGAAGAAGTCCTTATGAGCCCTAAGGTCGAATGTAATCTGGGCCGGTTTTCTCTCATTGTTCTCGAAGCGTGTAAACTGAGCGCCTATCTGCGGAGGCTCAAATGTATACGGCAGACCGCTACCGAGCTTCCCAAGAAGGCTGGCTCCCCAGCTTTCCTGATAAACTATTGTAATATTAGTGTTGAGTGTATGAGTCTGGTCCCAGTCCAACGGCACTACCCTGATCTCACTCTCCCGACCGCCGACGGCATCAAGAAAAGCGTCACTGGGATCCGACGCATTACCCTCGGCTATCTGGAAGGTATAATCAACGCTAAAAGAAATATTGTTGGATCGTCTCTTATTGAGTGCTACGATAATACCACGGACGTTACCTACGTCTCTGTTTACGTATCTGGCGTACAACCGCGTGTCATACGTTTCGATGATTTCAGTTCCTAAGAGATTTCTCATATCCTTATAAAAGCCCGTAATATCCACTCCGATATCTTCGCCGATCTGCTGCTGAATTCCCAACTCATAATTGATTGTCCGTTGAGACTTTAACGCCGCATTGCCCATCAGGTTTCCCTCTGCCTCTGTATCAGGCGTGTAAATCCTATCGAAGACTCCTTTGCCTTCGTTCTTATTCAACGGTCCTCGTCTTACTTCGAAATCAGAGTTCTGGTACAGAAATTGAAACGGCGGTATCTGAGAAAAATGTCCGTAGGAGAAATGCATCACGCTTCTGTCTGTTATCGGATAGGCAAGCCCAATTCTCGGGCTATAGCTATATGAAGCGCTTGCCTCTCCATATTTGACTACCCACGGGACGTTCAGTATATCTACACTGTCAATTATAGTATGTACGCTGGGATCGAAGCTCCCTTCCGCAATGCGGGTAATAAACTCATCCTCACTCATAACGTGATAGAATTTCGCGTTATCAGGGTCTCTATTATCTGTCGGAATTCTGCCTGACGGGTCAAAATACTCAGCTCGAATGCCTATGTTGATGATCAGATCATCAAACTCCATCTTGTCCTGAAAATACAGCGAAGCTTCCAACGGCGAATGCTCGTATTTGTTGAAGTTAACGTTCCCCGGTATATCTTTACTGACAACCGGTAAAAAACCGGTCGTGGCGGTTATTAATACCTTAAACTCCTCAAACTTCAGATTGTGACTTCTAACTTCAATACCGGATTGTAATTGATGACTATTTGTTACCTGACTTGTCATATCTAATTTCACGCTCTTACTGGTTGTGGTTCTATCCAAATTCCAGAGTTTCGTCCCGCCGTCGTATAAACGCCCTTTGAACGCTTCCACATCCAGATAATCCGGATCAAGCGAATTTTTTGAGTCGCCGAACACATTTCTCTTAAAGTCGGAGGAGTTAAACGATAGCTTGACAGTATAGAATGTTCGTGAAGAAAGCGAATGGTTCAGAGCGGCTATTTGCGTGAGCCCGGTCTTCTGCTGCTTATAGTCCCCGTCAGGGTTGAATCTGAACAGATGGTCATACACCCGGTTATCCAAATTATTCCAAAACGCAGAATAAGAAAATTTTATTCTAGGTGAAGGATGAAAGGTAATTTTTCCCTGAGCCGATCTCTTCAAAAACGAGTTCATAGGAACAAATTCACCGTTACCCTCTTCAACTGTCCATACGTTTAAGGCATCAAGAAAACCCGGAGTTACCTGTCGTTGACCATAAAGCCAACCTTCGTTTTTGTAGCGTCTCCCGGAGGTAAAAAAAGACCACTTGTCTCCGAGAATGGGTATCGGTCCGCCGAGAGTACCTTGAATATTCGTCAAATCATTAGTGTTTAAATCATCAATATTTTGAAATACTTCATTATCAGAACTTACATAATCACCGAAGAAGCCGGAAATATTTCCAGAGAGCTTTTTTCCGCCATCTTTGGTTACGATGTCTACCACACCTGACATGGCACGACCGTATTCGGCATTAAAAGTTCCACTTATGACCTGGAGTTCCTGAATGGCGTCATTTTCCACTTCTACCGAGATCTCGTTTGAGAATGGATCGTTGACCGGAATTCCATCTATCAAGTAAATTATCTCGCTTGCCCTGCCACCTCGGATATGAATTTTATTGTCGCTCCCCCTTATTATCCCCGCCTGCAGCTCCAAGATTTCGTCAAAACTTTCCACCGGCATCTGAGCAATGGCCTCAGCTCCTATGACCGCCCTCGTAGAAGTCAGATCCATTTTTATTATCGGTGTGGTCGCGATGACTTCGACACCGCCGAGTTCCAAAACGCTTGTGGAAATCTCAAAATTAATGCGTGTTGTAAAATCCACTGAAACTCTTATATCAGAAACGATCGTGGTGCTATACCCGATCATCCTCGCTTTTAAAGAATAAGTCCCCGGTGGTATGTTCAAAATGAAGTATCTTCCCTCTATATCTGTCGCCGCTCCGAGTATCGTACCTTCCAAAATTACGTTTGCGCCGATGAGAGGATCACCCGTCGTTTTATCGACTACACGACCCGCAATCTTTCCCGTTGTACCTCCGAGCGCCGCGGAAGAACTAGCCATGGCTATCAGGAAATACATTCCCAAAATTTTAAAGAACTTGTACCTGTCTAAGGGATATAGATTCAACTTTTTAGTCATTTAAAAAACCATCACGTTTGAAAATATTGTCTTCCCTATAAATAATAATATCAAGATATGATAGGAATCGTTTACCCATGGTAAACCTTCAACATGCCATGAGTTATCTTAATATAGTTAACTCTTTTCCAGACTGTTTTATAAGCTGTCATTGAATCATCAGGCAACAGTTACTCCCTACTATAAAGGTACCCAGGCTATAATTTCTCTAAATAAGCGGATGCTGATACAAACTATAGTGACGTTTTATAATTGTCAAGCTATTTAAAAGTGAGGACACTTTTATAGGCCTCCACATAGTCTCGGTAGACAATCACGCTTATGATTTACGTTGTGTTTTATCTGAAATCTCGGTTTCAAATTTAAAAGAAAGAAGAGAACCATCAAACTATCATTCAAAATCTTGGAGATACTCACAAGATTAATAAATCCGGCAGACTATTTAAAATAAGCTAAATATACCAAAAATCCGAGACTAACCATTTGGACAATAGTCCTGACAGCCTCCATAAAATGGTTATGTTTGTTCAAAAAACTTTCTATTCTATTTCTTCCCGTTGCTACCATAACTCTGATTCTCGCATATTTTTAGTCCTCTTTTTTATAAAGGTTTATTTATAATATAATCAACGAATAAATTTTAATTAAAAAATATTTTTAATTCTCTTTAACTCCTGCCCGCAGGTTTTACAAAACTGAGACCAGAAGATACATTTTTATGTAAAATCCTGCAAGACAAATGATGACCTATTTAATCTTTATCAGCTGTGTTGATAATCCTTTGTTCTATATCGTAAAGAAATGCTTAAGAAGGTAATCGGTACGGAATAATAGGCTCAATCTAAAATGATGAGACAATACAAAACGTCAGGTTGACAAGACAGTCCCCTTACATCCCGTTATAATTTGTGCCGGGGGCGGGACTCGAACCCGCATGGTCTAAACGACCGAGGGATTTTAAGAAGTTCGACAGTTCTTTCTATCTTCCACTACTATAGTAAGTTACGCCATTCTTGATTTTAGTGAGTACCCTAAAAGTACCCACAAAGTTAATTGATCCAGTTTCACAATGCATCCATAGTATTTTCCTAATTTTGGCTAGAAATACTATAATATGTAGTCACTCTCAGCTTTCTTTTGCATTGATTAAGCAATCCCAAAGGAGATAGCCAGATCTTTTGGAATATCCAATGAAACTGTGATCTCTTTGCCTATCCTCCTTAAGCATTTGGAAATAGTAGACGGTGAACTGTTGAATAGTGATGAGAGCTCCTTCACCTGATAGCCTTCCATTCTTCTGATGAGAATCGAACGGTCTCTCTCCGATAGTTCCGTTAAGAAGTTCTTGAAATCTATCTTAAAAGCAATGTTATCAGCTATTGGAGTGTTTCTTCTGTGGAAAGAGTCCATCAATACATCATCTGTGCCTTGTGATCCGTTCAGATGCAACAATTTTACATCTTCATTGTAGTATCTCAACTTTGAATAGACATCTTTAGTTCCGTTATATCCTTTATTCCCAAAATGCCGAAGCTTGCAGCGTCTGAGTTCGCCAGCCCTGAGCTGCATGAAATTTACCAACTCTCCAATTGTAAGCTCTCTGCCTCTTGAAAGTTTACTACAATAATTGGTATAAGTAAAACAGAGAAGATCTTGTTTTAAATCTTCATCACCTCTTGATATTCTATCAGAATGCCTATACAAATCTGTATACATATCCAAGTACCCCATGATTCTCTCCTCTTTATTATCGATTATTGATTTGAGGAGGCAATCACACTGGTATTAGATCTGCTTACACCTCCTTACACTGTTTGTCTTCTTGATTTCTTTCTTCAATTGAAACCTCGTAATCTCTCTTTTAAGCTCCTTTTATTTTTTCAGCTGGTGTACCATTTGAAATATTATCAAGGAGCTCAGTAGCTCTCTTAGCAGCTTCGATAGCTATTATAATATTGGGGGTCCCCAGTACCTTATCCCGATTAACAAATTGATCATTCTATTGTAAATAGCGGTAGAGAGTGGATTTGGAGATGTCAAGAACTTCACATATATCGCCAATTGAATTTGACGGATCATCGTGCAGTGACTTCGCTAGAGCGATCTTCTTTTTATCCATCTTTTTGGGTCTGCCGCCTACCTGGCCTCTTGAACGAGCAGATGCGAGACCAGCCAATGTTCTCTCGCGAATGATAGACCGTTCAAACTCCGCCAATGCGCCAAAGATGTGGAATATGAGTTTCCCACCTGATGAGGTAGTGTCAATATTCTCCGTGATGCTCTTGAAGTAGCAGTTACGATCGTCCAGTTCTTTGACGACTTCAATCAGATGCGAAAGTGACCTTCCCAGGCGATCCAGTCTCCATACTACTAAGGTGTCACCCTTTCTTATGATCTTAAACAGTTCTTTAAGGCCATCCCTCTCTTCCTTGGCTCCTGACATGGTATCCCGGATGATCTTCTCGCAGCCTTCGTTTTTAAGCGCATCTATCTGAAGGTTGAAATTCTGATCTTGCGTGGATATACGAGCGTATCCGATTTTCATAATATCTCCTAAAAGTTAATTGAGTAACTGAAATGAAAAGAGAAAATCCCCTTCACATAATACATATACGGTATTATCAGGTGGATTTACGTGATGGAAGGTGAGATTATTCTAGTAGAGATAGATTCCCAAAAACGTTAAATGCTCGAGGTTTTGGGAACTTGATTTAGGGACGGGTTTTGACACCGATTTTGAGGTTTTGGGAAGGGTTTAATGGAAGGTTACTCAAAGTACCAAAAACGAACGTTTTTAGGAAATCTTTGTGGCAGCCAACGCTTCCCGCTTGGCATCGGTCGGACAGGACCTTGATCGAATAATCATTTTCTAAAGACGTCAGAATCACAATAGATGGCAGGACTGCGCAAATCCTCACTGTCATATCAAATTTTCTCC
>JACZYG010000068.1 GCA_022571215.1 Fidelibacterota bacterium | reverse complement strand
CACCGGCTCCAGAGGCTATGATGACCACCGAAATAGGAAAAAACTTAACAAAAAGCGAGATATTTAGTGCTATATAAACACCCAATGTGTAACATAACTAGTGTTCCAACTACTGGGGGCAGACCAGACTCAATTGGATATATAACGTAGTTATGTTTCCAATTATGGGCAAAAATGTAGATATCAGGAAAGTAGTGATAATATTAATGTTCTACGAAATCTCAATCACCAGGTACCATCGTATCCAAGGTATTTACTAAAAGTGGATCAGGTATTTTATGATATACAGGTTTAATATTTCTCAGATAAACTATCGCTGCATGGAGATCTTCTTCAGTCCAACTCGACGTAAGTGTCCAGGGCATTGCACCCGGGTCCATTAACCTGCCATCTGACCTAACTCCATTCTGAAGAGCTCTTTTTATTTCCTCATCCGTGTATCTACCAAGACCTGTTTCGGGATCTGGTGTTAGATTAGCGGAATAATAAGTTCCTGATCGTGTACTAAACTCCATTCCTCCGGCCAAATATAGATCATAGTTAGGACCTTCATCACCCAAAGGTACATGACATCCAATGCAATAACCCGAATTAACAAGATATTTTCCTCGTTCTGCCAAAAGTCTTTGAGCTGGATCTTCTATATGGTCAAGAGAGGGTGGTGCATTTTGTGCCGGATCGCTAAAGGCCTCTGGTTCTAAGAGAGTAAATGGAGGAATAAACCAAAGAAATCCCAAAAAGGCTATAAGCACAAGACTGCCTACCGAAATCAATACCCATTTTAATACCTTATTCATAGTTATTTTCTCCTAACTAAATGTAAGAATTAAAACTTCTCAAATTTACATATCTGCTGGTTTATTCGGATCACCCGAATTTCCCGGAGGCTCCCCAAAGAGCATAGGATTCTTTAATATTAGCATATCAAATTTAGCCCAGAGATATGCTATCGGATTTTTCTTTTTTACATCGGGAATTTTATTATAAATAGGAGGTATACTTCTTAGGTAATCTATAAGCGCATTTAAATCATAGTCGCTTAGTCCTGCATAAGCGGGCCACCCCATCGGAAACGGAAGCATCCGTTCTCCGTTTATTTTAATTCCTCGCGTAATTGCTTCCTTTATTTGTTCGTCTGTCGCATTACCGAGTCCCGTTTCTTTATCAGATGTCAAGTTTCTCGTGACAATATCTCCCCATGGTCCGATGCTGAACAGAGCGCCCCCCGCCATCTCAAATTCTTTCATCATCATTTCATTTTTGTCAAAAGGTGTGTGGCAGTGTACACAACCGAGAGTTTCGACTAAATATTTACCTCTTTCGATAGGATCTGCAATAGCTTCTCCTTCAAGAGCGGAGTAAAAAACCGATAACTCGTCGGCTGACATTTCCCAAACAGGTTTCCGTGCCAGTGCGACCACATAATTTGCAAGATCCCATAGTTGCCGCTCGCTAACGGTTTCATCATACGACGGCATTGGTGTCCCGTTCATCCCTGTTACAAGACGAATATAAATATCCTTAGATGCGGAACCACCCTTAAAAGTCCACGGTTCAGTGAGATTTGCCGCTTTGATCTCCCTTTCCATATCATCTTCAAGTTCGAATACATCATCTCCTTTGGAAGTTCCATCTTCGCCGTGACAATCGTAGCACTCCAATTCATTGTAAATTTTCCTTCCGTTTGAGATACTTCTCTCGGAACTTGCTATTGCTCTCCCGACAATGATCTTTTGTGTAGTCTCTTCCTTAAATCGGGATGACAATGACTTTACATAATCAACAATCGCTCCGAGTGAATCACCCGTTATAAACGGTGCCCACGCGGGCATAGCGCTACCGTGAATACCTTTCGTAATGGTTCTGCTAATATCAGAATCTGTTGGGATGCTTCCTGTTTCTGTAGTTCGAATCTTATATACTCCGCTTGTAAGATCGGTAGGCTGTGGATCAATAAAACCCTGAGCCAAGCCCATGCCATCACCTTTTTCTCCATGGCAATAAGCGCACTTGAGTTCAAATAGTTTTCTTCCGAGAGCATCGTGTTCTCCGCTTCCCTCAGTGAATAATTTGATAGGTAATAAAGTTAATATTAAAATCAGGATATTAAGTATTTGCATATAATCTTCTTCCAATTTGTTTACTTAATAACGGTCTTCTTAATCAGAAAACATTAATATCTCAATTTACAAGCTTAATCAAAAGTATATTTTTGCACTTAAAAATGAGTTAATGATTACTAATATGTTAATGTTGTTTTGAACATATTACAATATATATTTTATATCGGCTTATTAATATGATCTCACAAATTACATAAAATGTCAATTAATTGAATATTGTAAGATTCGTTGGCCTATGGATGACCATTATCACGATGGAATAAATATTGGATATAATTCCATAAATATTCCTATCCAATCACATTATTTATGACTCTTATTGGCTATATAAGATGTCTTATGTATCCAATTTGAGTTAAAAAGAGCCTTACGACTCTTTTATAATACCATTTACAGCCTTTTCAACATCTTCACTCATAACATTTGCATATACAGTAGTTGTTTGAACGCTGCTATGTCCTAATTGCTGCTGAACTAAGCGAA
>JACZYG010000067.1 GCA_022571215.1 Fidelibacterota bacterium | reverse complement strand
TGCCGTGCTCACGGTTGTCAATACCGTTATCCATGGACATCGAAGGCAGTCCCTTTCTCGCTAAGCTGATATTGTCAGACCGATAGTAATACCGCTCTTCAGGCCAGGGATCATCCTGAATAATCATTCCTAATTTTTTTGCCGCGCGTTCGGCATACTTGTCCAGATCGGATTTTCCGCTCCCGAAGATTATCAAGTCGTTGGTTGCGCCGCCAAAATTCAGCATATCTATATTTATGGAGGCAACGCTCTTTCCAAGCGGGAATACCGGATTATCGGCGTAATATTTAGAACCTAACAGTCCCATCTCCTCTGCCGTGAAACCCATAAAGAGTATTGACCTCTTGGGAGGCAGGGGTTGAGCCTTGAACGCGCGCGCAAGACTCAAAATAGACGCAGTACCAGTGCCATTATCCGCCGCGCCGTTGAATATATTATCGCCCTCCATCGCTTCATCCATCCCTAAATGATCCCAATGAGCGGTATAGATCACAACTTCATCAGGACGCTTAGCGCCGCGGATGAGGGCTAACACATTGTTGGAGCTGTAAACAGTTTGCTCTCGCGTAAATTCGCCGCTAAAAGTAACGGTCAGATCAAATGCCTTAAATCCGGGTGTGGAAGCCGCGACTACGAGTGAATCATAATCATAACCCGCCAACGCCAGCAGCTGCTTTCCAATTCCTAAATTCAAAATCGCTTCCAATTTTAGAGTGGAACTGTCCGCCTCCCCGTCATAAAGAGCATTCCTACCTTTGGAGGCTCTTCTTGCTAATTGCTTCCAATAATATTTACTCTTTGATAGTGTTGAATCAAAAATTACTAATGCGCCCAAAGCACCATGAGATTCCGCTGATTTAAACTTTGTGGAAAAGCGTTGGTGTTTTGAACTGGAAGGGTCATTCAAGACTGAACTATCCTGATTTACAAACCCTGCGTGGTTCCGCAGTATGATAACTATCTTTCCTTCAACATCTATATCGGCATAATCGTCCCAGTTAAATTTCTCGGATTCGCTCCCGAATCCTACGAAAACCAACTCTTTAACGGTTATAGAAAGAGTATCAGATTCCCCTTTTAAACCAGAAAGAATATCGGTGTTCATCTCCATCTTCAAACTATCGCCATCCACACCGACAGCGGTGATGCCCGAAGCTGTTGTTTTACTTGATATTAGATTTACTTCCTGAAGGTAACTACCATTGTTGCCAGGCTCTAATCCCATTGACTTAAAGCTGTTAATTAAATATTCTTGGGTCTTTTTTCCGCCCGGCGTGCCGGGTCGCCTCCCCTGAAATTCATCGGATGACAGTGTTTTCAAATCGTTTCTATATGCGGTGGTAAAATCACTGTCTATAACTTCAGGAACCGTAATTTGTCGGTATGCGCATCCGGTCGATGCCAATACGAATAACATAATTAATATCACCGAGCAGAATTTATTCATCTTCCTCGCTCCTTCTCATCTCGACAGTAGTATCTTCCCGGTTTATATTTTATTCAATGCCGAGTATTGCTAATATTTAAATTTATCTATTTTAAATCCTATATCCAAGCTTGAAAGTTCCGCGGTGGTATTTTTCTAATTTCAAGCGCTTAATCGAATAGCAGAAATCTCTAATCCATTAAATTCTTCAAATAAATTGTATACTTTCTCAGCGGCTCGTGAGCGCTTCGCGCAATTCATGAATGCGCGTAGGTCCGATACGGCAGCATCCGCCTATCAATCTCGCTCCTTCCTCGTACCATCGGGCGGAATCAAAACCGTTGATGGCAGAATCGGATCCGGTCGTCCAGCTTCGTTTTTCAGCATCGTACAATTCCCCGGAGTTCGGGTATACTATTACCGGTTTACCCGGGGCGCCGAGTCTAACCTGTCTGATAAGAGAAGAAATATATTTTGGAGCTGTGCAATTAACGCCTATTGCCGCCACATTCTCACAACTTTCAAAAAGCGAGGCGCATTCGCTAATCGGGGTTCCGTCGCTGATTCTCTCTCCGTCTTTGCATGAAAAACTTATCCACGCAAACTTACCGGACGACTGATTAAGAAGATTCAATAATATTTTTGCCTCCTGAAAACTCGGAATAGTTTCTATCGCCAAGAGGTCGACAGATGAATTTGAAAGAATTTCCCATCTCGGTTCGTGAAACAGTGACAGAACTCGGTCTGACACGCCGTAATCCCCCCTATATTCCGAACCGTCCGCAAGCATCGCTCCGTAGGGACCGACAGAGCCGGCAATTAACGGTCGCAATCTCGAAGCCGAATCGTAATCATCACTGTTCAGAAACCGGTCGCGGGCGTCTTCGGCAAGGCTTACGGAGAGTGAGATAAGGGAGCGCGCTTCTTCTTCAGAAATTCCCGCATCGGTGAATCCTTCAACGGTTGCCTGATAGCTTGCCGTTGAGATGCAGTCGGCTCCAGCCTTGAGATAATCATAATGAACAGCTCGTATCGCCTCGGGCTCCTCCAATAGAATACGGGCAGACCATAAGTCACTATCCAACTGATAGCCTCTTTCCTCCAGCTCGGTAGCAAGTCCGCCATCCAACATCAGCATCCCTTGCTTTTCTATAAAGTTGTCAACCGGTGAAAGTTGTTTCATTTGTTGTCTTTATTTTACGCATG
>JACZYG010000040.1 GCA_022571215.1 Fidelibacterota bacterium | reverse complement strand
TTGTGTGTGTACTTGGTTTTGTTCATATTTATCCTCAAAGTCGTAAACATATTCCGGTTAGAAATTTTTACTATTTGGAATATATTTAATTGGACAAGGGGAAGTCAAGAGAAAATCAACAATAAAATAAACAGATAGAAGGAAATACGCAAAATAAAGTTGCACCTATACAATATAATGTGTTTAATAAAATAATATATCTATATCATGCAATGGTGCAAATAATTAATTGCTGGGAAACTGACCGATTTTTATAGAAATTGACATATAAACATACTTCCAATCAGCTTAATGATAGATAAAGATGAGTAAAAATATTTTACTTATATCATAATATCTGACAATAAAGGCTCTGGTTATTCCGGTCTAATCGGACAGTGATTCCGTTCCTAATCGGACACCTTCGCATCCTCTCTCTATCGAAGCCTAATATATTTCAAAGTGTCCGATTAGCACCGGATTTACCAAAGTCAACATGGACAAAATTGAGAGAAGAAATCAATCTATGGAACTACCATTTCAACGATTACTCCGGTCTCACCCCCATCCCCTACTGATGAAATCAATATCTTACTGCTATATTCTCCTGATGTAAGCCCGAATCTACTGATGCTTACATTCACAGTATCTGATTCTGTTGTAGTAGAACCTTCTGACGGAGAGAGCGTTATCCAATCAGGTAATGAATCTATGGGAATTGACCAGGTTAACGTACCACCCCCCGAATTTTCGATTGTAAATACAGAATCGGTTAGTGTGCTGTCAAAATCTAATATCAATGGTGAAACATCCAATACAGGCGCTTCAGAAACACCCATACCCACTGAAATGTTTACAACACCACCATTTGAATTCACGGTTATAGACCCGGTGAAGTCACTACCTGTTAGTCCTGTTCTATCTACCGTCACATTTACTATATCTATCTCTGTTGTGGTTGTCCCGGTTGTGGGAGATATAGTAATCCAAACCTGATCATCGCTAACCGTCCAGTTCAGTATGCCTGCACCTTGATTTGTTATACTGAGTGATTTCTGTAATTCTGTTTCGCCAAAATCAAGACTCTGAGGAGAAACATTTAAAATCGGTTCTGATTCTATATTTACGCTCACACTTATGTCCTGATTTCCGCCATTTGATGATAGAGATATGATGCCTAAATGGTTACCCGGAGCCAAAGAATCCCTGTTTGCTGTAACGTTTATTATATCCGTTTCCGTAGTAGTAGTTCCGCTATCCGGCAAAATTGAAATCCAATTTTCACTCTTATTCATATTCCATATGAGTGTTTCTCCCCCATTATTTGAGATAGAAAAGTTTGAGATCGTTCCCGTTAATCCAAAATCAATACTTGTAGCAGAGAGATTAAGAACAGGAGGATTTGGAACTTTCATTCCTACCGATACGTCATTATCTCCCCCATTGGAGCTGATGAAAATATTGCCCGTATATTCCCCACCGGCGAGACCAGATCTGTTGACTGTTACATATACTGTATCAGATTCAGTCGTGGTTGAATTGGTAGTTAGAGAGATAGTCAACCAGTCCTGATCATCGGTGATGCTCCATTCAAGTGTGCCGGTGCCAACGTTCCTAATCACCAAGAAATCCTGAATCGAAGTTTCTCCAAAGTCCAGAAATTGTGGGGAAACAGATAAAGACGGATTGGAATCCATACTAAGTTTAGCGATAATTTCCTGATCTCCTCCGCTGGATTTTATCGAAATGATCGCCATATGTTCACCGTGCGCTAATTCCGACCTATTGACATTTACTAATACAGTGTCAGCGCCACTATCTATTATATTTGACGTTTTCGATACATTCAACCAGTCCTGATCATCGGTGATACTCCATTCGAGTGTGCCGGTGCCGACATTGCTGACAAACAATGTATCCCGTAATGATGATTTTCCAAAATCAAATGCTTGTGGAAAAACTGATAGAGTTGGATTGGAATTTTTGATCAAAGTAACATTGAGTTCTTGATCTCCACCGTTAGAATTTACTGATATGATGCCTATGTAATCTCCGGGTTGAAGATTTGTCCGATCCACTGTGACTATCACCAAATCGGTTTCTTCAAAAGTGGAGCCTTTAGAGGAAGAAAGGGAAATCCAATCCTCTTCAGTCGACATCTCCCACAGTAGAGTATCTTGACCGCTATCCTTAATTGAAACCGTTAATTGTGTCAAATTATCCTCAAAGGGGAGTATAATAGGAGATATTGACAACTCAGGTTTGCCTACTATCACCGTGATCAGTGAAACAGATAACGAGTCAAAATTTCCTTCTTTATCATGCGCTTTCGCTAAAATTGTGTGTGGTTTACCATCAGCATATTCACCGCTATCCCAGTTATAATTCCAGGGACTTTCTGTATCAGTTTCTTTGAGATTACCATCAATACTAAACTCCACCTTTACCACACCCTCATTATCCGAAGCATCCGCAGTCACCGAAATTACACCAGTAACAGTTGAGCCGTCTGAAGGGAATGTGATAAGGACAGACGGTGCCTCTTCGTCCGAAGAAAATGGGTTTTCGCAACCTATTACCACGAAGATAATTATCAATATTGAATATTTCTTACGAAACATGATTTTGCGGATCATTCAATGAGGGTGTCCTATTTTTTGTAGAAGCCTCCTTTGTATTTGGATGATTATTTTCTAATAATAACCATAATAAAGAAAAAGGTTTCAAATTGAAAATGTAAGGTAAAACCACTGGAAAGTCCAAAGAAAAAAGTTGAGAATTTTAATTAAGCGTAACTTAAAAATCCCTTTTCAATATATCCACAGAAAAAGAGCCGACAATCATCGACTGCCAGCCCTAATATCCAGGCCACAGGGAGTTAGTATTTCGCTTGCATTCCCATGGACAATGAGTTATTCTTGGATACGTATTTAATCAAACTACCGGGAGTGAAACTATGATACATAACCACCCAATTCTTTATTTACTCGTTCTAATGTTTGCAGTGCCTTTTCTGTTGAGTTGCACGACCGCACCACCACCAGATACCACTGCTGAGGACACTCAAGCTATAAATGCTGTCATAAAGCAATTTGCCGATGCTTTCAACCAGGGTGATGCAGCTGCTGTTGCCGCACTTCACACAGAAGAAGCAAAACGTCTTCCGCCAAACAGTCCACTGATTGTCGGTAGGGAGGGTATACAAGCTTGGATGCAAGCCAGCCACGACGCAGGCTTAGGAAATTTACAACTTACAGTGATAGACCTTCATGTGAATGGTGATATGGCACACGTGGTCGGCAAGTACACGCTCACCATACAGCCCGAGGAGGGTGAGGCTATCAGCGATAATGGCAAATTCGTGGACTTATGGAAGCGTGAAAACGGTACCTGGAAGATAGATGTGAACATCTTTAACAGCAGTGTACCGCTTCCTGCCCCTGAAGCGCTTCCTACCGCTGAAGAAGAATAACTACTGAGAAGAACAGAGGCTGTTTTCAGCCTAATCAGCTCAAAGGCAAAAACTCTAAACGCCTAATTTCTAAAGGCTTAGATACTCGTTTAGTACTGCCCCCCCGGACAATGTTCTGGTTCGCTAAGAATGGAGACTGCCCTAGAATAAAGAAACAGGCGAGAACGCTAACTGAGTATCACTCTCTTTTCTACGTGCTATCCGATGTTTAGAGGGCCACAGGAAAATCCATTAGACTGGCTCTCCTGTACCTCAAAAAATTGAAAACATTAACACAAGAATTAACGATTGAATGAACCAGCCGATCAGGCAGACCCCTACAGCACGGAGTGTACTCTGGTAGTCAAGAGCTTGCCTTACCGCGATAACCATTGCCACCAACATCCAAATTGCGGCGAATAGAAAAACTACCCCTGTCAACCCCGGGATAATAGCAAATACTCGGATCAACCCAGGGGAACTAGAAAAGCCGATTGTTCGCAACAACTCACCGGGGTCTGCTTTGGTCTGTGGCTCGGGAAGAACTCTTGTGCCAATTGGTAATTCCGATTCAGTTCGGACACCGATTCCGATTCAGTTCGGACACCGATTCCGATTCAGTTCGGACACCGATTCCGATTCAGTTCGGACACTTTTCACTCGTCATCGGAATAATTTTCTAATTTCCGTTGGCGAAACTTCCCTACCCCTCTCCATCGTAAGTTTCCCTTGTTCAGCGGGATATTGTTCTAATGCAGAGCAGATAATCTCGTGAGTAATTATCCATTCTCGCCGTCAGGCGGGATTAAAGACAAGGGAGTAAAACAGAATGTGGAGAAGGAGATTTACCGTGAAAATGATCAAAACGATATTAAAGTTGCACTTTGAATCAAAGTTATCTTTCCGTCAGATATCCAATGCGTTATCAATACCCAAGTCTACCGTAACCGATTACGTCAGGCGGCTTAAGTCTGCCGGCATAACATTAGAGGATTTGAATGGTGATGGCATATCGGACAACGATGTGTATCGGCGTTTGTTTCCGGAAACTTACTCTGAATTACCTTGCCGAAAGAGGGTACTGCCTGATTTTACCTGGATCCATACTGAGTTAAAGAGAAAGAACGTCACGCTCCAACTGTTATGGGAAGAGTACAGAGAGGAGCATCCGGACGGGCTCGCTTACTCCCAGTTTTGCAATCTCTACCGAGAGTGGGGAAAGAAGTTGAACATCTCCATGCGCCAGGTTCATAAGGCTGGTGAGAAGATGTTCGTGGATTATTCCGGGCTCAAAGGAGAGGTCATTGATCCTGAAACGGGAGAAATAAGGTATGTGGAGATATTCGTGGCCGCTTTAGGAGCGAGCGGATATACATATGCCGAAGCCTCCTACTCCCAGAAGAAGCACTCGTTCATTCTCTCCCATGTGCGCGCGTTCAACTACTTCGGCGGTGTCCCGGAGATCGTTGTGCCTGACAATATAAAGTCTGCCGTCACACGCTCCGACCGATATGAGCCGGTTATAAATGAGACCTACAGGGAGATGGCGGAGCACTACGGAACGGTCATTATCCCCACACGACCGTATAAACCAAAGGATAAAGCGAAGGTGGAGTTATCTGTCAAACTCGCGCAGCAGCGGATCTTAGCGAAGATAAGACACAGACAGTTCTTTTCTATAGAAGATTTAAACGAAGCGATATGGGAACTGTTGGACGAGTTGAATGACCGTCCGATCAAGAAGTTGAATAAAAGCAGGCGAGAGCTTTATGAATACTATGACTAAGTCAAGCAATATTTAGTGTCATAGGGTGCATAGACTGATAATTTTCTATATATGGTTTATCATCCCTTATCATGGCGCAGATGACCTTCAGGAGTCTGTTCTCGATGTTGTTAATGACTAATCGTTTACTCTTTCCTTCTTTGCATTTTCGCAGGAAATATTTTTTAAACTGCGGGTTATGACTGCGAAGAGAGAGAGCTGCCAGATAAAGTAATTTTCTCACAATAGAAGGTCCGTGTGGCTTTGAACGAGCTTTGCTGACAACTGAGGTTCCGCTTTGACGCTCGAAGGGACAGATGCGAAGGTATGAAGCAAGCCGTTTATGATTGAGATTCCGTGTGAATCCATCGGTTAAGACAAGTAGATGGGAGCCTAAAAGGAGTCCGACCCCCGGCGCTGAGACAGTTATGTTCATACCATGCTGCAACTTCGGATCTTGTTTGATCAACCCTTCGATCTCTCTTTCAATGACTGCTATGTTTTCTTCGAGTTTTTCAACGGTCTCTTTAAGGGTCTCATTAGCCAGAGGAGTCTGAATCTGCTTTCTCTTCAATGCCTTAAGAGCGTTGCTGTTTGCCGTTTTCTGCCGGACAAAAAGTTCTCTGGTACTCAGAAGCGTCTTAATCTGTTCAACTGTCTCCTCACGCGGCTTCCATCCGACGAGTTCATCGAAGAAGCGATAGGCGTATTCAGCTATCTGGAGACTATCTACAGCATCATTCTTGTGACCGGACTGATCAAAAGCGCGTTTTACTTTAAGCGGATGTTCAACAGATATTTTGTAGCCTTTCGCTTCAAGGAAGTAACAGAGCCGCTCGCCGTATACTCCGGTAGCTTCCATGCAGATGATGTTAGTTCCAAGGTGAATCTCATCTTTTTCAAACCATTCCAAAAGCTTCTGAAAACCAACTATGTTGTTATCAAAGGCTTTGGGACCGGCAAAAGCTTTTCCCGGTTCCGTTGAAATGGTCGCAGTGAAACTCTCAGCTGCTATGTCGATGCCAATATAAAAACGGGGTCGTTTCATTGCCTTTTCCTCCATATTTTATTAAGTTAATTAAGTAAACCATACGTTGCTACTGTGGAGGAGCTTTCTCCATGTTACTAATCTCTAAAGAGAGGACGTAAATACTATTTAGCTTTATCCACAACCGGGGCTGGGTCTTAATCACAAAGTAAACTGATTGTCTTGAAGAAATCATAGACTTATTCAACTCCGGTGCAACGTTTGGTTTTACCATTATCTCAATTATTATCATACTTATTAAATACTTATGCAAGTCTAATGGAAGAGATAGATAAACCCGCGTTAAAACCATTGCCCGCCAGCGGATATGTGATCAGAGAGTTCAAACTCTCAAAGGTCAATATCGATTACCATGTCGAGATAGAGAAGTGCCTGTACAGCGTCCCGTATCAGTTGGTTCAAAAGACTATCCAGTGCCGGTACACCTCCACTCTTGTTGAGATATACTACCAGAACAAGCGTGTTGCTGTCCACAGGCGGCTCTACAAGGCAGGGAGCTGCTCAACGAATGAGAATCATATGGCAAGCGCTCACAGGGCGTACGCCAAGTGGACGCCATCAAGGATCATCGGCTGGGCCGGAACAATAGGCGCGAACACCCAAACCTTAGTTAAAACGATCATGGAGAATAAACCTCATCCGGAGATGGGATTTAGAACCTGCATCGGGATCATCAACACAGCAAGGAAATACGACAGTCAAGCCGTTGAACTTTCCGCTGCGAAGATGCTAAAGCTTCGATGCTACCGGGTATCGCACTTCAGATCGATCCTCAAGCACAAGACGTATCTGGAGATGACCGAGACCGCTGATGAAGAGGTGGCTCCACTCATTCATGATAACATCAGAGGAGCAAACTATTACGCGTAAAGAATCAACTAATAAAGATAAGGAGGCTTAAGTGTCATCACTCAACCACACCGTAGATCAGATGAGCGATATGAAACTTCACGGGATGAAAGATGCCCTTTTAGGGCAAATGGAAGAGCCGGAATACAGCAGTCTGACGTTCGAGGAACGCCTAGCGCACCTAGTCGACGCCGAGGTCACAGAGAGGCGTAACAGACGGATAAAACGAATGCTGTCTATCTCGAAACTCAAGTACAAGGACGCCTTTATCGAAGAGATAGACTTCCATCATTCCAGGGGTCTTGACAGGAAGAGTATCCTCTCCTTGTCCAATAACGACTGGGTCGAACGGCATCACAATGTGATCATCTCGGGACCAACCGGAACAGGGAAGACCTACTTAGCATGCGCTCTGGCAAATAGGGCAATCACGGATGGGTACTCCGCCTACTACACGAGAATATCACACCTGCTCTCTCAAACAGCGCTTGTCCGTGCCGACGGTAGTTACCTCTCATGGGCAACTAAGTTATCCAGGTTTAAAGTCCTCGTGCTGGACGACTTCGGGTTATCCCCTTTAAAATCGAAAGAATCACAGGAGATACTGGAGTTCATTGAAGACAGGGTTCAAAGAGGAAGCACTATCATAACGAGTCAACTTCCCATCAGTGAATGGCACGGCTACTTTAATAATCCGACCATCGCAGACGCGATAATGGATAGGCTCGTTCACAACGCTTACAAGATAAATCTAAAAGGAGAATCGATGCGAAAGTCAAAAAATGTTCTTTCTTAATCGGACACGTTGAAATATATTAGGCTTCGATAGAGAGAGGATGCGAAGGTGTCCGATTAGACCGGAATAACCAAAAATCTATTCAGGCGGTAGTTTTTCTTATACCGGATATCTAATCTTCTATGACCATGACACGGAGGGAATTTGAAAAGTTCAGTAGGTAAACCGTCATTTCCTATATGGCTCTTAGGGGATTCTGAACCAAAAAATTGGTCGGACCAATTAAAATATCCTCTTGATTCTAGACATCCGGCTCGACACAACATATGGACTCCGATTGAAAATCATCTCCAGCAATATTTTTATCGAAATGCAAAGAAATCATTAAATTTCGAGAACATTTATATTAGAAACGCAATAAAAGATGCTGGTGATAAACCTACTAGGAATATTATGCATTGGGGACAAAATGTTGAAAGTAAAATTGTGGGATATAAAATCCTTCTGAGAAAGTATCGTCCAAGGATAATTATTACTTTTGGTTCATTTGCTTATGAATTTTTACGAAGAGCCAAGCTTATGGTAGGCTTAAAATACGGACATTGGAGTGCTTTTGCTCTAGGAAATAAATTTAAAGCAAGTCTCACTGGATTTGATAAGGAGGGATTAATTATTGTTCCGTTATTACATGTATCAATAGCTCGTGGAGATTTCTTAAAGCAGCATCACAGATTTGTAAATGACCCGAAATACAAGATTCCAAATTACTTTGAATATGTTAGTCAATTCTTGGGGGAGTTTATTCTTAATAATTTTGCAAAAGAAAAAATATGGATTTAATGCTGAATCGAATCATTATTCTTATAAATCAACAATTTTAAGGATTATAAATTTTAATCAGAATAATAACGACTAATCCATAATTAAATATGGGGTGATATGACAGAACTTATTTGGGAAGGGAAGTATAAAGATGAAAAAAAGGTAGCCCCAATTCGAATCAAATTACCTTTTCAAACAATTGAAACAATAAATGAGAGTGTGCAGGTGACCTTACTACAATAAAGTGGTCATCAAGTTAAGCAACTTTTTTTTCATTTCCAAATTCTAATGGTAAGAAAGTATGAGTATGTTGGTCCTACCTCCTTTTGTGGGATAAAAGCCTAAGATCGATAGGTTATAACCATAACAATTTATTTTTTAGTAACTTTGCCAAATTACTTTAAGATTTCAGACAAAACAATATTTTCCTAAAAACGGTCGTTTTTGGCACTATTGATCAGCGACAGGTATATTTCCCGCCTAACGACATTCATAATTCCCGAATATAGG
>JACZYG010000007.1 GCA_022571215.1 Fidelibacterota bacterium | reverse complement strand
TAAGATTTGCCGAATTCAAAATAAGTTCGACTCCTAATAACACTCCTATGGCATTCCTGCGTGTCATTACCGCATATAGCCCAAACGAAAAGAGAAGCGCCGACACTACCAAAAAATGATATAATCCGACGGTGATCAAGAATCCTCTCTTCTCGCTATAAACACAGAGCCTATAAGAGCTGCTAACAGCAATATGGATGCTAACTCAAAAGGTATAAGATATTTTGTCATCAGAAGCTTGCCTATTACAGGAACCGTTTCCTTTACACCGGGATTCGTCGCAGAATTCCAGTTCGGTTCGCTAAAAATCACAACCATCAATAGAAGAAATATCAGGCTTGAAATTATCGCTCCCGGTAATCGAGGCAGATTTGACTGAGTTATCTCTATGCTCGTCTTGCGGGCTGTCAGCATGATTCCGAACAACAATAAAATTAGCACACCGCCGGCGTAGATCAATATTTGGGTGGCTGCAATAAAATCAGCCATCAGTAATCCATATAATCCTGCAAGCCCGACAAAGGTAAAAAGCAATGAAAACGCCGAGTAAATGAGATTATTGGAGTATATGACCACCCAACCGCCTGCGACGACCATAAAAGCAAATATGTAAAATACAAAAGATTCCATCAGTTCATTCTAATCCGTTGACTCCTTAGAGTCATCTTTTGGCGCCGCGGGTTTCGTAGCCGCGGAAGCTGTCTTTTTGAGCGCTATCTCTTTATCTTTCTCGATTTTCAATTTTTCCGCTTCTTCATATCTAACACGGGCATCCTCCGGTGTAACATTTCCAAAATGATAATTCAGATTGCTGCGGTCATATTCCGCGAATTCATAGTCGGATATCCAATAGATACATTCCGTCGGGCACGGAAATACACAGAGTCCGCAATAGCAACATTCAGCCATATCAATATCAAATTTAGGAAACACGAATGTCTTCTTTTTCTCAAATTTTTCTGTAAGACCGAGATCTTCGCCTGGTCTTGCTTTTATCGTGTCTATATGGATACAGTCAACAGGGCATGCCTTATCGCACAGGTAGCAGCCTATACAGTCTTCTATATCCACATGCAGCCTGTTTCGGGAACGATCGAACATCTCAATTTTTTCACGGGGATATTGTTCCGTGACCGAACGGGTAAAGAGGTGACCGAAAGTGACTTTCATTCCGACAAGAACTGATCCGACACCCGAAAATATATCTATAAAATACTCTCTCATGAAGATAATCCAATCCATATACCTGCACCGACCATATTAATGAACGAGATCGGTACAAGAACTTTCCAGCAAACGTACATAAGCTGATCAACTCTTAATCGCGGAAGAGTCCACCTAAACCATATCATAACAAGTACAATTAAAAACCCTTTGAGTAACATCCAGATCAATCCGATTCCAGGGGCGCTCGAAGCTCCGGTAATACCCTGCCAACCTCCGAGGAATAGCGTGGAAGCTATGATTCCCACAGCCAGCATATTAGCGTATTCAGCTAAGAAAAATATTGAAAAACGCATCCCTGAATACTCAACATGGAAACCGGCGACAAGCTCCGATTCCGCTTCAGGTATATCGAATGGAACTCTGTTTGTCTCAGCTGTTCCTGCTATAAACAAAATTAGGAACGCTATAAAATTAAAAGGTGCGTTTTGCCAGATCATCCAATTGAATATCCCGCCATCCTGAGCCATCACTATATCTCTCATGGATAGTGATCCAACGGACATGACCACAACCAAGATCGAAAGACCTATGGGTATTTCATAGCTGACAAGTTGAGCTACCGACCTCATTGAACCGAAAAGCGCCCATTTATTGTTTGAAGCCCAACCCGCCATTAAAATTCCGACAACGCCGATCGATGAAACCGCAAGGATGTAAAATATGCCGATATTAAGCTCGCTGCCGACGATCTTATCAGAAAACGGGAGTACCGCAAACACAGAAAAGGCGGCAAGAAAAACAATATATGGAGCAAGTTTAAAAAGTTTTCTATCCGCCACCGCGGGAATTATATCCTCTTTTAACAGAAGCTTTACCGCATCCGCAACAGTTTGAAGCCACCCGTGCCATCCACCTACTTCCATCGGTCCCAACCTGTCTTGCATATGCGCAGCAATTTTTCTCTCGAACCAAAGAATGATCAACGAATAGATAGATATTCCCGTAAAAATCAATGCTCCGAACATAAACATAATAGAGGGGATCACAAGCCAAACCGGTAATCCGTCTAATCCGGGCAGGAGATCTGTTACTATCTGTATAAAATAGTCCATATTACCTGTCTATCTCCCCGAGCACTATATCTATACTTCCGAGCAACGCAACAAGATCGGAAATTAGCAATCCCTCTCCTATATCTGAGATGGCGCTTAAATTGCAAAACGCCGGCGACCGCATTTTGAGCCTGTGAGGTATATCACTGCCATCACTAATTATATAAAAACCCAACTCACCGCGCGGATTCTCGGAACGGAAAAAAACAGATCCTTCTTTTGTTTTTACCTTTCGTGGAACCGCTGACTTCACATTTTCATCAGAAGGAAGACCTTCAAGAGCCTGCTTTACTATATTCGCAGACTGTTCCATCTCAAGGACTCGAACGTAATATCGTGACCATGAATCACCCAAAACACCTACCCTTCCGTCTGCCACGATAACATCCCAATCGAACTTATCATAAATGGAGTAAGGTTCGTCACGCCTGAGGTCCCAGTCAACGCCTGAGGCTCTCAAATTCGGGCCTGTTATTCCCCACTCGATCGCAACAGCAGGCGGTATGATAGCCACTTTAGCTGTTCTTGCTATGAATATTTTGTTATATGAAAGAAGATCGTCATATTCTTTCAACTTTGGCAAAAAGTAATCAATAAATTCAAAGCATTTTTCCACGAAACCGTTTGGCAGATCAAATGCCACTCCCCCGATCCAAATGTAATTATAAAGTAGCCGCGCGCCGCTCGTCATTTCAAACAGATCAAGTATTTTCTCTCTATCCCTGAAAGTAAATAAAAATGGGGTAATGGCGCCAATATCAAGACCAAACGTTCCGAGCGCGACCAAATGACTCGCTATCCGGTTCAGTTCAGACATAATTACACGAATATATTCCACCCTCGGAGGCAATTCAATATCGAGTAGCTTCTCCACAGCCATCACATAACCGTGTTCGTTATTCATCGCTGCGAGGTAATCGCATCTGTCTACAAAGGGTATTATCTGATGATAATTGAGGACCTCACAATGTTTCTCGAAGCAGCGATGCAGATATCCGATATGCGGATCGATCTTTTTAACGATTTCTCCGTCTGTAGTAATTTCAAGCCGGAGCACTCCGTGAGTCGCGGGGTGTTGAGGACCCATCTGAACGACCATCTCTTCTGTTTTCAAATCAGGCATACTCTACTCGAATCCGTCCTTTATTTTACGAATAGTCCATCCCCGATACTCTTCCGCGACAACATGATCTTTCCTGAGCGGAAATCCTTCCCAGTCATCCGGAAGAAGAATGCGTCTTAGATCCGGGTGACCATCAAACACGATACCGTACATATCATACGCTTCTCTCTCGTGCCAATCAGCTGCTTTCCATACGGTGGTTACGGTAGGCAGTTTCGGATCTTCTCTCGACAGCTCTACCTTCAGAGTTACCCGATGATTATGCAATAAAGAGTGAAGATGATAAACTACCTCCATTTTGTCTTCATAATCCACACCCGATAAGCACATTAAAGAAGTAAATTGCAGTTCTGATTCGGTTTTCAAATAGTTGCAAACATCAACAATAGAATTCGCGTCTATGGTAACCGACTGCTCTGTTCCCTCCAAATCCGTCGATTTGAGTGCATCAGGGTAATTAGACTCTATTAACTTAAATACTTCCGAAGATTCCATTTAGGCGGCTTTGGTAGTAGCGATAGTTTCGCGTCTTATTTTATCCTGGAGTTTGATGAATCCTTCTAAGAGTGATTCCGGTCTCGGAGGACAACCGGGAACATAAACATCAACGGGAATAACCTGGTCTACTCCTTTCATAACATGATATCCGTGTTGCCAATAAGGACCTCCTGAAGTAGCGCAGCATCCCATCGCGATGACATATTTCGGTTCCGGCATCTGCTCGTACAGCCGCTTGATCCTGCTCGCCATCTTGAAAGTCACAGTCCCGGCAACTATCATCATGTCCGCTTGACGTGGAGAGGGTCTCGGTATAATACCCAGCCTATCCTGGTCATATCTGGAAGCGGCGGTAGCCATCATCTCAATAGCGCAGCAAGCTATCCCGAATGTGATTGGCCAGAGAGAGGAAAGCCGAGCCCAATTCATAAACTTATCCACACTGGTAATAATCACGTTATCGCGATATTTATTCTCTATTATACTCAAAATATAACCTCTTTTCTTATTCTACAGCCTGTAACTTGCGGGCTTTTTCCGCATCAGGCTTTTTAAATCTTGGAACATTGCTGTAATCGAAATCAGCTGTGTATTTAGGTTTAGGCAATACCCAGTTCAGGTCTCCCTTGACCCATACATAGGCATAGCCGACGAGTAGTATTCCGACAAAGATCATCATTTCTACAAAGGTAAAAAAGCCCATCTCTTTGAAAACGGTAGCCCACGGATAAAGGAAAACGATCTCGACTTCAAATATCAGAAAAATAAGAGCAACAACATAAAATCGAATATTGAATTGTACCCACGGATTACCGACAGGATCTTCTCCGCATTCATAGGAAGTAAGTTTTTCTTCGGTTGGATTGTCCCTGCGGAATAATTTGGCAATTAACAGCGTTATTCCGATGATAACCAGTGAAGTTACCATGAACATTAAGACACTACCTAAATCCCAAAGCATACTTTTATTCAAACCCCTTTATAATTTTAGGAGAAGTTAATCTATTACTGTCTTAAAACAGTGTCAAGATAAAACCGTCAATAATCTGACGATTTTTGCTTCATTTTTCTCGACTACTCTAATTTTCTTGTCATTCAGGTGAGTACCGAATAATTTATCCACGCTTATGCAAATGAATTATTACGAAATCAGCATATTATGAGATTTATTAATTCGGCTATTGCCAATATTCTTCCCATAATTCCTAAACCTGTAGTCAGTCGTTTTGCGCAAAAATATATCGCGGGTGAAACTTTAGAAGACGCAGCTCGCGTGATTGCCGATCTCAATGAGCAAGGATTCATGTGTACCATAAACATTCTCGGCGAAAAAATTACCGATATTGAAGAAACAGATAAATATTTAAACAATTATAAAGAAGTTCTCTACTCTATTGCAAAAAAGAAATTGGATGTGAATATCTCCATTAAGATGACTCAGTTGGGAATGGGAATAGATGACAGCGTTTGCTTTGAAAATATGGACGAGATGATACGTCTTTCAGATGAACTGGATAATTTTATTCGGATAGACATGGAAGATTCTAAGTTCACTACTAAAACTCTTGATATTCATTCCAAGTTCTCAAAGATTTATTCAAATGTCGGGACAGTAATTCAAGCTTATCTAAGAAGAAGCGAGAGGGACGTTAAGGAGCTCATAAAACTTAAAGCCAATATCCGGCTTTGCAAAGGTATCTACATAGAACCGGCAGAGATCGTCTTCAAAGAAAGAGACGAGATACGGCAAAATTTCTCTCGCTTACTTGAGATGCTGCTAATAAGCGGCTGTTATGTAGGGATAGCGACACATGACGAGCAGCTTGTGGATTCAGCTTATCGGCTGATTGACAAGCTCGGTCTGAGCAATGAAGAGTATGAATTTCAGATGATTTACGGAGTGACCGAGAAACTTAGAAATAAAATATTAAACGACGGTCATCGAATACGAATATATGTTCCGTTCGGGGAGGATTGGTACGCTTACTCTGTTAGAAGGTTAAAAGAAAACCCTGCGATTGTCGGTCATATTATGAAGAACATATTTTCTTTTAAATAATTTACTTTTTAATATCCCGACGGCAGCCGCTCTTTCTCGGTGATAATGTCTAACCAGCCGTTGACTCTTTTGGCTCTGACTAATCTCTTAATTCTCCTATACCCGTCACCATAGATAATGTCTCTGTCCTTTTCTAAATTATCGATCAAGTATTTTGCGCGAAACAAAGTCCTTTTCTTGAGCACAAGGTAGGACGCATAATTTGCGCTTCCCTCGCTCATCATCTTATCCATGTCATAAGGAGCATTCAGATACAGCCAGACGTGCATCAGTTCATGAGCTGCCGTAGAAATAAATTCCATCTCGGGCATTCCTCTCAGGATGTAAATATCAAATTTCTTGTTCCGAACAGTTCCCCGAATAGTTTCGAACCTGTGATACGTAAATCCTGTTTGTTTTTCTATGACCCGGGTTTCGTTCGACAGTCCCGCAATGTAATTCCTGTCCACAAGATATAGACCTATCTCGTCCCATTGTATATCAATCCTGTATTGCCTGAGTTCCTTTTTCACCTCTTCAAACAGATGCCTTGCCACATTGTCATCATTGATAACACTGGTTAAACAAATGCCGCAAATGTTTCTTCCGTCCTCGTATTTAATACCTCCCGCAGTTCCCTCATCGGAAATATACCTCTGGCAGTAATCGCATTTGACGGCTCTCCCCTCGTGATAGTCATGATAGGTTTCTCCCCAGAAAGTTATCGAATATTGACCGTTGATAGGTAAGCCGCAGTAGCTGCATTTAAGAGCAATTTGCTCCTCATAATGATCCTTATGATATTTTTTTCCTTCGTACTCTACGTACTGCCCCAGAATCGCTTGACCACAAACAGCGCATCTTGGAGCTATAAATTGCTCGTAATGTTCGGGGTGATAGTAATAACCGTTGTGCTTATTATATTGAACACTCTCTATCTTTCTTCCGCAATACGCGCATCTGAAATGCTCGGGATGAAACACCTTACCATCCACTGACACGTAGCTTCCTGAGGTGATACTGTTTCCACATTGCGCGCAGGTAAGCGATTGAGCGTAGAGTACGGCTCCCGAAGAAATAATAATAACAAAAGAGAGCGCTATAGTTAATTTTGAAGACATTTTCATCAATTCACCTTACGGATATAATATAGATTAACAACCGGAATAATAAAAGTCATGAAGAATACATAAGACGATTAAAAGCGTCGCTAATATTCTATTGAAATTCTGTCGAAAAGTCTTTAACTTCCCAATCTTAAATGTGAAAGGATTTGTAAGTGTCAGAGTATGCCCTCGAAATTCGAAATCTAAAAAAAACTTACGATAATAATGTTGCCTTAAAAGGAATTGATCTCCTCATAAAAAAGGGAGAGTTTTATGGCTTTCTCGGGCCTAACGGCGCGGGCAAAACGACTACCATAAATATCATCACCGGTTTAACAAATAAAACGTCAGGAAGTGTCAAAGTATTTGGAATCGATGTCGTTGATGATTACAGGCGAGCGCGCAGATTGGTGGGATTATCACCTCAGGAACCAAATCTCGACTTTTTCTTCCCCGCCGATACTGTTCTAAATTTACAGGGAGGTTATTTTGGGATGAGCTCCTCCGAACGGAAAACGAGAACCGAAGAATTACTCGAATATTTCGGACTTACCGAACATAGAAAAAAACCGTTCAGGAAACTTAGCGGCGGTTTGAAACGCCGTCTACTTATTGCCCGCGCTATGATGCATAAACCGAAATTACTTATCCTTGACGAACCGACCGCAGGGGTTGATGTTGAATTGCGTAAAAAGATATGGGATTCAATGTTAGAGCTCAGGGAGAATGGCACTACGATTCTCCTGACTACTCACTATATCGAGGAAGCGGAGGAATTATGCGACAAGATAGCCATTATCAATAACGGTAAGATCATCCGTGACGGCGACAAAAACAAACTTATGGAAGAGATCCAATATCAGGAGATAGAGGTAACGCCCGCCTCACCTGTTACAGAAATACCTGAATCTTTAAAGGAGTACAAATGCAGGATAACAAAGAGCAAGAAGTTAGTGTTCTCTCTGGACAAGAAGAAGCAGTCGATATCGCGGCTACTGGAAGCATTAGTGAACTCGAGCATAGAAGTGGCAGACCTGAAGACAAAATCAGGAAAGTTGGAGGATCTATTTTTGAGACTCACGGGGAGTACCGCAACAGCAAGCTGATTGGATTCTGGACTCTCCTAAAACGGGAGATAACCCGATTTCTGAGCCTGCCGAATCAGACCTTAGTCCCCCCGTTTATTTCCGCTCTTCTTTACATAGCTATCTTCGGATATTCTATCGGCTCGAGAATCAGCTCCATAGAAGGTGTAAGTTATTTACAGTATATCTTCCCCGGTCTGATGATGATGGGAGTCATCAATTCATCATATATGAACACATCTTCCTCGCTGTTCATGTCAAAATATATGGGTAATATCGCCGATATTCTTACCTCTCCACTCTCATATTTCGAGATGGTTGCCGCCATGACACTCGGAGGGATGGCTCGTGGTCTTATTGTCGGCGTAATTACAATGTTTACAGGCTTTTTACTAATGGACGTTCAAGTTGACAATTACCTAATAGTAGGATTTTTCCTATTTTTTGTCAGCGCAATATTTTCTCAGTTAGGCCTGATAACCGGGCTTATCGCGGAAAAATTCGAGCATCTCGGGATATTCCAAACTTACTTGATAACTCCGTTGGTATACCTCGGTGGCGTTTTCTATTCAACCTCGATGCTCCCTCCGCTCTGGGCAAAAGTCTCTCTTTTCAATCCAATATTTTACATGGTAAACGGATTGAGATACGGAATGCTCGGTGTAGGAGATATTGATTTAAGCACGGCAATGCTTACCGTCGTAATATCTACGGTCGTTCTCGGCTCCATTAACTTGTACTTATTTAAAATCGGATATAAACTTAGAACCTGATGATTCTTCAGAGAGAATTTTAATCGTGGATTTAAAGAATAAAAGCGTCCTCATTACGGGAACTAAAAGAGTCGGGCAAGTAGTCGCGAAGACTCTTGCAAAGAGCGGAGCGAACATTGCCGCTCACTATAACACCTCTTCGAGAGAAGCAGAATCTCTCGTAAAAGAATTACGAGCGCAGGGCAGTACCGCCATTTCCGTTAAAGCTGATGTTTCAAACTCGGCTGAAGTTGATAACATGATCAAATATGTCGTTGATGAATTCGGTTCAATTGATGTTCTGATCACGATGGCGTCATATTTTAAACCGATAAAATATGATGATCTCACCGAAGAGGATTGGGACAGGCAAATTTCGATCGACCTGAAAGGAACCTGGCTATGCGTGCAGGGGGCTTCAAAAGTTATGTTAAAAAATGGTGGCGGGAAGATCATTACTTTTAGTGACTGGGCGGTTGATCGCCCGTACAAAAATTTTCTCCCCTATTTTGTTGCCAAAGGAGGCATCAGGGCGATGACAAAAGTATTGGCGGTAGAGCTTGCGCCTTCTATTCAGGTGAACTGTATCCTTCCCGGACCTGTCTTGTTACCAGAGGGTTATTCAGAGGAAAAAACCAAAAAAATAGCCGAATCAACTCTCGTCAAACGGATTGGCTCTCCTGATGACATAGCTAATACTGTGAAATTTCTCATCGAGAGTTCCGATTTCATCACGGGCGCGTTCATTCCTGTGGAAGGAGGTCGACTTCTTGCATGAGAGAATTGACAAAGAAATTCTTCGCAGCCGGTACGCTGTCTGTAGCCCGTAAACTATTAGGGACAGAATTATCCCATAATGATTGCAAGGGCATCATTGTTGAAACAGAAGCTTACAAAACTGATGACGCTTCTCATTACAATACTCGCCGCCACAAGGCAAAAATACTCGCCGACACATACGGTCATATTTACATATATCTGAATTACGGAATGTATAACCTCTTGAATTTCACTACGGAACAAAATGGCATCGGAGCCGTTTTGATCAGGGCTGTCGAACCGCTTGAGGGGATAGAGTTCATGCAAAAGAGGCGTAACACTGCTGACTTACTTAATCTGACAAACGGTCCGGGAAAACTTTGCCAGGCGTTTGGTATCGGTCCCGAGCTAAATAATCAAATTATTGGAGATTCAATAACTCTGATTCATCGAAGATCCATACCTGAGATAGGACAGAGCGCCCGTATAGGAATCAGTAAAGCCAGGGACTTGAATTGGAGATTCTTCATAAAAGGCAACAAGTATGTCAGCAAACATAGGGCGGAAAAACCATGAGAGCTAAACTGAGTATTGAACTTGAAAAAGATGAATTAGAGGAACTCGAATCCATCATGCGGAAGTGCGCGAGTACCGAGGATGAGGTAACTATCAGACTTTCCTCGGATAAACGAAAGCTCGCTCGATACGTTAACCGGGTAATCGAGGAGCAAAAGAATTTCTGGGAGGACGAAGGTTACTGATCGTTCGCTCATTCGCATATCGCTTTTTAGATGGGCATGTATTGCTACTTACTTTTTTTTCGATAAAAATGGAAATATTTCTTTTGTAAATTTATCGAGTACTTGATTTAGTTCAGCTGCGAGGTTAAGTTAAAGATCTGGAAAGAAATATTTTTCTTGGGGGATTGCAGGAGTAGTCGGAAAACGTTAAGGATAGAAGGTTTTAAATTATAGAAGTGGAGGCATAGTCGCCAGTGAGTTCGATGTCAAATTTAAAAGAAAAATTATTTTCTAAGATTGAGCTGAAACGAAAAGAGGTCAAGGAACTCCTTAAGGAATCAGGCGATTATAAGCTTGGTGAAGTCAGTGTAGCCCAAGCCTATGGGGGGATGAGGGGAATTAAATGTATGGTTTGGGAACCTTCCGCGCTTGACAAGAACGAAGGGATACGTTTTCGCGGTTATACCATACCTGAATTAAGAGAACGGCTCCCGAGAGCCGAAGGCGGCGAGGAACCGCTCCCGGAAGGGCTATTCTATCTACTTTTGACTGCTGACCTCCCCACCGAAGAAGATGTGAAGGAAGTTTATAATGAATGGATGGCTCGTAAGGAAACTCCTCAACATGTCTTTGATACTATTAATGGCTTACCGCCGGATACGCATCCCATGACACAGTTCTCCGTGGGTATCCTCGCTCTTCAAAAGGATTCAGTGTTTTCGACGCGATATCACGAGGGAATGTACAAAGAAGAGTATTGGGATCCCCAATACGAAGATTGCATGAATCTCCTCGGGAAATTACCCGGTATAGCCGCATTTATCTACCGCAGATCTTTTAAGGATGGAACTAGGATTCATACCGATGAAAACCTTGACTGGGCGGCAAATTACGCTCATATGATGGGAATCGAATCGCCCGAATACAAAGAATTGATGAGACTATACCTCACTATTCATGCAGACCATGAGGGTGGGAACGCATCCGCGCACACAGCTCACTTGATAGGTTCTACTTTATCCGACGCATACTACAGTCTTGCGGGCGGTATGGCTGCTTTATCCGGTCCGCTTCATGGACTTGCCACCCAGGAAGTACTTATCTGGATACAACATTTGCAGGAAAAATTAGGCGGCGGAGTGCCCACTAAGAAACAACTTGTGGAATACGTCTGGGAAACTCTCAACAACGGACAGGTAATACCCGGTTACGGGCATGCCGTATTAAGAAAAACCGATCCCCGCTATACCGCTCAAAGAGAATTTGCCTTGAAGCACTTACCTGATGATGACCTGTTCCAAATAGTCAGCATGCTCTACGAAACCGTACCTGATATTCTCAGGGAACAAGGAAAAGCGAAAAATCCATGGCCAAACGTAGACGCGCATTCCGGTTGTCTCCAATGGCATTACGGCATTAAGGATTATGATTATTATACCGTGTTGTTTGGCGTTTCAAGAGCCATCGGCATATTGGTTTCTTCCATCTGGTCACGCGCCCTGGGCTTTCCTCTTGAAAGACCAAAGAGTGTTACTACCGATTGGATAAAGGAAAATATCTCCGCAAACGGCTCCTGATACATTTTCTTTGCTTACCGTACAGCTGTTTTAATTTAATGGCTGATCCCCTGCAAAAACGGTAGTGGAACAATTACCAACCTTTAAAGCTTGATTCTTCCCCAAATCTTTTCTTGCATATCTGATTGTATAAGTTATTTTTAAGCACCGTAATTCAATCAATAAGAGACAGATATTGCTTACTCCTGAAGACGCAAAGAAGTTAATCATTTCCCTTAAAGAAAAATTCAGTTCCAATATCGATCCCGGTTACGTTGATTCAATGAAAAAAATAATCGATGATGAGGACAGAGTATTAGGCGTCAGAGTTCCAATCATAAAAACCATCACAAACGATTTCATGAAAGAACATGGAAAGGAGCTGGACACTGACGATCTGCTTATACTCGCTGATGAATGTTTCAAAACTGAGGGTCGCGAAGAACAGTTATTCGCGATTTTTGCGCTGTCTAAAAGAGTAAAAAAGATGGATAGAGATGCATGGAAACTAATAGATAATTGGGTAGACTACATCTCCAATTGGGAGACATGCGACCAACTTGCGACACAGTTTGCCGGGAAAATACTCTTAGCGAATATCGACCTCATTACCGATTTAAAGAAGTGGGCTAAGCAAACAAATGTTTGGAGACGCAGGTTTGCCGCAGCGGCTACCGTAACCTTGAATCACGGCGGGCATTCCAATCCCACGGCAACTTTTGAAGTTCTCCGTCCTCTCGTTGCCGATAATAACAAAATGGTTCGGAAAGCCGTCGCATGGGCGATTCGGGAGGCTGCCCGAGCCGATGAGAATTCTGCTTACCTATTTTTGATGGAACAAAAGAACAGCGCGGTTCCATATGTTTTGAAACACGGGAGCGAAAAATTAAGTGATGCTCATAAGAAAGACCTGGGTCTTTGATGCAAAAATATCGTATTTCAGGTATAGATGAGGTTTTAGAAGTGGGAGACATCCTCTCCGCTATTGCCGACAGCGGTAAAACCTTGGGACTCACTCCTGCTATTTCAAGTAACGTTAAAAATCCTGTAGGCGGGTTAATTTGGCTTCTCAAAAAAAATGGTAACAGCGGACATTTAGAAATTTTATACGATCCGGGCGCGAACGAGATCAATGTTGTGCCCGTTTCAAAAGAGTCTGTCGGGTGGACAATTTCCCACGCCAAGTTGGTAGCGGAGTACTTATCCGGCAGGCTCGGCGGTCACATTGTCAACTGAAACAGAATATTGAGCGATTAACTAAACAAATAAAATTTAAGGAGCTGCCGAAATATGGTCTACTTTTGGGTTGCGCTGATATATTTACTAATCCTCATCGTTGTAGGAGCGGTCAGAAGCAGAAATGTCAAAGACCAGGCTGATTTTATGGTCGCCGGACGAAAATTACCCACCTATGTTCTTGTGGGTACTCTCCTGGCAACCTGGATCGGCTCCGGCAGCATATTCGGCAATGCTGAAAAAACTTATGAAATAGGAATCATCGCCTTGATCCTGCCAATCTCCGGTTTTCTGGGGATAATAGTATTATATTTCATAGCCGATAAAGTAAGAAACTTCAAGCAGTTTACCGTTCAGGATATCCTTGAAGTCAGGTACAATAAATGGGCTCGCATATTAGGCACCATAACGGTCGTCATCGCATATACTACGATAGTATCGTATCAATATCGCGCAGGCGGCGCGGTTATAAATATTATCAATCCCGACATAGATGTCTCCACCGGCGTAATAATTTCCGCCGTGTTTGTTATACTCTACACCGCCATGGCGGGTATGTTTTCTGTGGCTTATACCGACCTCGTAAATGGCGTTCTCATTATCATAGGCATCTTTCTTGCCGTACCCTTTCTCTTTGTCGAAGTCGGAGGCATCGAGGGAATGAGACAGCTGTTACCTGATAGTCATTTTAACTTCACAGGAATATTGAGTGGATGGGAAATTGTGGGTTTACTCCTTCCCGCCTTCCTTCTGATGCTTGGCGACGCAAATATGTATCAGCGTTTTTTTTCGGCTAAGGACGCAGCTACAGCTAAAAAATCTGTGATATATATGCTTATCGGTGTTGCTGTCGTAGAGGTAATGATTATACTAACCGCATGGATAGCGAGCGCGCTTAATCCGGGATTGGAGATTCCGGGTCGTGTAATTGTTTATGCCGCTTTCAATAATCTTCCGGTAGTGCTTGGAGTTATCATCATAAGTACTGTAATCGGTATAATTGTTTCTACCGCCGATTCATATCTTCTCGTACCGGCTACAAGTCTGGTAAGAGACATCTATCAACGGTTCATAGAACCGGACGTTTCACCAAAAAAGATCGTTCTACTATCGAGGATAGTAGTTGTCGTACTGGGTATCCTCGCGTATCTGCTGTCAACATTGGACGATAAATTTCTTTCTGTCGCGCTCTATGCTTACACTATTTACGGAGCGGGCATCACTCCGGCGTTATTAGCGTCATTTTTCTGGAAAAGAGCCACTACGCCCGGCGGCGTCTCATCTATACTTGTAGGCACCTTCGTTACCATTATTTGGAAAAATTTCGGAATGGACGTTACCGTGCCCGCCTCACTCGGATTAAGCGGAGTGGTAATAGACGCCGTTATTCCTGCGATCTTTCTCTCCGTGTCTACTTTGATAGTAGTCAGTTTGCTTACAGAACCGCCAAGCAAGGAGAAGTGGCTTCCCTTTATGTCAGAGTGAATCTACCCGAGCAATTTGTAGTAATCATGAAGAGTGAGCGAATCTCCTTCGGATAGAACTTCACCTCCGACTGGAGTACCGATTAAAAGTACGCTGCTTTTCATCTTTATAGAATCGCTGTACTTGCAATCAAAATATGCCAACGAATTTTCCAGATAAGGTATGTTATCCGAAGTTCTCGCGAAGTTCAAACTACCGAGCTTCTCTTTCCTCTTATCTTCGGAGAGAGCGCAGATTGATGCCTCATTCAAGTTATCAATCCCGAGAACAGAAACCGTGAATTTACCGGCTTCCTGTATCAAAGAATAAATGGGTCTGCTCCCGTCAATGTTAATAACAACTTCACCCTGATCGTAGCTGCTTTGCATCACCCAGCTGCAAATTATCAGATCTTCAGAATCTGAATTCGCTCCGCCAAGAACGTATAATCCATAATTGAATTTCTTAAATATACTTTTGAACCGTTCGTTCTTCTCTTCTTCAGTCATTAGTTTCCTTTAGACCTTTCCTCTTCGGTATGATCAACTCCTTAATGAGGGTTCGGGTGATTATTATTTTATACGAAAAATTTAATGATTAAATGGAGTTAGGGCAAAATAGCGGGGATTATTATAATTTTATGTTCTCTCTAAAGTATGTTCGGATATATACTTTAGCATTCCTCTGACCGAGATAAATCCTGATACTTTATTATTACTCATTATGGGAACGTGGCGTATGCTGTGTACTGCCATGCGATTCAGGGCATATGCGATTGAATCCGAATCCGAAAGTGATTGCGGCTCACCTGTCATTACTTCGCTAATCTTCGCGACACTCACATCCAATCTTACATTAACCACTCGCTTCAATAAATCCCTTTCCGTAAATATCCCGATCAGTTCTTCATTTTCCACCACAAGCACACTGCCATGCCCGTGCTTTATCATCAACTCTACCGCCTCTTTCACCGTTGAATCCGGTTTTACGATTAACGGCTCCGGCGGCGCCAATTTTTCCACAGTATCAGATAGTATCAAGGCTCCAAAACCTTTCTTGGGTTTGTTGAGATCTGCGTCCATCAGAGCAAATCCGCAGTTCACGCAGTAATCCTCTCCAGGAAAATTCTCTTGATAACATTGAGGGCATTTCATTATTCTTACTACCCGCCTTCCGGGGTCAACATGCTTTGATCCAAACTCGGAGGAAGATTATAGACCTGTTCGGGAATAAATTCTACGACAAATTTGATAATTTGTTTTGCGGTTATTATCCCAACACATTTGCTGTTTTCCTCGTCCATAATGGGAAGATGCCGATACCCTCGAGAACTCATTTCTCTTACAGCATCGGATAATGTATTAGTAACTTTCAAAGTATCGGGTTCCTTTGTCATAAATTCGTCTACCGATTGGGACTCGTTCACATCCGATATGGAAATTTTCAACAAAACATCTCGTTCGGTAAATATTCCTACAAGCTTCCCGCCGTCGGTCACCAAAATACATCCGAATCCATTGTCGCTCATTTTATCCACAGCCTCGAAAACCGGAGTACCCGATGGAATCTCAATCGGAGGCTCGAGATTCAATTGCTTCAATGTAGAGCTGTTCAATGAATTTGTTATCGTGTCGTCAACAGTCATTCTTCTTAATCATTCCTTTGAATAGCATGAACCGTTCTTTTAGGTTTTGCGGATGATACATAGATAATTTAAAAAATTTTTGGCAAAGATTCAACAGGTATTTGGTGCGACTTTTAAGAACTGAAACACTGATTATTAAGCTAAATCTTCTAATGAGGGTCCTGATTCCGATCGGACTGCTCTTCGAGAAAGGAAACGATCTTATTAAACAGTGTGTCTCTATTGGGTTTTTGTAAAAGTGTGAGTCTATGCCCACCTTCTTTGAGTTTCAATATTTCCTTTACTTTTGAACCGGTCTGACTGAATATTATTTCTGCGCTTTTAGGATGAATAACGGGATCGTCTTCAGCCTGAATCAGTAATAACGGGGATCGCAGATCCGGTAGATTTTTGATCAGGCTATCACGCACTTTAAGTAACTCTGATATTGCCGTTGTCGGCCTTCTATCATAAACATATCCTTTATCGTCGTCATCCACTTTTATCGTTACATATGGAAATAACTTTCTTATAACAGCAATTGATGTGAATTTTATTTTTCTGTCCATAAAATTAAGAATACATGCAAGGGAGACTATTCCGCCGGGTTTTACCTTGGAGCCTAAGATCAAAGAAATTCCGGCTCCTAACGATTGACCAATTATAAAAATGCGTGAAGAAACTCCTATAATAATTTCGTAAGCTTCTTCAGCTGATATTAACCAGCTCTCGCTGCCAGATTTAGCAAAGTCTTCTAAATTAGTGGCATGCCCCGATAAGCGTACCGAATAAACATTATTTCCTGCCTGAAATAGATGATCTCCCAAGCCTTTCATTTCGTAGGGAGAAGATCCGAAACCGTGGATTAAAAGAACACCGACCGCATTTTGCTTCTTCTGAATCTTGAATGATGAACCGCAACTTTCCCAAACGCCAAGAGCTTTTTCCCTCTCCTGAACCTGTTGAAATTTCTCCAACGCAGACTTTAAATTATCGGTCATTAATTTATTGCTGAAAAAATAACATGATAATATGATGAAAGTTCAGCTGTTTATTTGAGATTTAGAAAAGAATATACCGTTTGAACGGACGTCAAATCTCCACTGTCGGTTTGCCGGATGACCGGTTGAGGTAGAGCGCTGTTTTTGAAAAAACTCTTTTGGACGATATTCCAATCGGCTTCTAACGCTCCCGCATTAAAAAACACCATGCCTCCCAACTGTTCCTTTCTTACATCATTTATCTGGTATGCAATCTCTTTCCATCCCCATCCATTTTTACCTTCTGCTCTATATGCCGCTATTCCGGCAAGAATGGAATTTGGCTTGCCCGTTCTCTTATTCCAATTATGAATCAATTTCGTAAAGGAAGCAGTTTCGTGCTTTCTATTCGTATAAGTCATCGGGACTATAAAATCCAGCCAGCCTTCTTCTATCCATGGAACAGCATCCTGATAAACAACATCGTACCCACTCCAACCCGGTAACTTATATTTCCCCAATACCGCCGCGGATAAGGCAAGGTTCGGCTTAACGACGGAGACACTGTCTTTTACGCTTTTGACGAATAAATGCACATTCCGCCGCTGCCAATCTTCCCATTCTAATGAATCAGGATTTCCTTCTCTGCTGTTAAATTGACTGATGCTAATAGAATCCTTTGAATACCCGAAATTATTCGAATTTTCTGGATATCTTATATAATCAAAGTGGATACCGTCAATATCATAATTTCTTACGATGTCGAGTACAACATTCAACACATGTTTTCTTACCTCAGGATTTCCGGGATTAGCGTAAACATAGTGGTCGTTGAGTTTCATCGGCAGTCCCTTACTGTCAACCGCTATCCATTCAGGGTTGGAATGATACGCATGTTGAGGGTAGCTTGAACCGGGAGGAGTTTTTCCTTTCCATAGAGAAAATACGTTGACCCAGGCATGCAGTTGCAACCCCATCACTTTGGATTCCCTGATTGCGAACTCGAGCGGGTCCCATCCGGGATAAACACCGAGAGTATCCGTAAGAGTTTTCGCCCATGGTTCGTAATTGGAATTATAGTATGCGTCAAAGGCTCCTCTGACTTGGAAAAATACACTATTAAGATTTGAGTTCTCCGCAATTTTGAATAATCTGTGGATCTCTGCTTTCTGAGAATCAGGATCTGTAGAATTTATCTTTGTAGTGTAATCCCAACGGGTAACCCATACTCCTCGAGTTTCATGGATGGTAGCTTTACTCAGCTCTTCTTTGCATACGAACGATGTTAATATAAAGGAAGATAGCATCAACATAAACGCCGCTAACATCCTTTGTTTTCGACGAAATTTATTCAATATTAGAGCTCGGAATCAAATAATAAGGTTCTCACTTTTAGAGTTTCTTTAAACCCCATTTTTTCCCAAAAATCGTTTGAAAGTTTATTCGTCGATCCCGTTATCAAATCTATATATTCCACGTTTTGCGATTTCAAATATTTTACACCCGCATCCACTAATTCGCCGCCTATCCCCTTTCCCCTGAAGGCTTTTGTCACAGTAACGTCTCTGATATATCCGGAAATCTCCGTAGCAGTATACGGAAGGCCCTGACGCACTTGGGCAATCAGCATTCCCACAATCTTCTGATCCTCTTCAGCGACAATAAATGCTGAATGCGAATCATCAAACAAAGCGGTGAAGTTTGCAGTCACCGCCACATCAGCATTTTCCGAGATGCGAAAATCGGGATGCATACCCTTGTGGTATTTCATCATTTCGTGCCATAGTGACACTAATTCCTGCATGTCTGATACTCTTGCTCTTCGGATCAAATTTATTTACGCCCCAAAACCAAGTCGAATTAACCGGTAATATCCTCTCCACCGTCAACCCGTATTATATTGCCCGTCATCCATGAAGTACTGTGATTCGCAATCATCGTAATTATCTTAGCAACATCCTGAGGTTTGGTCAATCGACCATTTGGATTTACTCTCATAGCGGCTTCTATTATTTTTTCGTTACTCGGTATTTTTCTTAATGCGGGCGTGTCTGTTACTCCTGCTTGAATGCAGTTGACCGCTATTTTTCGTGTAGTGAGCTCTACCGCAAGTTGACGAGTATGGGATTCTAATGCTGCTTTTGCCGCAGAAACCGCTCCATATGCGTGCCATACTATATGACTACCGGCGCTCGTCATCGAGAGTATCTGTCCGCCTGCGCCGATAAGATGATGAGAAATTAATGCTTGAGTCCAGTATACAAGGCTATGCGCCATGACATCGAGAGTAAGCTCCATCTGTTTTTTCAAAATATTATTCTCGCCCTTTTTGCCCACATACGGAACCAGACTCCCAAACGCGAGCGAATGCATTAGGAGTTTTACGGGATATTTCACACCCTTTGTCTCTTTTTTCAAAATTAGTAATGCTTCTTCTCTCTTTGCATCATCAGCGGCGTTAATGTTAAAATAGATTTCTTTCACTCCGGCTGCTCTTATTTTAGCCCGAAGTTTTCTAATTGAAGGCATGGCGGTTCGCCTGTCAAAGTGTACTCCTAAAATATTGATTCCTGATTTGGCGAGCTCCAAAGAAGCTGCGGCGCCGAAACCGCTGGATGCTCCAAGAATTACCGCCCATTTTTTGCTTTTGCTTACTTTTGAGGACATCTCCTCTCCCTAATTAAATGAAAACTAAGTTTAAGGCAAAAAGATAAACTTGCTATTGAGGTTTATGCAAGTTAAAAGGATAAAAATCTACAATGAATTCAATTATAGATTGAAATAAATACTCGCGTCTATGAACGTGCGAAAATCGAGCGCCTGCTGAGTCCCTGAAACTGAATAGAAGGCAGGAACATCTATTCCGGTTTCTACCGAAAAAAGTCGAACAGGGTTCCAGACAATACTTGGAGCAATAAAAGTGATTATACCGCCTGTATTAGGATTTTCAAATTTGTCGATACTGACCTGAGAAGAATTCCTCCCTTTAAATCTCAAAGAAAACTGTGTGGATGCGCTTGTTCGTCTGTTTATGACGATAGAATATAAAAGTTCATTACCGTATTGAAGACCATCGGAATTTGTTCCCGGAATCCTTATCAAGACCGATAGGGTACCGCTCCAGCCAGAAGGAAGATAGGTCTTGTAATAATAACCCCACAGAATTAAATCCCATGCGCCTGTGCCGGGTTGAAGATTAAAATTTAATGAGGTGCCGTCATCAACGACATTTTTAGAGCCGCTTGGCAGTTTGAATCCTGAACCAACCGCAATTTCTGTGCTTGAAGCGATGTTCAAAGGTTTCAGACTGTACTTCAATAGAAAGCTTAAATCCCCTATTCCCGAGGCTGAAAACGTATTTAGACCGTCGAACGTTCTGCGGCTCTTCACAAACGGAGCGGAGAGCGTTACTCCCCACCTGCGAGTGATCCCGTAATGCGCTTGTAAAGTATAAGCTTGCACAGAACCGCTTCCGACAATATTACTGTCGGTGCGTTTACTTCCGACGAATGTTCCGCTCAACGCGTTATACTCATGTCCGAGGCTTAATCTCAAAGTGTTCTTCGGAGTAACACCTACTTCAAAGGAACTTGCGGACGCAGAACCCGTCGTACAACATAGCTGCGCTTCCGCATCACGATTCAAAATAAATGACAGAAGTAAGAAAAATATTAAATTTGCTGTTTTTATCATAATATCATCCTCCCCAAAGGTCCGTTCCTCTGTTGAACGCGCTCCATGCAAACCAGTAAGCGACATACGATTGCGGCTGCGACATTTTCTCACCAATTAAACTTCCTGAAATCGCTTTCCCATCAATATTCCATGTACTGCCTGTTTCATCATCAATAAAATTCACCTTAGAAAGCGACCCCGTATCACTCCCCGCCTTTAACTTTAATGTTAATGTTTGACCGTCTACATTGGTGAAAAATGCTCTCATCATTCTCGAATCCGGGTCTCCGAATACTGCAACTGTTGCTCCATTTACCTGGTCGTTAATAACCGCTCTGCCATTGTCGAAACTGTTCATGGGATACGCTTTAGTACCACCTTCCACGAAGACGCCTAATACTCGTATCTTCGGCAGCAACCTTGAATCATTAAAGCTCATGGGAAATAGCGGTGACGCGTTGGGTTGTCTATAACCGTCATAAAATGTTGCGTTATATGCAATAGGATCCCTACCACCCGAATTTCTGTTCATAATAAGTGTTCCCGGATGAAGGTCTTTCCATCCACCCCACTCTATTTCAGTGTGATTTATTAAATCCAATTTTGTGTTTATCAACGATCCTTGGTCAGCCTGCAATCTAAGTTGCGGCCAATTACTGTCGGTCTGCCGGTCGAACATAATTAAATTATTCTGCATTAATAATCCTGAAACGCCAAAAGTATGGATTGTTCCGAGGATAGTTGTTTTAAACACTATGCTGGAACCTGTCAGGGGACAAAATGAAACCGTATAGGGTGTGGTGCTCGTTGGCTCATTGGCTATTTCATGCTGATCCATCATTTTATGAGGATAGGCGAAGGCCTTCCCATCGATGACTACGCCCACTACTAAGTAGTCGTCATCCAGCCAATTTCCCTCGGCTGCAGTGTCCCATATCGGATTGTTAATAGCAGGAATTCCGTCCTTGGGGACCCCGCCTGAAATAATTACGTCAGGAAGCTCATTCCATCCGTCCAAATTTGGTTCACTGCTATTTGAACACCCTGAAATAATCACTATCAGGAGACTCAGTACTGCTATTCGACTCACAGTAATCCTTTCATATTATTAATTTTCCACACTAAAAGAATTATATAGATATTGGCTCAATTTGCATGTAAGAAAGATTACAACAGAACCGCTTTATTACTTTATTATAATCAAAATGTAACGCTCAATGTTATTTGGATTCGGGAAGAGTCCTGTTTACGCCGGCTCCATGCAGATATACTAATTTGCCTCCCAAATATCCTACTCTTAATATCATGATTACCGCCGTTCCCGTCAAAACGATATAACCCCAGCGTAACCATGAGTTAAACAGCCCTTTTAAATGAAGCCACCCTCTGATAATTCCTAATAATAGTATAAAAAAGAAGGTCGATGACGCTAATTCTTCATGCTCTTCAACCGCTTCATGCAGACTCTCGGTCATTGGTTTGAGCATCTCTTCAGAAGATTCGCCGCTTTGAAGGGCGGCAAAGGCGCTAATAATGGCGATTAATAGAATGATACCGCCAAACTGAATCCATTTTTTTGAATTGCGCAGAGCTCCGATAAAATCGAAAATAAAGCTGAGAACGATAAATGCTATCGGAAAATGAACTAACTGCGGATGAAAGGGAACTTCTGACAAGTCAGTTCGCTTGGTCTTCCAACCATCGTTCTGCGTCTATCGCGGCCATGCAGCCGGTTCCCGCAGCTGTTACGGCTTGACGATACACGTGGTCTGCCACATCGCCAGCAGCAAATATTCCTTCAATATTAGTCCTGGTCGAACCATTTTTCACCTTGAGGTAGCCGACATCATCCATATCGAGTTTCCCCTTGAAAATGCTGGTATTAGGAGTATGACCGATAGCCATGAAGACCCCCTCTATAGGGAAATCCGACACTTCTCCGCTTTTAACGTTTCGCAGTTTAACACCGTTCACGGCATCATCGTCTCCAACAATCTCATCAATTACCGTATCAAATATAAATTCTATCTTTTCGTTCTTCCTCGCTCTATCCTGCATAGTTTTTGATGCTCGAAGTTCGTCACGTCTGTGAACGATGTGAACCTTCTTTGCAAATTTCGTAAGATAGGTAGCTTCTTCCATGGCGGTATCACCTCCGCCGACCACAACTATTTCCTGATTGGAAAAGAAGAATCCGTCACAGGTCGCGCACGCGGACACCCCTCTTCCCATATACTTCTCCTCACCGGGTACATCTAAGAATAACGCTGAGGCTCCTGTTGATATTATTACCGTATCACCCGCGTACTCACTTTTCTCGGTTTTAACCTTGAATGGACGTTCTGAAAAATTTACTTCGGATACCGTTTCGTATTTACATTCCGCTCCAAACTTGCTTGCTTGCTGACGCATCTTATCCATCAATTCAGGTCCGAGAATCCCATCGGGAAATCCTGGATAATTTTCCACATCAGTGGTAATTGTCAGTTGCCCTCCGGGTTGGGTTCCTTCAAGAACCAGAGGATTCAAGTTTGCTCTTGCTGCATACAGTCCCGCTGTCAATCCCGCGGGCCCGGATCCGATTATTATTACTTTTTTATAAGTACCGTTATTTTCGCTCATTAATTCCTTTTCCAATCATTTTGTCAGTGTTAACTCATTCATCAAGTCTTCTATATTGTTTAACGTTTCTAAGTTCCAAATTGTCAGTCTTATTTTTTCTCTCTTCTCGTCATCCATCAGCTTACTCGTCAGTGACTTGAATTTCACGTCGAGATCTTCCTGCGTCATCGGCTCTCTCGGGTCTCCTTTCGGATAGTCAACTTCAGCTTTATAAGACGAACCGTCCGTAAGCGTAATTACAACCTTTGAAGGTTGTTTATCAGGAAACATACGCTCGAATTCATCGCTCGCCTCACCGACAATCTTTGGAAGGACCGACCGTATCACAGGGTCATTAATCCTTTCATCGTTGAATTGATCCGTAGTTATCTTCCGGTCAACTACAGCAGCCGCAATAACATACGGCAAGCTGTGGTCGGCAGTTTCACGATTTTTCGGATTATATTTCTCCGAATCAAAAAGTATATCCACCGCTCTTGCTATCGTTGTAACTTTAATCTCGACGATCTCCTCCGGTTTTACGTCATGATCGCGAACTATTTTCAAGGCGCAGGTTATATGGGAATGAGTCAACGCTTCGGTAGGAAACGCTTTCATGGAGCACTCGAGAATCTTATACGATTCGCCAAGACCTCCAAGAAGCGCGTCTTCATCCCAGCCCGGTCCCATAATGTCGTTCAACCCCTCTTTCCCTTCGAATATTGCCTTAGTGCCTGTATATCCTTTTTCCGCCATCAACGCCGCAATAATCCCGCTCTGAACCGCCATCGGATCTACCGTATTCTTCATCATAGAGAGTTGCCCGGCGGCTGCGGCTCCGGGTGTGAAATTGTGCCCGCCCGAAATGCCGATCGCATTCTCCATCTGTTCTGCGGTCAATCCCAATAACCTTCCGGCAACAATCGGCGACACGAACTGAGTCAGAGTCGCGTGGTGCCATTTACGCTCACGAATTCCCGGTTTAGCGTAGAGACAAAGCCGTTGTTCAAATTCATACGCTAACACGATCGCAACGATTATTTCTTTGAGTGTCGAGCCTTGCCGTTCACCCATAGCGAGCGCGGCAGGAATAATATCCGAGGGATGAGAAGGATCATCTTTCCAATATATATCGTTAAAATCCAAAGCCCTGACCATCACGCTATTTAAGAATGTGGCGTTTGCAGCAGGAAGTTTTACTCCGCTCCCGATAAGAGTCGCTTCCGGTTTACCACCCATATCCATGTAAATATCAGACAGACCCTTTACGTCACGGTCCTGATAACCTCCAAAGGCGCACCCGATCGAATCATAAAGATACCGTTTTACCTCTTCGATCACCTCGTCAGGCAACTCTTCATATTTCAACTCCAACGCAAAATCCGCCATCCGCCGGGCTATTGTTTTGTTATTTGTTTGTGTCAAATTTCTCCATTATTAAATCTCGTCAATCATGCTTTCAAACTTAATCGGATACTGTTCTCCAATCATATCAAAGTGCTTGTCAGCATGTAGAACCGCAATATTGTTAATAAATGCCACCGCGGAAATCAGTATATCCCCATTAGGAACGCTGATGCCATTTCTTCTGATCTCAAATCCCCACTTGGCTGCGACTTCCCATGCCTCACTGGAAAAATCGATGAAGATCAATCCGCCAAGTCTATCTTTTAGGCGTTGGAATTCCTGTAGGGTTCTCGTTCCGCCCAACAGTTCCATGATTACAATTGGAACTGTAACCGCTTTATTATTAATTATTAACTCGTTGACCCTGTGATAAATATGGGTCTTTTGCTTCGATTGGAGAGTGTGAATCCATGCAGACGAATCTATAATGACTTCGTCAGTCATCCGACCTCATTTTCTCAAGGTCTTCCTGAGTGAGATTTAGTTTATATGTTCCCATCTCTTTACGGAGTAAATCCCTCTGACGTTGTTTCACTATCTCTCGCAAGGCTGTTTCAATTGTTTCTTTTTTAGTCTTGGCGCCGATAGCTTCTCTTGCATCTTCCAGGAGCTCTTCATCAAGAACAACTGTAGTTTTAATCATATGCACACCCTTTATGTATCTTACTTATGTACTCAATATACATACTTATCAGCCGTATGTCAAGAGTTAATAATACCAATGTTTTACAACCTTTCCGCAACCGCCTCTGCCATCTCGATCGTTGTCGCATCACCACCCATATCATACGTTCTTACTTTTCCATCTTCAATTACTCCGGCAATCGCTTTTTCCAAAGCCTCAGCCATCTCCTTCTCATCCAAATAATCGAGCATCATCTTGCTCGTCAGCAGCATAGCGATCGGATTCACCTTATACTGACCCGCGTACTTCGGAGCGGAGCCATGAGTCGGTTCAAAGACCGCAAAGTCATCCCCTAAATTAGCGCTTGAAGCGAATCCAAGTCCTCCCACCAGCTGCGCGCACAGGTCTGAAATAATATCTCCGAACATATTTGTAGCCACGAGAACACCATAATCCAGAGGATTTTTTACCAGCCACATCACCATTGCGTCGATATTAGTTTCCCAGAGTTCTATACCCGGATACTCTTTCGCTACCTCACGTGCGACTCGAATTACAAGTCCGCTTGTTGATCTAAGCACATTCGGTTTTTCGACTACCGTTACCGACTTGTACCCGAATTTCTTCGCATGCTCGAATCCATCACGAATTATATTTTCGGCGCCCTTCCGGGTGATAATTCGAGCGGAAAAAGCCATATCTTCCGCAGGCACATCCGCAAACCGTTTAGCTTTCGGATGATTCCTCACAAGCGCGTCAAGCACCTCTTTGTTCATAGGATGAAACTCAATACCGACGTACAAGCCTTCTGTGTTTTCCCTGAAAACCACTAAGTCAATGTCATCTTTATAATTCAGGGGATTACCTTTGTAAGCCTTGCACGGCCGTAGATTTGTTCTCAAATTGAACTCTTGTCGCAACCGCACGATAGGACTGAAATACTCGTAACCCTTTCCCTTTAATTCAGGAATCAGATCCTCCTGAGCCTCATCTCTCGGTCTTGACGTAATTGCCCCGAACAGACATGCGTCACTGTTTTTTAATATTTCGATTGTTCTGTCAGGAAGCGGTTCTCCCTCTGTCCGCCAGAACTCCCAACCGATATCTCCATGAGTATATTCAGCGTCAAACTTCAGTTTATCTAACACTATCCTCGCCGCTTCCATCACCTCTTTTCCTACGCCGTCACCCGGCAGCCATGCTATTTTATGTTTTGCCATTTACTCCCTCTAATTGTTTAATCCGTTCCCAAGATTTTCTTGGTGTGAGGTATCAATCCTCCATCTTCGAATATTCCTCTTACTTCCGGCGGCAACGGCGGAAATTTGATAGTTCCCGCAGAACAGGTTATCGTGCCGTTATCCATATCAACTTCTATGATTTCTCCGTTCTCGATAGCATCCACAGCTTCCGCAGATACTATGACAGGCAGACCGTTATTGACGCAGTTACGAAAATATAACCGTGAAAATGATTTTGCGATTACCGCCCTGATTCCCGCCATCTTAACACAGACCGCCGCCTGTTCGCGTCCGGAACCACAGCCGAAATTTTTCCCGCCCACAATAATATCATTTTCCTGCACATTTTTTGCGAAATCGGGATCGAGATCTTCCATAGCGTGCTCCGCCATTTCGTTCGGGTCAGAAATAGTGTATGTATATTTTCCCGGAAAGATGACATCGGTATTTATATCATCACCGTATTTCCAGACTTTTCCTTTGATACTCATAACAACTCCTCAGTTATTTCTCGGGTCTGTTATAAACCCTTTGATAGCGGAATGAGCGGACACCAACGGACTTGAAAGATATACGTCCGATTCTTTGTTGCCGAGCCTTCCTTTATAATTTCGATTGTTAGTAGCCAAAACTACCTCTCCGTCGGCAGGCACGCCTTCATGATTTCCCATGCACGGTCCGCAGCCGGTGTTCATGATTATCGCGCCCGCTTCCGCGATCGTTTGCACATATCCAAGCCGCATCGCCTCAAGGAATATATCTTTCGACGCGGGAAACACCAACATTCTTACGTCCGCATGAATCTGATTTCCCTTTAAGACGGCTGCGACGACCTCAAAATCCTCAAGCCTTGCATTTGTGCATGAACCGAAAAATACCTCGTCTATTTTCGTTCCCTCAACTTCGGTAATAGGTTTGACATTATCAACGGTGTGAGGACATGCGATTTGAGGTACCAGATCGGAAATATCAAATTCCAATACCTTCTCAAAGTTCGCATCGGGGTCTGACTCAACGACTTCAAATTCTTTTTGCGCTCTGCCGTCAAGATAATCAAGCGTTTCCTTGTTCGGAATCATATAACCGATCTTTGCTCCTAATTCAACCGCCATATTGGGAAGAACTATTCGCGATGAGATAGTCATATTTTCGATGGTAGGACCGGCGAATTCTACCGCTTTGTATAACGCTCCGTCCGCCTTTATCTCACCCGCTATCTTTAAGATCAAATCCTTTGAGCCGACGCCTTCCGGGAACTCGCCGTTTATGATTATTTTTATTGTTTCAGGCACCCGGAACCAAATCTTGCCCGTCGCCATGATGACGGCTGTTTCCGACCTGCCGATTCCGGTACCGAAAGCGCCGAATGCTCCATATGTGGTCGAATGCGAGTCAGCGCCTACCATTACGGTGCCCGGCAGACATAATCCGTTTTCGATTATTACCTGATGACATATACCCTGCTCGATATCGAAAAAATGTTTGATACCATGTTTCTTCACGAAGTTGCGGGTGATCTTATGATTCATGGCAAACTTTTCGTTCGCAGGCGGCGTGCAATGGTCAAGCACGATTACGTGCCTGTCGGGATCGTCCAATTTATCAACTCCTAACTGCTCGAATATCCCGCTTATTGCAGCTGTATTGTCATGCGACATGGCAATATCAGGTTTAATTTCAACTATCTCGCCGGGAACAACCGTCTTCCCCGAGTATTTCGATAGTATTTTCTCAGCAAAAGTTTGTCCCATTTTATTCCTTCTTTCTATTGGTTAAAGCTCAATTCTTAATATTACAACTTTCTTCTAATGTCTTCAATAACTTCAATCAAGTTCTGTTGAACTTCTATGTTTGTATACCTGAGGATTTTATATCCCAATGCTTTTAATTTATTTTCCCTAATTTTGTCTGATTCTCTGTTTTCAGTTTTATAATGCCCGCCACCATCAATTTCTATTATCAATTTTAATTTAGGGCAATAAAAATCTACTATATAGTTTTCAATCCCCTGCTGCCTGTGGAACTTGTATCCTTCTAATTGCGAATTTTTTAGATAATTCCATAATTTCCGTTCCCATGGGGTAGAGCTATTTCTTAATTTTTGCCTTCTTCTCTTTTGTTCGATTTTATTTATTTTAATATTTGTCATTTGGAGAATGTCCTAACCACCCCCTGCCCCCTCCTTAAAAAGGAGGGGAATTCCGATGTTGATTTCTTTGATTAATTTCATTCTCTATTCGAGCTATCGGCATAGTGTTCCCTCCTTCGCAAGGAGGGAAATCAGACATCAAATATATCACAAATATCTCAACCTAATTCTCTTACCCTCGTATTCTTTTTCTTTCCGATTGATACCCTGAGTTATCAGCAAAATGTCCCCTCCTTCGCAAGGAGGGGATTGAGGGGTGGTTGAATAAATATATTTCACGATCTTCATCACCCTCCGATAATTTCGAAATCGGTAAAATCGGCATGATGGAAAATAATCGCCTCGGCTGTCCTCTGAAATCCGGCGCCCTCTTTGGAATGAACCGCGATGATATGCATCACCTCATCCGGCAGGTCATGACGAAATGAAAGTCCGACCCCGCTAAACGGGTGCCTCAGATACTTCCCATGCTCGCTCTTAACGAAATTACCGTCAACATCATCGTATTCATAGATTTTTCCCACATCTGCGAGCAGCGCCCCCGCAACAAGATAATCATGATTCAAGTTCACCCTGTCGCCGTACATCTCATTCAGCACTTTCTCCATCGCAATGCACATCTTGCAGACCGTACGGACATGCTCTATGAAACTTATATTCACTTCAGCAACGAGAAGCGTAAACGGCATACGTTTCAGCGTTTCTATCTTCCATTCTTTCTTCTTGAGCGCTTCGTCCCAGACTGCTATTACTTTATCTCGAAGCCCGACGTCCTCAATTTCCCCGAGCTCCGGTAATGTTGCTACTATCGCGTCTCTCATTCTCTAAATCACTCCTGTTATTCTTCTAAATGTCTCTCCGCAGGTCCATCATATTCGTGCTCTGCGGAATTTATATTTCTCATCGGTCGTTGCCGTTCCTGTTCTTCCGCAACGTGAGCAACCAATCCCGGCACACGCGCCATTATGAAAAATGCGTTGGCAAGGTTTTTCCAGAAATCAAGTTCGCAAAGTAGGGCGGCGATCGCTCCGTCAACATTTATCGGCAGTTTTTTCCCGGTTGAATTTGCAAGAACCTTTTCAATGGCTTTTATAAGCTCGATGTAGATCCCTGATTGCTCTGCTTCCTCCGCTAATTCAAACAGACGAGGCGTACGCGGGTCGTTCGTATGCACACGATGCCCGAAACCGGACATCCGTTTCTTCTTTTCCTTGTAAGAACTTACAAGTAATTCGGCGGCTTCGTCTGTCGATTTGCCATCGTCAACCAACTCCTTCGCTTCTTGAAGGATGCCCATGCACGCCTCTATCGCGCCCCCGTGAAACTTTGATATGGCAAGTATGCCCGCTGCCACTGCCGAGTTGAGTGACGCGCCTGTGGAAGCGACCGTCATCGCCGTCACTGCCGACGGCGGCGTTACTCCATGATCTATCGAGGAGACGAGTATCGCGTCAATGAGTTTACCGACTTTCGGCGTCGGCAGTTCCCCTCTAAGCGCGAGATAGACCGCCTCCGCGTATGAGATATTGCCCATCAATTCGTCAAGCGGATATCCCCTGAGCTTTATCTTATTCGGCTCGATTTCCGTTATAGCCGTTTTCCATTTCTTCTCTGTCATCTAATCGACCTCAAGTTCAATTTAAAGAGTTCATCAATTTCATAGTAGCGTCGGGAATATCGCCGAACTCATCCACAACTGTTACTCCTACTTCGCGGAGCCGTCTCACCTTCCCTTCGTGCGTTCCCGTATTTCCTTCGACTATGGCTCCCGCGTGGCTGAAGCGGGTGCCTGAAGTCGCCGCTTTCCCACCGATATACGCAATGAGCGGTTTCGTGAATTTCCCAAGTTCTATCATGTCGGCAACCTGCTCTTCCTGCGAAGTGCCTATCTCACCGAACATCACTACCGCTTCCGTATCCGGGTCTTGCTCGAACAGTTCCATCACCTTTGGATGAGGCAGTCCGACTATCGGGTCGCCGCCGACATGAACAAGAGTCGTAAGTCCGATTCCCGCCTGACAGAGATAATAACCGATAGAGGAGGTAATTCCTCCGCTCCGGGAAGCGACTCCGACATTCCCTTTCTTGAACCATTCGCGTGCCGATGCGGCATTCCCGCCTATCATTCCGAGCACCGCCCTGTCAACGCTCAAAACGCCGAGCGTATTCGGACCGACGAACGTCGCGCCGGAAAGTTCCGCCGCCCGCGCAATTTCCATCACATCCCAGATAGGCACCCTGTCCGGCACAAGGACAATAAGTTTTATTCCCGCTTCGATGGATTCAAGAGTAGCGTTTTTCACTAACGGAGCGGGAACATAAACCACGCTCACATCGAAATCACCGTGCGTCTCCACAGCCTCAAAAACGGTGTCGTAAACCGGCACTCCGAGAACTTCCTGCCCTCCTTTGCCGGGAGTACATCCCGCAACTACCCGGGTTCCGTATTCCATCATGAGTCTGGTCCGAGTCATCCCCTCACGACCGGTAATCCCCTGAACAATCACCTTTTTTGTTTCGTCAATAAGGATAGACATTCAGACCACTTTTTCCTGAATTATTTCTTCATCCAATTCCGGAAACGGATTATTCCATTGCCATCCCGTTTTCCCTTCTTCTCTGAGCCGCTCCAATCGCCTTATCGTAATTTCCGCGAAGATGGGATCGGAGTCTGCCGTAAATACTTTTCTTTTCAACTGCTCGCCTGCGATAAGAGTTGTCCCGGAGTGAGAAAAAAGGTCCAACACGATCTCGTTTTCGTTGCTGCTTGATTCTATTATCCGGGCGATAGCCTTCAGAGGTTTCTGAGCATAACAGCCGGGAACGTTCTCCTCCATACGGTAGAATACTTGCTGAATATCTACCCATACATTGCCCGCGCGGATGTTATCCGACTTACCCCGTTCGATATTTTCTTTCAGTTCGCCGTTTACTTTTTTATAATAACCCTTCAATATCTTCGGAATATCCGTATATACCGCTTCAATATTGAATTCCGGGCTGCCCTTAGTGTAGTACAACAACTCCTGCCTCACCCACATCCAATTTTTTTGCGTGCCGTAACCCCTCTGATTCCGCATTGTTATCAAATTCCGTGGCGTAAGCTCTGTAAAATTACGCAGCAGAATCATCAAGTCAGGGAGCGGTTGAAAATTATCTTTATAGTCGGCTCCTATCCACAGATAAAAGTGAGCCTTCTCGTTCAGGTTATCCACTACATTACCTATCCAATCTTTGGAAAACCGCAGATATTCTTTTATGTCTATTTTTGAAAGATTAGCCGTGTTCTCGCTTCCAACCGCGACGTTGTATGGAGGATCGTTCAATGCCAGGTCAATTTTCTCACCGTTCATCAACTTGTTGATATGATCGGTATCCGAAGCGTCAAGAACTCCGACCCGATGTCCATTGACCGGGTCCTCCCATATCTCGCCTTTTTGTAATCTGCACAAAGGAAGGATCTTCTCTCTCAATTCTCCTTGAATGTCCAACCTTGTCAACTTTTCAACCGTTTTCATTCTGTTCAACCTGATAATCCTTCAATCGGGAGGCTTATATAAGCTCCTTTATTCCCAAAAAAATGGCATTCCTGCTCACATGCGAGGCATTCGGTGCATTTGCCTTTTGCCGCTTCCTCTTCGCTGATGGCAAGCACAGGCAGATCGTTCTCTAATTTAAGTATTTCAGGCTCGCAGGATGCTATGCATGGTTTGTCCGTACAATCGGCGCACAACGCATGATCATAAATTATCTCGCCTGTCAGTGTTTTAAAGGAGTAAGGTTTCTCCTGCAGGGGAGGTTGGAACCGTTCTACCTCAACTGAATTCTGTTCAAAAGATTCTACGAGGGACTGCATCCGTTCAGCGCAAAAGTCGGCGCTGTCGTTCTTCTTGTATCCTTCTACGGGAACAGGCAAGTCTTTGGTATATTCCGTGAGAATCTCCACCGCTCTGTCTTCCTGATTTCCTCCGAGCCGTATCACAACCGGAATTGAAAGATTCTCCTCCCTGAACGCCTTAACCAATCCGCGCGCTGAATGGAATTGTTCCTGTGACGCAACACCCGAACCTGAACCGAAATACCCTACTATGTTCTTTTGAGAAAGTATTATTTTTGCTGCCCGGTATACTTTTGATGCCGGAGGATTCCCGCTCGTATCAACAAAATTGGCTATTTTAAACCCCTTATTAATCAGCGCGTCCATCGACATCATGGAGCCGCCGCCGCCGGCGCCGTGAAATCCTACATAGTTCTCCTCTTTAGAAAAACCTTGCGCCATCTGAATAAAATAGAACGTACCGCGATAATCGTCCTTCTCCACATCCCAGGCGATCTTATCAAGTTTGGACGGCGGTCGGTCTAATTCTCTCGCTATCTCTATGCCCAACTCAGGATGCCTGAACACCGCGGAATCATCAACGGTAACCCTGCAATCAGCCGCTATCAATGCCCCTTCTTCTGTTATTACCAACGGATTTATCTCCGCGGCTCGCGCCTCATATTTTTTTGCGAGGTCAAATAGTTTCACGAGAACAACGGCTATCTTCAATTGCAACTTTCCGGTGATACCGGTTTGGCGTAGAAGTTCTCTCGCCTGATAGTCCCTTAACCCTTCTATCACATCTATGCTCAGCCGCGCGACCTTATCGGGGTGTTCTTTTGCGATCTCTTCTATGCCTGTTCCCCCCACCGAAGAAAATATCATCATCGGTTTTCCGGACTTGTCATCAATTATTACTCCGGCGTAATACTCCTGCTCAATATTCAGTTTTTGCTCTACGAGAACGCTGTCAACGATGAAATTCTTTACTTTCGTGCCGAGTATTTCGCCCGCTCTTTTCTGAGCTTCCTCCGGAGTGTCGGCGAATTTGATGCCTCCCATATCCGCCCTTCCCGTTGTCCAAGCCTGCATTTTTATCACCACCGGAGATTTTATCTCGGCGGCAATCGTAGCAGCCTCTTCGGGAGTGTTTGCAACCCTCCCCTCGGGAACTGCGATGCCCACATTTTTCAGCAGGGCTTTACCTTCGTATTCGTGTAATTTTGCCAACGGTTTGCTCTATATCAGGGTAATTAGTGTCAATATTCCGACAGCGACTTCAGCGCGGAATAAATGTCATCATCGTTCGGCAAGGCGTAATCCTCAAGTATCGGCGCATAAGGGACGGGAATGTGTTTGCCTGCCACACGGCGGATTGGAGCATCAAGCAGATCAAATCCGATTTCGGAAATTTGCGCCGCTATTTCGGCTCCGAATCCCTGAAAGATTGTGTCCTCATGAATAATCAGAACTCTTGAAGTTTTTGCGATGGATGTTTTAATCGTTCCGATGTCAAGCGGTACCATTGAACGAATATCAATAACCTCGACAGATTTTCCGGTATTATTCTCTAATTTTAAGGCAGCGTCTGCCGAGCGTTTTACCAGTGCTCCGTAGGTAACAATTGTGATGTCTTTTCCTTCTTGAACAATTTTGGCTTTTCCAATCGGCACAAGATAATTCTCATCCGGTTCGGGAGATTTTGCGAAAGGCTGCCGATATATACCTTTGTGCTCAAGAAATAGCACCGGGTCGTTTCCTCTTATGGCAGTCTTCAGCAATCCCTTGGCATCGGCGGCATTCGAGGGCATACATATTTTCAGACCGGGAATATGAGCGAAATACGCTTCTATATTCTGGCTGTGATAGAGCGAGCCGTGTATATAACCTCCGCACGGGATTCTGAGAACTACGGGGCAACTCCATTTGTTATTGGAGCGGTAACGCATCATCGCAAGCTCGTTCCGGATCTGCATCATGGCAGTCCACACATAATCGGCAAATTGAATTTCAACCACCGGTTTATAACCGATCAATGCTAATCCTATCGCCGTGCCAACGATACTCGATTCCGCAAGCGGACTGTTGAAAACGCGTTCTGTACCGAATTTGGTTGATAATCCTCTTGTTGCCGTAAAGACCCCGCCTTTTCCGTCCGCTATATCCTGACCGAATATGATCATATTCGAGTCACGCTCCATCTCTTCATGCAGTGCGTGGTTTATCGCGTCCACTAATACTATAGGCTCTCCAGCTGGTTCAGTTTTTTCGTATTCAAATGAATCTTCATCACCGCTTTCATCGAAAAGATATTTTTCCGCGCCTTCGGAAGAAGCTGCTTCCTTGCTTTCAGCGAATTCGACTGCCACGTTTACCCTCTCTTTTGCCGACAATATCAAATTTGATTCTTCCTCTTCGGTCATAACCTTTACCTGAAGAAGTATCTCCTTTAACTTCTCGATCGGGTCTCTCGCGATGTCCTCCGAGAGCTCTTCCTCCGTGCGATATTTCTTCTGATCGTCAGATGACGAATGCGGAAGCAACCGGACGCAATCAGCCTCCACAAGCGCGGGTCCCTCTCCGAGCCGCACTCTTCCGATGACTTCTTTCATCAAATTGTTCGCAGAAGTAAAATCCGTGCCATCCATCTTATACCTGGACAACCCTTCATATCCTTTGGTCATATCGTATACCGAGCCTCCGGCAGTCTGCTGCGAGACCGGAACAGAAATAGCGTATTTATTATTCTCAATGAAAAAAATGACCGGAAGCTTTTCTCGTGATGCCCAATTCAGCGCTTCGTGAAAATCTCCCTGACTCGTTGTCCCCTCTCCCGACGAGACATATACCACCTGCTCGCTTCCCCGCTTCTTCATGCCCATTGCCACTCCGACAGCCTGAAGATACTGAGTTCCGGTCGGGCTCGATTGAGATACAATATTTAACTCACGATGACCGTAATGCGCGGGCATCTGCCTGCCACCGGAATTGGGATCATCCGCCTTACTGGTAAAACACAACATTATCTCTTCAGGCGTCATTCCGAAACCGAGCACAAAAGCCAGATCCCTGTAATACGGAAACGCCCAATCCTCTTTGCTTTTCAAGTTAAACGCCGCTGCCAATTGCGCCGCTTCGTGACCGGCAGCTCCGATATGGAAAAATCCTCTCCCCTGTTTTAGCATGGAAAGCATCTTATCATCAAGTCGCCGTGAAAGGAGCATAAGTTCGTATGCTTTGAGAAGTTCGTCGGGAGTGGTCAGGCTAAATCGATTTATCTGATTTTCTATTTGGGATTCTACAGCCATCTCAGTTGATCTCCGCCAATAGAGCGTTTCGCTGCCCGGCTTTTAGCGGATTTGTATTGCTCCCCTTCAGGAAATTGTCCGATCTCGTCTCTACTCTTTCAATTCCAAACAGATTAGAAAAGGAATTTACGTATACAGGAGTTACATCTTCAATATCAATCGCATACCCTAATATTTTTGACATTGAAGTCACTTTCTTATCCCTGATACCACATGGAATTATATTATCGAAAAGGCTTAGATCGGTAGCTACGTTAAGCGCGCTGCCGTGCATGGTTATCCATTTGGACATTCTTATACCGATAGATGCTAATTTTTCATCGTTTACCCAAATTCCCGTAAGACCATTTTTCCTTTCGGCGGTTATTCCAAATTGCTTTACGGTCAGCATCAAAACCTCTTCTAAATCTCTCAGATATTTATGCAGATCCTTTTGAAAGTGATTAAGATCTAAAATGGGATATGCCACTAACTGACCCGGTCCATGATAAGTAATATCACCCCCTCTGCCGATATGCTGAAGAGCGATTCCCCTCGTCTTCAAATACTCACTGTTTACAAGCAGGTTATCCTCGGAACCTGAAGAGCCTATAGTGTAGGTATGCGGATGTTCGAGGGTAATGAGATAATCTTTTTCTTCGCCGTTTTTCTTCGCATTCATAAGGAGATGCTGCAATTCATGAGCTTCTTCATAGGGCACTATTCCCATCTCCCAATGCTGAATCTCCCTATGCATTTTAGCTGTTAAGCGCCTCGCCATACGCGTCTCCCGCCGCTTCCGGAATTGCCTCAGCGAGTGAGGGATGGGCATGGAGCGTGTCAATAATAGATTTATAGGTCGCTCCATGTGTCTTTGCAAGAACGAGCTCGCCTATCATCTCCGTAGCGTCTTGCCCGACTATATGGGCGCCGAGCAGTTCACCGTCATCTTCAGCAAACAGCAGTTTAACAAATCCTTCATGGCTTCCCAATGCAAGCGCCTTTCCGTTTGCTCTAAATAGAAATCTTCCGATCTTTACTTTAATGTTCTTTTCATCAGCTCCTTTTTCCGTAAGCCCGAAACTCGCTACCTGAGGCTGACAGTATGTGCATCCGGGTATGGCTGAATAATCAACGCCGTTATTGGGTTCGCCGGCTATATTTTCAACGGCAACTACTCCCTCTGTCGAGGCGACATGAGCGAGCAGGGGCGGACCGATAACATCTCCGATAGCCCATACTCCTTCCCTTGATGTCTTACACAAACTATCGGTATCGATGAACCGACCGTTTGTTTCGACTCCGGCTTCTTCCAACCCGAGATTCTCAATATTTCCCCGCACACCTACGGCGTTGAGGACAATGTCCGTGTTTATGGTATCCGCTTCTCCGTCAGTTTCTATTTCTATAACCAATCCCTCTTCGGTTTTCTTGACGCTCTTAACAGCGCTCCCGGTTCTGATATTCATTCCGTTTTTCAGAAAGGAAGTTTCAACCACTTTTGCGACCTCTTCGTCCTCGACAGGCAGAATCTGAGGCATCATTTCGACTAATGTTACCTCTGAACCGAATGAGGAAAAGAAATATCCGAATTCCACTCCGATTGCGCCGGCGCCTATGATAAGTATTTTATCAGGCAGTTTCTCAAGATTCATAGCTCTTTTGCTCGTGATGATCTTTTCTTCATCCACATCTATGCCCGGCAGCGTTATCGGGCGCGCTCCCGTCGCGAGAATAACATTTTTCGCCTTCAGTACTCCGCCGCTTTCGAGAATTACGTTCGCGTCGGCATCGAGCGAACCTCGTTCATTAAAGAGCGTCACGTTATTTTTCTTCATCAGAAAACCGACACCCCTGCTTAAGCGTTGCGCAATCTGCCGACTCCGCTTAACAATCTTCGGCATATCAAATGAAATGTTCCCGGCTTCAATACCGAAATCCGAGGAATGCGATAGCTCACCGTATACTTCAGCGCTTTTCAACAATGCTTTAGTGGGAATACAGCCCCAATTAAGGCATATGCCTCCTAAATGCTTATCTTCTACCAAAGCGACATTCATGCCTAATTGGTTAGCGCGAATGGCTGCTATATAACCCCCCGGACCTCCCCCGAGAATCAGCAAATCAAAGGAATTTTCTGTCATTTATTACTCATTACTTAAGGATTTAAAATTATTTTTCCAAATTGTTTCCTGTCTTCCATATGCCTGTGCGCATTCGGCGCATCTTTCAGATCAAATACCGAATCTACTATCGGTTTAAACGCGCCTGAATTAATATACCGCAAAACATCATTCAGTTCGGAAAGATAACCCATGTATGAACCATGAATCGAAATTTGTCGGCTGTATATGAGGCGTAATTCCAATTCCGCGACAGGTCCGGTTGTAGCGCCACATGTCACCAATCGTCCTCCTTTTTTCAGTGAGCGGATGCTTTCTTTCCACGTCGCAGGACCAACGTGCTCGATCACGATATCAACTCCTTCTCCGTCCGTATCTTCGAAAATAACATCCCGGAAACTCTCTTTATCGTAATTTATCGTAACGTCGGCTCCTATTTCAGTCGCCATCTCCAATTTTTCATCGCTTGATGATGTAGTGTACACACGCGCGCAAAACTGGTTCGCTATCTGAATCGCCGCAGCGCCTACTCCGCTCCCTGCACCATGCACGAGCACCTTGTCACTCTCTTTGACCTTGCCTAAACTTATCAACATATGCCACGCGGTCAGGAAAACTAAAGGAAATGCGGCGGCTTCATTAAAATTAAGATTTTCCGGCTTGGGTAACAGATTATGTTCGGGAACCACTATATATTCCGCATTACCGCCATCAATTGTAGTTCCCAAAGGAACAAACGAATTACAAAATGTCTGTCTACCCAACTTACATTCAGCACATTTACCGCAAAAATAGGCGGGATATAATATTACTTCATCACCTTGCTTGATTTCTTTAACCTCACTGCCGATCTCGCTCACGACACCCGCTACATCAGAGCCGGGAATCCTCGGAAGATTATAATTTGCTCCTGACAAGCCTGTGCGTACCCAAATATCAAGATGATTTAATGCTGTGGCTTTGACATTTACCAGCACCTCTCCCGGAGATATGTCGGGCTCGGCTATATCTTCGTAAATGAGATTTTCCGGACCGCCGTGTTCATAGATTCTGATAGCTTTCATAGCACTTAAATTTATCTACCGGAACAGGTAAATACCAACTTAAATAACGACATAATAGAAACGGTTCCTGAAATCAAGAACCGTTTTTTAATTTATATTGGGCTTGTTCAGGCAGCGAAGGACGTTCCGCACCCGCAAGTTTTCACCGCATTCGGATTCGAAAATACAAACCCCTTTCCGTTCAAACCACCTGAAAAGTCAAGAGATAATCCCCGTAAATACAAATAACTCTTCAGATCCACGAAGATCCTCAGTCCATTTGATTCGAATATTTTTTCATCATTTTTAGGTTCCTTCTCAAAAGTAAGTTCATATTGCAGTCCCGAACAACCTCCGCCCTTTACACCTACCTTGAGTCCGTAACCGGCTTTTCCGTCGTTTGTCATTAGCTCGGATAGATGACTCGATGCCTCGGGAGTAACCGCAATTCCCTTCGCTACGGAATCTTTCGAGTTCAATACCTCTGCGCTCAGTTCACCTTGCATATCTTTACCTTTCTAACGCTGTTTAGTTCATATACAATATATGTCTGTGAGTACAAAACACAAGTGAAAATTGCCGTTTGATTCCTATCGTTCTATATCCAATTTATAAAGATAATGGTAAAGATTACTCGTTGATACTCCAAGATGTTTGGATGTCGGACCTTTATCCCATTTGTACATCTTCAATATTTGCAAGATGTACTCTTTTTGAAAATCATTCGTAGCATCTTTAAGATTTTTCCCTGAGTATTTCAGCGCATAGGCGGAAGGTTCGTCAATTCCCTTGTCAAGTAACTCTATCAGTCTTTTCATGCTGATTGTGATTTTTTCGTCCAGGTCATACGCGGGATGAGGTTTTATTCCGAGTTTGTCGGAATAATCCGCGTCTATATATTCCGCCATCTTGTTAACCTTCTCGAACAGCTGACAAAATTCCCAACTACCGGGAAATTCTATTCCTGTCTCTTCCTGGAATTTAACTCTGAGATTGAAGGACTGTCTTAATGTCTCTTTTGCTTGCGAATACTTGTCAACTGATTGATAATAGACTCCAAGCAGGTCCAAAGCGTTTATCATCTCTTCCTTGTCTCCCACCATTTCAGCCAGTTTATTCAATTCCTTGTAAGCGACCTCGGCTTTTTCAGATGAACCCAACAGCATATATATTTGAGCGAGAAATTTCATCCTGTCGATTGTATCAACGGGATTTGATTTATCCCCCAAGGAAAATTCCAATGCATCGGCAGCGGGTCTAAGCCTTCCCAATTCCATTAATGCGTATCCCCGCAAAGCGGAAATTCTTTCCAACGATTTTTCTAATGTTTTCTCTTTTGCGTAATCATTTGCTTTTCCAAAGATTTTCAGCGCTTTTTCGTATTCACCCGTTTCGTGATACACGCGCCCCTCGTCTTCCTTCGCTTGCGCCGATAGTTCATACATTTTTTCTTCATCGTATTCTTTTGCAGCCTCCTTCAGATTACTTGCCGCGCTCTTATAATCTCCACTGTCGAAATAGGAAAGTCCAAGATAGTGCTGTATTGTGCATCTGAGTTCATTGCCGATCTTCTTCTGAAGCAGTTTTGTGAGAATCTCGATTGCTTCATTTAGTCTGCCATTGAGATAAAGGGCAAGACCGAATGAATTATGCAGAAACAGTTCATGTTTGCTTCCCTTAGAATCCTTAATAGCTTCTTCAAGAACCGTCAACGCTATTTCGTTTTCGCCATTGTCTATAAGATCGTCGCCTACTCTGAAAAGTAATTCTGATCTTATACCACCCTCTGCGCTAAGGATAACGGTTTTCATCCGCTCGAATTCTTTATCGCCTACATCAAGTTTCAGTTCTTCCGCCCTGGTTGCAAGAAGCGCCAACTGTTGTGGAACTAATTTTGTAATTCCTTCTCCTATGGTGTTCTTGAAATCGTCACTCATTCCCAAAGTTCCCCCTAATTTAATAAAAAGTCATTTTCAATTATTTTGCAATTCATTGCATATAATCTAATTATTTATTACGCTATTTTCAAATAAATTAAAAGGTTTCTCTTCGCTTGATTTGTTTGACTATCATCAGTTACATTAAATTCCAATGCTAATTATACGTAATGTATTCCAACTAACCTCGGCATAGGCAATTTTACAATTATGGATGAAAAGTTAAATAACACCCTTTACAGATCCATAAATCCAACTGACGGCGACTTAATCGGAGAAATTCAACTCACCGGAAGCTCTGAGATCGACATGGTCATTGAAAACTCGAACCGGGCATTTTATTCATGGAAAAATGTGCCGGTAGCAATAAGAGTAAAACACTTGCGTAAAGCTTTAGAATGGCTTATAGAAAATTCTGATTCCGTCGCTAAACTCGTTACAATGGAACAGGGAAAACCATATACAGAATCGCTGGGAATGGAGCTGATTCCTTCTCTGGATTATCTGAAATACTTAACAAAAAATGCTGAAAGATTTCTATCTGAATTAAAACCCGAATATCATCAGCCACTGTTCGCTCATAAAAAGGGTCGAATTATTTTTGAACCAATCGGGACTCTGCTTAGCATCTCACCCTGGAACTACCCATTTCTGATTCCCCTGATAGACTTAGCGAGTTCGATTACCTGCGGGAATACCATAATTCTGAAGCCCGCATTGGAAACAATCTTCACCGCAAAAAAATTAGAGGAGATGTGCGCTGCGGCGGAATTCCCTGATGGAGTGGTAACCGTATTAGCGGTTTTAGATGAAAACGCTCCGCTTTTGACGGCACATCCCGGTATCGATAAAATTATTTTTACGGGAAGCGTTGAAACGGGCAAAAAGGTTATGATCTCCGCTTCCAAAAATCTTACGCCCGTGATTCTTGAGCTGGGCGGCAAAGACGCCTCAATAGTTTGTGAAGACGCCGATATTGAACGAAGCGCTAAAGGCATAGTTTGGGGCGCTTTTTGCAATGCCGGTCAAACATGTGTTGGAATAGAAAGAGTTTATGTGGAAAAATCTATTGCCTCGATATTTACGGAGGCTGTGGTCAACGAAGTAAAGAAACTTAAGATAGGCGACCCGTTAATGTCCGATACGGATATTGGACCGATGACCGTTGAGTCTCAAATGAAAACCGTATCAAGACACTATGAAGATGCCCTGTCTAAAGGAGCAACCTTAGAATATGGCGGTATCAAAAACCCCGATGATGAGTTGGGCAAGCACTACCTAAGACCGACAGTACTGACCAATGTTGACCATACGATGGATGTTATGAGCGAGGAGACGTTCGGACCGATACTACCTATTATGACGGTTGACTCTGTGGATGAGGCTATAAAGCTGGCTAATGATTCCAAATACGGATTAGCAGCCAGCGGATGGACCAGAAGTCGAAAAACCGCAAAGAAAATTCAAGAGGGAATTCATTCCGGACAGGTGACCATAAACGATTCGGTTTACGGCTTTGGTGAACCCGGCGCGCCATGGGGCGGGGTTAAAAACAGCGGATTCGGTCGTGTACATTCACGTTTTGGATTAATGGAATTATTGAACATAAAATTTGCCGACTTCGACCCGAGCAGAAAGAAGGCGCATCTTTGGTGGTACCCGTATACGGATGAATTGGCGAATTTCTATAAAATAGCATACACCGCTCTTTATTCTACCGAGATACCAAAAAAACTCAAGAGCATAATCCTACTTCTGACCTTTAAGAGATTTTGGCAAAGAGTATCAATAACATCCATATTACTGCGAATACGAAAATTATTTTAGGCGGCTTCCTCCATTTCAACATCTCGTCTTCGACGTAGTCTACCGAAAGTATTATCCGGAGCAATTGCTATGAGCGTTCCGAATACGATAACGATACCGCCCAACCATATCCAGATGATCAGCGGATTGATGTATACTTTTATAGTAGCGCCTTCATCATCCCAACCCGCAAGAATTACATAAAAATCTTCCTTGAAGGTCGAGTAAATCACTACCTCGGTATTCGGTTGTTCCTGTTTCGGGTAGAACCTCTTTTCGGGTTTCAACTGTGAAACGAGTTCACCATTCCGGTAAATATCAAGATTTGTATAAACAGATGTATAGCCGTCGGTCTCATCGGATTCAAGACCTCTGAATATCAACAGGTAATCCTTTAATTGAACGGACTCTCCCGCCTTCATGTACATCTGCTTTTCAAATTGAAATGAACCCGATCCGGCGAAGCCGAAAAAGATGAGCACCATTCCGAAATGCACTATATATCCGCCATATCTTCTTTTATTTTTCCCGATGAGAGCATTGAGCGCCTGTAACGCTTTTTCACCGGTCATCCTTTGCCGCGCTCTTGTGCCCATCCAAAATTCCATGAACAGCGAATAAACGGTGAAAAATAGAAAAGTGAAAGCCATGATAGTATAAAACCCTCGAAGCCCCACCGCAAGCTGTACCATAACAAGAACAGCTGAAAATATTAAAGGGTATAAGAAGTTTTTCCGGAACTTGGAAAGAGTCATCTTTCTCCAGGAGATCATCGTGCAAACTCCGGTGAGGAGAATCAGACTTAACCCGATCGGGACCGTGATAGCGTTAAAAAACGGAGCGCTGACTGTCACCTGAACTCCTTTAAAGAATTCTGACACCAAGGGAAAAATTGTTCCCCACAAGACGGCAAATGCCGCGCCCACTAAAAGCAGATTGTTGAAAAGAAAGGTGCTCTCCCTTGAAATAAACGATTCTAACTGACTTTCGCTTTTGAGTGAATCCAATCGCATAAAGAGTAATCCGAAACTGGCTACGGTCATTAGAGCCAAAAACCCGAAGAACATAGGTCCGATGGCGGATTTCGTGAACGTATGAACCGATGAGAGTATGCCGCTTCGGGTCAAGAATGTTCCGAATATAGTCAGCAGGAATGTTGTAATTATCAATACCATGTTCCAAATTTTCAACATCCCCTTTTTCTCTTGTATCATAACTGAATGGAGAAATGCTGTTCCGGTAAACCAGGGAAGGATTGCTGCGTTTTCCACCGGGTCCCAAGCCCAAAATCCGCCCCATCCTAATTCAACATAAGCCCATTTCATACCGAGTATATTTCCGATAGTAAGGAAGAGCCACGCCGTCATAGTGGAACGCCGTATCGCTCTTAACCAGTCGGTTCCCATATGTTTTGTTGCCAACGCGCCTATGGCAAACGCAAATGGGATCACAAAACCTACATATCCTAAATATAACATTATAGGATGTATTGCCATATACGGATTCTGAAGCAATGGATTTAGACCATTACCGTCTATGGGAATGAAATCAAGTCTGACAAACGGATCGGCAACGAAAACCAATAGTATATGGAAAAAGATTGATGTCACCATAGTGGTTCCCACTACCCATGGCATCAATTTCCTATGTTTTTTCCGATATATTAAAACGACTACCGAGCTGTAAATAGTCAGTAGAAAGAGCCAAAACAACAACGAACCCGCTTGTCCACCCCATAACGCTGCTATTTTATAGATCAGCGGCAGCGATCTACTTGTGTACTTTGCAACGTATTCCACGTTGAAATCACTTGTTATCATTAGGTATTCAAGAGCAAACACGGCTATTGTAGTCAATCCCAAAACAGCTATTACACCGTTTTCACCGCTCCTGATAAGTTCGGGACGATTTTGTCTAACGCCTAAAAACACCAAAATTATAGAACCCGCTGACACCATCAACCCAAGTTGAAGTGCAAAATATCCTATGTCAGTCATCGTCTAAATCCTTTCATTATAGTAATTTACCCGCTTAAATATTCGAGGAGCAAACGCACTCCCACTCCCGTTGGTCCTTTCGGTGAATAATCCAATGAACCGCTCAAATAAGCGGTACCCGCAATATCGAGATGTGCCCAAGGGGTGTCTTCGACGAAATTTTCTAACAGCGCGGCGGCGGTAATGGTTCCCCCACCTTTTCCTCCTATATTTTTCATATCCGCAAAATCGCTCTTTATCTGATCCCGGAAAGGATCCCAAAGCGGGAGTTCCCACAACCGTTCTCCGGTAGTTTCACCCGCAGCGATCAATTTTTTGGTGAGATCGGCGTCGTTGGAAATAATTCCCGTGGCATGAGTGCTCAATGCCACCACAACCGATCCCGTAAGAGTTGCCAGGTCAATTATTCGAGAAGGTTTATAATTTTTTATGGTATAAGACAGCGCGTCTGCAAGAACCAATCTGCCTTCAGCGTCCGTATTTATTATCTCAATGGTCTTACCTGAATAAGTTTTAACAATATCCCCCGGTTTCAAGGCTGTACCGCTTGGCAGATTTTCCGTTGCGGGAATTACGCCGACGATATTCTCTTTCAGATCGAGCTCGGATAACGCTTTGAATACACCCAAAACGGCTGCCGCTCCCGACATGTCATATTTCATTTCTTCCATCGCAGCGCCCGGCTTTAGACTGATGCCGCCGCTGTCAAATGTAATACCCTTCCCAACAAGCGCTATCGGTTTATGTTTCGGAGATGTGCCGCGATATTCAAGAACAATTAGCTTCGGAGGTTCCTGCGAGCCATTGGAAACTCCGATAAAAGCGCCCATTTTGAGCTTTTTGATTTTGGTTTTATCTAATATTTTTACTTTAATGCGGGGTGAAGCGCTCGCTATTTTGCGCGCCTGCGCGGCAAGGTACGTGGGTGTTGCAGTGTTACCTGGCTCCGCCTGAAGGTCACGGGCTAATATCGCGCCGTCGGAAAAAACTCTACCCAACTTTACGGCTCTTTTCAGGGGAGCGACATTTTCCCCGAAAACGTTAATAATCTCAAGAGAACCGATTTCTATCGATTCATTATTCTCCGCTTTCTTACTTTTATATTTGTTAAACGTGTATCCCGATAGTATAAATCCCTCAACTTGCGCCTTGGCGATTGACGGATCAACCTCCCAACCGAAAAGGGAGCTGGCCACTTTTCTTATTCGAAAAGATTTTAACGCGGTTCTTGATTTTCCTGCCGCCTTGCGGGCTTGCTCTTCGCTCCAGTCATCCCGTTTACCTAATCCGATTAGTAGAATTTTTCTTATTTTAGAATTCGCTGACCCTCTTACCAACAGGGTATGTCCGAACTTGCCCTTATAATCATCCTCTTTAACGGCGTTTTTTAGAAGCAGGTCAACTTTATCGGGAAGCGATTTTATCCATCCGGGAAGATTCTTGTCCTCCTCGAATACGCCTATAATCAAAGCTCCTTCGACAGCGCTTAATGCGCTCTTCGTCCTCACACTCAGTTTCATCACTTCCCTCTAATTAAAGAATTTCTGAAATAGTTGTAGCTTTTGCTTCTTCAGTTATCTGCTCCTGTATCTTCATTACAGCATGGATAAGCCCTTCCGGTCTTGGTGGGCATCCGGGCACATAAACATCGACAGGTATAAACTGATCAATTCCCTGCACTAACGTATACGTATCAAATACTCCGCCGCTCGACGCGCACGCTCCCATCGATATAACCCATTTTGGTTCAGGCATCTGCTCATAAATTTTTATCAATATCGGCATCATTTTTATCGAAATTCTTCCCGCAACTATCATAAGATCGGATTGACGTGGAGAAAATTTTATCGCTTCCGCTCCGAACCGCGCCAGATCATAACGCGCCGAAAGAGTCGCCATTAGTTCGATAGCGCAACACGCGGTTCCAAACGGCATTGGCCAGAGAGAATTCTTTCTTGACCATGCCACGAATTCTTTTATTCGCGTGGTAATGAGGTTGTCTTTTATTTCGGGCTGAAAATTATCCACTGCCATATTTATTTTCTTTCTTTTCTGATATCACGAATGTCTCTTAGTTCCGGTCGTCAAAGAATTCTACGTACTCATCTTTAAGGTGAGCTACTTTGTCGATGATGAGTTCGGGTGTTATCTTTCCGTAAGCGATCAGCTCATCCAAAGCGACTTCAACTAATTTTAACTTCTTCCGCTCCCTGCTTGAAATTATTACAGCATCGGAAAATTGAGATATGACAAGTTTAGCGCCTGATGAGGATTCGAATGTTCTGATATTTCTTCCGCTTGAACCTATCACCCAGCTTTTTATCTCCGCTCTCGGGAGCATATAGACAGAGAATAATATATCGGAGTTTTGCTTTTCATTATTTTTTCTGAGAGATTCCTCTATCAAGCTTGATATTTCCCTGTCGATTGTCTCTTGCGCTTCTTTTTCAAGACGCTCTTTTTGTTCCCTGATCTCAGAGGTCAACTGTCGTTTTAAATTACTCATTAGATTCTTTTTTGCCTTATCTCTTGATAAACCGGAGATGGTCGAGAGTCTTTTGTTTTCCTCTGCCGTCAACCGGTCAAGTTCCGATTTTTTCTCTGTTAGGATTTTTTCTTGCTGTTTGATAACTCTCAGATTTTCGGTTAAGGCACTCTCTTTTTTCTTTAGTTCTCTCTCCCTTCGCTGAAAATCTTTTATTTGAGAGCCGTTATTTCTGCCGCTACTCTTGTTTTTTGTCTGTTTTTTTACCTTTCCATTACTGCCGTTAATCTTTGTAGCAGCCCAGGCGATAGCGATTATCACCGCCACCGCTGAACCGATAATTACAAGCTCCATGTTTCCAAGCATTTTTAGTTCTCCCATGCAGACAAATTTCAGGACTAAGGTTAATCATTCGTTGAGTTATCCTTACTTTTGCCTGTCTTATCCATGGCGGGAAATGATTTCAATAGTTTTAAGCTACTTATTTTAGGTTCAATATTCATTTTACTTCGCCATGAAAGTTAAGTTTTTACCTTAATATTACTTTGTTTTCCTATACTAAATTGTTTTTGAATTCCAGGGGGTTTTCAATTTGTTTTCGTCCCGTAAATCCCGTTTGCATATCATGATACCATGATACATTATCTTCACCTTGTTTCCAACATAAGAAAACTTTCCTACCTCGAAATATCGAAATGAAATCCACTAATCCATTGTCGATATCTTTTACTGTACAACCGAGTTTGGCTATCTCCTCAAAGAGATTTTCTATTTCATTTGAGGTCGCCTTCAGTATTCTTTCTTTTTTTGACAGCTCCTCATTTCTGTACTCTTCGCTATTGACGATCTCAGTTAATTCTAATACTTCTTCTTTGAGCTCAAAAAATATTTTCTTTCTATCCTTAAACTCATCTAATATTGTTCGTATTTCAGGCAATAACTTATCCGCCTCTTCCACGGTAAACAGTTTATCCTTCACAGGAATTTTCATATAGAAACCTCCTCACCTGCTCGATATCCTTTTTCATCGTTTATCACACCCGTTGCGGCTCTGTACGGATCATGCTCGTAAAACAGGATCCAGTCTTCTTTTACCGCCCGCTGCAAGACTCTCTCCTTTTCTTTCATTGATTCCAACGGTTCAAGATCATATGCCATTATATACGGAAGCGGCACATGAGAAGAGGTGGGGAAAAGGTCCGCGCTATACAGCATTGTCCTCTCATCACCCCGGATTTTAAGAAGAATCTGCCCGGGAGTGTGGCCATTTACAACTATTGTTTCGATATCGCTGAACAGTTCGCCTTCTCCTTCAAGCAAGTTCAGCTGTTCGTTTTTCATTAGAATTTCATAATTCTCTTTGAAATAACTCGCTTTATCCCTCGGCGAGGGATTGAACGCAGTCTCCCACTGTATTTTATGAATATAATAAGTGGCATTGGGAAATGTCGCTTTCAGTTCTCCATCATCATTTGTGACGGTCGCTCCTCCCGTATGGTCAAAATGGAGATGTGTAAGAACCACATCAGTGATATCCTCTAAGTTCAAGCCTGATTTATTTATAGATGATTCAAGTGAATATTCAGAATAATCAAGAACATATATGCCCATCAACTTTTCGCTTAATTTATTGCCTGCGCCGCAATCGATAATTATGTTCTTTCCATCCCCCTGGATGAGCATCGCCCTCATCGCCAGCTTAATTCTGTTTTGTTCGTCTGCGGGATTCGTTTTTTGCCAGAGAGTTTTCGGAACGACACCGAACATCGACCCTCCGTCGAGACCCAAGTATCCGCATTCGATAACGGAAATGGTGTATCTTCCCAGCTGCATTTATTTGTTTACCTCTGTACAAGTAAACTTAAAATCAGGAATACGGGTAACTTTAAGAAAAACCTGCTGCTTTTCCTTGCAATGCTCCCGGTTACCAAAGAGAGTCGGACTCTCTTCAGGAGAGCTTAACGATTCCGGTAGATCTGAGGTTCTGTGTCTAAGCTGCCCCATGAAGCGCTTTCATTGATGCTCCACGCCGCGCCGTTTTCATTGGTTGGGTTTTTTCAGTGAGATCGAACTGTGATAAAAGACGCTCCTTATCCCAAATCATTTCAGAGCGGGTATAGGATACTAAATCATCTATATAAGTTAATTCTATCGCATCTTCGGGACATGCTTCTTCGCACATCCCGCAATAGATACATCTTAACATGTTGATCTCAAATTTTTTGGGAACTCTCTCCCTGTCCTTCCAATCTATCGGCGGTGCTGAAGGTAAAATTGATATACAGTTTGCAGGGCAAGCGGTTGAACACATTTCGCAAGCTACGCATTTAATTCTGCCCTGATTGTCTTTATTTAATCTGTGTGCTCCTCTATATCCTGAATGATGTTCTACTCTTTCTTCAGGATATTGAATAGTAAATTTGCTTCCTATCAAATGTTTGAAGGTTATTGCTAATCCTCCCAAAATGGCAGGAATATAAAATCTGTCCCAAAACGAATTTGGGCGGCGAACTATCATTTAAAACCTTTCATCCCTCATTTATCTGTTCCGGTTTGAATATACTGTCCATCTATTCAGTAGTCAATAACAGTCAAAAGTATTTGAGCAGCATTGACTTTGCCTGCATAAGTCTAACGTTACATCTGTCGCTCTGTAGGCGCAACTGGATTCGAACCAGTGACCCCCGCCTTGTAAGGGCGGTGCTCTAAACCAGCTGAGCTATGCGCCCAATCGAACAAAGTTTAAATCTGATTGATATGAAAATCAAGCAATATGAGTGGAACGTTCAGAAGAATAAATTTTCCTACTGATATGTCATCTATTTCGAATAAACTGACTAATATTATTCCGCTCCTGAGATTCTCTGAGCGTTCACAACGGCGATGGCGGTCATATTAACGACATCTTTCACCTCGGAAGAGCCTACTTGTAATACATTCACAGGTTTCTCCAATCCTACAAGAATAGGGCCTACAGCCTCCGCTCCTCCAAGCCTCATAAGCAGTTTGTAACCGATATTCCCCGATGCCAGATCTGGAAAAATCAATATATTCGCTTCTTCCTGCAGTGTTGAAAACGGATAATTCTCTTTCATTACAGACGGCATAACTGCCGCGTCAACATTCATTTCTCCGTCGATTATCAAGTCCGGAGCCTGCTTTTTAACCAGTCTAACAGCATCGGCGACTTTTTTGGCATCCTTATGAGCCGAGCTGCCGAAATTTGAAAACGAAAGCATCGCGATCCGCGGTTCAATGTCAAATTCTCTCGCGAGTTCAGCGGTCAGTATGGCCGTTTCAGCGAGAATTTCCGGCGTGGGGTCTATATTCATAGTCGTATCAGCGAACAATTTTATCTTATTCTTGAATATCATCAGATAGACTCCGCTTATCCGATTAATGCCTTTTCTCTTGCTTAATACTTGCAGCGAAGGACGTATAGTTTGGTGGTACTGTTGAGAGATTCCCGAAACGAGTCCGTCCGCGTCACCCGAGCGAACCATCATTGACGCATAATAATTAGGATCACCCATTCTTCTAAATCCTTCCTTATAAGTGATTCCTCTTCGTTCTCTCATCTTTGTGAATTCCTTCGCGTAAACCTCTCTTTGAGCCGATTCTCTTGGATCGATTATTAGCGCTGTGTCGAAATCGAGATTAAGTTCCTTCACTTTTTTAAGGATGCGTTCTTTTTTCCCTAACAATATCGGTCTCGCGATTCCCTCATCAAATATTATCTGACACGCTCGAAGTATCTTTTCATTCTCACCTTCAGGATACACGATTCTCATCGGTTGATTTCTCGCCTTCCGGATCATCATCCGCATCACCTGCCTCGACATTCCCAATCGGTTTTCGAGCGACTCTCTATACTCGTCAATATCGATTTTAATCCGAGCCACCCCGCTATCCATTGCCGCTTTAGCCACGGCAGTCGCTTCCCATATTAGGACACGCGGATCCATAGGCTTGGGAATGATATAATCAGGACCGAACTTGAAAGACTTTACGTTATATGCTTTCGCGACAGCATCCGGCACATCTTCCTTGGCGAGATCCGCGAGAGCCTGAGTTGCCGCTATTTTCATCTCTTCGTTGATAGTACTGGCGCGCACGTCCAATGCGCCTCTGAAAATAAACGGGAATCCAAGTACATTGTTTACCTGATTCGGAAAATCCGACCTGCCCGTCGCCACAATCGCATCAGGTCTGGCTTCTTTGGCATCTTCATAAGTGATCTCAGGATCCGGATTTGCCATGGCGAATATGATCGGATTATCAGCCATCGATTTGACCATTTTTTTGCTTAGAATACCCTTTACGGATAAACCGCAAAATATATCCGCGCCTTTCATTGCATCCGCAAGAGTGCGTTCTTCGGTTTCAACGGCAAAACCCAATTTATGTTCGTTCATCCCCTTTTTCCTGCCCTTGTATATGACTCCTTCCCTGTCCACCATTCTCACGTTTTTTTTATCTATCCCTAAATTGATATAATGCCATGCGCAGGCGGTCGCCGCCGCACCGGCGCCGCTTATTACTATCTTTGCCTCACTCGCTTTCCTGCCCGTGATCTCTAACGCATTCAGGAGCGCGGCGCCGGAAATAATAGCGGTGCCGTGTTGATCGTCATGGAACACCGGGATATTCATCTCTTTTCTCAACCGCTCTTCTATGATAAAACATTCAGGCGATTTTATATCCTCAAGATTTATTCCGCCGAATGTCGGCTCAAGAAGTTTTACGGTGCGGATAAATTCTTCCACATCTTCTGTGGCGATCTCCAGATCAAAAACATCCACATCGGCGAACTGTTTGAATAATCCCGCCTTGCCTTCCATTACAGGCTTGCTCGCAAGCGCTCCGATATTCCCCAATCCGAGAACGGCAGTACCGTTAGTCACAACAGCGACCAGATTGCCTTTCGCTGTATATTCATAAGCGTCATCGGCATTTTTCTCTATTTCAAGGCACGGTACAGCGACTCCGGGCGTATAAGCGAGTGAAAGGTCTCGCTGGGTAAGAAACGGTTTCGTAACATTTATCTCTATCTTGCCCTTTCTTTCTCTCGAATGATATTCTAAAGCGTCTTCTCTGCGTATCATCTTGATTTCCTCTTAAAAGATTTATTTAACGGTAATATGAGCGTATGTTTTGCTCCTCCCCATATTCCGTTTGTTTGCTCGGTCAGTCCGGATCAGTAGTAATGTAGTGAAAAATCTTTTTAAATATATATTAAAACTATTGGAACGCCGATCAAGCTTAAAAACTTATTGATTTGTTACGTATCAAAAGAATACGAGAATTTGATTTTGCCCTTCTCCGGCTGTTTTTTTAGTAAGACAGGCAGCGGTGCATGAATTATTCGGTTATGGCGACGGGGCAAGACCCGACCGCCACAAAAAATATTAGAGATTTGATTCTAATTGCTCTTCAATACTTGTTTGAAAAACACTCTTACTTTGAGCGCCCTTGATATAGTTGGTAACCTCACCTTTGCGATTTATAATAAATGTCGAAGGAATTGAGGCAAAATTACCATACGAATAAACGATTTTTCCTAATTCCTCATCGGAACCATAAAGGATAGGATATGTTATGTTAAATTCCTCGGCAAATTTTTCTATCTTTTCTTTTGAGCCCGAGTTAATGGTTAATCCCAATATGACGAGATTATCTGTTCCATACTGCTCTTGAAAATTGATAAGCATCGGAATTTCGTATCTGCACGGACCGCACCATGTAGCCCAAAAATTAACAACGACAACTTTTCCCCTGTAATCGGAAAGAGTTATTTCTTCTCCATCAAGAGAGGTTAACGTAAAATCAGGCGCCATCTGATAATCGTCATCATCGGGCGTGCCTTTAGCATTTTCGGGATAAAAATCGAAGACAAATGCAGCCACTACGGTCAGGAAGACAAAAAATATGCCTGACTTTTTCATTATCCTATCTGTGTTAACCATGGGAACATTTTAGTGAAATAGAGTGTCATTACGTAGAACAGATTGAAAAATATCATCACACCCACGCCGATCAAAAAAGCGCCACTTGTAACTTCTATCGCCTTGTAGTGCTTTCTCATGAATCCGGAGAAACTCATGAACTTGTCCGTAGCGAGCGCGGTCAGTATGAATGGTATGCCAAGCCCTAACGAATATGCGGACAAAAGTATCATCCCCTCTGTTGCGCCGCCCTGAACACCTGCGATCGCCAATATCCCCGCCAATACAGGCCCGATACATGGACTCCAGCCTAATGCGAACGACAGACCGATAAGGAACGCTCCTCCGACTCCGACTTCTTTTGGATTTATATTAAATCTCTTTTCATAATTCAGAAACTTAACCGGTATGACGCCCGCAAGGTGTAATCCGAAGAATACCAGTATCAGACCTGCTGTCCTGTAAAACAGCGGCTGCTTGAAGAATGCCGAAAATAGCCCCGCAAGCGCGGCGCCCAGCATGATGAATATCGTTGAGAAACCGAGTACAAAAGCGAGACTTAGAAACAGCACTTTTTTTTGTCTTTTCTTTCCTGAATCATTCCGCAATTCATCTATTGATACACCGGAAACGAAAGTGATGTACGCCGGCACGAGCGGTAATACGCAAGGGGATATAAAGGAGATAAAACCCCCGAAAAATGCCGCTATAATTCCTATATTACCCAAAATATTCTCCTCGAGAGGTTATTCATTAGTCACTTCCACTCCTCTCCAAAATGCCACATAATCCTTTATGGAACTCGCAGCATCGGACGGAGCCGGATAATACCACGCCGCATCCTGATTTACTTCGCCGTTAATTTCTATGTTATAGTAACTTGCAATTCCCTTCCACGGGCAAGTAGAATTGCTCGGACTATCCTTGAAATATTCTTTATTGATACTGTCAGGCGGGAAGTATTGATTGCCTTCTATCACTATACAATCATCACTTGCCGCAAGTTCTTTTCCATTCCATATCGCTTTTACCATTTGCTCCTCCAGGCTTAACATTTTCTTGCTTCAGAGCACTCAGTATAATATCAGGCATCTCTTTTAAATGTCATGCGGATTACTCATTTTCAAATTTTCCACTTTTCCCGCCCGCCTTGAATATAACCCTCAAATCTCTAATTTCAATCTTTCGGTCGATAGATTTGCACATATCGTATATTGTCAAAGCGGAGACCGATGCTGCCGTCAACGCCTCCATCTCAACCCCGGTTTTATCGTTGGCTTTCACCTCGGAAGTTATCTCAATCTCTGAAGATTCTCTATCCAGGACAAATTCAATATTGACATGCCTTAAATTTATCTGATGAGTAAGCGGGATCAGTTCCGATGTCTTTTTTGCCGCATTGATTCCGGCGATATTTGCGACAGCAAGAACATCGCCTTTTTTAATTTTATTCTCTGATACAGCTTCAAACGCTTCAGCGTTCAACTTTACCCTGACGCGGGCTGAAGCAATCCGTTCGGTCAGTTCTTTCCCGGAAACATCGACCATAGATGCCTTTCCAGCCTTATTTACATGGGACAGGGTCAATTTGCTATACCTATAGTTTTACTTTTAGGCACCATATCTTCTATTTATTCTCTACTGTTACAGCTCTGACTTGGTAGTCATATATACCCTGTTGATTCTTACATCATCAATCGGTTTGTCATTCGGACCTGTTTTAACGGCGGCAATCTTATCAATAACATCCATTCCCTCGATCACCTGACCATATACGGTATATTCACCGTCAAGGTGGGGAATATCGACATGACAGAAGTAAAATTGGCTTCCGCTTGACCTTCGTTCAGGGTTCATCGCTCCGCCTGTTCTCGCCGCAGCCAGCGTACCTTTTTTATGCGGATTATGGATTTCCGCCGCGATTGTATATCCCGGACCGCCCACGCCATCATTATTAGGATCGTCATCGCGGGAATTTATATCACCTCCCTGTATCATAAAGCCGGGAATTACTCTATGAAAGGAAATTCCGTCATAATATCCAGCCATTACCAATTTTTTGAAATTTGCCGCATGCACCGGAGCGTTAGCAACATCAAATTCAATAACCATAGTACCTAAACTCGTTTCCATCACCGCCACTTCATCAGCCTCAATCGTCGGCATTTCCATTGCCGATACTTCTTCCATGATTGCTTCTATTTGTTCAGTCGTCAATATCTCATGCGTCATACTTATCTCCATTTCATCTGATTTACTCGAACAGGCGCCAATAAGCCCGGCTAAACTTAGAATTATCACTATTTTTCGCATAATACGTATATCTCCTGATTTACCGTTCACTGCTCTTAAATACTTTATTTCCGATTAATTGTTACTGCTTTTCCAAAGAATATAAGTAACTATTATTAAAATTGCACAATTTGTTATCAGATCGTAAGCTTATAGATTAAATATTCCACCAAGACCTGCTCTTGGTGCATGATAGATCTCATGGGATTTATTCACGTTACTTCGAAGAGCGGTTTCAACGGCTGCGGCAGCCAGCTCGGGAGTGTTGGTGTTTTCTGATAGATGACCCAATATAACCTTTGCTTTTCTTCCTTCAAACAATTCAGCTATCAGCTTTGCCGACTCTTTATTCGATAAATGACCTAATCGACCGCTTATCCGTTGCTTGATCGACCAGGGATAAGATGAATTTTTGAGCAATTCTTCGTCATAGTTCGATTCTATCAATAAAAGATCAACGTTTTTCAACCTCTCTTTCACCAGATTAGTCGCGAATCCGCAATCCGTAAGGATTCCTATTTTTTTCTTCTCGGCTATGATGGAATAACCTAACGGCTCGATACTGTTATGAGGAACGCTAAAAGGGATTACACGCAACCCGTTGAATTTGATCTCGTCCTGCGTTGAAATTATACGAAGTTTAACATCGGCTGGAAGCTCTGCTGCCAATAACTCTGCGGTTGGATTATTGACATAAATAGGCACATTGTATTTCTGTGTGAATACCCGTAGTCCACGGCAATGATCCTTATGTTCGTGCGTTATGAAAATTCCGGAAAGACTCATTGGAAGTACGCCCAACTCTTTAAGGCGATCAAACGTAGCCTTCCCGGACAGTCCCATGTCAAACAGAAGCCTCACATCCCCGGATTCAACGTAAGTAGAATTGGCATTACTGCCCGAAGCGAGCGTGACTACTTTCATCTTTATTTTTTCCCTGTGCTTCCGGGCGTGGATAAGGCTGTCCCATCATGGCAGAGAGGACATTCATCAGGAGTGTAAGTTTCTAAATCAAGGGTCAGCAAAGAATCCGTTTCAATTCCGAAGTTCACTTTTCCTCCGCTTCTATCTACCATTAATGAAATTCCTATCAGACTGCCTCCCGCCTCATTGACCACATCACAGACTTCTCTGACAGAACCTCCTGTTGTGACCACATCTTCTACTATCAACACCCTTTGACCGGGTTTGATCTCGAATCCGCGAGTCATGGTCATCGCCCCATTTTTCCGTTCGAGAAATATTCCGGTGATATTCAGATGCCGGGCGACTTCATAGGATAATATTATCCCTCCAACAGCAGGACCGACAACTATCCCGACCATTTTATCTTTCCATCTCGATGCCATCTCCTCCAAAAGCGGGGCGGCAAATTCCGGCTTGCTCAACAGATCGAATTTGTTCACGTATTGAGGACTGTGCAGCCCTGAAGTGAGTTTGAAATGACCCTCCTTCAGAGCTCCCGACTTCAGAAACAGATCTTTTATTTCCTGCTTTGTCATCATCGCTTAGTTCAATTCATCCCTAAGTTCTTTTGCCGCTTCCCTCGCCTCAGAAGCAAAATCCTCTCCGGACGAAGCATATATAATTCCTCTTGAAGAATTTACAATGTAGGGACCTTGCTCACTATCTTTGAAAGCAGCTTTGACCCTTTTAACTTCACCGCCCTGTTTACCGACTCCCGGTATAAGCACTGACAATTTCGGAGCGGCTTTTACGGCGCTTTCCAGCTCTTCGGGGTGAGTCGCGCCCAGGACCATTCCGATATTGTCGTTTCCGTTCCATTTTGAAATCTTTTTCGCTACTTCAAGGAACATCGGTATCCCGTCAGCCGACTCAATTTGTTGAAAATCAGAACTGCCCTCGTTAGAGGTCAGAACCAATATAAAGACGCCTTTTTCCTGATCTTTTAAAAATGGTTCTACCGAATCAAAGCCCATATAGGGGTTAACAGTTACGGCATCGAATCCTAAATCCTCAAAGATCGCTTTCGCGTACATTGAAGAACTGTTGCTAATATCTCCCCTTTTGGCATCCGCGACCGTCAGAACGTCTTTGGGAATCATTGACAGAGTCTCTTGCAATATCCGGTAGCCTTTCTCTCCCATAGCTTCATAGAATGCCAAATTCAATTTAAACACGACGGCAATGTCTTCGGTATATTTGATAATCTGTTGATTGAAAGCGAGTATCGGTTCATCCGAGGATAAAACCGATTGTGGTAATTTTGTTTCGTCTACATCGAGTCCGATACAAAGATGACTCTTCTTAGATTTTATAAGGGATTTTAAATTCTCGTTAAAACTCATTTTCTTCCGTTGTCATAAAAATTTAATCTATAATCCTCTCCTCTATTAAACAACCATTAAAGAGCGTTCGGTCTTATATTATCTTCCCTTGACTATAGGAAGTATAATTCCTACAATTTTATAATCAAAAACATGCAACAGATAATTAATAAATAATAAAGTCGTAAGAAATGGATTCTTTACCGATGGGAATAGATCCAAACAGCGCGGAATCTACTTCCAAGATAATTAGACGGATAGAAGGCGGTTTTACAATCGAGCTTCTCAGATCGCTCGGGAGTAATGACGTTAAACCTCTTATTCATATCTCCCAATCGCTCGTGGAAAGTTTCGGTCTCAAATTATTGGCAACGAGAAAAGATATATTGAACTATTTCAATCCTCCCTCGACTCATCCCTTCATCGCCCGCTATCAGGGCGAGCCGATAGGTTTCATAATTGGCGCGCCTCTCGAATATTTCAGCGAGGTTGACTGGATTTCAGTTGATGAAAACCTCGGAGAGGAGAATACGCTGTATACATATGCTTTCGGAGTGATACCTTCTTTTCGGGGTAAAGGAATAGCGAAAGAGTTAAAAAGCACCTACTTATGGTGGAGCAAGGATCGTGGATATAAATACATTTCGGGATGTGTCCGCGAGGGAATTTCCTCGCAAATGGTCGGTGACGTTACCGTACTTTCAAAATTTGATAACTGGAACAAAACGGGTCTGACTTTCGAGTATTACCGGAGAACTCTTTAAGGAAATATCCCCAATTGCAGATAAGTCGTGGCGACCTTATCTATGGCGAGAGCAAACGCCGCGGTTCTAAGATCGTTTATATCTCTTTTGCGATAATAAATTTCCATAATTTCTCTAAAGGCATCTTTCATTGTCTCTTCAAGACCTGAATTTACAAGATCTATCTCATTGGGGCCTTTGACGATAGATTCCCTCATCTTCTTGCTTATTTTTTTATTCATAAAACTTTCATTAAAATTTAGGAACTTCTCGGTCTTTATCTCTTCAAACCTTTTTTCCATCCTGCCATATCTCATATGAGAAAGATTCTTACTCCACTCAAAATATGAAACTGTTACGCCTCCGGCATTGAGATAAATATCGGGTATTATTAAAATACCTTTCTTGAGAAGAATTTCTTCAGCGCCGGAAGTAGTAGGTCCGTTTGCTCCTTCAGCCAATATCTTACACTTTATATCACGGGCGTTTTCCAAAGTGATTTGATTCTCGAGAGCAGCCGGAACGAGTATATCACACTCAACCTCTAAAATCGCTTTCGGATTTGCGACTGTTTTAGCTCCCGGGTATTTCTTTATTGAACCGGTCTTTTGCCGATGCTTGATCACTTTTACCGGGTCAAGACCTTTTGGAGTAATAATGCAGCCGTCCCACTCTCCGACACCTACTATTATTGCTCCCTCTTGATGCAAAAAATTGGCAGCATTCCAGCCTACATTTCCGAAACCCTGGACTGCGACTTTTTTGCCGTCAATACCTAAAGACAACCCCAATTTCTTCATTATCTTTTTATCGTTTGTCACCTCTTTAATACCGTATAGGATTCCCCTTCCCGTAGCTTCTCTCCTGCCTTGGATACCCCCCTGTTCCACCGGTTTCCCCGTTACGCAAGCCATGTTATCTAATCCACCAGGGTTAAACACATCAAATGTATCAGCCATCCAGGCCATTTCGCGGGGACCGGTGCCCATGTCCGGCGCAGGAACATTCTCCCCCGGCCCTATAAAATTCTTTTTAATCAGTTCAGCCGTGAATCGTCTTGTAACCTTTTCTATAACACTTCTCTTATATTTCCATGGAGCGATTCGAACTCCTCCTTTTGAACCTCCGAACGGCACGTTTACAATAGCGCATTTATACGTCATCAATGCGGCAAGAGCCATTATCTCATCTTGCGTTACTGTTGGACTGAACCTGATACCGCCTTTGAGAGGTTTTTTATGCTGACTGTGCTCCGCCCTCCAACCAGTGAACAGTTCATAATGATGCCCCACTTTTACCGGAAACTGCATTTGATAGACCGCATTACACGCCTTTATCTGACTTATCAACCCCGATGGCAATTTTAATGTTCTTGCCGCTTTATCGAATTGGCGTCCGACAATATTGTTGAGATTCAGGTCTTCTTTTATTGTTTTGGCTTTCGGCATCTGGTATCCCTTTGAATTTTGAGCGTGGTTTGTTGTCAGTAATTGGACGTAGTATCGGTCATTCGGAAGTAATTTACAAGAAGAATTTTCTTACAACCGGTCTCTCTGTTCATAGTCGCAATAAGTCATGCTTTGAATTATTTCTTCTTGTGCATTAACCCGATCATCACTATACTTTTTTCTTTAAATCAACTTTTTACAAAAACAAACGGAGATAATAGTGAAGCTAAAATTGCACTGGCAAATATTAATCGCTATGGTGATCGGCAGCGCCGCCGGCTCAATATTCGGTGAGCAACTATTATGGTTAGCTTTCCTTGGTGATCTCTTCCTTAGACTCCTCAAAATGATTATCGTCCCTCTAATTCTTTCCTCTATTATTTCAGGAGTAACAAGCATCGGCTCTGCCGGCAAATTAGGAATGATCAGCCTCAAGACCTTCACCTATTATATAAGTACGAGTTTTTTAGCTATTATCACCGGTCTTTTCCTTGTCAACTTAGTTCAGCCGGGAGTAGGAGCGAACTTAGGTCTTGAAGAAGCGCCCACAGGACTCACCACCATAAAATCACCTATTGATATTTTATATCGGATAATTCCGACGAACCCAATAGCGTCAATGGCGAATGGCGAGATCTTACCAATTATATTTTTCAGCCTCCTATTCGGTTATTTTATCACTCGATTGCCCGAAAAAAGCCGCACCCAAATGACAGGTTTCTTTGAATCCATTTTTCAAATAATGATGAAAATGACCGGTGTGATCATCAGACTTGCGCCTATCGGCGTATTCGGGTTGATGCTGAAGATAGTCGCAAAAACAGGGTTTTCAGCTTTCGGACCCCTGTTAAGTTATATGTCCGTGGTAGCCGCCGGTTTGATTATTCACGCATTCGTCACGCTTCCTCTCATCTTATATTTTATCGCTCGCGTGAATCCGCTCAATTTCTTTAAGGCAATGGCGACCGCCCTTACTACCGCATTTTCTACTTCCTCTTCATCGGCAACTCTTCCTGTCACAATGAGCAGTGTTGAGAAGAATGCGGGAGTTTCAAACAAGATCTCGAGTTTTGTGCTGCCTCTTGGAGCGACCATTAATATGGACGGCACCGCGCTATATGAATGTGTAGCGGCTGTTTTCATTGCGCAAGCTTACGGTATTGAGCTTTCCTTTACGCAACAGATGATAGTTGTGGTAACTGCCTTACTCGCATCCATCGGAGCTGCGGGAATACCTATGGCAGGTCTCGTGATGATGAGTATCATTCTTAATGCGGTTGGTCTTCCCTTAGAGGGCGTGGGACTGATCGTAGCCGTTGACAGGATACTCGACATGATGAGGACTACCGTAAATGTATGGAGCGACTCTGTCGGTACCATTACAATTGCGATGTCTCAGGGCGAAGTAACCAAAATCAACTCGTATAAATAATCTACGTAGCTGTAATCCGCAAACGCTTGCTTTAATCTTTCGAGCATCCTATATTGTTGAGTGAAGATAGGTTATAAAACTTCCATAGGAGGTGCCTTTGCTCTTTGAAATATTTTCTTCGATTTAGACCTCGACACTGAGAGTGTTCTGCTTGGAACCAACACTCTAAAGCAGGGAACTGAACTCGGAGCGTCAAGAGAATGCCCCACGAACAAGGCGGAACCTCGAAGCGTTCCGGAAGTACCCACCGTAAATGATACGGTTCCCAATTAAACACTCTGTTGAGGTCTATTATTTTCGAGAAAAAATCTCCTCAAGTTTGCCTTCAAACGTTTCTAAATCCGAATCACTGAAAAGAACAATTTTCACTAATTTGATATTCACCGACCGCTGAAGAAAGTTAATGGTTACCCGAACCATAATTTCAGCGCACGCGTCAATTGAAAATCCGCCTACTCCGGTTCCGAGCGCAGGAACGGAAATCGAGTTCAACCCTTCTTGTTCCGCAAGATCGAAGCTGCTAATCAAAGCTTTTTTAACAGTATCAGCATCGGTAGAAAGATCTTGTCCCATCACCGCAGCGTGAATAACGCACTTTGATTTAAGATTCCCGCTGCCCGTCAGAATTGCCTCTCCGATTTCAATCGGTCCTTTGGAAACAGCCTCCTCCTCTATTTCCTGTCCCCCTTCTTTTTTGATTGCGCCGGCTACTCCTGACCCCATCCACAATACATTATTAGCAGCGTTGACAATGGCATCACTCTCTTCAAGAGCTATATCTCCTTTTGCCAACAGTAATTTGGCTCCTGATATTTCGATGCTTTTCAATTCGGCTTCTCCGCGTTGTCAATACTCTTCATGATTATCGAAACGATTTCCGGAGACGCTTCAAAAGTAATTTCGACTTTGCCGTTCGCCTCTATTCTATTCAAGACCCTTCCACTGTTATATATTGATGCAAGAATTTTCCCCTCGCTTAGTGGAATAGAAAGTGTCTTTCTGATATAGGAGCCAAAAGCCAACTTCCTTATTTGTATCAACAGTTCATTCAATCCGGTTTTTTTTGATGCGGAAATGAACACTCCATCAGGATAATTTTTAAGTAAAGCCTCTTTCCTCCCCGCTGAATCAATAATATCCATCTTGTTAAATACATAGATGATCGGTTTATCAGTGATTTTAATCTCGTGGAGCACTGATGTCACCGCCTCCATTTGTTCTTCGAAATTCGGTTGACTTGTGTCTATCACGTGCAATAACAAATCAGCTTCAATTGCTTCCGAGAACGTGCTCCGAAATGATGCAACGAGTTCATGAGGCAGTTTTTTGATAAACCCCACGGTGTCGCTCAAAAGAATATCTGACCCGTTATCAAAATCAATCCTTCTTACGGTGGTGTCAAGCGTTGCAAAGAGTTGGTCCTCCACAAGGGCGTCCGCTCCGGTTAGAGCGTTCAGGAGAGTGGATTTACCGGCATTAGTATAGCCTATTAGCGAAGCCATCTTGAGTCTGCTTCTCCCGGCTCGCCGAACGTTTCTCTGGGAATCTATTTTATCGAGATCTTTTTCAAGTTTGCTGATTTTAATCCTGATAGCGCGGCGGTCGGTCTCGAGCTGAGTTTCACCAGGTCCCCTGGTACCTATCGCTCCTTCCTGTCTTTCGAGATGAGTCCATTGCCCTCTCAGACGGGGCAGCATATACTTGAGCTGAGCAAGTTCTACCTGAATTTTCGATTCACGGCTCCGCGCGTGAAGAGCAAAGATATCGAGAATCAATCCTTTTCGGTCAATTACAGCGCACTCTATTATCTTTTCGAGTTTAGAAGCTTGCGCGGGAGAAAGCTCATCGTCAAATATCGCCAATTGAATTTCTTTTTCTTTAATCAGTTTCGCTAACTCTTCAACTTTTCCTTTGCCGATATAAGTCGATGGATTAATTGAAGCAAGATTCTGCGAAATCACTTCAACAACGTTCGCTCCAGCTGTGATTGATAGCTGCTTTAATTCCTCCATCGAAGAGTTTAATTCCTCTCTCGAAGTGTCTTTCAGAGCAACTCCGACAATAACTGCGTTCTCTTTCATATTCTTAACAATAGTCATATTTCCGTCCATACCGCTTTCGCTTTCACAATAGATTGCCTAATCAGTCGATTGAGAAAAGCTCTCGCGAGTCTCCTTACCATTATTAACATTTTGTACTACCATTTCCGCTATAAGAAGTAAAAAAGCTATAACTGCAAAATATCTCCACAATTCAACTCCTATTCTCGATTCTTCGATTTCTTGTCGTATATCAGAAACGGAGCTCACCCTGACGAACCCTTCCTTAAATTCATTCAGGTATTGATCGAGCTCACTCTCCCGCACGAATTCCTTTCTATCGATATTAACGGTTTTCATCTTCTTTAATTCACCATCCTGCATCAACCGGTAACTGCCCGGTAAGTCTGCCCTGTCAAAATTAACCCGGAATTTATTTCCCCTTGCTTCGGGCAGAACAGCGAATGATCTTCCAATAGGTGTCTTCACTATCAAATCAGCGCCGGGGTTCATAAAATCCATATTAAAAGTAAGTTTACTGCCGACCCTGATTGTATCAATAAAAGAAGATTGTCCCGTCATGGCGTATTCGACCGCCCTGGAAATGAATGGAACCCAAAGACCTTTCAGAGGGAAATCGCTCCAATCGAGTGAAGGCGCGGTTAGCATCAGGATTATATGCCCTTCGCCTAATCTGAACTCGCTGATAAAAGGTCTGTCATTAACGAGTTTTGCAACGTCTTCACCATTAGTATGCTCGTCAATCGTATAATATTTCTTTATTTTGGGATAATTTAATTCAGTTTTATTCTCGGAAAATATTCCGGCGAACAACGGGTGATCCCAGTCTATCGTGCCGATTGAAGTGTACTCTTCTAAAATGTCTTCGCTTCGGGCGATTCCCGTCAATCTTGGCAGGTCTAATTCCGAACTGATTGATTCGTTGTACCGTTCCATATTAAAATCATTACCGGGAAATATCAATAACCCTCCCCCGACATTCACGTATTCCTTTAATTGCTGAGCAAACCGATCGGTTTGTTCGGGGAGAGCGGACAACAATATGACATCAAAGTCATCCAGGTGGACTCTTTTGATCTCAGAAGGTTTTATTATCTTCAACTCTGAGTCGGTTCCATCCTTAAGAGTTGATCTCAGCGCTGCCGCAGTGAAATAAAGATCGTTATCCGAACCGATAGCCAATACTCTAATCCGTTCGGGAATGTATAAATGAAAATACCTTCTATTGTCCGCCTTTAGCGCATCATCTTCCAATTCCGCAAAGCCGCTTATGAATCCTGAGCTTTTAATCGAAACCATAAATTCTGATATCAGACTGTTTTTAGCAGTCGGATTCACGAGAGATTGACCGACTCTTACTCCTTCAATGAACAGGTCTAATCGCACTTCCCCATTTTCTTCCGAGTTACTCTGTACCTCAACAGCTAATCGGGCGTTACTTCCTTTACGCAGCACTTTACTGATAACATCTACCCGGCTTATCGAATAATTCGTTTCATTCGATGTTAACTTTATCAAATAAATATGCAGACCCTTCGCAAGCTCATCAATATCTTCGCCCATATTGACAACCGAATTACCCTGAAAATCGCTGATAATGAATAGCTCTTTGTTCGCCGATTCATCATTATTCAATAATTCAATGGACTTTTTTATCTCTAATTTTAGGTCAGACGATTGATAACTGATATTCATATCCGTAAGGATCACCTTATCCGGGCTTAACCATTCCATGTGGTTTAATTCGATTCGTTTATTTCGTACGCTCGGAAGAACGTTCAGCCGGTCATTTTTATTAAACGTGGTAAGTATCTCTTTTGCAGCTTGAATTGACTTGTCAAACAGCAACATCCCTTCGTCATTGATTTGCATGCTTAAGGAATTATCTAACAAGATTACCGCGCTTGTTGAAAGTTCCGCGCCCGGAAGATATCCTCTAATAGTTGGTCTGCTGAATGAAAGAACAATTGAAATCACTATTAATGTTCTGATGAGCAGAAGCAATAACCGTTTTAACCGAAGACGGTTCATCTCTTTTTTTTCCAACTGTTTAAGAAATCTTAAAGTGCTGAAATCAATCAGATGCCTTCGTCTTCTATTCAAGAGGTGCAGGATCAGAGGAATTGCGGCAGCAGCAAGTCCGAATAATGCCGCGCTGTTCAGAAAACCCGGCATATTATTTTTCCGTCAGAGTTTAAATTTAAGTGGTATGATAAAAAAATATTTAACGTAATCAGTCGTTGTCTATTACATCTTCGGATAACGATAATGCGATGCCGGAAAGCATTACTTCCGGTCCTAACGCGGTGAAATCTCCCGATAGAATTTTTCTGTCGACATTCGCATAGAGAGAACAACCGGCTCCCTTCTCAATTATCAACCCGCAAAGCCTGCCATTTTCTTCCGATATAAATGTAACTTCATCAAGCATTTCGCTTACTACGTAACCTACACAGAAATGAAGCTGCAAATGAGCGTTTGAGGCGTAGACCGAGATCAGATTACCTACTTCAGAACCAATTTTAATATCGGGATAGATCTCAAGAGAAAGCCAACGTTTTTCCTCAGGATTATTGAGCATGAACTTGAAATGGTTTTGTTCATCTTTGGCAGTTACGCCAAGTACCTTTTCTATTTCTTTAATATTTTCTTTTGAAAATGTTGATGTCATAACCATAACATATCGTCCTAAGACTCAAAAATCTACTTACTTACGCAGCATTAGTCAAGTTGTATTTAACCGCCAACCGCCTGCATTGCAAAGGCTGTCACTATTGGAAGTGACAGATTATCATTCACCGGAATCGGAAGTAGTTCGACCAATGTGCCTGTAACCAATCCCGTCAACTTTTGTTCAAGGGTTAAATGATCAACTAATATCATCATAACTCCCGTAACGGCAAAAAAAGCAACTGTACCTTCAAGGGTTTTCTGCCAAAGATGTATCTTACCATATGCCGTACCCACAATCGCAGCCGCGGTATCACTTATAGAAACTAAGAGCAGAGCAATTATGGCGACTTCCTTTTCAAAAAGGTAGATAGTTATCCATGCTCCGATCAGCATATATGTGACGCCTGAAAGTTTTTTCTCCTCAGCCTCTCTCATGATCGAAGAGAAAAACGGATGCACCTTGTTACGAATTTTCGGAATGAATAATCGCGCCAATTCCATGGTCATTACAAACGAAAATGCGATAGCAACCGCTTTCAAAGTCGTTTCTCTCTCGAGCATCAAATACCCCAATGGTATTACCAACGATACCAGATGAAATATTTTTCTTCTAATTTCGGCTTGAAGACCCACTCAGTGTCCGTTATTATCCAAGTCGGCTTTTCTTGATAATGTTTTAAACATTTCGGAAGGGTCACTCGAATGGAAAATAGTTGAACCGCTAACAATTAAATCAGTTCCCACCTCAGCTGCTTCTCGAACAGTCTCAAGGTTTATTCCTCCATCAACCTCAACCAATAAATGTTCCGTCCCGTTCATTCTTTTCACTTCATTCACTTTTTGCAAAGCGGATTTGATCATCTCCTGTCCGCCGAATCCCGGCTCCACCGTCATCACTAATAATAAATCTATCTCGGAGATCAAATTTGAAATTGACGACAGCGGTGTTCCGGGTTTAACCGAGATACCCGCCTCCGCTCCACCTGTTTTGATTCTTTTTATCAATTCTATATCGTCTCCATCCGCTTCGACATGAAATATCAGTGTATCTGCTCCTGCCTTTAGAAATTCATCTATCCTGTCGGCTGGATTTTGAACCATCAGATGAACCTCAAAATGCAGATCACTTTTGTTCCGTAAGGATTTTACCACTGGGTTACCAAATGAGAGGTTCGGCACAAAATGCCCGTCCATAACATCAAGATGCAACCTTTTTGCTCCCGCTTCTTCCATTCTGGCTACTTCTTCAGCCAAAATCGAAAAATCAGCCGACAATAGGGACGGAACTATTTCACTCATAGATCATCCTTCTCCTCAGGAGGATCGGGTATCTGCTCAATGTCGGTGATACTGACGATGAGCTCTATAGATACTCGTTCCTTTAATATTTTTCCGGGATTTATCGATTGCCATATAATCGTAAACGGTATTAGATCCGGCTCCAACCTATAGCTGATTATTCCTTCTTTTAATCCGGCTTTTACAATCAATCCCTTCGCGTTAGCCAGGCTCTTACCCCTTAAATTCGGCACTCTGAATATATTCGGTTGAGGTCCCAATGACACGGTGATCCAAATTGGTGTTCCCCTCTTAGCCTCTAATTTCGCGGGTATAGATTGAGCTATTACCGCTCCTTCAAGAATTTTATTTGAGTAATCGTAAAAAATGGAATCGATCTTAAATCCGGTTCGTTCGATTTTTAAATATGCATTCCTTTGCGATAATCCGATTATATCCGGTACAGTGAGGAGTCGTTCTTCCAATGAAGGCGTAAGATAAACCCGTCTTCCCTTTTTCACTTTGGATAACGGAGCGGGTGATTGTTCATACACACGCCCGGGTTTTAGCGTGGTAGTGAACCTCGGCTCTTTCTCTATAACTTTGAATCCTCTCTCTTCCAAAAATTTGCCGGCTTCTTCAATCTCCATCCCCCGTGTATCAGGAAGAATTATCTCTTGCCCGTAGCGTACGTAGAATGGCATCACTATAAAGTCCATAATCACCCCTACAACTGTCAAAATCAAACCGATGTAGAATAAATATTGAATTAAATTCCAGTATTTTTTCAATTTCCATCCGCAAATGTGGTATGAAGTAAAATCAGTTCTTTGTCATCCGTACGCAGAATGAACCGTCAATATAATGTTTAAACGGATAGGTTGCAACAGCGCCTTTTTCGTCCGTAAGTTCATTTGGGACGTATTTCCCCGCATCTTCAACTTTAAAGTCCAAATTGTTCTCGAGGAATTTTCCTACGACTCCCCAATTTTCTTCTTGCTCCATTGTACACGTGCTATATACAAGAATCCCGCCTTTTTTCAAGTGCTCGGATGCGTGTTGAAGCAAATTCAGTTGTAATTTAATCAGCCCTTCAATATCTGTTTCTTTTCTCCGCCATCGAATATCCGCCCTTTTAGCGAATACTCCCGTTCCTGAACAGGGCGCGTCAACCAATATCCGATCCGCCGTTGGTAATTCAATGGCGCTGCCGTCTCCGTAAATATAATCTATGCTGCTCAGACCGAGCCGTTCTTCGTGCTCCTTCACGAGAGAGAGCCGATACTCATCAGAATCTACTGCTACGACCCTACCTTTATCTCCCATGCTTTCCACGATTGCCCCGGTTTTACCGCCCGGAGCCGCGCAGAGGTCTATTACCGTCTCCCCCGCTTCCGGAGCTAACAGTCGCACTGCGAGTCCGGCGCTGACATCCTGAATAGTTAGTTCTCCATCATCGAATGCTTCCCATATCGAATAGTTATATCCCTTTTCGAAAGTATAATAATTTTCAAGATATTTAGATTTTATTATCTTATCCGGCTCCTTGTTCATCAATTGCCGAATTTTAGGATGCTTTTTAAGTAATTTATTCAGTCTGACGCTTATTCGAGGCACGCTGTTATTATAGCCGCAAAGATTTTCGGTTTCCTCTTTACCGAATCTTTCTATCCATCTTTTGATCAACCACTCCGGATGTGAATATTTGATCGATATTCTCTTTTCATCGGGAAATGATTCTATTTTATCCTGCAGATCCGACCGGTTCCGTTCAAAATTTCTCAGAACCGCATTTACAAGTCCTCCATCGCGTTCATTTCCGGTTTTTTTAGCGAGTTTTACCGATTCGTTTATAGCGGCGTATGCCGGTATCGAATCCATATAGATCAGCTGATAAAGCCCGAGTATCAGAATCTGCCTTACCGAGATTTTCACATTCTTTAAACGACCTTTTATCAACTCTTTGAGGTAAAAATTCAGAAGCCCCTGCATACGCGTAGTTCCCTTAACGAGCTCCGTCAGAAATCTTTTCTCCTGATCCGGAAAGGAATTATTCGATAATGATTTGTTTAACAACCGATCAATATATTTTCCTGTTTTATGGGATTCCAATAGAAGATTCAGTGCTATATTGCGCATCGAACTCATTTACACATCAATCCAGCTTATCACCGACAGATACACTCATTCCCCTTAAAAAATCCGCGCTTTTTATTCTATTTTTCCCTTCTCTCTGAAGTTCCAATATTCTCAATCCACCCTTTCCGGTAGTTATAGTGAAAAAATCTTTCGTAACCGATGCTACTTCTCCCGTAGAAAACTTCCCTGCTAAATTCAGTTCTACTTCGGATTTAAATATTTTTATCTTTCTGTTCATCAGCTTGGTCGAAACACCCGGAAAAGGCGATAGACCTCTCACCTGATCGTGTATTGATTTTGCGTTGTTACTCCAATTAATAATCAAATCCAATGTTGTGATTTTAGGAGCGTTAGTCGCAAGAGAATCGTCCTGCGCCCTTTCTTCAATCTTACCGGATTCTATTCTCCTAACCGTTTCGAGGAGGAGATCTCCGCCTAATTTGGAGAGCCTGTCATGCACGCTGCCAAAATCTTCGTTTTCGCTTATTTTCAATGAATCTTGTAAAAGAATATTACCCGTATCAACTTTTTTCTTTATGAAAAAGGTCGTTACTCCTGTTTCTTCCTCACCTGCCATGATCGCGCGTTGAATTGGAGCTGCCCCACGATATACAGGCAGTAAAGAACCATGCAGGTTTATCGTTCCACTTATCGGAATGGTGAGCAATTCTTCCGGTAGAATTCTAAACGCCACCACACACGCAAGATCCGCATTCAGATTTTTAATTTGTTTTAAAAATGCAGGATCGTTTAATTTCAGCGGTTGTATCAATGGGATATTCAACTCGTTAGCGGCAATCTTTACGGGAGTGGAAATCAATTTTTGACCCCTTCCCCGCTTCTTATCAAGACCCGTTACCACGGCGATCGGCTTATAATTGTTTTCTGATAATTTTTTTAATGATGGAACAGCGAATTCAGGGGTGCCCATGAAAATGATTTTCATCGCGGGACTCTTATATTGTGAAATGTCGTTCGTTAAACTCCTGCGGGAATTTCGCCGCGTGATATCTTTTGGAGTTTAGATTTCAATAGGTCCCGTTTGACCGAACTAAGGTAATCTATCATCAACCGACCTCTTAAATGATCAACTTCATGTTGAATCACTCTTGCTAATATCCCGTCGCACTTTAAGTCTTTTTTGTTACCCTTAATATCTTGGTAGATAACTCTTATTTCCTCAGGACGCTCCACTTCGACTCTGACTTCCGGAATACTGAGACATCCTTCTTCGATCACACAATTTCCCGAAAGTTCTATTATATCGGGATTCACTAAGATGAATGGTTCTAAATTTTCTTCTTCTTCATCCTCTTCCGAGCTAACATCTATAATTATGAGGCTTCTCAAATCATCTACCTGAGGCGCTGCTAATCCCACTCCGATGTTGGTAGTCATCGTTTCGATCATGTCTTGAGCGAATCGTTCCAGCTCCGAATCAAACTCTTTCACCGAGTGAGTCTCTTTCCTCAGAATGGGATCCCCGTAGTATTTTAAATCCAATAATGCCAACGTTTATTTCTTACTTTCTTTTTTGCTTGTGACAGCGCTTCTTGAAACATTGACTTTTACATTGTCCGCAATCTTTAAGATCAGCACTTCTTCTTTCTCCTTTATACCCTCGATCGTACCGTGCAATCCGCCTATCGTAATTACCTTATCCCCTTTGGCTAACTCTTTGATCATAACTTGTTTTTTCTTCTGCTGCTTCATCTGAGGTCGAATCAGAAGCAGATAAAAAATTACGAATATGAGAATAAACGGAAGTAGCCCTAAGATGCCTCCGCCTTCAGATCCTTCGGAAGTTTGTCCCATCAATAACATCAAAATTATCATTTAATTATCTCCAAAATTTACGCATGATGTTAAAGTAAGCAGTAATTAAAGTCAAGGTCAATCGCTGTTGAGATTTGTTATGCGCTGCTGATTCAGCTTCTTTCGTATCGTATTTCAAGCCCGCTGCATAAGAAAATCCAACCTCATCATAATTGAAATAATAACCGCCTCTCAAGGAGATGATTTCAACTTCAATTATATTTTAAAAAAACGCAACTTTTTAAGGGAAATTCACGTCTATTATAATTGAGAAGGGATAGTTCTGATACTTTCTCTTTTCACGCTCCTTTGGCTGCCAATCGATCCCGGCAATGGTTGGCAGCCGAGCTTTTTGTGAAATTACTACACGGATATAATTGCACTACTCAGCTGTTCAAAGCATAAGCTTCCTAACTTTTCGTCTTAGACTATAAAGCTATTCTGATTTAAGTGATATTTGCATAGTAGTACCTGCTTCCTTGCTTGACTCAACCAAAAACAGCTCCCCACCGTGATATTGCTCAATGATTCTTTTGCTGAGGCTTAAACCAAGCCCCCATCCCGTAGATTTCGTACTATATCCGGGCTTAAAAATTTCCTTTTGATACCTCGGTTGAATACCGCTGCCGTTGTCCTTAATGCTGATCTTTACGATCTTATTTTCAGGTAGAAATTCCGTTGTGACCTCTATCTTGCCATCTTTCCTTGACATAGCGTCAGCGCTGTTTTTAATGATATTTTCGAGCGCCCATTCAAATAAATCAACATTTACGGAAATCTCAGGCAGCTTACCTAAATTCATGGATATATTTACCGTTTTGTTCCGTTGAGGCAATCGTTTTTCAAGATATGACACTACTTTTGATATTACTTCGTTCACGTCTGCCGGTTTCAGTCCGCCTCCGGCGCCGATATGCGAAAATCGTTGCGCGACTTTATTCAGTCGCTGAAGATCAGCGCTCATTTCAGGAAGCAACTTTGCAACCCGGTCAGTGTCAGCATTCTCTAACATTTCCACCCAGCCCATCAAAGAAGAAAGGGGCGTACCAAGTTGATGAGCCGCCTCCTTCGCCATACCCGCCCATATTAATTGCCTCTCAGATCTTCTTATAAATTGAAATCCGGCAAAGCCCAAAAGAATAAATAATCCCGCTACAGCAATCTCAACATACGGCAGCCATCTTAATTGCGTGATTAACTTGGAATCACCGTAATGAAATCTTGCTATCACTATGTTCGTATTGGAACTTGGATCAAAATAATTAAGATCTATGGGATCATTCAATTCATCCATTGCGGTCATTAAACGACGTACTTTTATTAAAGCCTGCTCACTCTTGTCCCATGAATCAACAGCTAAATTCTTCCAATCAGAAGGGTCATTTTCGACTGTAGAAATAATTACGGGAAAGGTCATTCTCTGTATGAACTGTTCAAAGAAAAAACTAAAATCCTCAACATCATTCTCTGACGCAAATTTCGCGTAAGTTTCGGCATAGAATGTTACAGTCTCTCTCGATTCTTCTCTTAATTGATTCGTTATCCGCTGTGAATAATACAGCATCCCGAGCACCAACAGTAACGCTAAAACGAACAGAGACGCTTTTAGATTGTACGAAGAGCGATATTTGAGCTTTGTTGTCAGGTCTTTTCCTTTTTCCTTGTAATATACGTATTTACTGAAATTCCCACTAACAGTAAATATCCGAATGACGTTAATATAAAACCTAATTTGAATCCCGGCGGTTCTGACCGCATTAGAATTTTGTGCGTTCCTGCCGGGATTTGAATGCTTCTCAGCAGGTAATTTGCTCTTTTGAACTCAACTTCCTCTCCATCAAGATACGTTCGCCAGCCTGCCGGATAATACAGCTCAGAAATCACTAAATTCATTTGCCCGGTGGTCGTAACACTAATTTCAACTCTGTTAGGAGTGGAAACAAGCTCTGTCACCTCACCCGTCGCTTCCGGATCAAGCGCTGTTTCGGGCGATGCGGTCAACAGTACCACCTTCGATGGGTCAAAATCATTTTGTCTCATATACTCGATGATAGATTGATGCGAATTGAACACTTTCGCTTCATTAACCAACCATGCCCTGCCCATCGCTTCTTCAAATTCATATAAATATGTTACGGGAAAATTAAAACCGCTCTCTCTCGAGTCGTATTCCCGGACCAGCTTGAATTTCGGTTCTATCATTGGATAAGGACTCACAATATATCTGACATTCAGCATGGATAATCCCGCCAAGTCTCTCTCTATCGCTTCTCTATTTTGCTCCGGGACTGTTCTTAGCGCCGATTGTCTTGAATTACCGCTTATCTTGTAATATTTCTTTATAAAGGAGCGATTTATCGAACTGATATCCAAATACGATTGGTATATCCCCATTTTCGCCGCATGGTATCCGCCAATGCTCTCTATCCCTTGAGCGGCAAATTCTTTTGTCGAAAACAGGTCCCTAACTGGGAATATTCTAAACTTCTCTCCCGAATCGATCTTCTGAAGAAAAAACCTTGCGAGCAAGCTCTTCCGGGTAGAATTATCTAAAAACGATGAATGCCGTGTCTGAACTTTACCCATTATTTTATTATCAACCCTGCCAAGATCTATGAGAGTGAGAATTATCACCACCGCCCCGACTATGAAAGATTTTATACCAACTTTTGTTCTATAATACAGCAGAGCGAGAAAAATCAAAAGTATCAACAACATTACCCAGAAATCTGCGTAAAAAAGTTCAAACCTTAGAGTGTTCAGCGCGGATGCCTGTGAAACCGGATTTCCCCTGACACCCCTTTCTATACCGAGAAAAGCCGATAGAAGGTTGTTTTTAAAGACTCCCGCCATGACCGCCATCAACCCGATTCCACCCATTGAATAGAGTAAATGCTTTTCTACCTGATTCTTGTTTTTTTTCTTCTTCCCGGGTTTTTCAATTTTCTTTGTATCTTTTATTATAGTCTCTAATCCATATGCGGCAAGGATTGAAACGGAAAATTGAACCAGAATCAGCGCCATTGCTGGTACCCGGAACTTATTGAAAAACGGCATGTAATTATAAAACATGGAATAATAGAGAGAGAAATGCCTTCCGAATGATAGCAGAAGCGAAAGGACGATTACTATCCCGAGAAACATAATCAAATCGGTACGCTTTTTCACAAGCGCGTAAACTGCAAGTAACAGAGCCAATATTCCCATATAGTTCGGATAATCCGTAAAGGGCATATCACCCCAATAAGTGGAACCGCCAAAACCATAAAACGACGGTATCAAAAAAGTCATCATTTCACCCGGGCTGAAAGACCATTGAGTCGCATACTGCATGCCCGCTCCTCCTCCCGTACCGCTTCCCCTTGTCGACCACTCGCTGTAAGAGTGAACAGGTAGATAAAGAACAGCTGCGAGAGTGAACGCAAGCAGTAAGGCGGCAACGGCATATCCGAATTTTCTTCCGATAACAATAGCCTTGCTCTTTCGCTTAATTTCCATAATTATCGAGTAGATCAGATAAGAACCCATCATCATCCACGTATAGTAGACTATCTGAATATGTCTGCTCTGTAACTGAAAACCTACGGCTGCTGCCGTAAATCCGAGGTTTGCCAGTGACGGCTTCTCCCATAATTCCGAAATAGCAAATAAAACTAACGGTATATACGCAGCCGAATACGCCTGTGAGCCATGACCGAATACCATCATCGTTATGAGATACGGGTTCATCATGTAGACTATCCCGCCGAACAGCGACGACGCCTGCGATAACCCCCTTTTTTTCAGGAATAGGAATGTGAACAGACCCGCCATAAATATGTGAGTCAGTAAAATAAACATCCAGGGCAATCCTAAACCGTTTCCTATTTTTATAAGTATTTCTCCGGGAAGATATGCCACACTCGAAAAACTTAGACTTTCATAAGCGGGCATACCTCCAAATATATATGGATTCCAAAACGGATATTCGCCGGTCGTATCATAAAACTCTTTTAACGGCGCCGTTGTATTGACCGCGGAAACCAAATCCGAAGATACAAATATTTGGTCGTTTGTATAATTATCAAATAACAGAATAAATTGTATTAAAAAAAGCAGCGCCCCCCCCTTAAAGTAACTGCTTGCTCCAATTGATTTAATTTTCAAGAGAATGTTTTCTTTCAAATCTTCCCCATTTTAGAGGGAACACTCTGATAAGAACTCAATTCTTATCCCTTTTCGAGTTATTTACCTCTCTGCTAAGGTAAGCGTTAGATATATTCTTAATTAAGCTAATAAATTCATTTTCTACGCTATTATTGATATACCAGGAGACAGCCATCCCTATCTGCGCAAGTATTTGCAATATAAAGTAGCCCAACAAGAAGAGCGTAAATATTTCTCTAAACTGATAATAGCCCAGCACGGAAATCGAGATAACGTTCATGTTTCCGGGATAAAACAATATTGCTTTCAGAAATCGCTCTGCGGTGGATGGCGTGGGCGTTAATCCTTCTTTTGTGTCGGAATCCCGAGACAACTTCTGAAAATTGTAATGATCAAGATTACTATGAATGCTTAAACTCATAATGACGTTTCGTTTGACTGTGTTCAACGGACTTGATGACGCTTCAGCGCCCAAGATACCGATTATAAGCATGTATATATTCTGGTTGTTCATATAGATCATGAATGCCGCGCCTAAAAATATCAGTGGTATAACTATCCTATGTCCGAGAAAGTCTATAAATATGCCGTTGACGCTTGATTGCTTATAATATCGAGCTAACTCTCCATCGACACAGTCGAACACGTAACCTAATTGAAGTAACATTATACCTACAATTCCTGATTGGAATGTTCCGTATCCTATTGCGAATGCGCCGCAAATACCGAATATCATACCGATTAAACTCACCTGATTCGCTGTTATGGGAGTATACAACAGAACCTTTGTAATATAGATTGAAAAGGGGCGGACCACATATACAGGGTACCACCCAGTTTCGATGTTTTTCCTGCATATTGTCCTTAACTCTTTTACCGGCGGGACATTCATCATCTTATCCAAAAAGTTCTCTAATTATCACATTACGAAGTTAGATTTTACGGTTGCCGTTAGGATAACAAATTCCCAGTCCATCAATATGTCTCCATTTGTTGTTCTCTTAAAGTTGTATGCTTTTACTACTGATTCAGGAGCATCGAAATGCATATCGCGGATTATTGGCTGATTGTCAGCCGAAATACCCGAGTTATTGATCCAATTGCTTAAGCTGTTATCTCTTGTGACAACTTTCTGGAGCTTTACATCCCACTTCTCTTGATCGAAAAGGCTTAAAAGAGTTTCAGGGAGAAATGTATGCCTTTTCTCTTTGTATTTAAACATTTCAGTATACCAATCAACAATTTCGCCATCTGATGAGGGAACGACTCCCTCACAAAGGATAAATTTGGCGTTATTATCTAAACCTGAATGTAAAACATTCACAAGTTCTCCTGGATTAGTTATATGATGCATTACCATCCTCGCTGTAACTAAATCAGGGGATATCTTTATAATATCTTCCGGTGTAAGAATGTCGAGGTCAATGTTCTTAACTTGATATAACTCATGATCTTTACTCATAGAATCGGATATATCGATTCCCACATACTCAGCATCGCCATTAAGAGATATTAATGTTTTCAGAACAGCCCCGGTTCCACATCCAAGGTCCAGACATTTGTTATATTGTCCCGCTTCGTCGGCTATCACACTCAAGGTTTTATTTTTCACCCAGCTTAATTTATTGTACGCGGCGGCTCTTTTGTCCCAATATTTTCTCTTTTCAGATGAATTTTCTTTTAAACTCATGCTTATAACAACATCCTTCTTAAATCTATCTAACCGGTTTTCTTAGCTGTCTGACCTTACTAAAATAAAGTGGGCATTAAGTTAAGCAACTTTCTCTCATTTCCAAATTCTAAGGCCTTTTTATAACCGAAGCGTAAATGAAGCCTCCGACGGTTGTAAAACACATCAATATATCTGATGTTCAAGGACTTCCGCCCTTCTCTGATTACAGGTCTAATAGCTTCCTGTTTAAAGCCTAATAATTTGCACGCGTCTTATCACAATCAAGCAAACTCAAAACGGTCAGTTTGCCCGTACCGCTCTTTTAACAAATTCTAACGCGTCTTTTGTGCGGAATAGAACTCCTAAAAATGTTATATTTATGCTTCTTTTAATAATAAACGTCATATAGACCGCTTGACCCAAAAATCCCACTAATAAAGCAGCTGCCATTCCCTGAGCTCCATATCCACGAACAAAATAAAACCCCGATATTATGACTAAGAACAATGTAATCAATCTCCCATATAAGACCGATTTTGGTTTATTCTCCGCGAATGCGAGGATGGCGCCCATTGATATTACCGGGATAAATGAGGAGATGATTATAAATAGTTGGAGAATCAGATATGAACCTTCATACTTCCCCTTATATAGCAGTGATAACAACGGTTCAGAGAAATAGAAAGCAACAATATTCAGCGGTAACAAAATCAGATAGAGGTAACATAATATTTTCTCATACAGCGCTTTCAGGTCTGCTCTTCTATTTTCCTGAGCAAGTTTTGAACTATACGGAAATAATGTGACATCAAGAACCTGTGGTATAGATTGATAAAATTTGTATATAAATTTTGCCGAGTTATAATACGCTACCTGTATCGGACCCGCAAGATACGAGATCAAATATGAATCTGCGGTATTTGTAATCAAGTTAGTCGTTGCGGCGCCTACGGAATACTTTCCGAAATTCAATATCTTCTTATGGCTGTTATAAGAAATTTTCAATCGTACCTTTTTCAAAACCGGAAAAATTAGAATGAATCCGATTAGCGCTGACGCGAATGCCGAGAATGTTGAAAGATATATCAACTGCGATGACGATTTCAGACCGCCATTGAAACCAAGATAGACCAATCCTAAGATCAAAGTCAAAAAATAAGTCCCGTTAGCCAGAAACAGTTTAGCCGGTTGCAGCATAGAGATAATGATTTTTTGAGTAAAAGTTTTAAGAAACATGCTTAACAGAAATAAAGGGACGGCGGATTTAAGCAATTCCTCAAATATTTCGGAATTCAGGAAAGCTGCTATCGGAGTTCCAGTAAGATAGATTGGAATAATTATTATTAAATTCAGCGTTAATGAAATCAGAAACGAATTATACGGAAGTAACGGTTCCCAATCATCTTTTGACATTTCACGGATCATATACCGGTAAACCAAGGCGACGCTGATAAGAGTAATGAATTGTACCATTCCTTGCGCCAGCACGTATGCGCCGAACTCGTCTGCGGGAAGCACCCTGACAACAAAAAATATCGCCGCCGCAAAATAAGCCAACTGCGACAGCTGGGCTCCTATAGCCCAAATACCTTTATTTAAATGCTTTTCAATTCTGATAACGTTCGCTTCTATTTTGAGTTTATATTGTGTACGACTATTGGCGAAATTCTATTATTGATTTAATCAACATATCCCAAGCCGCGAAGTCGTTCCTCTATTGCTTTCTCCTCTTCAGGAGTGTAACCGGCGGTATCACTTTCAAGACTTGCCGATTCAGTATCATCCGCGCTGGCATGAAATTCAGGAGCCGATACAAAAATTTCATTGAGCACCTTTCCGTCCATATCGCTTGGAGGCTTAATTCCGTATGCGGCTAATATAGTAGGTGTCAGGTCAATGATATTCGCATTTTCAATTTTTTTACCCTGTTTAATTCCTTGCCCGGTCACTATGAAAATCCCTTTATCATCATGATGAGCTGTCTTTAACGGGTCATATAGCCTTCCGTCTGCGGGTATGTTTCTGATTGCACCCCACTCATAACCGCCAATGATGAATTGAATATCCGGCGCATTCTCAACATATTGTCCGGTATAGATATCCTCCCTAAAAAGAATTTCCACTTCTAAATCTGAACCATCACGCGGATCGGTTATATTTTTAAACTTCTCCGCTATCTCATTCCTGAGAGCAGTATAATTTTCGTTCTCTACTATCCCTTCGGGTCTATCAACACTGTTGAGATAAATACCACCCGGAAGAGCGACAGCCCTTGTCTTGCTCCAATCGATACCGCCTGTCTGAATCAGATCAAGAATTGACCTGCCTTTTCCTTCTATTACTCCGATCGGAACTCGTTTCTCAATTGATTTTGGAACTATTCCTCGAACGAAATTCTTCAATCCGACCTTTTCCAATAAGGAAGCTATTCCCTTTTGTGTCAATCCGATCTTTCCTAAAATGGAAGTCGGGTCTTTCAATACTAAATATCCCTCGTTGATAAGCCATTGATTCAGATAAAATCCCTTGTCCCGTCTGTGAAATCCGTGGTCAGACATCACAAAAAGCGTGTATTCCTCACCTGAGAGCGTATCAAGAAGTTCTCCGATCTCACCGTCAAGAGCAGTGAAAAACTTTCTTATCTCTTCCTTTGCCCATGCCGCTTCACTCTCGTCCTCTGAATACATCTTGTTGATCAGTTGATGAGATATCCTGTCGGTGCCGGTATAAACCAACATCATGAAATCTTTGTTCTCTTCTTCAAGGAGGAATTTCATCGCCTTCGTGCGTTTTTTCATTATTCTGTGACAATTCTCGATAACCTCCTTCGCAGTGAACCTGTCCCCCTGATCCGCGTCAAGTTCATAGCCTCCCGTGACGCTGTCCAGCTTTCCTTTTAGTGATTTCGGATAAGTGAAGTTTGAAAATGTCGAAGGGGCTAAAAATCCCGATATCATGAATCCGTCTACCGGCTTGGGCGGATATGCCACCGGATTATTGAATATACCTGTTGTGTATCCCTGAGAATTCAATATATCCCATAGCTCGTTTTCATTGGCGACATCATGATTATCAAATCGCTTGATTTGATATGATTTCCGTTCAAGCCGATAAAAATTGTACATTCCGAGTTTTCCGGGATTCTTACCCGTTGAAAAGCTGAACCACGCGGGACAAGTCAAGGGTGGAAAAGTGCTCTTTAAGATTCCATGAACGCCGTTATCAATAAACGATTTCATAACAGGCATGTCGCCCTGTTCTATTAAAGGCATTATGATATCAAACGTTCCGCCGTCGAGTCCTAATAGAACTATCTTCTTTTTCTTAGCCGTTGTAGCTACCCCTTTGAGCGCTGAATATTTTTCTCAACATCTGTCCAATAATAATATAAAGAGACCTCATCACCGTAAACAGCGGAATCGTGAACCAATGATACCAGCTGGCATAAATTATGAAAAACCGCAGATTGCTTTTTAACTTGTTCCTGATTTTGAAGAACGAAAATGCGCCGCCTGTTGAGGCTGAAATTTTGTGCCAAATAAGGGAACGAGGCTCGAATATCACTTTGTATCCCGCCGCGCGCGCCCTGAAACTGAAATCAACATCTTCAGTGTAAATATAATACTTCTCATCCAAAAGACCTATCTCATCAAAAAGCTCTCTCTTTATCAACATGCAGCATCCTGTGGCATAATCAACTTCGTTAGATAGATCATATTTACCATCGTCCCGCTTTCGTAGACCTTTATGATATATATTTCCGGTAAAGAAATTCACGAATCCACCTGCGTACCATATCAATTTTCTATCCGTAAAATAATTTATCTTCGGCGCCACTATCCCGATTTCCACCTCTGAACTAATAGTTTCCACAAGAGATGTTAAAAAATCTTCATGCGGAATCGTATCGTTGTTCAATATGAGAATATATTCCGCTTCCCCTTTAAGAGCCTCTTTAATAGCAACGTTATTTCCGCCCGCATACCTCAAATTCGCGGTATTCTTAATAAGTTTTACCGAAGGGAATTCGGCCGCGATCATCTCCGTGGAATCATCTGTCGAAGCGTTATCCACAACCGTAACAGAAATATTATCATACCTGACTTTTTGTAATGCTTTCAAGCATCCTAAAGTGTCTTCCTTTCCGTTCCAGTTCAAGACGATAATTTCCACGTTTGGAGAATTTTCTGAGCTGGTCATCGAACTAAATTTTCCAACGTGATGACAAGATTTTCCCATGAAAAAAGATGTTTGCGCTTTGCTATGTTATTTTTAAATTCTTCTGATTTATTGTTCTTGAAGAAATCAATAACCGCGTCAGCCACTGCGTTGCTTGAACCGGGTTCCACTATGTAACCAGTTTCACCGTCATGAACCACCTCCGGCAATCCTCCGACCCTTGTGACTACAACAGGAACGCCAAAGCTGTATGAGATTTGTATGATACCGCTTTGAGTTGCATCTCTATAAGGGATCACAACTAAGTCGCTGTTCATAAAATAACCTTCGACTTCCTCGTTAGGAATATACTTATCAATAATGTTTATTTTGTTTGAGAGACCATGTTCTTCTATCAGGTCTAAATATGGTTGCTTCTCATCATAGAATTCGCCCGCTACGGTCAATCTGACATCTACTTCGTTCAATATCTTCGGCATCGCTTTTAATAGATACTCCAGACCTTTATATTTTCTTATATATCCGAAGAATAGAATATTCGAGGGCGTTTTTTTATCATTTCTTCTTTCTGTCTTGTGCTTACCGCTATTCTCGAAAATATCATATAAGGGATGGAAATTTTTCTCTATTACGGCATCCGGACGGATCTCAAGGAGATTAACCTTATCTTCTTCCGAGTGAACAATAAACCTGTCAACATTTTTAAAAACTCTCCTGCTTAAAAAGCTGTCTATCATTGATTCCTCATGCGGACGAACATTATGGCAGATAAATATCCTTTTTGAAGTGTTTTCTAATTTTTTAAGAATTGTATTATAACCGGGGCCGAAAAACGGCTGCCACCAATGAAATATCACTACATCCGGATTTTGCGATTTTATAAATTTCGCTGTTTTATGCCACGAAAATGGATTTATTGAATCCAATAACCTATCTGAAGGAGCTTCAAATATGCTGCTCGATTCGTCATACTGAGTTTTTCCGGGAAAGAAAATTGACGGATACATTCGTTTAAAATTCAGAATGGAACAGTCATGTCCCTTTTTAATGAATTCTTTATATAAACGAGTATTGTAATGCGAAATTCCCCCTCTGTATGGATGCGAGGGACCGACTAATATGACTTTCATCAAAAGGAACCCGTAGTTAAGAAAAGAGTAAACCCTTTGGGTTAGATTTAAACATCATTGTCCGCGTACGTTTTCTCAGCTATAGAGTATTTCAAATTTTCTCCCCTTGCTGTGATCATCTCCGCGAGTAGACCAAGTGAAATAAATTGGATCCCTACTATCATCAATAGGATACCGAGAAAGAGGATCGGTCTGTTTCCTATCCATACGCCGCCGAACCACTGTATAGTGAGATATCCGTTTATCAACAACCCCGCGAAAAATAGTAACCCTCCAAGAATACCGAAAAAATGGAGTGGGTTTCGTTCAAATTTCCCTAGAAACAATACCGTGGTAAGGTCTAAAAAACCTTTTACGAATCGTCCCGCCCCGAATTTCGTTTTCCCGAATTTGCGCGGTCTGTGATTTACAACCAATTCACTAACCCTGAAGCCTGCTAACTTTGCAAGAACAGGTATGTATCTGTGCAGCTCTCCGTAAACTTTGACACTCTTAACTACCTCCGACCGATAGATCTTTAAACCACAATTAAAATCGTGTATTCTTATTCCCGACATCATTCTGGTTACAAGATTAAATATTTTACTCGGGATTTTTTTTGTCCATGGGTCTTTCCGATTTTTCTTCCAACCGGAGATCACATCGTAACCTTCATCCAATTTCCCCATTAAAGCGGTTATTTCAGTCGGATCGTCTTGCAAATCGGAATCCATCGTGACAACCATCTTTCCGTTGGAAATCCTGAACCCTTCGGAGAGGGCAGCTGCTTTCCCATAATTTCTTCTGAAGCGGACACCGATTATACGGGAGTCCTCAGCCGCGATAGCTTTTATTTTGTCATAGGAACCATCATTGCTTCCATCATCAATGAATATCACTTCATATTCAGCGGTTGAATCTTTCATCGCTCCATTGATTTCCGCGTTGAGTTCGAAAATCGATTCTTCCTCGTTGAATACGGGTATGATTATAGAGAGTTCAGTTTTTGAATTCATTACCGGTCTACCTCTGAGACTAAATTTACTTTCCTGTCTATATATTCGATTGAGGCTGAGCCTCCAAGTTCTTCACTGAAAATATGAATTATTCTCGGCAGTTTCACACCGTTCACAACCTCAATTATTTCGAAACGTTTTTCTATTGTATATTTCGCATCCAAAGAAGAGATGACCTGTCTCGTTAAAATTAGATCTTTTTTGTCTATCCAGTTTGATGTTTTTATGCCGTGCTTGACTATCTCAAAATAATATTTACCATCATCGATTCTATACTCTTTTAAGCTGTCAACATCTGTGTCCGAAAATGTTACCACACCTAAAATTAGTTCTAATAATTCATTTAAACCCGCATTAAACGGTAATCCCAAAAAGTTCAAATCGCCCGGCGCTCCTTCTATAAAATCTTGTCTGACGAAATCTCTTAAAGAATAATAATTGCTGTCCGCTTTCATCTCGACAAGGGGCAGACCGAGAGGACCTCTAATGCTCATCTCAATCGAAGAAGGCATCTCAATTTTTATGTAGCTTATACCCATCTGAGCCATTTCTTCGGTATCAATTGCTATTCTTGCCTCTGCTTCCATCGTGAATAGCTTATTTTTATTCTCCCTCAAAATGGAAATAATTTCCTCAACAGTTATTCTCTCTGTACCGATAGACTTAGTCGTACTCATCAGACCGCAACTTGAGAATAAATTTAATAAAACGAAGAACGATAAAAGAAGTTTGGTATTATTCAAATTATTTATTTATAAATTATTCTTTGAATATATTTTTTTCTATTGTTGTTGATTCTGTTTTTTCCGCGTCTAAAGCCTTTTTGTAGAACTCTTTAGACTTCTCCCTGTTTCCCAATTCTTGCTGTATATCACCCATATGCTCTAAAACTTCAGCGCTCGATTGATCGATCTCTAACGATTTTTTTATATATTCAAGAGCCTGGTCGAACTTTCCCAACTTGAAATAAATCCATCCGAGAGTATCGAGATACGCCGGGTTTTTCGGAGATTTTTTCACTGCTACCTGAGCCATCTCAAGCGCATTTTTCAATTTTATTCCCCTTACTGAAAGACTATAAGCGTAATTGTTCAAGATAGTGGTATTTGTGGGGTCTTTGCTGAGTATCTGTAAATGAAGTTCATCCGATTCATCATATTTTTTTAGGTTATCATATACTGACGCAAGTACCGTTATTGTAGATGTATCCTCAGGTCTAATCAGGATTGCGCGCTCAAGCGCTCTCTCCGCCTTTTCATAATTTCCTACCTGATTGTATGCCGAACCCAAAAGATACATTACCGACCAGCTATTCGGGGCAATCTTTTCACCGCTATTTAAAACTACAATCGCTTCGGTATACTTCTCCTGTACGAGGTAAATTCTGCCTAAATTGGAATAACCAACCGGATTCCGAGGAGAAATTTTAATTAGTTCTTTCAAATATTTTTCAGATTCGGGAAATTCATCCAGCTCTGCGGAGACAATTCCAAGATAAAAATATATTCTCCATTCCTTCTCATTGCCGGGCAATAATTTTATGAAGTGCTCTTTCGTGAGCTCGATATTCCCTTCACGCCAATAAAGATCACCCAATGAAATCAGTGTTGATAGGTCATTTGCATTTTCTAATAGACGGTCCTGGTAAAGCTTCTTAGCTTCCTCGAATTTCCCTTTATCGACATAATAATCCGCTAATTTCCTTCTCAGAGCTTGATTTTCCGGATTCTCTTCATAGTATTTTGAAAACAGCTCTACTGATTTTTCTTCCTCCCCCATTCTTTCGTAAAGATCACCCGCCCGTAATAGCGCTTCACTGACTGATGAATTGGTATCATACAGCTCTTCATACGCTTGAGCGGCATTTTTTCTCATTCCCGCCCTTTCGTAAGATTCTGCTAATTGGTACCATGCGTTAATATCCTGAGAGTTGAGCTTTAACAATCTATCGTACCATCTTGAAGCAAGAGCGTACCTTTCCGTCACAAAATATATCCGGGCAATCAACCCGATCGCCTCTTCGCTTTCGGGATCCAATGCGATTGCCTTTTTTGCCGACATAATCGCTTCAGCGTATTTCGAAAGTCTCGTATAATCCTCTGACAATGACAAATGTATTGTAGCGGAAGTCGAATCGAATCTTAGAGCTTTTTTATATTCTTCTATCGCCGCCGCATAATTCTCCTGCAAATCAAGTAACGAACCCTCCATAAAATGATTTATGGCAAGAGCGTTATATTCTCTTTCTATCGCCTTTTCCTGATTTTCGGAGTTCGGACTCTTTTGGAGAGCGGCGGTGCATTGAATTAACCAGAAACTGATAATCATCAGCGTTAAGCTGTACATTTTAATCATGTATCTCTTCATCGAGTATAAACTTATTCAAGCTCCCCATATGTTACAAGCGAAAACTATATTTATCAATAAAGCTTGCGGTGAAAATGATTTGACAGTATTTTTTATTATGAGTAAAGATTACTGTTATCTATGATTTGTTCAATAAAACTAAATAGTGAATTAGTATGAAAGAAAATTTCTGGGCGATGCTCAAGGTGCTGTTTGCGATAGGTTTCTCCGTTCTTATATACAACTATTTTAGCGGAGAATTCTCTTCAAAAGTCGAGCAATCTTCTCTCATAAAATCTTCGCTTGCGATGCTCAACAATATACTTTCAGAAAGCGTTCCTGACAATAAAACGGGCGAAAATGCCAGAAAGAGTTTCCAGGTATTCTCCGAAAAAATATCGAAGGGAGAGATAACGCCCGAAGAATTCCAGGATGTCGCTGCCGCTATACTAAACATCAGAATGGAAGAAGGAATCAACATAGACAGCGAATTAAAGAAAATTATTCTCGATATGGAATTTGCGCAAAAAGAAGCCGAACTTAATAGGCTGTCCGGCAAAACCTTAGACGCAAAATATGAATCTATCGCTTTAAAAATTGAAGAACTTGCGGCATTTCAGGAAGAAAACTTACCATATCTGACTTTGAGAGAGCAATTGTCTAAAGTTACTCCCTCTGCGGAGCTTCAAACACTTAAAAAGAGCAGCACAATGGAGGTCATAGTCTCATATGAACCTGTTGAAGCGGTTATGGAATCTCAGACCTCTTCGTTTAATCGAAGAGAATCAAACATTACAATTATCGAAAGTCCGCCAATAATCGCACCCCTGATTAAGATTACTCATAATTTAGATGTGTTGGTTGATTCGATGATAATGATACATTTGGATTCTGCGAGAGTTCTACTCTTGAAGCAAAGTTTAGAACGACTTCAACATGCGAAATCGCTGAAAAAATAGACGGGGCTACGCAACCGGGACCGCCTACTGATTAATCTTATCCGTAAATTTCCTTCTGGTTACAGCCGCAAACTCTTACCATTTTCCGATTGGCTTTCCAGGCATCAGTTTTAGCGGATTTCGCTGTAGAGATATGTCTTAAATAAGCATAGGCATCACCGCAAACAGGACAACTGTCTTTTCCGCCTTCCGCCTTTGCTGTTTTTGTTGCAAAACTTCTATCTTTCGCCATTTATAATACTCCCGTGGAATCAGATCTTCTTATCTGGTCCAATATTTGATTTCTTATCCTTTTTTTTCCCTCTTGATCGTACATTACCAATTAGAGCCTTATCTGCTTTTGCTATAAGAGTATCGGGAGTCTCTCCATCGTCGGGAAAAGTCGAAACTCCTATAGCGATCTCGAATGTAATATAATCCTTCTTATAATCCAATGCACTCTTTTCCAAATCTTTTTTGACCCTCTTTGCAATATCTGTTGCCAATCCTTTTGAGACACCCAACATTATCAAGCTAAATTCATCTCCTCCATATCGAGTGACCATGTCCGACTCACGAATCAGGCGTTTTGCTTGCTGCCCAATTGAACTGAGCACGAAGTCCCCCGCTAACTGGCTGTATTTTTTATTAATTTTACCGAAATTATCTATATCAATAATAAAAATAGAAAATTTTTCCTCGTATCTCTTGGCTCTTGCTATCTCCTTTTCTATAGATTCTTTAAAGTGTTTTATATTCGGTAAACCTGTGGTCTTGTCATATAAACTTTGTGACCTTTTTTCAATAAGAAGTCTTAATCTTGAAATAGCCTGACCCGTTATACCGCCTATCGAAGTCAGAATAGCCTTATCCCTGTCGGAGTAATTCGCCGGTGAAATGCTGTCCAATCCGATTACGCCATATACTTCATCTCCTATGGAGATAGGTACTCCGAGATAAGAATGATATTCATCACTGATTTTTTCATTACTTGTAAATCGCGGTTTAAAATATCCGTCCTCTTCCGATTCAGGAATGAGTACCGAAGTGTTCTTAGAGAATACATATCCGTTTAAACCGCCCTCAACCGGATATTCCACTCCCTCAACAAAATTATCCTTAGTCCCAATGATCGAATAGATTTTCAGGGTATCCTTCTCGGATTCTTTTACCATCGATATGGTTATTACATCGCTTTCGATAAGCGATTGGCATGCCGTAGAGGCTTGACTAATCACATCTTCTATTCTTTTCGCCCTATGGATGGAAAGAAGCGATGTATGAAGCTCGGTAATCAGATTTAATCTTCCGTGAAAGTTGAATATGGATTCTAATTGAGAGATAGTTTTTTCTAAAAGCGAGGCGAATCGCTCCATTAATCGTTTGTCCGATTCACCAAAAGAGTCTTCAGCGCTGCTATCTACAAATAAGACGCCAAAGGGTTTTTGTAAATAATATACAGGTGTTCCGAGCAGGGATTTCACCGGCGCTGAATCTGAGAGATAGTCCGGAACCTCGTTTATCTCATTGAAGCTATTAACAAGTATTGTTTTTCCGGTTTGCAGGATCTTTCCTAATATCCCCTCCCCCATAGCGATCTCTTTGTGAAAATTTCCAAATTCTTCATCGGGAAACGCGGCTTGAAGACTCATCTTGGACCCACCCATGTAGAATGCCGCGGCTCGCGCGACAAACGTATCGCTTACAGACTCGAGAAAGAGTTTCATGTAGGAAGAATATTCCTCTTCAGCTGTGTAAGCCGGAATTTTCGTTAGGTCAACTTCTTCCCTGCTCATGCTTGAAGTTGAAAACTTCCTTGTCAAAGCTTTCAAACTGACTTCTCTAATCAATTTAGATCTGTTTGACCTTATCAGAAGCGCCACACCGCAGCCCAATACCGTCAAGGCCGCTAAAGGTCTGAATATGTTGTAATAGGGGTTATCCGAGTTGCTTGGCAGAAGGTATAATAGAATCAGTGAGAAGAAAAACAGCGACCCGACACCGATGGTCGATATCTTCTGTTTTTTGTTGTCGGATAATTTATCTTCTGAAACTAACAATCGTAAGCCATAATATATGGAATATATTGAGGCTTAATATAAAATAAAATGTCAGAATGTCAATAAAGAATGAACCGTAGAGTGATAGACGTAATCTTTCGGCATCGCGAAAGATTCCGCTATTATTAATTTATAAAACTTTGCTACTACTCGCTTATAACTTCATTCTCTGAAGGGTTGTCAAGATCGATATTATTATCTTCCTCTTCATCGGTCTTTTCATCTTCTCTGACCGCTTCTTCATCGATCACGTCAGCCGAGCTTTTTTCATGTTTCTCAATAAATCTCGGGCTAGACAGCGCAGGCATTCCATCTTCACTGCCGATAGTGACTCCATTATACATGAAGTAGCTTCCGCTCACAACTATCATCAATATGGCAAATCCTGCCGCAAGAGCTTTTACACCAATCGGACTCGGTTCAAAGAACTCTTTTATCTTATCTGTAAGAGAATTTTCCGCTTGCGAATGCAACTTTTCGTAAAGTTCAGTCTCAAAATTAGCTGAGGCTTCTACTTTAGATAGACCTTTGATCTCTCCGAGAATATTTTGTATCTCTGAGTTTAGCTCCAAACAATCAGAACAGATCGCTTCATGTTTGAGCATTGAGTTATTTTCTTGAGTAGTTAGTTCGTTGTCATAGTAATTCGTGAGATTTTCACGATATTCGTTACAATCCATCGATAGGCATCCTCCTTTGGTATCCGAATTTCTGTCTTGATTTGTTTCCGATTACCTTTATGTTTTCTTTTGTCTTAATGATCCATCGCCTTTAATAAATCTCTGAGTTTAAGTCTCGCCCTGTTGACTCGAGACTTCACTGTTCCGAGCGGCACTTCAAGTATCATACTAATTTCATCATAAGAAAGTTCCTGAATATCTCTAAGAATTACGACAGTTCGAAATTTTTCTGGTAATTCTTGTATAGCCGTCTGAATTATCTTTTCAGTAAAACGACTATCGGCATCTTCTTCAGGAGATTTATCACTCGTAGGCAACTCGAATTCCTTTTCATCAGGACCCATCCTTGAAATTGAGAATATCCGGCGTCTCTTTCGTTTACGTAACTCCGTCTTAGCCAGATTCCCGGCTATTGTGTATATCCAGGTTGAAAAACGCGCAATATTTTCATAAGCGTTTTTATTCTTGTAAACTTTTAGAAACGTGTCCTGCACGATATCTTCCGCTTCATCAATTTGACCTAAAAATCTGAATACAAAATTTACGAGCCTGTCCTTGTAACGGTGAACTATTTCATCAAACGCATATTCATCTCCGTTTTGGAATCGTGCGATCAGATCCTCATCACTGAATTTATTACCCTCTTCAGACAACGGGTTCGCCTTTTTTACTAAACATTTTTAATACAAGCTCGGTCAAAATTACCCGATGAGGAATCTTGGTCTGTTTGATTTTGCGATCTGATTCTCTCACCAACTCAAGAGATTCTATCAAATCAGTTCGCCTCCAATATTTTACGGCGTCCTTTTTATTTTGCTCTCTCGGAGACCAACGGGCAGATGGATTACTCCCTGCTTCCATATATATCAAAGTGTTCATAATAAAATTATAAATTGTTATTGTAATTGATGTAGGTTTTTCCCCTCTCTGAAGCATATTGTCAATCGCTGATAATGTCCAATTTAAATCTTTGTTCGCAAAATACTTCTCAAGATCAAATGGAGAAAGCTGCCTCGAAAATCCTATAGCTTCTTTTACATCATTTTCTTCAATCAATTCTTTTTCACCGACGAATATAGACAGTTTTTCCATCTCCATATCGATCATTTGAAGTGTATCGCCTGAAAATTCAGCAATCAATCCGGAAGCTCCGCGTGATATATTTTTCCCTCTCGATTTTGCAAACAGCGTTATCCATTGAGGAATTTTATTCGCAAAAGGGGTCTCTATCTTTACGCTCATCAGATTATTATTTATCGATGAATACCACTTTTTACGGGCGTCAAAATTCAGCGATACAAGAATGACGCAATTATCAAGATTAGGAGATTTCGTATATTGAGCCAAGCCTTTTATTCCCTGCTGACTCAATCGCTGAACATCGTGTATAACAATCAGCTTTCTGTCCGTAAAAAGATTTGCTGTCGAAAGCGAATTAATTATACTTTCTGCGCTATCCGAGGCTGCATGGAACAGCTCTAACGTATAATCGGAGGCTCCGTCCCCTTTGAATTGCTCTTTTACCTTATCTATGAACCTGTCCCGAAGGTAAGAATCCGCCCATAATTTCCTACCGGCTAACAGATAAACGGGTTTTATCCCATCCCTCTTTATCGTCCGTTCAGCCTCACTGTAATTCTGAGGCGTTGAACCGCCCGCTTTAGCCATCGCCGTCACCGCTCAGTCGTTTTTTCTCTTCGTTTTTCTTAACCGCCATCCTCAGCGTGAATGCGAACCCACCCCAGACAAAACCAAGAAGTAATATCATAGTCAGTATTGTATTAAGTTCCACTATTACGATTCTCCCTTGGAGGTCATTTTAACGAGCATCTTGTTAAAAACAATAAATAAAGTTAAGACCACTGCCCACTGCATCACTGTGGTACCAATATTATAAGTATGGAACGGATTCCATATGGCATCCGGGTCAAATTCGGTTGCCGAACGCCAAAACCACCACCCGAGCATAACTGCAAATTCTATCGGAATCAACCATTTAATTATAATTGAGAACCATCTCCCCGCCTGGATATCATTCCCTTCAACGTTCACAAGCTCTTCTCTGAATTTATCCGCTCCGTACTTGATTACAGCCAATGCTACGAAAAGTCCGCTGACCATCAATCCAATACCCCACACCCAATCCTGATTGTTGAAAAACCCAAGTGATATGGCGGAAGGGATTCCAAGCAAAAAGCCGGTTACTCCGATTACCTTTATCGCCTTCTTTCTATTCATACCCATATCCATAAATATCCGTGTCGACATCTCTATCATCGCCAACAAAGAAGAAAAGGCAGCTAACGATAACGCCAAGAAGAACAAAGTCTCGAATACCGCTCCGCCCGGCATCTTTTCAAATAGTTGTGGAATCACGATGAACGTCAATCCGGTATTTCCTGCGCCCAAGGAGTCCATCGCCACGGACGCGGACGCGGACAGCGCAAATACTGTCGGTATCACTGCTAATCCCGCAAGCAACGAAGCTGCGTTGTTTCCAAATCCTGCTATGAAAGAGTTAAGAACTATATCTTCTTTTTTATCCATATAAACGGCGTATGTCATGAGGAGTCCCCATGCCGCGCCCGTAGACCAAGCCGACTGCGATAGTCCCTCCAACCATACTCTATAGTCTTTCAACTTTTCAAAATCCACGCTGAAAAGATAATTCAAGCCTTCGGCGGCGCCGGGAAGAGTCAACGCCCTTACAGCTGCGATAATCAAAAGTAGAAATAGCAGTGGAACCACGACTTTATTTACTTTCTCTATGCCGCCTTTGACACCTCTATGAATTACAAATGCGCCCAAAGACATAGCCACTAAATGAAAGAAAACCGGTCCGTAACCCGAAGAGGTATATCTGCTCCATTCAGCGGCATGGTCCAACCCCGCAAGCCCGCCGGTCAATGAGACATAGAAATACCGTATGCTCCATCCCGTCACCACGGAATAATAAAACATGATTCCCATTGTACAGAATGCCACAAAGGCGCCCATCCAGGCGAATTTCGGACCCATGATAGTTATAAACGAACCGATAACCCCCTTGCGTGATTTTCTTCCCATAGCATATTCGGCAATGATAAGCGGTATAGACCAGAGGAATAAAAACAGTATCCAGGGAATCAGGAATGAACCCCCTCCATTTTCCGCCGCTATCCGTGGAAATCGCCATATATTTCCCGCGCCGATTGCCATCCCGAGCGAAGCTAATATCAACGCCCATCTGGAACTGAACATTTCATTTTGTACACTCATTTAATCACCTGTTTTCAGATATGAAAAATATCGTAACAACTCCGAGGGCAATACAATACCAACTGAAATAGTGAAGCTTCCCTCTCTTCAAAACTCCCATGAGAATCCGAATCGCGAAAATACCCGTCAAAAATGAGGATATAATACCAACAGCGGCAACTGTTAAACTTAATTCTTTCAGCCCATATTCGTATATATCAATAACCTGAAGCAAAGTCGCGCCCGCTATGACGGGTATCGCAAGCAGAAATGAAAACCGCGCCGCTTCCTCTCCGCTGATTCCTCGAAGCATCCCTGCTCCAATAGTCGAACCGGCTCGCGATATTCCCGGTATAATTGCAAACGCTTGAGCGAATCCGATTATCAGGGCATTACCGATCCCTATTTCAGCAGATCTGTTTAGAGCGAACTTAGTAGAAAATAGCAATATTCCCGTGAAGATAAAAGCGTATCCGACCTGTTTAGGGGAACTGAAAAGCATTTCGAAGCTCTCTTTGAAAAGTATACCGATAACACCTGCCGGAATGGTCGAAATCAAAATTATAACAAGAAGCTTAAACTGCTTGTCTGAGCGATAACTTACCACAATATTCTTCGGATTTCTTATAATTTTGAAAAACGCCGCTGCCATGGCGCCAATATCTTTTCTGAACATCACAAAAATACTCATCAGCGTTCCGAAATGAACGAATATCTCGAAAGAAATCCCTGTTTTCTTGATCCCCAATAATGCCTGAGCCACGACCAAATGTCCGGAGCTGCTAACAGGTAAAAACTCCGTAATTCCCTGCAAGAATCCCAACAGCAAGGAGTCGTTCAATGTCAACTGAGTTATCATAAAATAGGAAAGTGAATTTATCGGCAATCCGTCCGATTAGCAAGGGATTTTAAAGCGGATAGTAAATCACTGGTTTATTCTCATAAGACCCCACATCCTTCCGGTTTTTTCTCCCTCACGCCTATAAGAAAAATAATTTTCTTCATCACACTTATTACAAATATCACAAACCTCTATATTTTCAGGCAACAGCCCCGATTTTTCCAATTGTCCTCTAACAACATCTTTCAAATTAAGCTGCATCTTATCGTTCTTTGAGGGAGTTAAAAAGTTTCGGTCGAACTGATTCGCCACATCGTTGCTCACTTCATAACATGAGGCTTCTATCGATGGTCCGATTCCACACTTGATGTCACTTGGATCGCTTCCATATAATTCCACCATCAAACGAACCGCCTCTTCCGAAATGCCGTCTCGTGTCCCTCTCCAACCGCTGTGTACAACCGAACAAACTTTTTTGACGGTGTCATATAAAAACAGCGGAAGACAATCCGCGCTGCTGACAATTATAGATAGATCACTCCTCGAAGTAACAAGTCCGTCCGTATCGTCAAACAGACCTGGTTCCGTTACATTCCTTACATTTCGGGAGTGAATCTGCTTACCGATAGCGATATTATTTCCGCTTGCCCCTGCCGCTTTTAAGAACAGATCCCGATTTTTACGCACTTCATCAGCGTCGGCAAATTTTGTGAACCCGAGATTTAATTTAGAATTACCGTTTCGGATTGTGCTGAACAGGCAGGTCAATTCCTCGTATTGCTGAAATATTTCAAATTCCCAAAACAGTAAATTTTCGGCAGATCTGTATGGCATATCGGGAATTTAATTTATCTTAACTATTTCATTTTTTGAAAACTGGAGAATATGAATAGAATTATTTACTCTTTTGGAAACTCCGCTGAAATCGATCATACCCGAGACACCCCGGAAATTATTCAGTTCAGTTATTTTTTTTATGAAGTTTTCTCTCGTTCTAATCTTATCCCCTATCAATTGTAACACCATATTCAGGCAGTCATAACCGAATATATCAGTACGAAACGGCTCCTCATTGTATAATTCTTTATACTTATTCTTCAGGTTTTGTAATGCTAAGTTATCAGAACCTCTATATATATCCGAAGTAAAGGTAACGCCGTCTAAGTATCTTGATATATCTTTGTCTGATAGCATTTCTTCATCGTACCAGTTTTGCCCTCCAAGAATTTGAGTCTTAAAATTCCAGAAAGCGAACTGGGGAGCTAAATATTTTATCTCCCCGAATTCTATCGGGAGATAGAAACCGTCTATGACATCTAATATTACTTTCCCGGAATCTATCTCTTCGGGTGGTTTTGAAAGCTCCGTTAACATTCTCATTATCACCGAATCACTTAATGCGCTGTCGGCTAATATAGCTGCTGAATCGGGTGGTTCCTCCTCGGGATATAATTCCTCATGAATTCGGAAACTTATCCTTCTAAATTGTTCGAATTGTAATCTCAGATTTTTGGGCTCTCCGTAATACCAACTTTGAGCGACAATTTCCCCACCCAGCTCATCGATCTCCCTCGCAAAGCTATCTGTCATTTGCTTACCGTAATCATTAGCAGGCGATAATATTGCTATTCTCTTAAGCCCAAGGGAATCAATTGCAAATTTGGCTAAAGACTTTCCCCTTACTGAAAGATCAGAATTTGCCTGAAATGAAAAAGAACCTATTCCTGCGATACCATCTCTTGTGGCGGTAGGCGATATCATGGGCAATCCGACGCTATTTGCTATCGCTGCCGCAGCGGTAGAATTATCGGACATCATCGGTCCTACCACTACCATCACGGATGGATCATCCGCAAATTTTATCATCTCCTTTACGGTCTTTACCTGATCAGATTCATTGTCCTTTATTGTCAATTTGAACATTTTCCTAAATTCGGGAGGTTGCTCGTTGAAAGCCGTTTTTATGCCTCGCAGGATAGATAAACCGTTTTCGGCATTTTCGCCCGTCAGGGGTAATAACACACCAATATTTACGATGCTCGTACCCCGCGATACCTTCCCATCTCTAATTCGTTCGATATCCTCCTTAAAAGGCGGATTTTTGTAGTTAGCAAGAAATATGGCTGCTTCCTTCCTCGCGAGTTCCATTGCCCCCATTTCGTAAAGATTTTCAGATAATTTCAGTGTCAAATATGCTTTTTCAACAATATTCACTGTTTCTCTTCTCTGTTTTCTGATATCATCAAGTGTTACCTTATTTTCCAAAATATATCCAGCCAAGGTCAATCCCTTACTACGTAAGGGCGCGCGTTTCGCATTGACGGCAACCGTTAAAAATTCCCGCGTAGCCATGGGAAATTCACCTAACCTATAGTATATTTCGCCAAGATTATGCCTTGCGTTATAAGAAAGCGGATCATTCGGATATTTTAACAGAAAATCTTTTTGAACCCTTTTTGCCCTTTCTAATTCTCCTAATTTATAAAGAGTTTTCCCGTACATGAGATGAACGATACTTTTGCTGCGATATTTAAACCTTATTTTATAAAGATCCCCTAAAATCGACAGCGCCGATGAATACTCACCTTTTTTGTATTCTTCTACGGCTTTTTTCGAGAGGTTCTCGACTGCCAATTTATCTATACCCGATTGAGCGAATAATGCCGAACAGACAAATAGGGAAATCAAAAACGACCCGCCCAAACAGTGATTTATTTTTCTTAAGTTCATTCCACCGTCACGCTTTTTGCAAGATTTCTCGGTTGATCCACGTTGCAGCCTCTTAGAATAGCAATATAATACGCTAACAGTTGAAGGGGAATTACCGCTACGATAGGAAGGAAATGACTTTCAACTTTCGGGATTGGAATTACCCAATCCGCAATTTTCCCTATCTCTTTGTCTCCTTCGGTTGCAATCGCGATTACTGACCCATTCCTTGCTTTTACCTGTTCTATGTTGTTGATAACTTTATCATAAGTTTTATCTTGCGGCGCTATCACGACTACCGGCATCTTCTCATCTATTAACGCAATCGGACCATGTTTTATCTCCGCCGCCGGATATCCCTCAGCATGTATGTACGATATTTCCTTAAGCTTTAACGCCCCCTCAAGAGCGACCGGATAATTAAATCCGCGTCCAAGATAAAGAAAGTTGTCCGCATGTTTGAATTTTTCAGCTATTTTTTTTATCAGTCCTGAAGAATCGAGGACTGACTGAACGATATCGGGTAATCTGCTCATATCGCTGACAAATTTCTTACCCGATGCTAAAGTAAGATTTTTTCGTCGTCCCAACAGCTGCGCAAGAAGAATTAGAACCGTTACCTGAGATGTAAATGCCTTCGTGGATGCAACTCCGATCTCAGGTCCCGCATGAATATAAACTCCCCCATCCGTTTCTCTTGCTATAGAACTTCCTACTACATTACATATTCCAAGAACCGTCGCGCCTTTCTTCTTTGCCATTTTGATTGCTGCCAAAGTATCAGCGGTTTCCCCCGACTGGCTTATGGCAAGAACGACGGTATTTTGGTCTATTATAGGGTCTTTGTACCTGAATTCCGACGCATATTCTACTTCGACAGGTATCCCCGCCATACTCTCAATCACGCTTTCGCCTATCATGGCGGCGTGGTAAGAAGTGCCGCAAGCTGTTATATAGAATTGCGAGGCGGATTCAATAGTGTGCACATAATCGAGTAGACCACCGAGTTTTGCCGTTCCGTTTTTTGGATCAAGCCTGCCTCGCATGGCATCTCTCAATGTTTCGCACTGTTCGTTGATCTCCTTCAACATGAAATGCTCATAACCGCCCTTTTCTATACTGCCGATATCCCATAAGATTTTTTTCACCTCTTTAGTTACGGGAAGATTATTACTGTCAATTATTTTCACGCCGTCACCCGTAACTATCGCCAACTCTCCGTCATCTATGTAAATAACGTCTTTTGTAAATTCTAAAATAGCAGCCACATCTGAAGCGATATAAAATTCATCGCCTGCCAATCCGGCGATTAACGGCGGACCAAAACGTGTCGCCACTATCTTCCCGGGTTCGCTGCCGGCCATTACGGCGATCGCATACGAACCGATGATCCTTGAAGTTGCTTCGGCAACCGCTTCCTCTAAATTCCCCCTGTATAGGTGCTCTATAAGATTTACAAGAACTTCAGAGTCGGTTTTTGTTTTGAATTTAATATTTTCTTTTTGAAGATATTTTCTAAGCGATTTATAGTTTTCAATTATTCCGTTGTGAACCAATGCAATATTTCCGTCAGAGCTCAGATGAGGATGAGCATTCTTTTTATTAGGGACTCCATGAGTCGCCCATCTTGTATGCCCGATGACGACCTCTCCCCGTATACCGCTTTTCGTAATCGCCCGATCGAGCAACTCTATCTTCCCCTTCTGCTTGGTCACTTCCAACTTACCGTCAATCTGAACAGATATGCCCGCCGAATCATACCCCCTATATTCCAGTCGTCTTAAACCGTTCATCACCATCGGCACACCGTTTTTCTTTCCAACATATCCTACGATACCGCACATAATCAGTTAATCACTCCCATTCGATTGTAGCTGGAGGTTTGGAGCTAATATCATATAACACACGGTTAACGCCCTCCACTTCATTGATTATCCTATCCGATATTTTACCTAATAATTCATGCGGCAGATGTCCCCAATCGGCTGTCATGCCGTCAACGCTTGTCACGGTTCTTAGAGATATTACCTTCGAATACGTTCTTTTATCTCCCATTACTCCCACACTTTTAACAGGTAATAACACGGCAAATGCCTGCCATACTTTGTCATAGTATCCTGATTTATGGAGCTCGCTGATGAATATATCATCTGCTAACTGAAGAAGTTTCAAGTTTTTTTCTGTTACTTCTCCCGGACATCTAATAGCCAGACCCGGACCCGGGAACGGATGTCTGCCGATTACCTCCTCGGAAAGTCCGAATTCTCTTCCAACTATTCGGACCTCATCCTTGAACAGTTCCCGAAACGGCTCAATCAACTCGAAATTCATCTCTTTAGGCAATCCTCCGACATTATGGTGAGACTTTATTGTCTCTGACGGACCTTTGACCGGTCTACTTTCTATAACATCGGGATATAAAGTCCCCTGCGCTAAATATTTATGCTCATCAAATTTGTCCGCAATCTCACTAAACACATCTATGAAAGTCTTCCCAATCGCCTTCCGCTTAACCTCCGGGTCGCTTATACCGGCTAAAGCCGAATAAAAATTTTCCTTCCTGTCAAAAAGTTGAACATTCATACCGTCTATTCCTGAAAACATCTTCATTGTCTGCTCGGCTTCATTCAACCTGAGTAATCCTGTATCAATAAAAACGCAAGTTACATTTTTACCGAGCGCTCTGTTCAAGAGAACTGCCATTACGGTTGAATCCACACCTCCGCTTACCGCGCAAAGTACTTTTTCATCACCAACCCGATTTCTGATATCATCTATTGCCTCTTCGATAAAAACTTGAGTGGTCCAATCTCCACTGATTTCAGATACTTTTCGTACGAAATTCTCGATTATCAGCGAGCCATTTTCCGTATGCGCTACCTCGGGATGAAATTGAAGACCATAGATACTCTTTTCGATATGTCTAATCGCGGCGAATTCTGAATTGTCGGAGTACCCGAGTTTTTTAAAGCCTTGCGGAAGCTCTTCAATTTTATCCGCGTGGCTCATCCACACGGTGGATTTACCGTTGAAACCGTCAAAAAGAGCGTCCTCCCCAACGATGGTTAACTCTGCACGTCCATATTCCCTCTTGGAAGCAGCTTTGATTTTTGCGCCAAAATAGTGTCCTATTAACTGCATCCCGTAACATATCCCGAGAATAGGTATGCCCAGTTCAATTATATCTTCAGAGGCTATCGGAGCTTCATCGTCATAAACGCTTGAAGGACCGCCGGAAAGTATAAGCGCCTTGGGATTTAACTTCTTAATTTCTTCGATCGGTGTATCAAAAGGCAATATCTCTGAATAAATATTACATTCTCTTACACGGCGTGCTATCAGTTGGGTGAATTGCGAGCCAAAATCTAAAACTACTACTTTGTCGAGGACTTTCACTTGGTGAGGTTCCAACTCTTTATCAGCTCCATATTAGCATAATCCGTAAGGTCAAACTGGATAGGAGTCACGGATACCATATTGTTGAAGATAGCGCTGTCATCTACCGATTCGTCCTGCTTCATCTTTACTTTTTCTCCAGCCATCCAATAATACGAACGTCCCCAAGGATCGGTTCTTTTATCAAAGAATTCTTCGTATACCGCTTTGCCCTGTCGTGTGATCATTACCCCTTCAATTTCTTCTTCAGGAACATTCGGCACGTTTACATTTAAGAGAGTGCCGACAGGTAATCCTTTCTCAAGAATTATGGTGATCAATTTCTTCGCAAACTTTGCCGCAAAAGCGAAATCAGGATTTTTGTATGCCGCGAGGGAGATAGCTATTGACGGAATCTCTAAAATAGTACCCTCAGTCGCCGCGCTTACCGTCCCGGAATAGATTATGCTTATGCCGGTGTTATTACCCAAATTAATGCCCGATATAACAATATCAGGCTTTTCGTCAAGCAGCGCCCAAACTGCTATCTTTACGCAATCAGCCGGTGTACCGCTTACCGCATAACCGAAAAATTCGTCACGCTTGTTAACTTTTTCAACTCTGAGAGGATCTGAAAGGGTAATTGCATGCCCCACCGCGCTCATCTCCGTGGCAGGGGCAATCACATCCACTTCTCCCAATGACTTAATACTTTCGTATAGGGCAAATATACCCGGAGCATTAATGCCATCGTCATTAGTGAGGAGAATTTTAGTCATTGTTAAAAAACCTGATGATATTTGAAATTCTTGATTTCATCTTGTTCCTCTCGACAATCATATCCACAAATCCTTTTTCCATCAGAAATTCGGCGCGTTGAAAACCTTCGGGAAGGTCCTGCCCGATAGTTTGCTTGATGACTCTCGGACCGGCAAATCCGACAAGCGCTCCCGGTTCGGCAATGATAATATCCCCAAGCATACCAAAACTTGCGGTTACGCCTCCGGTAGTAGGATCGGTCAGAATGGAGATGAACAAAGGTCCCTTTTCGGAGATCAGACTCAGTTTGGCGCTTGTTTTCGCCATTTGCATAAGCGATAGAATTCCCTCCTGCATTCTTGCTCCACCCGAGCTGGTTACAATAATAAGAGGACAATTATTTTCACGAGCAATATCAATGCCTCTCGATACTTTCTCTCCCACCACAGAACCCATACTGCCTCCTATAAATCCAAAATCCATTGCTCCCAATACTACCGGATATCCGTTTATGGTCGCCTCTCCGATTCTACAAGCATCCTGGAGACCTGTACGTTTTTTTGCTTCCTTTAGTTGATCAGAATATTTTTTGGATGTCTTGAACCCTAAAGGATCAACAGACCTTAAATTCGGCGATATCTCCCGGTAGCTGTTTTCATCCGCCAAGATAGGTATGTATAAGTTACTTCCCATGCGAAAATGATACCCGCATTTCGGGCAGACATGAAGAGCCTTTTCAAGCTCCTTCCTGAACAGAATCTCTCCGCACCCTTTACATTTTATCCAAAGATTGTCAGGCATCTCCCTTTTCTGAGATGTCCGTAAACCTTTTTGTACCCTTTTAAACCAGTTCAATCGAGTTCCTTCATCATGATGACGGCATCACCGGAATTTTCCCTATAATAATTCTTTCTCATCCCTATTTCCCTGAATCCAAATTCCCTATATAATCCTATTGCCCCGTAATTGTTATTATCAACTTCCAAATAACCAAATTTAATCGTTTTTTTCTTACCTTCACCTAAAATGTGTGAGATCATTGACGAGCCTATTTTCATTCTTCTGAATTTCGGATGTACGGCTATATTGGTTATCTGGAGTTCATCAGCGATAAACCATGTGACGGCATAACCCGCTTTCTCATTATCGAGGGTTGCAATAATAGGCTCAGAAAAGTTGTTATGAACTATCTCCGATTTAAAATGTTCTCCGGTCCATGGATCAGGGAAACATATTTTTTCGGTTTCCAATACCCAATTTATATCTTCCAAGTTCATTGGTCTTATGCTGATGTCTTTTCCCGGTTCCATATTTTTGCATTAAATTCCATCTTATATTCGGGTTCTAATTCAGCAATGTTCGACGTCTCACCTTTTAAGAGCATCTTTTCGCCTAATCGAGCTATCCCCTCCGCAATAGGAGAATTATCATCTACATCCAGCTCGTACATCTTCGACATAGAATCAGATTCAGAGGCGGTGAACGCTTCGCCTATCAGTATGGTGCGTCTGAATATTTCTTTATTCAAGAAATCCGATGAAATAATATCATGCGACTCTATTTCTGAATAAGTTTCTGATTTATGCTCATAAAGCGCTGTATGGAATTGCCCTTTTTTAGCGCTAACTATAGGTCTTATTAAAACTCCTTCCTCAAGAATATTATAAACAAGTCCGGTAAGTGTCGGTATCGCAACAATCGGTATCGTTGCAGCTGAACATATCCCCTTTGCAAACGCCAATCCGATTCGTAATCCCGTCAAGGAGCCGGGTCCGATCGATACACCAAGCGCATCGAGTTGAGAAATTTCAATGTCAGAGTCTTCAAGCACTTTTTTCGTCATTTCAGCGAGCGGTGTCGAATGACCAAACTCCACCCGTTCTCCCTGTGAAGCAAGTATCAATCGATCCTGAATCAAAGCTACACTGCAAATCGAGGTCGAAGTTTCAATTGCCAGCAGTTTCACTCTACCTATCCCCAAACAAAACTATTTTTAGCAATCGACCGGTTCCACTATCTTTATTATGGTAAAGATATATCCAAGTTGCCTCTTCAGGAATTACTTCTTTCACTTTATCCGCCCACTCGATAATACATACGGCGTCTCCCTTCATGTAATCCTCTATTCCGATTGCAGCCGCTTCTTCTGATCCCGAGAGTCTGTATGCGTCAAAATGATATATTTTAAGGTCAGCATCGTACTCATTTACAATTGTGAATGTTGGACTTATAACTGGATTTTTAACATTAAGCCCTTCACACAACCCCTTTGTAAAAACAGTTTTTCCCGCGCCTAACTCTCCCACAAGCGCGATCACCTCACCCCCGTTAAGCCGAGAAGCAAATTTTTTTCCTTCGTTAAATGTCTCTTCAGGGCTTAAGGTGGCAAACTTCGCCTCTCTGATAGCGGGATGGGAAATGGACATTAGCGCTTCGCCTTCAGGGTCAAGACGGGTAGAATCATCTCCTCCAACGATATACCGCCATGCTGAAACGAGTCTTTATAAATGTTCAGATATTTATTGTAATTAGTCGGATATAAAAAGAAATGCTCGGTTTTAGCAAAAATAAAATTCGTATTAATCGCAAAGGATGGCAAATTCCACTCTTCGGGGTTTTTCAATAAGAACGCGTCCTTATCGTCGCATTTCAAACTCCTGCCGTATTTATACCTTAATCCGGTGGATGTTTCCCTGTCGCCCAAAACCTGAGTACCCTTTGTAACTCTTATACTTCCGTGATCGGTAGTTAGGATAATTGTTTTCCCCATTTCTGATAATTGTATCAAAACCCTGTAAAGCCACGAATTTTCAAACCACGAGCGGGTTAGATTCCTGAATCCTGATTCATCAGGGGCTATCTCCTTCAACACATTTGATTCGGATCTTGTGTGCGTAAGAATATCGACAAAGTTTACTACAAGAGTTATCAACGGAACATTTACGTACGTAGGAATTTGCTTCTCTATTTTTTTGCCTTCATCAATATTGAGAATTTTTGAATATTTTGCGGCAGGCTTTAGCTCGATTTTTAACCGATCCAATTGATTATTGAGGTAGATTTCTTCGTGACGATTCATTGATTTTTCATCTTCCCAGGCTTTTTGCCATATATCCGGATACGCTTTTGATAACTCCCTTGGGAATAATCCGCTGAATATCGCATTTCGAGAAAACGGCGTAGCTGTCGGAAGTATTGAATAGGCATAATTTCGTGTTATGTTAAAATAATCGTATAGACCTTCCTCAATGGAATACCATTGGTCCAATCTCATACAATCTACTACTATAAACACGACTTCAGTTTCTTCTTTCAACAACGGATATACGAATCTTGAGAAGATATCTGTTGAAAGTGTAGGACTCTCGTTCCTCCCATCGGTCACCCACGAAGCATAATTACGGGTAACAAACTTACCAAATTGAGTATTACACGCTTTCCGTTGTTCCGATAACATCATTTCGAGACCGGAATCCTTATTTGAATCCAATTCCACTTCCATTTCTGAAAGTTTCGTATGAATGTCTATCCAGTCGTTTACCGAAGGCTCGACATCGAGCAGCTCGCTGATTTTATTGAACTCGCTTACATGCTCTCTGGACATCTTGTCCGAAAATATTTGTTTTTTCTCTAATACTTTTTTGCAGGCCGATAATATTTGACTCGGGTTTACCGGCTTTGTAAGATAATCGGTTATCTTGCCTGCAATCGCCTCTTCCATCAAACTTTCTTCTTCATGTTTTGTGATCATTATTACCGGCAGCCCGGGAGATATTTTCTTCAATTCTTCTAAAGTTGATAGTCCGTCCCGACCGCTCATCATTTGATCAAGAAGCACCAGATCGAAATCTTCCTCTCTGACATGCGAAATCGCGTCATCTCCGTTAGTAACTCCGGTTACTTTGTAACCTCGTTCTTCAAGGTACATAAGATGCGGTTGAAGTAAATCGATCTCATCATCCGCCCATAATATAGTGCCACGTATCATATTCAGATTCTACTCCTTTTAAACTTTTGCTAAGCTTTTAAAAGTAAACAGCTTAGAATCAGCAGTCAACAAAATTCGAGTCTGCTGATTTGATTATCTGATCATACGGTAGCTTTATTCTCTATAGGCAGGATTTCTTTTGTGATAAATTATTTTGTTGTCATGACAAACTCGCCTTGCCAATCATCCGGAGGCGGTGTCTGTTTGAAGAGTTCGCATCTTTTAATATAGGTAAGAGAGGGTCCATCTCCGGAAATAATCTCGGTGGCGTTCTGAAATTTACTTAAAGCCAAATCCCATTTTCTCTCCCAATAATGATTTATTCCTTCTTCAAAAAACTTTCGCATCTTACTCATTTCAGGCGATAGTTCCCCTTTTTTCGCAAGTAATTCGTATACATCTATCGGGATAGCTTTTCCTTTTACTACCAATTTATCTAAAGGTCTAACCTCTAATTTTTCTTTCGCCATCTGATAGGTAGCTTCGCCGATCATAATCTTAGAGTTATATTGTTTATTTGCTCCTTCAAATCGCGAGGCTTGGTTGACCGCATCTCCCATAACCGTATACTGAAATCGTTGCGCCGACCCCATGTTTCCCGCACTGACGTCACCGGAGTTTATTCCCATACGTACAAATATTTCAACGTCAAACTCCTCTTTGATCTCCTCTCTCAATATTTCAAGTCTTTTCTGCTGATCAATCGCGGAATAACAAGCTTTCCACGCGTGGTCGGGATCCGGCATCGGTACTCCAAAATCGCACATTATCGCATCACCCTCATATTTGTCCACATACCCGTCATATGACATAAGAATTTCCGTCATGGGAGAAAGATATCTGTTTAAGACCACCGCAAGATTCTCGGCAGACAGATTTTCGCTTATAGAAGTAAAATTCGCCACGTCGGAGAAAAACACTGTTGCCGACATCTTCGTACCTGAAAGACCGAATGCGTCGGGGTTATCCTGCAGATGCTCTAAAACTTTCGGACTGACATAGGTCGAAAACATGTTATTGATCTTTTTCTTTTCCCGTCGCTCAATCACGAATTGGTAAAGAATATTTCCACCATATGTGATCAGAAGACCGAGCAGAGGCGTTACTACGGGTACCAATACGGAAGTACCGAAAGCGGGTATTCCTATCAGCTGCGGATTATTCAGAATGTCAAGAAAATTGTCAGTTAATAACAGGTCAATCAATTTCTTGAATATCCATAGACTATCTCCGAAAAACATGCCAATACTTATGTCGGCATAAGCAACACCTATCAAAAACAGCACTACTCCCCCGAATACCGGACCTAACCACATCAAAAATCCGAAAGAGATGAGACTCAGTAATACAAGCCAGATCAGTTCAAAGGTGAAACCGAGTTCCTCTATATTATTCTGATCGAGAATCGTCTGGATGGCATGAGCGTGTGTCTCCATTCCGGGCATTAGTTGAGGTACTCCGAGATAGTTATAGAAAGGTGTCTCTTTTAGATCGAGTTGAGTCTCAACCGCTACGCCAATAATTACTATCTTGTCTTTGAACGGACTCTCCTGCACCATTCCGATAGATGCCATGAATCCATCCTCGAAAAATAATTCCATCCAATCGATGTCTTCCAACGGGTCTTTGAGATCGAATTCCTCATCATCCAATACTCCTGAAACGGGATATCGATTAAATGTCCTCCAGGGTCCTAAAGGTGGATCTGGACCGGCATTAGAAGGAGGCCCGTAAAAGTTGACGATAAACGTATTTGATCTTTGATAGCTGGGTATATAAAGACCCCCATAATCGAATCCTTGTCCAAAAGGTAACAATTTCTCATCGTCGGAAATATCTAAATAGTATTTTATTGCTTTTAAAGGTAATGATAAGTGCAGAGCTGAATCATTGGTAACCATTGAAAAGATTAATGCTCTTCTTGTGACTCCATCACGATCTTTTATCTCCCCTATCAGACCCGTCTCAGCGCCTGCATCTCGCAGAACCTGAATTGGATAATTAATATAATCTGGCGGGATTCTTGTTTTTTCTTGAATGTATTTCACAGCTAAAACAACATCCACTCCTTGACTTTTTGCGTATCTTATTGACTCCCCGAAAATAGAATCTCCAATAGCTGATCTTCTATCTTCCGAATCAAACTCGATATCAAAAACTATAACCGCTGCGCCTGCTCTCGTGAGATTCCTTACAACCCTTGCCCAAACATCTCTCGGATAAGGCCAGCTGTACGGTATCAATCTCCAGGATTCATCGTCGAGAGAAACTAAAACAACATCCAGACTATCTTTTGGGATCGGCTCCACAGCCATTATTCCGCTTAACGGTCCTCTGGTAAGGAACCTGAAATCCACAACACTCAATTCCGCAGGTTCGAGTATCCCGCTAAGACGTAATGCCAAAACGATAAAAAGTCCCACTACCGTAATAATGAGACCTATAAGGACTTTCTTTAGTTCAAAATTTTGTAGAGTAAATTTCATGGTCGTTCTAAATTACTCATAATTCAAGGAAACATTCTCGACTTCAGTGAAGAGAAACTCTAATGATGTTTATCGGTAAATTTCAACTAAAACGAAATCGCGTATCTTGCCCTAATGATAAAATCATTGAAAGTCTCGTCTGGTTTACCTTCCCCGGCGGATTGAACGCGTTTTGCGAACTCTGCGCTCGCAAGAATTGATTGTTTCACGGTAATACTGTATCGAGCTCCTCCGCTGAGTCTACTTTCATTGAATTCCACTGTACCTGAAGTCGTAGAAAATTTCAGGTTACCGTTAAGCCTTAACTTCTTATTAAGCATCAAATATTCGCCACCTACGCCAAAGACAGTATATGTAAATTTACTTAAACCGACTGTTTCATTTTTATTGGTTAAAAATTGCACCTGCGTTTTAAGTGGAAAATCATATTCGGTGTTCACTACCAATGCGAGCTGCGTAGAACTAAATTCGGACGATGTAAAAGATGAATCACGATCCATACGAAATTCATCCGTTCTTTCTGAATTTGAAACATTCAGATTTACCTTGTGCTTGTATCCAAGAGCTTCAACATCATAACCGATAGAAAATGTTGAAGTAACAGTAGCATTCTCTTCTCTCCTATCTATCAACCCGATTGAAGTGTCTATTCTTGTCGTATCGACTCCATTATCGCGTAGGTAGTTACGAACGTTAAGGCTTATCCGGGGCATATCGCGACCGGGGTATAGGGATATCCCGCCGTCAAATGAGGTGGTCGTGGTAGTAGTTTCCTTTTCCCCAGCGAGATTATTCTCCAATCTTTCAAATCTTATACTGACGATAAACTTATTGTTTAACATTCTTATCCTGTCAGAGACGTTAAATCCTTTAATATCTTTTCTGATAAACGGATTTGCCAGCGAGTTATATTCACTCCCTACAAAACGATAATTAGCGCGAACGAAATGCTTAAAATAATTCAATTTTAATCCGGTGTTATACGACACAGAGGTCAATCCCCTCGGATCAAGCGGAATTATGCTTTGATTCAAGATAAATATGCCTTCAAGGTCCGCCGGATCAAATGGTATGTTTGCATCACCAATTTTTCCATCAACAACATCATCTGTCAAAGTATCTAATCCAAGCTTTGTAAACGGACCTCCCGTGATGTCTCTGGCTAAAAGGCTAAAGGCTCCCTCACCTTCTAATATGAAGCGGTTGTTATCAAAGCCAAGGAACAGATCGGTTCCGAGTAGTAGGTTATCTTTCGGGGAACGACCTAAATCCACAAACACTGTTTCATTGTCAGGGGTGATATAATCGAATCTCGAGGGACGCCCGCTTAACAAGCTCACTCCCTGAGGATTAATTCTGTCCGGTAAGTTAATCTTTATCAGTGAATCGTCTCGCGCTTGAGCGAATGTCAGTCCCCACTGAAAGCTTCTCCTCGAACCGAAACTTGGTCTGATAGCCAGCAAAGTTCGTCCGAATGTTCCACCCCGAAGCACGTCTCCAATTTTATCTCGTTTCCCATTGCTGTTTAAATCAACGAAACTATCTCCATCAGCTTTCGAAAACTCTCCATCTCCATTAATATCTACTACCAATAACTCCGTGATGAGGCTTATATCAGCAGGAATTTCCCTCTCAAGTTCACCGTACACGGTATGTAAATTAAAGTACCCAAGTTCGAGATTGCCTTCGATGCCCCTAATCCGCTTACCGTAGATAGTTAGTGGTGTAACATTTGGATTAAGATCGCCGAAATTGAGCGTTAAATATTTGGTCTTTAATCCAAACATAAATCGATTTTTAGGCTGTAAAAATTCGTTCTCCTTGGAGGTCACATATGCCAATCCTTTATAACTTACGAAATCGTAACTTCCTCTGAACGAGACGCGGGATATGGAAACGTCATCTGTTTGTCCCTGAATCTTGTCGCTCCGGGAATCAACAAACGCCCTACCGCTGATCTTGAATCTGCTTTCCGTTCTTTTTTTGTTACTCACAACTCTGAAATCCCATTGGAGCGGTATAAGCGGCTCCCCTGAGGTATCGGATGCTTCGATAATTACCGTTTTTATCCCCGGTTCGATTTTCTCAGGCACATACGTTATCAACTCTTCCGAAATATCGCTGCCCGCCGTTACGTTTATGCCATTAAGAAAAATTGATATTGAGGAAAGATCAATTTCATCGTTGTAGAATAAGGAAACGGCTATAAGGACCTCCTCCACCCTCGTTCTCGAATTAGGCTCAGGACTCAATATTATCATATTGCTTCCCGAAACCGCACCCTGTTTGATCGCTGCTTCCGTAAGTTCCGCGGTTTTTACTATCAGCGTAGCAATGAATACAGGTTGATCGTACGGGTTGTTTTCGGGATAGGCTAATTGTCCTCCACCCTGTAAATCTGCTACGATAAGATATTCTAATCCCGCATCAGTTACTTCGCTGCCCGGAATCGTAACAGACCAGAATCCTGATGATTCAAACATACTGAATTCTTTGTAGGATTGAAAACCCCTCTGCCTGTAAAGGACATTCAGCTCCGATACCGGTGTGGACGAATTTTCAACAGAAGCAATGATCTCAACATCTTTTCCTATTTCAACTCCCGGAGGGGGAGAATGTAAAATTCTTCCTTGAGCATATAAGAGAGATGGTACGATCAGAATAAAAAATGCGGTACTCAGCTGACGTAATGAAAATTGTGGCATAGTGTCTCCCTACACTAACAAGTTTATCCGGAAACTCTTTTAAAGGTAAAGGTTCCCGGATAAACTTATAAATTATTAATAATATCTATACTCAATAATCGATTATGACTTCTTTACTGTCTCCGTCCAGATTTTCCAATTTTATTATTAATTGGTTGCCTCCGTCGTCATCACTCAAATCATCCGGAATACCACCTGCGGGTGTGGCTTGTACGTCTATCGTTCCATCGGCATTTGAGGTTGCAGTCTGACCGACGGTCACTGTAACAGTCTCCCCGCTTTCATTATTTGTTACCGTTACCGTTCCTTCAATACAGATAATTTCGTCGCCTTCCGGTGTGGCAATGATCCAGAATATAGTTCCTTTAACCGATGCAACGGAGGTAGGCGTAGTGATTGTAAATTCACCGCTACGTTGGGGCGAAATTTCCGCTTTCAGTTTCCCGAATGACATATGAATACTCTTGTCAAGCCCTGCTCCTGACCTTACCGCTTGAATTTCTAATTCAGTATTTTCCCTGATCTTAAGGAGGGTCTTATCATCTATGAACATCAGGGCTAAATAACCGTCATCTTTCGTCCTAACCCAATCTTTATCGTTGATCTGTTTTCCTCGTTTAAGATTTGGAGCATATTCGCCGCCGGAGATTTTATGTTCAGTTTTTCCTTTAACCTTGGCGGCTACTGCTATAGATTTTGTCCCCTGCGCAAAAAGAAAACTGTTCATAAAAAGGCTCATCAGCAGAAAACATAAAGTTTTTGTATAAATTAATTTCATATTCTTCTCCTTAACGGTGCAAAACTTATTGAATTTCAATTTGAACTGGTCCCACCTCACCGCTGAGCATTTTCTCCGCGAGGTCGCTTACAGCCCCGGCGGTTGCCGTCTCATCGTTAAGCAATATGTTCGATACTATGGTATAACCCGCTAATTCCCCATCGCCTAAAAAGATGGCTTCAAAAACATCCCCGAATATCGTTTGTAAAGCGGCTATAACAGGGTCGTTTATCACGCCACCTGTAATGCCTGCACCGGAATCATCTCCTCCACCTGTAATATTTGCGATTTTGAACGCGTAAATATCGCTATTTCGCTCTTCTTCTCCGGCTGTCGTGATACAGGTTTTTTTCACAGACCAAACATATGTTTTACCATACTCCAACTGTTTGGCTCCTGATAAAGGATATTGCAGAGTAGTGCTTTCCAATCCCTCACCATCATCACCGGCAAAATAGCTCCCATCATCGGGGAATGGCAAATTGGAGATGTCATTCAGAGCTTCTTCCACCGAACTGTGAATTAAGGGATCGTATTGACTCACCCGAATAGCATATTCGCACCCTTGTGATTCCCATTGGAATATCGGAAAGAGAGTAAATATTTCAAATTCCTCGGAGAGAAACCCGCCCGGACCTACAAGATCCAAAGTAGTAGGATTGGTTATATCTATTATCTTGTCTTCAAAATTGTTATCTACGTCAGCTGAATTTGAAGTTACTTTGAAGAAAAGTATATATTTGCCGGCTGGAAGCTTACCTGATTGAGTAACTGACTTTACCAGCTTATCCTGGAGAGCGCCTTCAAGCTGTCGTGTCTCAATTACGTTGAAAGTTACATCTTCACCGGCTACATCAGTTATAGTGCTTGTGCTCTCATCAATCTCCCTGTTGGAAATTATCACCGGTCTCACGATCTTAAAAGAATCTGTCTCTACAAAAAATATTTCTTCATTGTTTAGATTGAGAGAAGGAACCGTTGCTGTCATTCCGAATACAATTTTCATTTTAGCGGGATATGTTCGCGCCGAGAGTCGGTATTTAAATATCAGCGGATTAGCTGAAGCATTTGTGAAATTGAAATCACCAACATAGAATATTACAATAGCGTCAGGTGATACCAATTCGGTTACCATGATAGTGTTCTGCCCGAATACGCTTGAGATGTTTAGCAGTAAAATTCCAGCCATTACCCACAGTTTACCAAGAATCGTATCAATTTTCATGTGCGCTCCTTTTTAATAAAATAAGCATATTTTCACAATTGCAAAAATTTAGTGACATATTCTCACAATAACAGTGAGACTCGTCATAGTACAAAAAGTTCCTTATACAGTGTGTTCCCCGTCACATTCCGAAGATATAGGAATTTTGCCTACAACGGTAGAATATAGTTGATGTTCAATCTTTTATCAAGACAAAAAAGCCTCACATTAATGTGAGGCTTTTTTAATAAAGACCCGGCGACGACTTACTCTTCCACCCCGTTGCCAGGGCAGTACCATCAGCGCTGGAGGGCTTAACTTCTCTGTTCGGAATGGGAAGAGGTGTGGCCCCTCCGCCATAATCACCGGGAACGCTTAAATCACAACCAAGAGAGTAATTTGTTTTAAGGGTAGTTTTTTCGCAACTACTTGATATAACTAAAAAGAAGTAATCAAGCCTCACGGCTAATTAGTATCACTCGGCTTAACCCCTTGCAGGGCTTACACCTGTGACCTATCAATCCTGTAATCTTCAGGAAACCTTTAGATCTAATAAATTAGATA
>JACZYG010000006.1 GCA_022571215.1 Fidelibacterota bacterium | reverse complement strand
TCCTTGAGTTTAAACTTATTTACAAGTTATTAAGTGCTTTCGGCTGATTCGTTATCAGTAGTTAGCTGTGTCAAGATTTATCCGCCTTAGCTTCTTTCAACTTGAACTGACCAACCAATCCCAGCAGTGACTCCGTCTGTCGATTAAGCTGCTCCGATGCCGCTGCCATCTGTTCAGATCCCTTTGCGCTTTCTCTAGATACGGTGGCAATACTGGTCACATTACCCGATATCTGTTCCACGGCGGCAGACTGTTCATCCGATGCAGTAGCTATCTGCTCGACCATTGTCTGAACCTCGTTGGCTGCACTGACTATCTGACCCAACGAATCACCTGCTTGCACCGCTAGCTCGCTTCCAGTTTCAACCTGCTTCGTCCCTTCTGCCATTGCAGCGACTGCGCTGCCGGTATCTTCCTGGATATTCTTTATCATTGAAGCAATCTCTGCGGTGGCCTTTGTCGTTCGTTCAGCCAGTTTCCTCACTTCGTCTGCAACAACGGCAAATCCGCGTCCTTGCTCTCCGGCTCTAGCTGCCTCTATAGCGGCGTTCAGTGCTAATAGGTTCGTCTGGTCAGCTATATCGTCAATAACCTCGATTATCTCTCCTATCTCATCCGAACGTTTACCTAATTCACCGATTGTTTCCGAAGAATGTTTGACGGTTTCTGCAATAGCCCGCATCCCATCTAATGTCTGCTGGACCAAATTTCCACCTTCTTCAGCTGAAGATGCAGCGTTCTTAGCCGATTCTGCCGCCGATGACGCATTCTGAGAGGCTTCTACTATCGTTGCGCTCATCTGCTCTACAGAGGAGGATACTTCTCCTGCCTGTGATTCCTGCTCGGTAGCGCCCGCTGCAGCCTGTTCAGCTGCCGAGGCTATTTCTGTTGCCGCTGCCGCCACTTCATCTGTATTGCTCTTGACCTGGGAGATAACATCATGCAGTTTCTCAACAAAGATATTAAACCATCCGGCGAGTTCACCTACTTCATCTTTTGACGTTATGTCCAACCTCTTTGTAAGATCACCTTCGCCTTCAGCTATATCTTTGATCATGGCATTTACCTTGCTTAGTGCTCCTGTAATATTACGTGCGATAAGGAATGATACTGTGATCGCCAATAAAATGCTGACCCCGGTCACCACTAATGTGATTACAGAAACAGTATTCATCGATGATTGAAGTGTTGCGTTATCATTTGATAGTAACTCGTTTTGATTTGCTACCATCGCCGTGAGCCCTTCAGTTAGTGATTTTGCGACAGGTGCTGCTTTAGTTCCTAGCCAATGATTAGCTATGTTCCAATCGACGCCGCTTCGTAACGCAAACATCTTATCCGGAAATTCGACAAATTCAGCCCTTGCTGCTGCAAATTCATCAAATGCGTTTTTCTGGGCATCGTTTAATCCATCATAAACCGACGTAAGATCATTAAAGCGTCTCTCGTTTTTTGCCCAGAGTGTAGTGAATTTATCACGGAAGACTACATCACCTGAAAGCAGATATGCGCGGATGTTCGCCAGTCCAAGACCCAATGTTCCCCTAACATCTGCCATCATTCCAAGTGCAGATTTACGTTCTTCACTTGCACTGCGCAGTAATTCTAAGTCAATGATCTCTGTTATTTTTTTAGACATAATTCCGGCACGAGGTGCTGCCTCACTAATCAACATCTCGAATGCAGGAATATTCGGTACTGTATTCGCCATATCTTCAATTTCCACCTGGTATTTTCTGAACTCCTCCAAATAAGTACCTAATTCTTTAAGACGTTCTACATTCTTCGGGTTTGTCCAATTTTTTGATAGTTCCGTCAGTGCGCTGTAAGCAGGATCTATTGATTCGGACCAAGATTTAGCTCTGACAGCTTTGAACTTTTCATTGCCCAATAGCATCCAGCCTCTTAACCCCGCAAGAGATTCGTTAATTCCGTTTAGGAGCTTCAAACTGTTCTGAGCTGTTGGCGTCCTTAGCTCTGCTATACGATTGCCCACTTTCTGAGTACTGCTCATCAACACGATTGTGACTACTCCGCTCACTACCATCAGCAGTATGACACCAACAAAACCGACACCTATCTTTCTTCCAATCGTCCATCTCATTTCTATTTACCCCCTTTTTATTGTCCTTTTTTTAATTTAGAAATTATAAACCGTCATTAAATATCCCCACGTGGATGTGTCCTCGCCATTCCATGCTTTGAATACATCCCCAGGTGAAAAGATTGATACACCGGCTACGATCTTCAGATCTTTGCTATATCCATAGGAGCCTGTAAAATCTATTTCACTTCCTATATCATTACCTGACGGAACATCCTGAGAAGTGGACATCAGATGATAATCAACTTTCGCTGATAATTTGCTGGCAGGTGTCAAACCGGCTGACACTATTATGTCCGTCAACCCGCCTCCTTTGGTATGAGCAGGTACATTCAGGAAATAATCCATAAATCCATAATACTTATGATTTGTAGCATACAATGTATTAAACGCTTCGTCATCATCTGTTGCAGAGTCATCACCCGATACCATATCATACCCGAAACCTACCCAATATTTAAGGGGAGTATCTTTGGCAATTAATTTTATTCTCGAGCCTATCAAGGAAGCGCTGACATTGTTACCGCCATTTGTTCCACTTTGTGAGGCGATATCAATCTCCTGGGATAACTTAAAAGATCCTAAATCGTAACTTCCCTTGGAATAAACACCGAATGTATTTCTGTTTAATACATCTCCGGGATTTAAAGTTTGATTTATAAAGAACAGATCAACTCTGGTGGGAGCAAAGAAAGAGGTCTCAACCCAAACTCCACGTACATCCTTATCTCCTACGTCTCCCACTGCCGATGTTTCTGTCTCTTTCAATGAAAAAGCAGTTGCTAAATATTTTTCATCAGAATAGGATATTAATACACCGTCAAACGAACGAGCAACATTATGCCAGCCTACGGCGCCTATTAATCTTTGGTTTGCGAAACTGACTTCCTGCCTGCCTAATTTTACGTTTAATCCTTCCGTAGCGAAATCCGAAAGGACAAAATATGCCTGATGAAAATCAAGCAGATCAGCGCTTCCGTCAGTCAGAGTATTTGTTGCATCTCCAAACTTCCGTGAATCCTGAATCTGAATAAACGCATGATTCTTTTCGTTAGTAAACTTCATATTTAATCGGGTTCGGAGAAAACTGAAGCCAAAGCTTGCGGTCTGGTCAGAAAAATCTTTATCGACTCTTTCACTCCGATGTCTCACCTGGCCAGTAACTTTTAAATCCTGACCCAATAACACTAAAGAACTGGTCAGTACTATTGCTATGATTAGAAATAATTGTATGGTAAACATATAATTTATTGCCGCTTTCATCATTTATCTTCCTCTTTTATTTAGAAATATTAACTTTTTCATTCAAACCAAATTCATTTAGATTTTTTCTCTCTTTCAACATCTTCAATGTAAATCCGTTGAGTATATCATTAATCTCTTCATTTGCTTTGGCCCATGCATTATGAAGGTTACATTCGGTGATTCCACCACAATCTTTATTACCTAATAAACAGATACTTGGTGTAAGGGAACTGTCTGTGGCCCTAAATATATCTAATAGTGTAATTTGATCAGCTTTTTTAGCTAAAAAATATCCTCCTTGTGCCCCTCTCTTTGATTTGACAATTCCGGCTAATTGGAGATTGTTCATCACTTTGAATAAATAGATTTTTGGTATTTTTTGCTTTTCAGCGATCTCGGCACCCTTTATATAATTATCTTTCTCAACACGGACTATATGCAACATCGCCTTAATCGCATATGTTGTTGTTAGTGATATATTCATTAACTTCTTTCTTTATAATTATTATCCATAATGAATATTATGGCAAAATACGTACCAAACTTTAATCAGTTTTAAAAAAGAATTCTAAACACAATAATGCACATCGTTACAGAGTATCATTATAAAATCAAAAACTGATTTAACTAAAAAGATATCTTTAAATGTTTCCATTTTGGCAATATGCTGCCACTGATTTCACCTTTACAGAGAAGACCGACATAAATATTTTTTTAGACCTATTTATGCTAACTATAATAATTGATTGATCATTAAACCGTTTAAGGCCTTCTCTAAATCGTTAGAACACTAATTTGAGTGCACCCATTGCGTGAGACACTTTCCTGGTTATTTTAGACACAATAAAACCGGGAGGAAAACAGACAATGACAGGAAGTCGACGTAGGTATGGGAGTTCTTTTAAGATTGACGTAGTTCGTAAAGTCGAGAGTGGGCTATCCGCGGCCCGAGTTGCTCGCAGATATCAACTTAGTCCTCATTTGGTCTATAAATGGCTTCGTCTGTACAGAGAGAACCCTGAAAAAGCTTTTAAGAGGGGTGGATCCAGGGAGTTTGAGAATTTGGATGCAGAAGCCCGTATTGCCGAGTTAGAGCGAAAGGTCGGAAGTTTGACCATGGAGAATGGGTTCCTAAAAAAAGTCTTAAGACGGCTAGAGAGCAATGGGGGAGCAAAGATCCCAATGGATGGAGAGAGATGATCTATACACTGATCGCACAACATTCTGTAGGATTCCCCAAAGGGGCTTTGTGTGAAATCACAGAAGTCAGCCGTAGCGGTCTTTACCGGTTTCTATCAAGCGTTAAGGAAAAGGTCGATTCAATTGAAGCGAATCTAATTGAGAATATTGAACATATCTGTGTTGATATGCCGGGATACGGGTATCGCAGAGTGACAAAGGCATTACAGCGAATGGGATACCGAATAAATCACAAGCGTGTACTCAGACTTATGCGCAGTAACGACCTGTTATGTAAGCGTAAAAGGGGTTCTGTACGAACGACTGATTCCAGGCACCATCTTGGTATCTATCCCAACTTGGCTAAAGAAGTAAAGCCCACCGCTCCAGATCAGTTGTGGGTTGCGGATATAACGTATATCAGACTTCCCAAAGAGTTCGTATATCTGGCTGTGATAATGGATCAGTTCACTCGCCGTATAGTCGGATGGTCGCTTGGAAGGGATATTGATACGAGGTTAAGCATTAGCGCGCTTAGGATGGCATTGAGAAACCGTTCTATCAAACCGGGTTTGATCCATCACTCCGACAGAGGAGTGCAATATGCTTCAGGTAAATATATAGAGATGTTGAAGCAGCATGGAATAATTGTTAGTATGTCGCGAAAGGGTAATCCCTATGATAACGCCACTATCGAGTCATTCATCAAGACATTGAAATACGAGGAGGTCCTGTTAAATGAATATGAATCCTTTGAGGAGGCGTACGATTATATTGCTTACTACATCAATGAGGTTTACAATAAGAGGCGGTTGCACTCAGCATTGGGATATAACTCGCCAGTTGAATTTGAAAATGCATTCGAGGAAAGAAGATTAGAAATGTCCTTAAAACAGGAAGAAAGTGTCCCAGTTTAGGGGTTCACTCCACACCGTCTCTAATGAATATTCCCATAATTAAGCCTTATTGACCTATTTTGGACAATGCATTATCTGATGTAGCCCTAGATTGGTCGCATAATAGAGATATTTCCACTCATTTTAACGTATATGTATAGTAGAGAAATGGGAAATATTATGGTCCATTTTTCACATTATTACCAAATAATCAAGATGGAGGTTAGCATGAAATGTATTATAATCGGCACTCTCAGCGGATTCATATGAGAATAATAGGGCTCTAAGAATCTAATCCAAAAACCTCCTCTGGCGAATAACAAATTTAACGAGGAGGTGGTCATGGGATACATGGAATTGTATACAGGTTTAGAGAGGCATTCTGATAGAATATCGAGAGGTGATAAAGATCTTAAACAGGATCTCCTCTGCCTTACATATACCAACTATCGCAGTAAACTTTCAAGAGGAACTGAGCTTACTATTGGAGAGTTAGTAAATTTCATGCAACTAAGGGCTGGGGAACTCCGTCGCTGCAAGCTTCGGCACTTCGGAAATAAGGGACACAACGGAACCAAAGATGTGTATTCTAAATTGAGATACTACAAAGGTGATGTTAAGATATTGCACTTGAGTGGGGAAGAAGGTACAGACGATCTGTTGACGGACTCATTCCATAGGAGAGCGGCACCTATAGCAGACAAGATTGCGTTTAGGATAGATTTTCAAAACTTCCTAACCAATCTGTCTGTAAGAGACCGATCGATTCTCATCAAGAGAATGGAGGGCTATCAGCTGAAGGAGCTCTCGTCAATCTTCAATAGTTCCCCTTCAGGAATATCAAAATGCTTAAGGAGGATAGGTAAAAGGATTACAATTTCATTGAATATTCCAAAAGATTTAGCTATCTCCTTTGGAGTAGCATAATCAAATAGAAAGATTAAAAGGGGCTAATTAAATAGCTCCTTTTTTAGAATCTAAATCAAGAATTATTATCACCTAAGTTTTGTGTTTTAACGGATATAAAGCAATAAATCTTGCTTATCTTGCATGATTAGAATAAAATAACTCCTTATTCATCAATAATTAGATGGAACTTAGGTATCTCAGAAATGCCATGAATTTAAGGGGATCTTAGTATGAATAAAGCTGATCTGAGATAATTTGAGAGAATCGATTTACGGAAATTAGTTAATGTTGGAAATAATGTGATGGACGAAACAATCGAAAAGCAAATTGCCATTTCTGAAGAAGTTCGAAATTCTATTAGGTTGATTGAAATTGGATTGGGTAATCTCCAGCATATCGATGGAGCTAATGATTTCTACCATGCAACATTTCTCACTCTGTCAAGCGGTTTTGAACGCTTAATGAAGACCATCATTTGTTTTTATAAATATGAAGAAGAGGGAAATTATCCAGCAATGAGCTATTTTAAGAATGGGTAAAGTCCCATTTTAACCACCAATTTGTTAGATTATGAGCGAGTTAAGTAATTGTTTCTTTTGAGTATCAATACTTTGATTTCTATGGTTAAAACGCCACACATATTCGGCAAGATAAAGATGGAGTCTTTCACGCCTTATTCCACCCTTCGCGGCGAGCCTTCGCTTGAGGTATCCCCAGAATCCTTCAAGCCCATTTATATGGTTTCCTTCCTCATTAACGTACTCACCTTTTTGATGCTTGACCAAACGATGAACATAACCTTTAGCAGCGACACCAGTGTAACTCTTCCAAGTATCAGAGTAAACTGTGGAACCGGATTCCACACGATTGGTTATAAGAGGTAACAATGTCTTTGCCTCCACGTCAGGAACGATCTGAGCCCACACCTTACCTCCTCTACAAAGTATTCCGAATACCGGAGTCTTGGATGTTCCACGTCCTCGCTTACTACCTGAAAGGCGCACCCCGTAACGTTTATTCTTCCATTGACCTCCAAGGTAAGTTTCATCAACTTCAACGGATCCCGAAAAGACATCAGGAACATCCCGCTGCATTGCCACCCTCACATGCGTCAATGCGCGGAGAACACGCTTGCGATTCAATCGCGTCTCTTGAGCTACCACGGCTGCTGGTAATCCTCTTAGAAACCAATGTAAAATCTCCTTCCATTCTTTTTGACTTAAGTGGAGAGGAAGACGCCCCGGAGTCCACTCGTAACGACATGAACTGCAACGAACTTTCCCTCGCCGGACTGACCATAACTTCTGACATCCACACCTCGGGCAATCTTTCTTTTTCATTTGTCAAATATAGCATCTCAGGTGGTTAAAATGGCACTTTACCCTTTCTATTATGGGCAGATTCTTCTATTATGAAGTAGCGAATAAAAGTGGCGGCATTGCTCAAGAAGGGGTTCAAGATCAGATGGAACTGAATCGGATTTCGGTCTGTACACACCAAATCCTGTAGTTCCTTCAACCGTATCATACCAGTGCTTAGCCCAGACACCATCGGTTTCCCGCAACCCCGGTTCCCATTGTAGCATCTCATTGGTAAAATCTATGTCAATATAATCACACAATTGAGAGAGTATAGATTCCGGATGTTCAAGTACATCTTTTGCGTCTACTACCGCGGGTATTACACCTGTACTTTCACTAATATAATCAAACAGTTCCACCTGTTGCTGAAAGCCTGTGTCCTTCAAATCTACCGATTCTCTCTTTTTGGTATATGATAGCAGCACTTCACGTGGCTCCCTGATTAGAAAACAGTTCCGGAAACCATTTGTCCATTCCATATCGATATTCGGTAGCATATGGTGTGCCATATGTTTCTGGTACCATATCGGTTTTCCCCCGGGAACGGAACCCGTTAACCATTCGACTACAATTTTCCAATCTGATTCATGACCGGCGATAATTTCATTACGACCTGGGTGCTCAATTCCGGTTTTCAGGAGATAATGACTATAAAACGCTTCATCTGTAACATACGTATCTCCTCGGGCTTCAAATGAGCGCATCATAGCGGTTGAGATATTTCGCGGTCCTGACCACATGGCGATTCTGATTGTTTTGTCTGTCACTTAGCGGAACATTCCCTTTCTACCAGCTCCGCGTAGAGCTCCTGCAGCCTCCCGGTTATCGCCCCACGCTTCCCATCCGCTATTATTCTCCCGTCGGTTTCTACGACTGGAATAACACCTGCGAAAGTTCCCGTCACGAAAGATTCTTCCGAACTGTACACATCCGTCAGTGAGAAATCCCTTTCAAAAACCGGAATTTCATTTTCCTTGCAAATGCGAATTATGTTCCTGCGCGTTACACCGTTAAGACAATATTTGCCTGTCGAGGTCCAAATCTCTCCGTTTCTTACTGTGAAAAAATTAGTTGAGTTACAGGTCGAAACGAATCCGTTAGGATCCAGCATAAGCGCCTCATCGTACCCGGCTTTATCCGCCTGAATACAGGCTGCGATACAGTTAAGTTTCGACAGACTGTTCAATTTGGGGTCTTGAGTATCAGGAGAAGAACGTCGGACATGAACGGTAAACAGTCTGATTCCTTCCGTCTTTGACTTTTCTCCGGCTGTTTTGTATTCGGGAATGATAACAATAGTCGAACTACCGATGTTCGCCGAGGGATGTTGAAATGGTGTCTTTTTCAATCCTCTCGACACTATCAACCTAATGTGCACTCCTGAATTCATCGAATTCGCTTCAACCGTTTTCATTACGATAGATTCGAGTTCCTCTTTTGAAAATCCCACATCGATATCAATTGCTTTAGCCCCCTCATAGAGCCGAGCAAAATGTTCTCTGCCGAATGCGAGTTGACCGTTATGGAGTCTTATCCCCTCCCAAACACCGTCTCCTAAAAGAAAGCCGCTATCGAACACCGAGATCTTGGCATCATTCCTGGGGACGATATCACCGTTGACGTATATGAGGATATTTTCGTTCCGCTTGTCTTCGGCGTATTCGTGCGTGCCTCTTTCCATCACCGTTTCCTCTTTATTGTATGGATGATTCTAATCTCTGCCATATCCAGCCCCGTTTTTTATATCGACAAATTGAATTTCCCTTCCGTCAATCTCGGGTGGTACAGGAAAATCGAATTGTTGTAGAAATGAATAGCGATGGTAAAAATATGGCATACTAAGAATTTATTATGTCTGCACCTATTATCAAATTAAAAAAAGGCCGGCAATCATCGACTGCAGCCCATTCTTGCTGAGCGATGGATTGGATATATAAGGACACTTATGTATCCAGTTCTGCGAATTTATTATATATGATACGATATGAAACCATTTTTTGATAATGATATGAAAGTCAAAGTATAGCAACATAACAGCACCTCAATGCCCTAAAAGAAAGGAATCATGCCAATTTCACACGGAGTTTATATCCATCTGTGGACATCCATTTTATTCAATCAGCTCTTATCACTCGGCTCTGAAGTAATGACCGTCCGGATGATGAAACACCAATGCGCTGACGGAAGCTTCCGGCTCCATCATGAATCCTGAAGTGAGCCGGACATCTATTTTCTTTTCCGGTTTCAGGAGATCGAAAAGTTTCGTCTGATCTTCTAAATCGGGACAGGCGGGATATCCGAAAGAAAGCCTGACACCATGATATTTTGATTTAAAAATTTCCTTGAGAGTGATCTCTTCTTTATCGGGAATTCCCCACTCTTTTCTAATTTTTTGATGCACTATTTCCGCCAATGACTCCGCCGTTTCTATAGCCAGTACTTGTAAAATAAAGCTGTCCAACAGCCGACCTTCCTCTTTCCATTTCAGGGCTATTTCGTTCGGATCTTTTCCACAGGTAGTTATAAAGAGTACTATCGAGTCTCCTTTCCCTTCGGGCGCTACCCAATCTGCCGCGCATAGGAAGGAGTCCCTTTGCTGCCTTGGGAGGTTCAGTTCTACACTGCTGCCGTTATTATTCCAGAACAGACTGTCGCCCTTCGACCATGATTCCACCCAGCTGTATAATGCTTTTGGCTTGAACCAATCGCTCCTCTTCACTTCCTCCTTGACCCTGTCCACTGCTTTTAAGACTTTCTGCGCCTGCTTGTCATCCTCATCGGTCAGCCTCTCTTCCGGTCTTGGAAGTCCGAGATGTTTTCCATAAAGCATCTTTTTATTTATATAAGAGAACAGCGCGTCAAGGTCCTCCGGCTCGTAAAGATGAATCTCATGATCCGGCGCTGACGGGATTTCTACTTCCCGCCATCCGATTTTTTCCTTCGGGACGCTGACGGGTTTTACTTTTGTTTTTTTCTTCTGCTTCTCCAACCTTTCCTTCTGGATCTCTCTCCAGCTTTCATAAAGAGTTTTTCTTTCAACTGAATCCTGCAGGTTGTGGCATAGTGTCAGCCCTTTCATTGCGTCTTCCGCATAAAATACTATATCGCCGTAAGCGGGGGATATCCGGGTCAGAGTGAAATCCCTTGTCAGGGCTGCGCCCCCGACAATGATAGGAATATCCACACCCGCGGAATGCAGATCTTCCGCCGTTGATACCATCATTTGAGCTGATTTTACAAGCAATCCGGACAATCCGACTATATCGGGCTTATGCTCGCGAACGGCTTCCAACAGCTTTGCCGGCGGAACCTTGATCCCGAGATTCACGACCTCATAACCGTTATTCGAGAGGATCATATCCACCAAATTTTTCCCTATATCATGAACGTCCCCTTTTACGGTGGCGAGAATTATCTTTCCGCGGCTCTGCGATTTCTCGCCTTCGGGAAGTTTGCTTTCAAGATAACTGACCGCTGCTTTCATCACTTCGGCGCTTTCGAGAACTTCCGCGATAATAAGTTGATTCGCGCCAAACCGTTCCCCGACTATCGCCATTCCGTCCATTAAAGGTCCATTGATTATATCTAACGGTTTATCCTTTTTAAGCGCTTTGTCCAAATTCTTGATAAGGTCTTCTCTAACGCCTTCAATTACGGCATATTCTATACGTTCTTTTACGGGCATATCTTTGACCTTTGCCGCGTCAGACGGCCGGGCTTCACGGAAAAAGGCGGCGAACCGTTCGATAGCGTCTTTACGCCTGTCATTCAAAAGGTCGAGGCAGAGTTCTCTTTCCTCCTCAGGAATGCTCGCATAGCGTTTCAATCCGGTAGTATTTACTATCGCGAAATCAAGCCCCGCTTGAATGCAATGATACAGAAAAACTCCGTTGAGTACTTCCCTGCCCTCCTTCGGCAGTCCGAACGATACATTAGACACGCCGAGAATCGTTTTGGAGCGAGGATACTTTTCCTTGATAGCCTTTACGCCGAGTATGGTCTGTTGAGCAGAACCTATATAGTTCTTATCCCCCGTTCCGCAAGGGAAGACCAACGGGTCAAAAATTATCTCACCGTCATCAAATCCGAATTCCTGCGTGAGCAGATTAAAAGCCCTTTCAGTTACTTCAAGTTTTCTTTCGACGGTTATCGCCATTCCCTGATCGGGGTCTTCATCTATAAGACCGACAATAAGAACGGCGCCATGTTTCTTGGCGAGAGCGGCCACTTCCCGTATCTTTTCTTCTCCGTCCTCAAAATTCACAGAATTTATTACCGCTCTTCCTCCGATATTCTTCAGAGCAGCCTCTATCACCTCACTGTCGGTACTGTCTATCATGATCGGCGTGCGGGTTTTTCTGAGCAGAGGTTTTAGAATGCTGAGAAAATCATCTATTTCTATCCGGTCGGGATTCGCCACGCACAGGTCAAGGATTCCCGCTCCGCCTCTTGCTTGAGATCTTCCTACCTCGGCTGCTTCTTCAAATCTATTTTCAGTTACCAGGCGTTTGAACTTCCGTGAGCCTATAACATTAGTTCGTTCACCTACGAGAACGGGACGGTTATCTTCTTCTAATATCAATGCTTCGGATCCAGCTGTAGCTGATTTATCTATGAACTTCGGAGGTATTCTCGGATCAAAACGAGCGACCTTTTCGTTTATCATCCGAATATACTCATCGGTAGTACCGCAGCACCCGCCGACAAGATTCACCCAGCCGTTTTTGGCAAAACGTTGAAGCGATTCCGACAGCTGCTGAGCCGTCTCATCATATTCACCGTCCACGTTCGGCAATCCCGCGTTTGGAACGACCGCCACGAATCCGGGATATAACCCGGCAAGCGTCCGAAGATGGTCTGTCATGAATTCCGGGCCTGTAGCGCAGTTAAGACCAAGATAAAGCAGATCGAACGCCGAAAGAGTGTAAACAGCCGCTTCAATATTTTGCCCCGCTAACATCGTTCCGGTAGTTTCTATGGTTATAGAAACAGCAACGGGAGTGTCGGCGCCGAGCTCATCGTTTGCCCTCTCTACGGCTTCCAATATCGCCTTGATATTGAGCGAATCCTGAGAAGTTTCCACTAATAGATAGTCCACGCCGCCTTCTATCAATCCCATTATTTGCGGATAATATTGAGCGACTACTCCGTCAAAATCTATCCCGCCTGTAACTTGGATAGTTTTTGTCGATGGTCCCATTGAACCTGCAACCCATAAATCCTTGCCATTGCCGTATTTTTCGATCGCATCGCGCGCAAGTTCCGCCCCGCGGCGGTTTATTTCACGTGTTTGTGATTCAAGCCCATATTCTTCAAGCACTATGCTAGAACCGCTGAAAGTGTTCGTTTCAATTATATCAGCACCGGCATCTATATAAGTTTTATGAAGATGCAGCACGAGTTCGGGGGAGTGAATATTTAACGCTTCATATAAACCTTCATACTTTTCACCGCCGAATACTTCAGGACTGTTTGCTACCTCTCCGAGAGCGGTACCCGTAGCGCCGTCAAGCACCAATATCCGTTCCTCAAGAGTCTCTTTTAATCTTTTTACCCTGTCTGTCATTAATCAGTTACTTTCCGAAGGTCCCGTTTTTTCCTAATTGTCCACCGCCAAGTGAATAATAATTTGATATTCCTTCTTTTATTTTACTCGATGCGTTACGAGTATCAACAATGAATTTAGAATTATCAAAGACCATCTGCCAGTCGATTGAAGTGTGATCGGTTATAATGATCACACACTCGAACTCCTTCAACATATCCCCGTTCAGTTCGATTGATTCGCCTTTTAATGAACCTTCTTTAAAAGTGGGAACGAACGGATCATGGTATTCGATATTTTTAACACCTTTTTCCAATAGAGCTTCCCACACGTGGATACCAGGCGAGTTACGGAGATCATCAATATCAGGTTTATATGCGACTCCGATTATTAATACCTTGCAGTCCGGCAGCGGAGTAGCCGACATTGAAAGCGCCTGGATCGTCATATCTGCCACGTAATGAGGCATATTTTCGTTAGTTTTAGCGGCTTGCTCAATAAAATCGGAATAAAAATTATACTCTTTCGCCTTCCATGAAAGATAGTATGGATCGATTTGAATGCAATGTCCTCCGATTCCCGGTCCCGGATTGAACTTCATAAAACCAAACGGTTTTGTCGAAGCAGCTCTTACCACTTCCCAGATGTCGATCCCTCCGATTCGATCGCACAACATCGCCATTTCATTTATCAATGCTATATTTACGCTTCTGAAGATATTTTCAAGGAGCTTCGCCATTTCCGCTACTTCCGGACTCGACACTTTCACTACATCGTTCGTGATCATTGACATCAGATTGGAAGCTTCTTCAGTGCACTTTTTCGTAATACCGCCTAAAACGATAGGCGTATTGTTAAACGTAAACTTTTCACTTCCGGGATCGACTCTTTCCGGCGCGAAGGCGACATGACCGTCAGTTCCAATCTTTATTCCTGCGGCTTCCATCTTGGGAACGATAAATTCCCGGGTGGCGCCCGGATATGTGGTACTCCTGAGAATAACCAAATGTCCTTTACGGAGGTACGGCGCAATTCCGTCAACTACGTTCTGTATATAACTGACGTCGGGCGTCTTATGAACGGTGACCGGTGTGGGAACACAGATTATTATTGAATCGGTATCCTTTACCGCTGATAGTTCCGTCGTAACGGTCAATCTGCCTTGAGCGATTACAGCTGCAAGTTCTTCGGAAGACAGGTCAAATATGTAACTCTCATTGTTGTTTATTTTTTCTATCTTCACTTCATCAATATCAATTCCGACTATATTCATTCCGTTCTTCGCAAATTCTACAGCCAATGGAAGTCCGACATATCCCAAACCGATTATTGACAACTTATTGTTTCCGTAACCCATACTGACCTCTTTGATTAAGATATAAAAAAATAATATATCTAATTAACATACCTTGCAGATAAAATTTAAGCCTTTTTTAGTTAGGCGGAACCATCTACCTCCGATTCAATTTCTTTGAAAGTTATCTGGCGTCTCCAGTAATAATAGAATCCTACTAATGTCACGGGAATATAATTCACCGCGTGCAGAATAACAGAGAACGCCCTTGCATGATCACCCGCAAGCCCGAATAAAGCCATTGATGCTACCACCAAGCCGTGAAAGGTGCCTACATATCCGGGAGCGGATGGAATCGCGACGGCGAATGTGATAAACACCAAAACGACAAACGCTTCGATGATACCATAAGAATAGCCAAATGCCTGAAAAGCGAACCAAATTGTGGAGATATAGATAGGCCAGTGTAAAACAGAAATTAACAACAACCCAAAATACTTTTTGTATTGAGATACTATCTGTAATCCTTCAGAAAAGCTTGCGATTTTCTTTGCCGCGATTGTCGCCCATTTATCAGGCATAGGTCTGAGTAATAAAGTGATAAATCGCACGACCTTTGCGCTTTTAAACTGCATGAAAAAAGTAAATAAGACGAGTATAATTACTATCAGTATAGTAGCATACCCGATTCTTGTAGCCCACCCGGGAAAACGGGGGAAGTATGCCAGAACAAGACCCAATGCCCCTAAAGTGGTGATGAGATCGAGTATTCTTTCAAGTAACAATGAAGCGATCGTTGATGACTTGGTTATACCCGTATCCTTTGAGAAAGAGTATGCCCTGAGAAGATCTCCAAGCCGGAAAGGAAGTATATTGTTTCCCATATAACCTATCATCGTTGATGGAAAAGTATCGCTAAATTTCACTTTTTGCAGCGGATCCAACAGCATTTTCCATCTCACGGCGCGAATAACGAAGCTTGCAATGACGCTAATAAATCCCGGCAGCAACCAAACGTAGTTTATTGACATCAAGGATTCAAAAAAATCGCCCCAGTTCACATCCTTAAAGGCAAAATAAAGGAAGACAAAGCTGATCGCTAATCCTGCTATAAGTCTTTTCTTCAATTATCACTGACCTTTTTTTTGATGTTTGTATTCACAGATTAATATTTTCCCTTCCGAATAAAGATGGGAATTAAGTCTTATAAAAGTATTCAGATCCTATTCGATGGGAGTAGCTTCGTCCACAAGCATCACAGGAATGTCATCATCAACTCGATAGGATAGATTACAAGAGTGGCAATCGAGTTTTGATTCTTCTTCAGAATACTCCAAATCGCCTTTACACTTGGGACAGACTAATATATCTAACAGTTCTTTTTTCAACATAATTTTACTTTCATCCCTAATTCGTTAAAAATCTGCCGTAATTTAATCTTTTACGCCTCAATGTGCAAGGATATGCTCAGGAAATCCAGTGAGTGGGCAAAATTTAATGCCTAAGCAACTCGGAGAGTTCTGTCATGTCTTTAACCGTTATCAATTCTCCCTCAGTTGTTATTTCTTTAGCGTTATACGGTCTTTTTCGCCATACAAAATCCATCCCGCAGACTCTTGACGCCTCATAATCCGATTGGGCATCGCCTACGAATAACATCTCTTCCGGTGGTATACCTGATTCACTGCTGAAATTCCTGACTATTTCCTCTTTGCTTGCCGGAGCGCCATAAACACCGTCAAAATATTTTGTAAGACCTCTTTTTTCGAAAATAAGCCGAAGCTCCCATTCAGGAGTGCCGGAAGCTATAAATTGTTTCTGCGAACCGCGTTCAGCGGTGATAATTTTGTCTGCTCCAGTTACGAGCGGGATAGTCAGCATCTTTTCATAAACTAAATCAGAGTAATCTTTTACCGCTTCTTTCTCCTTTTCCGCTGACAGCGCTACCCCAAGAAAGTTGTTGTAAATGTAGGGTATTTTCACCTCTCTCGAAATGCCCTCATTTTGGAGATGATATTCCTTTATCTCTTCCCATTCGTCAGGATATTCAGAGAAAAGCTCTTTGAACGCATTTGTTTTCATTTCAATGGATTCAATAAGAGTGCCGTCAAAATCAAATGCTATCGCTTTATAATTATCTTTTAAAACCAAATTAAGAATTTACCCTTTTACTATTGTATTAACCGTATTCAGGAAATATTTAAGATAGAGCTGTTCGGTTTATTTTGGATCCAGGATCGAGATTTCAAGTGTTTCAAAATCAGGCCGTAATTTAATGAATGAATCCTCAAGACCCTCCATCATTACCTTCGTTTGTCCGAGTACAGGCATGAAATTTGTGTCACCGCTCCATCTCGGAACTATATGCCAGTGAATATGCTCCTCTAAACCCGCTCCGCCCGCTCTGCCAATGTTGAGACCGACATTGTAACCATCAGGGTTAAGTTTGGAGTTAATGATCTTCATACAACCAGTTATAACTTCCTGACATTCGCTTCTTTCGGACGAGTTTAAAGCGGTGTATTCTGAAAGATGCCTCTGAGGACACACCATTAGATGAGCGTTATTATACGGATATAGGTTCATTACAACAAAACTCGTCTTTCCCCTCATAAGAATAAGATTTTTCTCATCTTCCTTCGACTCGAATTTTTCACATAAAAAACACTCATCTGAATCTCCCAGCAATTCCCTTTCGATGTACTCCATTCGCCAGGGAGCCCAAAGTCTGTTATCAGAATTTGGCATTAGCTTCTTTTACCTCCATCATTCAGCAAGACTATTCTTCCTCACTGCTTACCTTTTTCATAATATTTTTCCCTACTTCCATAGTTGTTTCCTCATAATGCGAAAAACTTTGGCTGTGCAATCCCCTGCCCGCCGTTATGGAGCGTATCGAGGTAGAATATTTATATAATTCAGCAAGCGGAACTTTTGCGTTTATTATCTGAAAATGTCCATCGGCATCCATGCCGCTAATCTTTCCCCTTCGAGACGTAAGGTCCCCCATGACATCGCCCATATGTTCTTCCGGTACTTTTACCTTTACATCATAGATCGGTTCAAGAATAACCGGTTTGGCATTCAGAAATGCCTGTTTAAACGCCATCGCTCCCGCTATCTTAAAAGCGATATCGGACGAATCAACAGCGTGGTAGGAGCCGTCATAGACTGTCGCTTTGAGGTCAACTATCTTACTGTCCGCAATTATTCCTTTACCAATGCTCTCTACAATACCCTTTTCAACCGAAGGAATGAATTTTGTGGGGATTACACCGCCCGCAATCTTGTTTACGAATTCAAATCCTGCTCCTCTCTTTAACGGTTCCACCTTCACGTGTGCATCTCCGTATTGACCTCTGCCGCCCGATTGTTTTTTATATTTCGCCCTGTGATCGCCCACGGATTTGATAGTTTCCCTATAGGGAATTTTCGGCGGATTCTTCTCTAAATCTACATTGAAGCGTTCCTTCAGTCTGGAAAGAATTACTTCCATATGCAATTCACCTTGTGTATGAAGAAGCATTTGGGAAAGTTCACCGTCAATTTCGAGATGGAATGACGGATCTTCCGCGTGCAATGCCGAAAGCCCCGTTCCGATCTTTTCTTCATCTCCCTGCTCTAACGCGCTGACCGCGACAGTTAGCACTGTGTCCGGGTATTGTGTCTTCTCATACGTTATTTGATTATCAGAATCGCTTAAAGTATCACCGGTGTGAGTGCTTTTCAATTTGACCACAGCCGCTATGTCTCCGGCAATCGCCTGCCCTACTTCTTTACGTTCGTGCCCTTTGATAGAGTACATCTGCGCAATTCGTTCATGTTTGTTCTGAGTAGAATTTGTGAGATCCATCCCGGATTTAACAGAGCCGGAATATACTCTGAGGAATGAGAGCTCTCCCACATGCGCCTCACTAACGGTTTTGAATATAAACGCTGACGTCGATTCGTTTTCCGATACGCTCCTTTCTATAACATCGTCACTTCCCGGTTTTGTGCCGGATGGTCTTGCAACGTCAACAGGCGAAGCCCCATAATCCGACAGGGCGGAGAGAAGGATTTTGACACCCATATTTTTTTCTGCGGAAACACAATATAAAGGATGTATCGTTCCGGAAGCGATCCCGTTTTTGATTCCTGACTCAAGTTCTTCTTTTGACAATTCTCCGCTGTCAAGATACTTTTCAAGCAGCGTGTCGTCTGTTTCAGCCGCTGAGTCAATCAACGACTGTTTGAATTTAGCCGCGCGTTCTTCGTACTCATCCGGAATATCACTCTTTTCTTCCTTGCCGCTTCCGTCCTTTGAGAATTTGATTAATTTCCCCTGCAGCACATCAATAATCGAGTCGAATCCCACTCCCTCATTGACGGGAAATTGCACGGGTAGTACTCCGTTTCCAAGCCGCTCTGCGGCAACGGAAACAATTCTGTCAAAATTTGAATTTTCTTTATCCAGCAAATTTACGACCAGCAGCGTACCTAAATTTCGTTCCTTCGCAAACCCCCAGACTTGTTCGGTTCCCACTTCAATACCGGCTACGGCGTGTACCGTGATGATCGCCATATCCGCTATTCTAAGCGCGCTTTTAACCTCCCCCGCAAAATCAGAATACCCGGGCGTATCAAGGACGGTAATTTTATTGATGCCGAATTCAAATTGATTTAGTGAGGTCTGAATGGAAATTTTTCTTTCTTTTTCATCATTTCTGTAATCGGATGTAGTAGTCCCCTCATCTACACTCCCTTGTCTGTTTATCGCCCGCGCGCTAAATAACATCGCTTCGGTCAGTGTAGTTTTTCCGGAGCCTGAATGCCCAATAAGAGCTAAGTTTCTGATATCTTTAGATTTATATTCTTTCAATCTAGATCTCCTTAGTTTTCATGTAACATTCGCAATGACTTTTTCAACACCTTTCCGGAAGCGTTTCTTGGTAATTCCGCCACAAATTCCACTATATCCGGTACTTTGTAAGAAGCCATTCTTTCTTCGCAATAATATCTGATATCTTCCTCCGTCGAAGTCGAATCCTTCTTTGAAACGATACAGGCTTTAATTTTTTCACCTACCGCCGTATTCGGTATTCCGAATACGGAACACTCTATTATTTCAGGATGCGATTGCAGCTCGTCCTCGATTTCCCTCGGATACACGTTAAACCCATGTTTTATAATCATATCGGTCTTTCTGTCCACTACATAATAGTAACCTTCATCATCCATCCTTGCGAGGTCTCCGGTACATAGCCACCCGTCAACAAGTCTTGCATCGTACTCCCTCTGATTACCCCAATAACCCTTCATTATGCTATTTCCCCGGACTAACAGCTCCCCTATGTCGCCTTGAGAAACTCGCTCTCCTTCATTATCCACCAATTTTATTTCGACTCCATCTATCGGTAACCCGACAGAACCTTTTCTTCGCAGTGAAGCATTCCGGTTAAATGCAACTACAGGTCCGGCTTCGGTGAGTCCATATCCTTCAAGAATCAAACAGTTATATTTGTTTTCAAATTCTTCCAAGAGGTTCATATCTAATTTAGCCGCGCCGGATATACAATATTTTACATTTTCAAAAGTACTTCGAGAAACTCTATCATCGTGCAAGATAGCATAATACATTGACGGAACTCCAAAAAACAGACTCGGTGAATGAGATATAATCAATTTGCTTATATTATAAGGATCAAACTTTTCGACCAAAACGATTGTAGCTCCCAATATAACCGCAAGATTCAATATCGCCGTATGCCCGAACGAATGGAATAGAGGTATGACCCCCATTATAACTTCAGAGCGGTCAAGGGGGAGAAATTTTGAACAAGATTCGGCATTCTTTATAATATTTTTGTGGGTCAGTTCCACACCTAATGCTGTTCCGGTGGTTCCTGACGTATAAATAATTGAGCATGTATCGTCATCTGATGCTGAAGCAGCGCCATCAGACCCGTCAGCTTTCAGCTTCAGGTCAGAAAAATCATTTATTCCCTGAATTTTCTCCCCTCTGCATTGTATCAATATGCTGCAGTCAGGGCCAGCAGCCGCTTTTAAGAGTAAGTCGGAAAATCCGTACCAAAATATCACTGCTTTGGCTTTGCAATCATTGATTTGGTTGCGAAGCTCGTTTTCTTTCAACATGATGTTTAAAGGGACGACAATTGCTTCTACTGATAACAAAGCGCAATACGCTATCGGCCATTCAGGAATATTCGGGAGCATCAAACCCACCCGGTCACCCTTTTCTATTCCCAACTCTTTTAATCCTGTAGCGTATCCATTGACTTCTTCATAAAATTGACGATATGTATATTGCTCTTCACCCGATATCAAAAACAATCCATCGGGATCTTTATTGACATTTTCTTTGAGATAATCTTGTAATATCATCCATCAACCTTCTAAAAATTGCATTTTACTTTAAGTAAATTATTCTGCACTGTCAAGCTCTTATCAAGCCGTACCGAATCAGATAATCTTTATACAAATAAGGGTAATATCATCAGACGGTTGGTTACTTCCTTTTCTGAATCTGTTCAAATCTTTCATTATCTCTTCACTCAATTTTAACGCCGAGGTGGATTTGGTTTTAGTCAACAGAGCTTCCAACCTCTCGTTTCCATAAAAATTACCTGAAGGATCTTCAGCTTCCGTAACTCCGTCAGTGTATAATACCAAATAATCGCCAACAGAGAATTCTATTACTTCCGAACTATATTCTCCATCTGTTACAAACCCAATGGCAGGACCTCCTACCTTCAGAAGTTCGATACTGCCATCTATTCGCAGCAGGATCGGCGGATTATGCCCCCCGTTGCAATATGCCATTTTACGATCATCAGGGTCGTAAACGCCGTAGAAAAAAGTTGCGTATCTGTCATCCGCGGTATTGTCATAGATTATTTCATTGAGATTGGAGAGTAAATTTTCTACGGGAAGATTGGTTCTTGCCAGGCTTTTATAAGAAGCGTATAAATTTGCCATCAAAATTGCGGCTGGAACACCCTTGCCCGACACATCCCCTATGGCAATGGAAATCCGTCCGCTTGCGAATGAGGACACATCATACAGGTCACCCCCGACTAATTTACTCGGAATTGTGGATGCCTCAATTTCCAAACCGGGAAAATCGGGAAGATTAATAGGAAGCAGCGCCCTTTGAATGTCCGCGGCAATGGTCAGGTCACGTTCGAGTTCCTCCTTCTCCTTAAATTCCTTAAAAAGAATTGCGTTATCAATCGCCACTGCGGCTATATTAGAGATACCCGTCAACATCTCGAGATCATCAAATCCGTAAGCATATGTCTCATCATTTTCCACGTTGAAGGCGCCGATAACGATGCCTCTTCTTATCAGCGGAACACAAATCTCAGAACCTGTAGTTTCTCTCACCGGGATATATGCGGGTTCATACGCTACGTCAGGGATAAGGATCGCCTTTTTTTGCTCGATACTCATCCCAATCACCCCCTTGCCGACTTTTAAGTCGAGCTCTTTCAACCTCTTATTGTCATAGCCTACCTGATGCCGATTGATGATTTTTTTATCTTTGCCTTTTACGAGGAATATTCCTGCTGCATCAAAGCTAATCACTCCCGACAGATACTCCAAAACTGATTTCAACAGTTCTTCCGCATCATCAAGAGCCGACAACTTTTCGGTCAAACCCAACATAGTATTTTTTCTATCATATTCCTTTTCAAGAATGGAATTCAACTTACTCATCCTCAGCCGTTTACTTAAGGAATTAAGCGCATTTCTAAAAGATTTCCCGTTTTCTCCGACAAAATAATCTTCATCCAGCGTCTCAGAAAATATCATTCCTACAGGTTTATCATCTATCTTCAAGGGAATCACGTAACTAAAACCCTTTTCAATACATAACAGACATAATCGCTTATTTTCTACGGTCCGGAAAAATAGATCCTTCTCTAATTTTATATAATCATCCGTTGAAACAAGCAGCTCTTCAAAATTTCCACCTCCTATTACACTCAATTTTAATTCTTTTCCATCTTCCGCGCCGTAAACGGCATCCTGAGTGAAAGCCTTCCCGCTATCCATGAAAATAGATGTCATTTTCATATTCAAATCGACCGATAGAAGTTTAGCGATTCCTTCGACGAATTGGGAATAATCCGAACCATACTTATATGAAGATGTGTAATCCACCAATTTATCAAAAACGGGAAAAGTCCGCTTGGATGATAGGTTCCTTAACAGTCGCTCATACAGATTATTCAGATAAGAATAGCTCAGTAAAATCAGTGAAATAGGAATTATAAATAGCAGAAAGCTATCAACAGCCTCTACATTGAATTGATCCAAGCCCCAGAAGAGTAAAAGATAAGTGACTAATAGTAATAATTTTGTCAGTAAATTCCTGAACTTCGGAGTCAAGAGGACTCATCCTCTTCTTCCTTATTCATACCATCAGGCTCAAGAAGTTTTCTCAATTCAGGCAGAACATATATGTTTCCAAAATCCATTCTCCCTAACCCCCTCGCAAGTACCGCTATCCTTTTATCCAGACTAGCTTTTTTTTGGATAATTATTTTGCCATCCTCCTTGACGATACAATAATCTCCCTGAAAATCTCCATGTTCGTATCTCAGATCTAATCCAAGTTTCTCAGCGAGACTTTCCAGCTCGATTAACAACTTTTCCGCTTTCATTAGAGATATTTTTTTAACGATCCTTTTTTTAGTGAATCAACTATTTCTTTTATCTCCTGCGCCCTGTCCCGGGGAGCTACCAAAAACACATCGTCGGTTGCTATCACGATCATATTTTCAAGCCCTATTGTAGCGACAAATTTCCCTGAAGATTTTATCAGCGTATTCGAAGTATCTATCGTGATTACATCACCATCTATGACATTTCCATGTTTATTTTTTCTGCTGAGCGAATATAGCGCTTCCCACGAGCCGAGATCATTCCACTCGAAATCGCCTTTAACCATATGAACGTTTTGTGACACTTCCATTACAGCATAATCAATTGATGTGGCTCTTATAGCCGAAAACGCTTTATTCAATTTCCCGGTAAAACTTTTGGAGTTAAAATGACCGGAAAGTTTGGCGAGAGGTTCATAAATTTCCGGTATATTTTCCTCCATCTCCCGTAAAATCGCAGATGCTTTCCAGATGAATATTCCGCTGTTCCAAAAGAAATCACCGCTCTTAATAAATCGTTTCGCGGTTCCGAAGGTCGGTTTTTCGGCAAATGCCCTGACCTTATAACTTCCCTGATTCTCTTGAGTCAGTATTGCTTGAATATATCCGTATCCCGTTTCGGGTCCCTTCGGAGTGATCCCGATGGTCACCAAACCGTCGGTTCGTTCCGCAGTTTTTCTGGCTCGTTTAAGCGCCTGAGCGAATTTTGTCTGATTCTTTATTACATGATCAGCCGGAAATACGGCCATAACAGCATCCGGGTCCGTTTCACTTATGTACAAAGCTGCGAGACCGATTGCGGGCGCGGTATTGCGGGCTTTAGGTTCGATGAGCACGTTTTGAGGTTTCAATTCGGGAATAAGATTGCTGACCCCTCCGGATAGAATCTTATTTGTCACTATGATAATATTTTCAGCCGGTACTATCTTTAATATCCGATCATAGGTCGCCCGAAGCATGCTTATATTACCGACCATATTCAACAATTGTTTAGGTTTGTGCAACCTGCTGTAAGGCCAGAATCGCTCTCCCCGTCCACCGGCAATTATTACTGCATACATCAATTTATTCCTCAATGACAGCTAAGACTGATATCATCATTTCTTGCATAATTTATCACAAAAAAACACTGCCTTGAAAGACTTTTTTTACGGCTCCTCCCAATATCACCTCACCTTCAATATCGCTCTTATCTACAGATAACCTGCCACCCGGAAATATAAGCTCTATCGGAAAATCAACAGACTTGGTCTGGTTAAGGACCAGCGCGACGGCAACGGCGCCGGTACCGCAAGAATTGGTTTCGTTTTCCACACCCCTCTCATATGTCCGGACGAAAAATTCGTTATCCTTTATATTTAAAAAATCAACATTGGCGCCATTTTCAAACGAGCTGTCGAACCTAATCTTTCTCCCGACCCCTATCAGGTCATCTTCATCCACTTCATTCAAAGCGGTGACAAAGTGCGGCGAACCTGTGTCTATAAAATATCCTTCTCTACCATCTACAAGGCGCTTATCTGCTTCAGCGTTCGCGGTGATAGTCACGCGAACTGAATCATCGTCAACCCATCCTCTGTGTTCTCCGTCGGAAGCTGTGAAATTTAATTCAGACTTGTTTAATAATTCACCTGCAAATTTCACCGCGCACCTTGCTCCATTTCCGCACATACCACCTTCGCTACCGTCTGCGTTCAGATACCTCATATGGAAATCATAACCGGGTTTTTCTTGGATAATCAAAATACCATCCGCTCCCACACCCTTTCTTCTATCACAAATTTCCCTGACTTTATTATCATCAAGCTCGGGCGGCGGTTCGATCATGGCGTTAATTACGACAAAGTCATTTTCAGTCCCATGCATTTTCGTGAATTTAAATTTATTCTTCATTCAATATCCTCTGCCCGAAATCAATCGTGTGGCCGGAAGTTTCCCAACGCGACCGGACACTGACGGTATCAGGACTCTGAAAATACAACTCTGCATTCAGGTAAGGAACCAGGCTTCCCGGACTGTATACGCCGTTCCGATCTCTATCGGCAAAAACGTTCAGGAGATATTCCCCCGGAAGCAGCTCTTCCAATCGGAATTTTCCCTCTGCTGAAACTTTCGCGCCGACTTGTCTTCCTCTTCCCCCTACTTTGTCGGCTGATACATATAGCGGTAGATCAAATTCTTTATCGGTCAGTATCGTTCCGCTTATAATCCCGAATGTGTCGGTGTTTACAGTCCTGAACTTCATCGTCCATACCGAATCAGCTGCCGGATTTCCCGAAAGATCCTTTACCTCTTCAAGATCAATATACAACGAATAAGTTTCATCCGATGCCCAACCTTTTTCAGCATAGACTTCCCAAACGTTAGGATACACTGAATCGAGCGCATAAGGGACGTTTTCGTTATCCGCATTAAGAATAGTCAGAGAGGAATCTTTACTCTCTTCTGAAACGGCTTCGCTGAATTTGATTTTTAGCCTGTCTTGTAGATAGATGAATTTAGATGTCGAACCGTTATCTACGCTGAGCAGCTCAGGCGGTATGCTATCCGAACTCGCCGAAAATGCGAACGATATTAAGGAGGAAGAGCTGTCCACACTATTTCCCGAACTGTCTTTGAAAGCTCCTAAAAACAGATTGAAATCCTTCTCCGAACTTTGCTCCGGAAAGTGTAAGTGTACTATATTCTTATCTTCCGCATCGGGATAAATGGCGGTCGGATAAAATTTATTTTCACGAGTAGAATCGCTTATCCAAATTGAATCTGTTGAAGTCGGGAAGACCAATGGTTCAAGAGCTCGAAATTTCAGATGGGAATTATCCAAAGGAAAGATTGTCAGAACTCTTGGATTAAGCGTGTTCACGCTGCTGAATTTGTAAAATGACGTGAAAGAAAGAGTGTCCTCTTCGGAAATAATAATGTCAGGTAACGGTGAAATAGCAATTCGGTCTTTCGCGCTGTTAAACAGCCTGTTATTGTCATTGTCCTCTATGCCAAAAAGCCGATATCTTCCGTAGGATAAGTAATTGAACCGAAAGATGCCTTCATTCGACAATTGGGTAGTGTAATCGGGTTTGAGCGTGTCAGGAGAGAAATTCGAACTCTCTTCCATCAGATAAGCGAAAATGAGAGTCTTCCCGATTTCGTATTTACCGTATATCCTTCCCGATATAGTTCCATTATCGATTTTATTCCCGGTTGAAAATGCGAGCGTGTAGGTCTCATCGAGTCTTATCTTATGCGAATCCATGGCATTACTACCGACAGTCACCACATACGTCTTTTCCTCTTCTAATGCTTCGGCGAATCGTATCTCGAGCTTCTTATATCCTTTCCAGACGAATTCCGGTTTCTGCTTTAGTGTGGGAGAGATAAATATCGAGGTTATAACGCTTCCACGATTCATATTTTCGTTGAATTTTAACTTTACATTCACATTTCTGCTTACGTTTAAAGAGCGAGGTTCAGGATATGTCTCTATTATCTGAGGTGGAGTTTCATCCACCGGACCACCCGTTATCGGCCCTTTTGTTGCGCAACCGTCAATAAGCAATATAAAACAAATAAAGACCGACCAATTGAGGGAATTAAGAATTACAGGCTTGTTATTGATGAACTCCGCTGAATTCCGACAATGAGCTGATATTTGTTTTGGGAAGCCGTCCAAACAGTAATTTACTAACGGGAGAGCTTGTTTAAAAGCGATTTTATCAAGCATACCTATAAAATAATGACCAATTTTCAGTTGTTGAGCCAATAATCTTCCAATTCAATACCAAGTCCGTCTGCCATTCGGTTTACGAATGCAAAGTAACCGTTTACCATTACCACGTTTAGAATTGCCTCATCTGTTAATCCGACTTTCCTGAGAGTTTCAACGTCGTCTTTTGTCATTTTGGAAGGTGTTTTCGTGATTTTTAACGAGTATTCCACAATGGTTTTCTCTCGTTCTGAAAGAAAATCGGGGATTTCTGTTTCCTTCAATTTCTCAACGATATTGTCCATTTTGCTTAACTTGCGGAGAACCTCTCCGTGATGAAGAGTTCAGTAATGGCATTCATTATGGATAGAAACTACCGTTGCGATCAATTCCCTTTCTTTACGAGAAAGGTCAGAGCGCTTGAACATTATATCATTATAAAATTCACGGTGAGAACTGATAGTCGAGGGGATCAAGCTGTGAATTTGAAGAATATGAGCGATTTTACCAGGTTCATACTGCAATGGTTCAAATTGTTCTCTTAATTCTCCTTCGGAATCATCGTATGAAATCATTTTTATCCAGGGCATACTGAAATTTCTCCTTTATCCTTTACAAAAATCACGGTCTAAATTATTAATCAACGGCTTTTTGATTTCCATTGTTAAGCAGCATATCTATGACCTCCGCTACAGCCCCCTCTTCATTTGTACGGACAGTGATAATATCCGCTCGCTCTTTCAGACCGTCTACCGCATTTGCCACCGCGACGGAGAGACCTGCCTCATCGAACAGCGCATAATCGTTCAGATAGTCCCCGACCGCAAGCGTCTCGTCCCGCGAAACATTATAGTATTCACAAAGAAATTTCAATCCCTTCCCCTTAGAATCGCCCGGTCTCTTTATTTCGAGAAAATGAAGCGGGTATCGCGGAGATGGAAATCCGGATGTTGTAATGTCGCATTTTGTATCGCCGTTAATATTTTCGGCAATTTTTTCCAATATTTTCTTCCCGCCTATCAGCAATATTTGATATATTTTTCTGTAGCTTTCAATATCAAATTCCTTTACCTCTTTGATATTTACCGCCCACCATTTGAGGTATTTTAAAATCTCCGGATCTTTTACGCTATGGCGAATATTTTCCCCTTCGTAAACGAATTTATGTACCGGAGCGCCTTCGATAGCGTTTAACACGTCTCGAACACAACTCCGGTCTAAAGTCTTTTCGTATAATATTTTTCCTGTGTGAGATTCGGCGATTAGCGTGCCGTTCATACTTACAACCGGAATATCGAGATTCATCGCATTTGCGAATGGAGCCGCCGCCGCAAACATCCTGCCGGTTAAAATTGAGACCAGGTATCCCGCCTCCTTTGCTCTTTCAACAGCGCTGCTGACCTCCGGGATAATTTTTTTATCGTCCGTCAGCATAGTTCCGTCAAGGTCAAGCGCTATAAGTCTTACCTTGCCAAGCCTTTTTTTCAGGTCATCGCTTAATCGCATTATTTCTTATTGCCTCTCATCAAATAGAACTCGTCTCGAAATTCATTAAATTTGTCTTCGATAATGGCTTTTCTCATTTCACTCATCAAAGCGTTGAAGTAGTGCAAATTATGTATGGTCGCCGCTCTTCCCGCGAGTGTCTCGTTCATCTTGAACAAGTGCCTGAGATACCCTTTAGAAAAGGATTCACAGCTGCTGCATGAACAGTCTGCTTCTATCGGGTCTTCATCCATCTTATAAGTTGAATTGTTCAGGTTTAGTTTGCCTGCCTTTGTGTAAACCGTACCCTTTCTTCCGTTACGCGTGGGAATGACGCAGTCGAACATATCTATTCCCCGCGCCACGCATTCTATAAGGTCTACCGGTCTACCCACTCCCATTAGATAACGAGGCTTATCCTTCGGCAGCAATGAGGCATTGAACTCACACAGCTCATACATGATATCTTCCGGCTCACCGACCGCAAGCCCGCCGACGGCGTATCCGTCGAAATCAAGCGATACGATCTTCTCCGCGCTTTTCTCCCTTAATTCTTTCTGAGTCCCCCCCTGAACGATACCAAAAAGAAACTGCCTGTATCCGTAAAGAGGTTCCGAGGATTCAAAAGATTCCTTAGAAACGGCTGCCCACGATGCAGTCCTCCTCTCTGCTTCGGACAGATAATCCAGACTGCTTGGATAAGGAGCGCAATCGTCGAACGCCATAATAATATCGGCTCCTATCGTTCTTTCAACATTCATTACCATTGAAGGAGTGAACCGGTGTTTTGTGCCATCCACATGATCACGGAATGTAACTCCGTCGTCATCTATTTCCCGCATTTTGGCGAGGGAAAATACCTGATACCCGCCGCTGTCGGTAAGTATCGGCTGATCCCAGCCGATAAACTTGTGCAACCCGCCCATCCGGTTTATCGTCTCTATGCCGGGTCGAATGTACAGATGGTATGCGTTCCCCAAAATTATTTGCGTGTCGGCATTTTTCAAGTCATCGGGAGAAAGAGACTTAACGGCTCCGTACGTGCCTACCGGCATGAATGCGGGAGTATTTATTTCACCGTGCTCTGTATGCAGAACTCCTGCTCTGGCGCCGTCCGGAGAATCAGTTTCTAACAGAAAAAATTTATCGCTCAAAGCAGTATGGTTAGAGCCTCAGAAACAGAGGCGACCTCCGTAAGTCTCATCCCTTTAGGAGGTTTGACAGATTCTTTTTTGATTTTAGGGATGACCGCATGTTTAAATCCGAGGTCGAACGCTTCTTTCAACCGTCTGTTTAAGAGCGAAACAGGTCTTACTTCTCCTCCAAGCCCGACTTCACCGATTATAACCACTCCATCATCCACAGGTTTGTCTCTGAAGCTCGACGCCATGGCTACCACTATACCTAAATCGATAGAAGTTTCCGAAATTTTAAGCCCGCCGGTCAAATTGACAAATACGTCACTCATCCCAAGCAGAACTCCGGCTCTTTTCTCCAACACGGCTATCATCATGGATAATCTTCTGTTGTCCACGCCTGTACTGTTTCGTTGCGGTGTCCCGTATGAAGAACGGCTGACCAAAGCCTGTATCTCTATGAGTATCGGACGTGTCCCCTCCATGCTTACGATAACAATTGATCCGGGAACCATCTCCTCTCTGCCCGTCAGAAAAAACATGGACGGATTTTTTACCTCTACAAGACCTTTCTCTCGCATCTCAAAAACGCCGATTTCGTTGGTCGAACCATATCTGTTTTTTATGCATCTCAGAATACGATAAGAGTTCAACTTTTCGCCTTCCATATAAAGCACTGTATCAACAGTATGCTCAAGCATTTTCGGACCCGCTATAGAACCTTCTTTCGTGATATGACCGACAATGAACACGCTGTTTCCCGTTGTTTTTGCCATTTTAAGAAGCATACCCGCTGTTTCGCGAACCTGTGAGACGCTTCCGGCAAAACTCTCGAGGTTGTCCGTATAAGCGGTCTGGATCGAATCAACTATCAACAATCCGTTTGACTTTGTATAAAGATGTTGGAGCACTATATCTATGTTGTTTTCAGGCAGGATCAGTATGTCAGAACAGTTTAAACCTATCCTCTCCGCTCTCATTTTGATTTGCTGCCCCGATTCTTCCCCCGCGGAATAGATAATATCTCCTGGAATTCCGCTCGATACCATAACTGCCATTTGAAGCATTAGAGTAGATTTTCCTATTCCCGGGTCACCGGCAACGAGAACGACGCTGCCCGGAACGATTCCGCCACCCAAAACCCTGTCAAGCTCACCTATATTTGTAGAGATTTGTTGAACGGAATTAGAGTCGAAATCCGCAAGGCGAACGGGACCGGCATCAGCTGCCGGCTGCCGCCGACCGCTCTTTTTGGATTTTGAAACTATCTCTTCTGAAAGCGTATTCCACTCCCCGCAATTATTACATTTGCCGCTCCATTTCGGCGAGGCGCTTCCGCAGTTAGCGCAAACATACACTGTTTTCGTCTTTACGTTCATACCGTTATGTGCAGGTAACTATCCATCTAAACAACAAGTGTGCTATTTTATTTCGCAACATGGATAATATATGAAATAGCGGGCGATAAAGGGAGAATTAATCTACCGATGATTTCAGATTATATTCTGATAATTGAACTTCGAGCGGTAATAGTTCAGGTAACCGGGTTCAAAAGGTCTTTATTAAAAATCAGACCCGAGCGAGAAGAAATAAGCCGGTTTCGAGGTAGAATTCAGATTGTTGCTCCATGCCATATCTATTTTTAACATGAAAAATCCTAAGGGTATTCGGGCCCCAATTCCATAACCGAGAAATCCGTCATTTAAACGCTTGTTGCCATCCGCGCCGGTTTTTGTCAACAGGAGCTTTTCAGGACCCCATGCCAATCCAATATCTGTGAACATTACTCCCATTATAAGCGGGAAGCGTAGGGGAAGCGGCCATCCGAGGTCAAGCCTGCTGACCATTGGAAAACGGAATTCATAATTGCTCAGGACATACCTTTTACCTATAAGCTGATAATATGCTGCGCCTCTCAGCGGCATCTTGAATTCTGAAAAATACAGATTCTGAATGTCACTTATCTGCTCTCTGAATCTATCATCATCTGCCACCGACCAATTTATCCAGCCTGAAGTTCCGCCTAAGAAATAATCCGGCGCATCAGGTCCGAAAGTTGCTCCCGCAGAGATCCTTGCCGCAAACGAATGAAACCAGCTGACCTTCCAGTATTTACGATAGTCAAATTCAACTTTCTGGAAATTGAAACTGTTCTTGTTGTATTTTGGACTCAACTGAAAACGCACGATGTATCTTGAGCCGTCGATAGGTCCCGTACGCCCGAAAAGAACGGTATCATGAACGAGTTTTATTTCGGGTAGGATAGTACTCACCCTCTCATCCTGACCGTTAAAGGAAAAAATATCCTCTTTGATAACATTGAACCAGGTAGCGCTGTAATCCAACCTTTTAAATTTGCTGAACGGTCGTGATACAGTCAATCCTATCCCAAATGTTCTATACCTTATAGGCGCACTGCCGAATCTGCTTCCGCTGAAGAAATCCGCCGTATGAAACGCCGTTATCCCATAATTAGTCCTGCGCGGCAAATAGAAGTAAGTTAGAAAATAGTCGCTATTTTCAAGGTCAATAAGAAAATCCGCGCCGAGTTGTATTTGATGGTTACCCAAAACATCCGAAAAATACATAACCGTTGTTCCCTGAAAGCCGAAAAAGGTATTATAACCCGCTACTCCATCAATGAGATCGAGAGAAAATTTTGTTTTATACGGTTGAGATACGTATGAGCCGTCCGCGGCTACGAGAATACTTGTGTCTAACTGGGCATCTTTCATCCCATTTGCGGTTATCTTAGTAGAATCTGAATTGTATCCGGTAGCAAATACATATTTGGAATAATCATTATTCTGCTTTGCCAACCTCTTAATACTGACGCTCCTCGCTTTTGCGTGATAAGCTTTAGTCACGGTAGAAGGTGTAAGTCCCTCTGATTCTATCTTCTTCACCCATTGAGTCTTCTCGAGAACTACGTCTCCCTCTTTAATATTTAGCGGATTCTTTAATACATATATATCATAACCACCCTTGGAAAGAGCGGAAAAAGCGAGTTTCGTATCGTCCGCAGACCATGAAAGTTGAAAAACTCCGGTAAGCGTATTGGTGATAGGATATTCTGTGTCGTTATCAAAATCATGTATATATATATTCCAGATACCTACCCTGTCGGAAGTGAAAGAGAGTTTATTTTGCGTGTGCGCCCAGGAGGGGAAATTTTCATTGTAAGGAGTGTTTGTAATTCTCTCTACTCCTGAACCGTCTGAATTCATTACATAAATATCTTTGGGACCGAAATCGTAGTTCACAATTTTAAAATCGTCCGGCAGGTCGGATTTCATCAGATAATCTCCTCTATCCGATGCAAAAGCGATCTTGCTTCCGTCGGGAGACCATGAAGGCTCGGTATCATCAAACGGGTCATCGGTGATCTTTCTGATCTTTTCACTGTTCAAATCAAAGATATAAATATCCCGGTACCCGTCCTTATTTCCTACAAACGCAATTTCGTCGCCTGATGGTGACCATGCAGCGGTGAATATTCCGTCTAAATCAAATTTATGGCTCACTATCTCTTTTGTCTTTACATCAAGAATTATCAACCCGTCCTTGTCACCGCTTTTTGTCGCGATCACGATCTTTTTCCCATCAGGAGACCAGCTTATTCCGGGATTGAGCCACTTCAATTCCTCTAATTCGGGAGTTTTTTGACCGCTCACCAATTTCTCAATAATTCTACCGTCTACCGCAGACATCAAGTAAACATCCGCATAGCCGGACTTATCAGAAAGAAACGCAATCTTTCCTCCTCCGGGTGATATTGCGGGCGAAACATTCTGAAAGTTTCTCATCTTCTGATGATCGGTCATCCGAAGGGCAAATTCCTCAGGCTCCTCTCTATCAGCTATATCGGGCCAATATTGTTTTTTAATGTGCTTTTGCCATTTTTTAGACAGCTCCTCCAGATCCAGTCCTATTGCCGCTTTGAAACCTCCTTCAACACTTCTGGTTCCTTTCATACGTGAGAGTATTTCGCCTATCTTCTCTTCGCCGTACTTTTCAGCAATATATTTCATTACCGATTGGCCGCCTTTGTACGCATAGTATCCGTTCAGGTGCGTTATCGGCGGAATATCCCCGTTTACCGCAAGGTCCCTCATAAACATATCAGCTCTTGAATCCCACATATCGGACGAATATTCAGCGAATCCCTCACCGAACCATAAGGGGATGTTCAGCGAAACTCTTCCTGATACCACCGATTGTATCGAGCCGCCATAAACGAGATCGTTTATCATCGCATGAACTAATTCATGGTGAAGAGTGCTTTTGAATTCTTTATATGAGCCTTCCCACGGTAACACGACTCTGTTCTTAAAAAGTTCCGTAAAGCCGCCGATACCCTCATATAGGTAACCTAAAGATACATTTGTAGATTGAAAATCATTGTGAGAGTTATATATGATCAAAGATATACGCTTTTGCAGGTCCCAGCGAAGAGTATAGCTAATTGTAACATATGCTGATTCCGCTGCTGTGGCGGCAAATTCCGCTATATCCCTGCCACCTTGCGTGAAGTAGACGTCAAAATGCTTGGATTGAATATATTCCCATTTAAAATCAGAGTATTGAACTTTATTTTTCCCAAATCCCTGTCCAATAGCCGTATTAATGCCGATCCCCAACAGAATCAATAATGAAAACAAATTGGCTGAGCGCCTAAAGAAAATTTCTATATCTTTCATAATATTACGTCCCAATAGTGTTTTATCGGTATGTATTTTGCTCCTTAATTTATTACATCGTCAGTAGAATGTCAACAATTCATCTTAAACATTCAGTGTCCTTCCTTACAAATGCTTGATTATTTACTCCTCTTATCTTATGATACGTATATATGAGACGATTAGTTCTAATATTTTTTATTTTATCTTCACTATTGGCGGCAAATTGTATCAAAGAAGAAAAAAATGCCGATGATATTCCGGAAGGCAAATTAGTTGAAGCTTATGTGCAGATTTCACTTATTTATGAATCTGAGCGCGGCTTAGCGGAAAAAGACGCAAGAGTCGCAAGCTATCTCACAGATAATAATTTGTCTAAGCAAAAAATTGACCGAATGCTTGATAAATATAAATCGAATCCGAATGAATGGCGTGGATTTTTCATGAAGGTTCAAACTCGATTGCGTGAATTGGAAGCTCTACAAAGGTCGAAATTACTTGATGAGGAAACTATCAAAGTAACTGAAACCGAAGAACAAATCTCAATAGTACCCGATCTCGCCGCCATCGTGGATACGCTGATTGTCGGTTCTGGTAAGGACGCTTCCGCTAAAAAGCTAATTGTCAACAAAAGCCCAGAACCTGACAGCGCTGAACGACCGATTGAATTGACGGTCGCGCTACCTGTTGACGAAGTAACAGAAACCGCGGAAACAGCTACTCCTTCGGCAGATGAAAGTGATGAAGTTATCCAAAATTTCGGGGAACCGGGGGAGATTAAGAGTGAAAAGGGATTGGGATTTATATATTATAAAATAAAAAGTGGTGACAATTTATCTACATTAGCTAAGGAACACAACTCTAAAACTGAGCAACTAATGCTCGTGAACTCATTAGAAAATGCTAATTCAATTAGGATCGGTCAAACACTCTTGATCCCTAATAATTCAACCATGATTCTCCTTCATACCATTTCCTCCGGAGAAGCATTATCAAAAATAGCGAGCAGATATGATTCCGATCTTGATCTGCTTATCGAGATTAACAAGTTAGACGACGTTAATTCAATAAAAGCGGGTGACTTCCTTTATGTTCCCGTATTGAAAGGTGAATAATTTAGAAAATAATGAACGACACGCTGATTGAAAAAGATATTGCTGTTAAAAAAACTATAAATCATCCAGAGGCTTTATCGTTAAACGCTAATATTATCGAATCAAACGGTTGGCTCATCGCAAACGATTACGGTTCAGTGATTGACGAATATAAGGCGTTTAAGGAATCACACGTCTTAGTGGATTTTTCCGACAACGGGGTCGTGAGACTATCGGGTCCGGACTCAAAAGAATTTCTACATAAAATGTCTACAAACAACGTTTTCAATCTTAAAGATGGTGAGATAGTAGTCTCCTCGTTCACCAATGCCGATGGACGTTTCGTTGACGTCATCACCGTCCTGGCGGAAGACGACGGACTGACCTTGATCTGTAGCGAAGGTAATGGAAAGACTATTACCGAATGGCTTACGAAATACCATTTTTCTGAAGACTTGGAGATAAGCGACCTATCCGGGGAGTATGGTCTTTTTGCTTTGTATGGTCCAAACCCCGCTAAAATAATACCCGATTTCGAGGGCACGATCCTTTATTCCGATAACGAATCACTCTTCATGCTTCTGAAAAAAGAACCTGTGAAAATTTGGCAAGAATTGCTTAAATCAGGAGCCGTCCCTGCCGGGCGCGAAGCCTGGAACATTAGGAGAGTCGAGTGGGGTATACCACGGTACGGATATGAGATCACCTCTAACGCCAATCCATTGGAAGCCGGATTGTTTGACAGCGTTTCATTTACAAAGGGCTGTTACATAGGACAAGAAGTGATCGCTCGAATGGATACCTATGACAAGGTCTCAAGACAACTTAGAAGAATTCATCTGTCGGGAGAAATAGAAATTAATGATAAAATCAACCTGTTAAGCGGTACAAAGATTGTCGGTGAACTGACGAGCTCGGTTTATTCGTTCGAGCTCGGCAAGCATATAGGTCTCGGTTATATCAAAAAGAAATTCGGGGAAATCGGCAAAGAACTGTCCATATCAGACTCCGACGTCATAGCTGTTGTCGGTGAAGATTTCAGCGAACCGAAAAGTTAGAGATTCTTCACTACATATTCGGAAGTCATCTCCAATTGGAGGTTTTCAACCATGCGTTTCTTCAGAATTGATATGACATCCATCGCCGAGCAGCCCGCCACCGACATCAACAACAGCTCCGTTCCCGCCGTCTTCAACTCTCTCGTCAATTGACAGCCAATGGTTGGATTCGGCTTTTGCCGCGAGCGAAAAATTATCTATCTGTTTAAGATACACCTTCATGAACTTCTCCTGATTTCTTACCTGTTCAGCATAGAACTAACGATCATTTTACAACCGCTATGCTTCTGCTGCTTTAGCTGAATCAGTTCTGTTTTTGAATTTCGTGATAACATTTTTAATGCCCGGAATTCTTAAAAGTAAAAACAGCGCTATTATCGCTCCATACAGTAATGGTTCGCGGATATCCGATTTCACCAGCCAAATATAATGGAGAGTCACGAGTATTCCCGCCAAATATATAAACCGATGTAACGGTTTCCATTTTTTCTTTAGCCTTCTTTTCCATCCTTTTGTGGATGTGACAGCCATGACTGACAGAATACTGAATGCCGCAAAGCCTACTAATACGTATGGTTTTTCAAGTATAGTCTCATAGATGAGCTCCCAATCGAAAAAGTAATCAAGCCCGACGAAAATGCTGAAATGCAAAGCGGCATAAAATGCGGCGTATAAACCGAGCAGCTTACGCGCTGGATTAAGGTCTCTTTTAGCCGTTAAGAATATAATCGGAGTGATTGAAATGCTGAGCGTCAATAGTCGCAGAGCGGTTTTCCCCGTTGAAAGCGTCAGATACTGTATTGGATTAGCTGTCAATTCATCGTTCAGCCAATCCGAAATCAGAATAAAAAGCGGTATCAAGCATAATATGTGAATCGCCGGTTTGAAGAGTTTTTTCAAAAATACTTTTTCAAATCCATTCCGGAATAAAGAGAACTCACTTCCTCTTCATATCCGTTGAACATAAGCGTTTTCCTCCTTCTGAACTCTCCGATCCTCCGCTCGGATTTCTGTGACCAGCGCGGGTGAGAGACATTAGGATTTACATTGGAATAAAAGCCGTACTCAGCCGGAGCTGCTTTCATCCATAGAGATGTCGGCATCTGTTCGACCAATTCTATCTTCACAATCGACTTGATGCTCTTGAAACCATACTTCCATGGAACCACAAGACGTATGGGAGCGCCGTTTTGATTCGGCAAATCCTTACCGTATAATCCTGTCGCGAAGAGAGCAAGATCGTTCATCGCTTCATCAAGCCTTAACCCTTCTACATAGGGCCAATCATACCATCTGTTCTTTTGACCTTTCATTTCCGAAGGACGCATCAATGTAGTCATTTTCATGAACTTCGCTTTGGAGGTAGGTTGCGCGTCTTTCAGAAGCGAAGCAACGGGAAAACCGGTCCAGGGAATGACCATAGACCATCCCTCGACACATCTAAGCCGGTAGACGCGTTCTTCTTGAGCATACTTGCTCTTCAGGTCATCGACACTGAATTTAGCTGGTTTCTCTACTAATCCGGTAACCTCCACATCCCATGGAGAAGTGGTCAGAGCGCCCGAAAGTTCCGCAACTTCCTCCTTGTCCGTAGAAAATTCATAGAAATTATTATAATGAGTAATTGATTTGAAGGAGGTGAGTTCCTCCTCTTTTCCGAAGTTCTTTGGTAAGACCGATGAAGGTGAGACCATTCCAACTGCCGCTATCGCTCCCAAGCCTTTCATAAATTTTCTTCTGTTGAGATATACCTCCTCAGGCGTTATCTCAGAGGATCTGATTTTCGCCAACCTTGCCGCTCCTTTCTAAAACCGTTTCACTACTATAGCTCTTATACGCATTGATGTCAAGTAAAGTTACTAATTTATCTGATCATAAACCTGCCTGCATTAACAGATAGTAATTTCTTGCAAAATGAGATTAGATTGAACTACCTTAACACCGTGATGAACCGGAAAATTAAACAGAATATTTATGACCTTTCCCGTGAAGATCTCACAGAAATAGTTCAGAGTCTCGAACAGCCTTCTTATAGATCGAAACAAATCCTCGAATGGCTTTACAAGAATTATGTGGAAAACTTCGATGAGATGAACAACGTGCCTGCCTCACTGCGTGATCATCTAAACTCGAACTGCACGTTCCAAGGATTAGAAATCGAAAACCATATCAAATCCAATGACGGGTTCACTCAAAAATGGCTCTTCAAGCTAATTGACGGCTCCTTGATAGAGACCGTGCTGATGAAATATGACAAAAGAGCCACCGCCTGCATTTCAACACAGGCTGGATGCGCAATGGGTTGCACTTTTTGCGCCACCGGACAAATGGGTTACGTCCGTAACTTATCCCACGGAGAGATAATTGCGCAGGCGGTTCATGCGGCGAGAGTCATGCGCCGGTCGGGGAAACGATTATCTAATATTGTTTTTATGGGAATGGGCGAACCGATGCATAACTATGAAAATGTAATATCGGCGGCTAAAACCATCGTTGACCCGAAATTACTCTCCATCGCCGCCAGAAAGATTACTATTTCGACGATAGGTATAATTGAAGGGATCGATAAACTTGCCGATGAAAAGATCCAGATAGGTCTTGCTGTATCGCTCCACGGCACAAATGACGAAGAGCGGCAAAACCTTATAAAAGCAGCGTCAAAATGGAATCTGTCCGACCTTATCCGGTCTTGCAAAAACTATTTTAAAAAAACCGGACGAAGAGTCACTTTTGAATGGGCATTGATAGAAGGCGTGAACGACTCAGAAGAAACGGCTAAAAATCTTGCCCGCCTGTTAAAAGGACTTCCCTGTCATTTGAACGTTATCCCGCTGAATCCAACCGAAGATTACGATGGAAAACCCTCTTCAAAAGAGAAGATAAAAGTCTTTGTCAATCTTTTAAACAGCGCCGGAATAATAACAACCGTCCGAATGCGACGCGGAATTGACATCGCCGCAGGATGCGGGCAATTGAAAGCTAAAAATCCTTCCAAAGAAAGACCGCTGCAAAGAGTTTGACATTCAACAGATTTGACATTAAATCTTTCAAGGTTATCTTGAAAGAAGAAAAATCAGATTCAACAGTGTCTTCGATATGACGGGAGCATAGATAATGAAAAAAGCAATATTCTTTTCGATTTTACTGCTTTGGATAATGACCGATCTGTCGGGTCTGTCATCCACAGCCGTTTTGGAAAGGGTTGATGTGTTTCAATTCCCGACAGCTATATTTCAAGGCGACTCTGTCGGAGGCTCTGACGTATGGGGCTGGACTGGCAATGACGGTACGGAATACGCGCTGATGGGCGTATTGAATGGTATCGCGGTGGTAAATACGAGCAAAATGGAGGTGGTGACCACCGTTCCGGGTCCGACAGAAAATGACCCCTGCTATCACAGAGATATCAAAACTTACAGGCATTACGCTTACGCCGTATCGGAGAACACAGGCGCGAATGCCGGATTAAGCGTATTCGATCTTCAGCAATTGCCCAACAGCGTATCAATTGTGGGGTACTTTCCTATAGATAATTTAGGTAATGTTCGTTCTCATAACATCAGCATAGACACTTCAATGGGATTTGCCTATTTGGAAGGAGATCCTTTAAGTACGAATCACGTAACTATATTCGATCTGAGTGATCCTGAAAATCCCACTTTCGCAGGAACTATCCATGACCTCCCAGTTCACGATCTCTTCGCAAGGAACGATACTCTCTACCTTGCTGAGGGTGGAAAAGGATCCTTCAGTATTTGGGATCTGTCGGATAAATCAAATCCGAAGCTTTTGGTACGCAAACAAATTCTTAACGGCGGATTTGTGCACACTATCTGGCCTACTAATAATAGTCAATATGTGGTCACAACAGAAGAAACTCCCGGCAAGACGGTTAAGATCTGGAACGTGGCGGATTATAACAATATTACTTTAGCAGGTGAATGGCTCGGCTCAAGTCTTCTTGCTCATAATGCGCAAGTTATGGACGATCTTCTCTTTATCAGTCATTATCAGTCAGGATTTTATATCCTTGACATCAGCGATCCGTCCAATCCGACCGAAATTGCGCACTACGACACCTATCCACCCGGTGACACAGCAGCTTCCAACGGGAACTGGGGCGTTTATCAGTACACACAGAACGGAATGGTCTTTGCCAGTGATCTTGAGGGCAGGTTGACAGTGTTGCAATTCAATCGTAACCTAATCGGAATCGATGTGGATAATACAATACCGCTCCGCAGATTCAGCCTATTAAGTAACTATCCAAACCCGTTCAACCCTTCAACCAATATTTAGTTTTATCTTTCCGAATCTGGTAATATTCGTTTGAACATTTACAATATAAACGGTCAATTTATTGAAACTCTCGCTGACGGGTTTCATAATGCGGGAGAGCATACGTACAGCTGGTCGGGAGAGAATGCCGTCTCAGGAGTTTATATCTATACGCTTAAAACCGCTGAAGGTTCGCAGAGCGGGAAAATGCTTCTAATTAAATAAAACCGTTAAAACGGTTTCTCATAACGCTACATACTATTGACCCCCGGATTAATCCAGGGGTTATCGAGAGAAGTCTGATATTTGAACCATTTTAATGGTTTGAATATTGAAAGCGGGGAGGAGGAGACATGACACACCCCGTCTGCCGATAAATCGGCATCCACCCCTCTTATTAGAGGGGAACTTTAATCCCATCTTCGATGGGATATGTGCGGTCAGGATGCCACCGCCGATGGCGGGATTGTGAAAATCCTGACTCACACGCACTATTGTCTTTGCGATCACGATTTATCGGGAGAAGCCTGCCCGACATTGGTTAGGCGGGCAATCTCGTAAATGGAATGCCGAGAGCTTTGAGATTGCCACGTCGTCCCGAAGCTTCGGGACTCCTCGCAATGACGGCATGCTCTCCCCTTCTTTTCAATTAGGAAACAGATGCGAAGTCCCGCGGCAAGCGGGAGTGGTTGTCCCATTATTGCGCTCAGAATTAACCTTAATCCGTATTGTATTTATTTCATTTAGGTCTTATCTTCTGCGTGTAAACCGATGTCAGAAAATAACAAATATACTTATTTTTTCTCCGATGCTCATCTTATCGTCGGGGCGTATGAACAGAGTCGTGACAGGAACGAAAAAGTCATAGAATTCATCAAATATGTCTCCGAACACGGAAAAAGACTATTCATAGTAGGCGACCTCTTCGATTTCTGGTTTGAGTATAAGCACACAATTCCTCAGACCGACCCGCGGATTCTCGGTAGTATCGCGGAAGCTGTGGAAAACGGAGTCGAGGTTCATTACAGCTCAGGAAACCATGACCTCTGGCTCGGCAGATACCTCGAAGAAAATGTTGGCGTAATTATTCACGATGGCGGATTTGAGACCGAGATTGACAGGAAAAAATTCTACATTGCGCACGGAGACGGACTTTTTAAGAATGACCGCGGTTACAACTTCATGAAAGCGTTCTTCAGAAATCCGATAGCGATGTGGCTGTTCCGTATACTCCACCCCGATCTGGGAATCAGGCTCGCAAAGTTTTTGTCCAAATCAAGCAAAGAGAATCCAATTTCTGATCAGCGCAGTTCAAATAGAAAGAGACTGCTTCAAGAATTTGCGCAAAATAAATTCGCGGAAGGGTTCGACTCGGTCATTTTAGGACATATACATGAACCGGATCTGTTGCGGGAAGAGAGTAAAATTTATATTAATTTAGGCGATTGGATAACTCATTTTACTTACGCTTCATTTGACGGAAAAGAACTTTCACTCTGTTATTGGAAAGGCGATCCAAAGAAATAATTTCTATTATAGGCTTGACATAGCTGCAAAAAGTTGTTACTTTACAGTTACTTACACTGTTTTTTATAGATTTAAGGATGGTCATTTAACAGCGAAATATGAATTCAGCTAAGCCGACATCAACGATTCAATTTTATATATTTATTTCAGTTATTGCGTTACTTTTTCAGGGATGTTTCCTCTTTGGCGGTGGAGGTTTAGACGGACAAAGCGCTAAAACCGAGGGACAGGTGGAAAAAGCGCTCTCCGAATTCAGGGAAGGGAAAGAATCAGGATTACTTATACTCATTCACACTTTCCAGGATCCGGAAGTACCAACCGAAGTACGGACAGCGGCTGCCGTCGCCCTATCACGGGCTAAGCATCCTGAGGCTAATCTCGTCCTTATCAAAGGTTTAAGCGAACTCTCGGAGCTGAACATCGAATTTTATGTTTCGATTGCGGATGCGCTCGGAGATACGGGCGATCCGAACGCGGTCAATGCGCTCAAAGAAGGTCTTGCCGGAAGCAGAAAGCGGTATGCTGTGCTCCGTGATGCCCTGCTTCGATCTCTGTCGAAGACGAGTGATATTGCCTCCATAGAGGCATTGATGGACGCAATTCAATCCAGCAAGGAGGATCTGTATCAGGTATCGAAAACCGTATCCGAAACACTTGGAAGTCTTGGAGATGATAGGGTGGTTCCCGCGTTGATGGCTATTGCTAAAGACCCTGATATGAACATTGGTGTCCGGAGTCGCGCTGTGGAGCTTCTCGGCAAAAAGAAAGACCCGAATTTAGTTCCGTTTCTTTTGGAAATGATGAACGATCCGCGGACTCAAGCGCAGGTACGGGATTTTGCGTTGAACGCGGCTGCGGAGATAAAGGACGCGCAGGTTATCCTGCTTCTATTGGAAGCGTTTCAACAGGGGCGTAAAGATTATCTGAGCCTTACAAGCGCTCTCACTAAAGCTCTTGGAGAGGTCGGCGATGTCCGGGCGGCGCCTACACTCGTGAGAATAGCGAGAGATAAAGACCTCAACCCGCTTGTACGGCGTAACGCGATAGAAAACCTGAGAAAGATAAATAATCCCAATGTAGTGCTGGATCTTATCGAATTGATGTACGACGTTGAAAATTATATTCTGTTCGATGAGGTATACCGCACCGTTAAAGAGTTGGGAGGCGATGAAGCCGTTAAATCGCTAAGAGCGGCTTCCGCTACCGCGCAAAAAAATGCCGTTGAAGATCAGAAACGCAAAGAGATCACAGGATTTTAGGATGTTTAGAGAAAAAAGACTGTTTTCAATTATAGCCATACTCTCCTTCTCCCTGACAGGGTGCGGACTGCTCGGAATGGGCGGTGGAGGTTCTGACAAGGAAGTCAGTGAAGTAGAAGAACCAGAAGAACCGGCAACTGTAACCGTAACTCCTCCATCAAGCGGTTCATCTGACGGAACGGTCAGTAAGAGGCAATTTTGGGAAGTCAAAAAAGACATTACCGTGCTGAGAACCGAGTTAGCCCGCATAAAAAGTGATATTAATGCGTATTCGAAAACTCCTAAAACTGTCCGGACTACCGAACCCGGATACGGTTTTCTTGAGACTGTTGAAATCACTCACAAGGTAACTCTCAGCAACGGTACAGAGGTACTTGGGAAAATCACAAGAGAGACGCTCGACAACATAGTTCTTATTACTCAAATTGGGACGCTTACTATTGACAGGAGACAGATTCGGGATATCGCTCCAGCCGAAATGCCGAGAGCCGAATGTCAGATAGTCGGAGACATCGGAAATTTAGAAACCCGTGTCTATGCGGACAGAAGAATCTATACCGGATATGTCAAGAATATAGGCGAACGGCGGGCTGATTTCGTAGTTGTAAAAATCAAACTCGCCCGTGATGATACTCGTATAATCGCGGTGGACTCGGCATACGTGGACGGCAATAACTTCAGGTATAAAACCGGAGTGATCTCAGATACGTCAATTAAACCCAATGGTTCCGCGGCATTTTCAATTACTGTATACCTGCCCCCTAACGCGGATGTTTCTTATTATACTTCGGAAGTGCACTGGAAAGAATACGACTGATATTCTCGTCTGAAGACGTTACACAGATCTAACTCATCAACTGTACCATAATCGCATTCTGTATGTGCATCCTATTTTCAGCCTGATCGAACACAATAGAATTCGCTCCGTCGATCACCTCATCACTGATTTCATCCCCACGGTGCGCCGGTAGACAGTGCATCACTAACGCTGTTGGCTTTGAATGCGACATCAGCTCGGAATTAAGCTGATAATCTTTGAACTCTGCCGCCCTTTTCACCGATTCCTCTTCCTGCCCCATGCTTGCCCAAACGTCGGTGTAAACTACATCGGCATCCTTCATCGCTTGCACGGGGTCGTGAATGATCTCTATGTTGCTGATCCCGGATTCTCTTGCGCTTGTTAACGTCTTTTCGTCCGGATCATAACCGTCAGGTCCTGTCAGCACGAAGTTCATAGGAATCTTTGCCGCAAGATTCAGCCAGGAATTCACAACGTTATTCCCGTCGCCAACAAACACGACTTTGAGATCATCAAGGTTTTTACGATGTTCCTTCACGGTCAATATATCCCCCATGACCTGACATGGATGATTATAATCCGTGAGACCGTTAATGACCGGAATCGAGGCATATTCAGCGAGTTCCAGCATATGCTCATGCGAAAACAACCGCGCCATTATCGCTTCGTTATAGCGGGAAATAACCTGCGCAATATCTTTAACCGCTTCACGCTTACCTATGCTTATATCGTCGGGTGACAGATATAGAGCGTAACCACCCAATTTCTGAATTCCCGTTTCAAATGAGATACGTGTGCGCGCCGATGGCTTAGCGAAAATCATCGCCATTGTTTTACCGGCTAATGGCTTATAATCCTCGCCCGCTTTCAGTTTCGCCTTTATCTCAACAGCGAGTTCAAGTGTTTGATGAATCTCATCCGCGGAAAGATCCGCAATAGATATAAAATTATCTTTCAACTCTTCTCCTGTTAATCCGATAATTTAATCTAAAGAATATACCGCGAAAGGTCTTCATCTTCGACTATTTCCGAGAGCGATTCCGCCACCAATTTCTTCGTTATATTGACATTTTTAATGCTCTTGTCAGGCAGATCGAATAGTATATTTTCAAGAAGCTTTGACATTACGGTGTGCAAACGGCGCGCGCCGATATTTTCCATTTTTGTATTGACTACCGCGGCTATTCGCGCAATCTCGTTTATTCCGCTCTTCTGAAAGGTTATACTGACCCCTTCGGTCTTTATAAGAGCCGTATACTGCTTGATAAGCGCGTTTTCCGGTTCAACCAAAATTCGGACAAAATCCTCTTCATAAAGACCGTCGAGTTCTACTCTTATCGGAAACCTCCCCTGAAGCTCCGGGATCATATCAGAAGGTTTCGCTACATGGAAAGCTCCCGCCGCAAGAAACAGGATATGAGTCGTATCTACTACGCCGTATTTGGTCACGACACTTGATCCCTCAATTATCGGCAGGAGGTCTCTCTGAACTCCCTCCCTCGATACATCAGGTCCCGAATCATTGCCGACGCCGACTATTTTATCAATCTCATCGATAAAGACCATTCCCGAATCCATGACTCGTTTCAACGCTTCCTGAATTATCTTGTCCATATCAATTAGTTTCTGAGCCTCTTCCTCTATCAATATTTTCCGCGCTTCCGAAACACTCGTACGGCGTAATTTCCGTTTTTTGGGCACTACGCCTCCAAAGATATCCTGAATGTTCATTCCCATCTCTTCCATACCCATAGGACTGAAAATCTGCATGAACGGCGTACTGTTGTCGGTCACATCAATTTCTATAGTGCGTTCTTCGAGTTCCTCCCTTTCAAGCAACATTCTGAAATGTTCTTTTGTTTTCTGCCTCCGCATCTCTTTTTCGTCTCTAACTTCAATGTCCGACGTCAGTTTGGAGTCTGAAGACGGGATCAGATAATCAAGCAGCAGTTCGTTTGCCATCTTTTTCGCTTCTTCCCGAACTTCGTTGGTTTTCTCTTTTTTGAGCATCGTAACCGCTATGTCGGTCAAATCTCTGATGATGGACTCGACATCTCTTCCTACATATCCCACTTCCGTAAATTTAGACGCCTCCACTTTTAGAAAAGGCGCATTAGCTAGATTTGCGAGTCTACGGGCAATCTCCGTTTTCCCGACTCCTGTAGAACCAATCAAGATTATATTATTGGGAATTATTTCGTCTTTTATTTTCCCGGTTACCTGTTGTCTTCGCCATCTGTTGCGAAGGGCTATTGCCACAGACCGCTTAGCATCATTCTGACCAATAATATATTTATCAAGCTCCTTAACGATATCTTTTGGAGTTAAGTCTTTTATGTTGTTCAAGGTTAGAGTATCTCCACATTAATATTATCATTTGTGAATATGCAGATTTCAGAAGTTATCTTGAGTGAACTCTCCACTATCTCCTTTGCCGATAGCTTGGTATGTTTTATCAATCCCCTTGCTGCGGCGGTGGCGTACGGTCCTCCAGAACCTATTGCGATAACTTCATCATCGGGTTCAAGAACATCGCCATTACCTGAAATAATGAGAGATGTTTTTTCATCCATTACTATCAGCAAAGCTTCGAGTCTGCGTAATATTTTATCAGTCCGCCAATCACGAGCAAGTTCGACAGCTGATTTCAATAAATTTCCGTTATATTCCTCTAACTTTGATTCGAATTTGTCGAACAGCGCCATCGCATCCGCGGACGCGCCTGCAAACCCGGCAATCACGCTTCCTTCATATAATCTTCTTATCTTTTGGGCGCTGTTCTTCATCACAACATCATCAAGCGTTACCTGCCCGTCACCTCCGACAGCCGCTTGATTATATCTGCGAACCCCAAGGATGGTAGTAGACTTCCATCCTTCCGGTTTTCTATTTCTTTCATTCATTTATTATCGTCACTTTACACCTTTGAGATATTTCAGGAATTCATTCTCGCTGCTCATAACGAGCGAGGTATTCTTGCCTAAAGTACTCCTGTATGTGTCAAGGGTTTTGGTAAATGAATAAAATTCAGGGTCCCGATTGTATGCTCTGGCGTATATTGCCGTTGCTGTTGCATCTGCTTTTCCCATTATCTCCAACGCTTTTCTATCCGCTCCGGAAATTATCGTTTTCAATTCGAATTCCATATCGCCAAGTATCCTCGATTTTTCACCCTCTCCGAGTGAGCGAAAACGGGCTGCTATCTGCATTCGTTCCGCCCTCATACGTTCATATACCTTTTGCCGTACGCTTTCGACATAGTTGACCCCTTTAATCCTTACGTCAACCAATTCTATCCCGAGCAGCGCAGCGTCTTTCTTTGCCCGAATCAGAATTTCATTCGCAAGAGCATTCCTTCCTTTTTCTATTCGAGGCGTTTCTTTTGTAGAGCGTACCTCCACTCCGAATTCATCTATTCCCGTGGTGACTATATCACGATTGGAGGTCCTCACTAACTCGATCAGCGTATTATCCGCTATGAAATCTTTTACAGCGCCTTCAATAAAGTTATCCAAACGAGCCTGAGCAATGAGTTCATTACCCTCTACGGTCTCTAAATACAGCAACGGATCAGCAATTTTCCATCTCGCTACAGCATCAATGTAGATGCTGACCTTATCAAGCGTGGTCAGTGATCTCGGTCTTCCATCCCATTCAAGTATCCTCTTATCGAATATGCGTGCATCCTGTATGAGCGGAATCTTAAAATGAAGTCCCGGCTCCGTAATTGACCTTACCGGTCTACCGAACTGTACGATAACAGATTGTTGAGTTTGATGCAGGACGAATGTTGAGGAAGATACAACAATAAACGCCGCTAATATAAGAATTATTAATATGATTCTCTTCATTATTTCACTCCTTTTTTCATATTTAGATCGAGAAGTTTTAATATCCCGTTGTCACTACTTTCTACAATCCACTTATTCTCAATTTTAGGGAGGACATCAGCGAGTGTTTCGAGATACATCCTTCGCCTGGTTACTTTTTTTGCCTTTCTGTATTCATTGTAAACAGAAATAAATCGGTTAGCTTCACCCTCTGCTAAATTTATGCGTTCGACCGCGTATGCCTCTGCCTGTCTTACTTGTTTTTCGGCTCGACCTTTAGCCCGCGGAACCGATTCATTAAATTCCCTTCTGGCTTCCTGTATAAGCCTGTCCATATCCTGCGTAGCGGCATTTACCTCATCAAATGCGGATTTTACGCTCGGAGGAGGATCGACATCCTGAAGATTCACCAATACGACCTGAACACCAATGCCGTATGAATCGAGGATTTCCTGCATGACCTTCTGAACTTCCTGGTTTATCTCCCCTCTTCCAAATGTTAGGATTTCGTCAACACTCCTGTCGCCGACTGTTTGTCGCATTGCAACTTCAGATATATCCCTTATCGTTCCCTCAACCTTACGAACATTAAAGAGAAACTCCATGGGATCTTTGATCTGATATTGCACTATCCAATTAACAACGGCGCTGTTCAGGTCTCCCGTCAGCATCAGAGACTCGCTGCCAAATCCTGATTTCGTAATTTTGGATTGTACTCCGGCTTTTATCGTTCTGAAACCGAACTCCTGAGTAAACCTTTTCCTTATTTTCGGTTTATCAACTTGTTCTATCCCGAACGGCATTTTCATATGCAGCCCGCTCTGAGTTGTTCTTACATATTTTCCAAATCTAAGAACTACTCCTACCTCATCCGGTCCTACGCTGTAGAAGGAGGACCAGATCAAAGTTACCAATACAAGTCCTATAATTATCAAGGAATTGCCGGCTGTTGCCAGCTTTGGAATCATAAATTCCTCTCCTCCTATAACCACTTTTTTATATTCCATCAGAATTAATCTCCTATTTTTCTTCTTAAACGAGCAACAGGTATCTTCATGTATTCTCTGTACTTCGCCACCGTTCTACGGGCTACATTAAATCCTTCGCTCATAAGTGTTTTGGTTAATTTATCATCACTTAACGGTTTTCCGTTTGGTTCATTTTCTATCAACTCCTTCAGACGTATTTTGATGTTGCTTGTTGACACAATTTCACCGTCACTCCGTTCGAGTCCTTCGCTAAAGAAATACTTCAACGGGAAAACCCCGTTGTCAGTCTGGACGTATTTACCGTCTGTCGCCCTGCTGACAGTGGAGTGATCCATCTTTATATCAGCCGCGATATCCTTTTGAATCATCGGCGTAAGATGACCCGGTCCCAGCTCAAACCATTTCATCTGTCTTCCGACTATCGCTTGCATCACTTTTAACATAGTAAGTTTTCGTTGATATATTGACGCGATAAGCCAGCGGGCGGACTCTAATTTTTTCTTTAAATAATTTCGTGTCTCCCTGTCCACATTTTTCTTATCCTCAGCCATTGTCTTATACTGCTCGCTTATCTTTAATTCAGGTAACGAAAAGTCGTTAAGAATCACCGTCAGATTTCCATTGTTATTTTCCACTGTGAAATCAGGAATTACATAATCCATTTTTTGATCGGCGAAGCTCAGTCCCGGTTTTGGATTAAGTCTTGCGATTTCCTCATTCACTTTCATAATATCTTCCATCGTGATGTTAAGCTCGCTGATAATTTTCTCGAATCGTTTATTTGCGAAATGATCAAAATAATCCTTTAATATCAACAGTGTAAGTCCGTTTTCTTTGTTTTCTTCCATTTGAGAAAGCAAGCATTCACGAAGCGTTAACGCCCCGATTCCCGGAGGATTCAATTTTAATATTTTCGCTTGAACGTTCCTACATACAGAGACATCCACATCGGTCAATTCCGATATAGACTCTAATGGTACGGTTAAGTATCCATTCGAGTCTATATTCCAAATGATCTCCTCACCTACCTTTATTTCATCCTCTCCGAGGTGAAGCTGATGAAGTTGCTCTAAAAGAAATTCCTTAAATGTTGTTCGAGCGACCTGAGGCATTTCATGCTCTTCAATAGACATATCACGCGGTGATTTGTGTTCATAGTTGTCATCATTATCAAAATAATCGTCTAAATCGAATTCATCGGTATCATCCGTTTCCTCGACTTCTTCAAGCTCTAAGTCTTGAAGATCGTCCATTTCAAGCAAGGGATTCATCTCGAGTTCGTTATGTATTCTCAATTCCAAAGCCTGAACCTGTAATTGCAGCAGGCTCGATAGAAGTATCTGCTGAGGGGACTGTACTAACTTTAGTCCGAGTGATTGCCTGAGCTCTAACATCAGTACCTATCCAACCTGAATTTATCCCCAAAATATAATTTTCTTGCAATCGGGTCGTTGGCGAGGTAATCACTCGTGCCTTCGATGAATATTTTTCCTTCATACAACAGATACGCCCTATCAGTAATCGACAAGGTCTCATGCACGTTATGATCCGTGATCAACACTCCTATCCCTCTTCTTTTAAGATCAATAACTATATTTTGAATTTCTTCGACCGCGATCGGGTCAATACCCGAAAACGGTTCATCCAACAACATGAAGTCCGGTTCTGTAAGCAATGCTCTGCATATTTCAGTTCTTCGACGTTCGCCCCCGGAAAGTTGATACCCCTTTCTTTTCCTGATATGCGTTATAGATAGATCATCGAGATATTTTTCGATGCGGAGTGATACTTCTTTCCTTGAAAGTTTCATTGTTTGGAGAATCAATTTTAAATTATCTTCAACCGACAACCTCCTGAAGATAGACGGCTCCTGTGAAAGATAACCTATTCCTAATCGCGCTCTCTTATACATCGGAAGCGATGTAATGTTTTGCTTTTCGAGATAGACTTGTCCTCCATTCGGTCTTATCATACCCGTAATCATGTAAAATGTCGTTGTTTTGCCCGCGCCGTTAGGCCCAAGCAGACCGACAATCTCCCCCTTATGCACATCCAAACTCACTCCATTGACTACTTCCCTTTTGCCGTAACGTTTATGCAGACCTTGAACGCCAAGTGTTTTAGAAAAAGTAAATTTACTCATCTATCTCAACCAGCCTCGAGGTTCTGCCCTTCGGTTCTTTGATAGTCCAATTATCCAACCCCGCATCCGATTCAAATCCGATGCCGTATAAAGTATCCGTGCCCACGGTTATCATCACATTAACTTCAGAGATTATTTTCCGTTGTTTATTATTCCAGAATAATTCTTCCGTATAAAGCGTTTCTCCGCTATCAGAAACCACAATCACGTTTCCGGTGGCTTTAAGATTTTTCAATCTTTCATCGATTTCTCCGAAATCTGCCGTGAGAAGAGATGTATGATTTTCTTCTGCGTCAAAAAAATCTATTTCTATTTTATCATCCATTATTATCAATTTCTTATTGCTGAATTGAGCCATGTGTCCTGAACGCACCAGGGCAATTTTTTTCCCGTTTGACGTCAAAGTTATCTCGGAATTCCAGGATTCCTGTTCAGGCAACTGTTCTGATTCCGAATTTATCATTCCGTTTTGATCTTCCCGCCTACTGCAATTCGAAAGGAGTAGAGCGAATAGCAGCAAAGGCATTAACTGAAAATGATTTGAATGAGACATTTATTTTATTCCGGCGTCAAGGAGGTCATGTAAATGAATCATTCCTATAGGCTTTTGTTCTTCATCTACCGTAATTATCTGAAGAATATTATGCTCTTCAAGTATGGCAAGCGCTTCCACTGCTAACGTTTGATCAGATACGACTTTCGGATTCGTAGACATTATCAGTGAAGCCTTCGATTGGAGGATAGCTTCTCCCTTTTCAATCTCTCTCCGCAGATCGCCCTCCGTAATGATCCCCTTTAATTTACCGTTATCATCAACTATACATACAGCCCCAAAACGTTTGCGGTTCATCTCGAGGATAACATCTTTGAACAGAGAATCCTCTTTCATTATCGGAAGCTGCTCCCCCGTGTACATCAGATCTTTAATTCGCGTTAACAATTTCTTGCCGAGATTACCACCCGGATGAATGGATGCGAAATCTTCCATCGTAAATCCTCTTCTATCCAAAAGCGCCACCGCAAGGGCATCCCCCAAAACTAATGCGGCAGTGCTGCTGGCTGTGGGAGCAAGGTCGTGCGGACATGCCTCCTCTTTGACGCTCGCATCCAAAACGATGTCGGATACTCTTGTCAACGAGGTGTCGAGAGTTCCGGTGATAGTAATAAGTTTGACTCCGATATTCTTAAGCTGCGGTATCAATGCGGTTATCTCATTGGTTTCCCCGCTCTTCGAGACCATCAGTATAACATCTTCCTCGCGCACGACTCCCAAATCGCCGTGCAGCCCTTCAGCGGCATGAATGAAGAACGCGGCGGTGCCTGTACTTGCCAATGTCGCCGCTATCTTTCTTGCAACGAGACCGCTTTTCCCCACTCCCGTCACTATCACTCTTCCTTTGCATTCAAACACGAGTTCGACAGCTTCTACGAATGTGCCGTCAATTCGACTTGAAAGAGCTGCCACTGCTTCGGCTTCCACTCTGATTACCTCTTTCGCTTTTTCTATGGTGAGTTCAGGAGTCATAATTTATCAATCAAATGTAGTGAGTTCCTTTATTATATTGTCAAGTTTCCCTTGCGCTTCCAACACCAACTCCACAGTCTCCCGCAAGGCTCCTCTTCCCCCCGGCGTTGTTGTCACATAATCAACTTCCGTTCTTACTTGTTCTATTCCGTCTGCCGGAGAAACGCTAAAACCGACTATCCCGAATAAAGGAAGATCGAGAATATCATCGCCCAAATGAAGATAATTCTCGTCCTCAAATCCGAACTCTTTTTTCATCACTTGATAAGCTTCAACTTTGTTGAAGTAGCCTTGATAAACACCGTCGAATTTTAATTCTTCCCCTCGAATCGTAACAGACTCTGATTTTCTGCCCGTAATAATACAGGCTTTCAATCCCGCTTTGCGCGCCATTGTTACGCCCAATCCATCTTTCACATCGTATTGTTTAAACTCCTGACCGTCAGTGCCGAGAATGATCCCGCCGTCTGTCATTACCCCGTCTACATCTGTAATAATGACCTTTATTTTACGTAAAGATTCTTGCTGTTCCGGAGTCACCATTACTCGCTATACTCCTTTGCCAATTTATGGATCGATTGCAGCTGGGACACCAGCCCGCCCATTTCATCCAACCTCCACTGACTTGACGCGTCACAAAGCGCTTCCGTCGGTTCGGGATGCGTCTCAATGAAAACTCCATCTACACCGGCGGCCACGCCCGCGCGTCCTAAAGTCGGTATGAACTCGGGTGTTCCTCCTTTAGGGTCTTTGGAAGGAATACCATATACGCGAACGGAATGCGTGACGTCAAAAATCACCGGATATCCATGCTTTCTCATAACCTGAAACGAACGCATATCTACGACAAGATTCTGATAACCGAACGAGACTCCTCTTTCAGTGAGAATAATATTGCTGTTTCCCTCCTCTTCAATTTTTCGAATGATATTCTTAATATTCTCGGGGGCGATGAATTGTCCTTTCTTCACATTCACTACCTTCGCTCTTTTCGCAATTTCGATCGTCAATTCTGTCTGCATGCAGAGATATGCCGGAATTTGAACCACGTCTAAAATATCTGCAGCGGGAGCTACCTGTTCTATACTATGCACATCCGACAATATTGGAAGTCCGTATCGTTTTTTCACTTCGGATAGTATTCGCAAGCCCTCTTTGAGACCTAACCCCTGAAAACTTTTGGATGAAGAACGATTATCCTTTAAATAAGATGATTTATAAACTACGGGTATTCCTGTTTTGTCTGATAGCTCTTTTAATTTTTCAGCGGTAGAAAAAGCGATTTCTTCGGACTCTATGACACAAGGTCCGGCAATCAGCAGCAGTTCACCGCCGCCGCCGATCTTCACTCCGTCTATATCAATTATCTTCGTCATTTGGATTTCTTACTCTTTTTATTTCGTTTCCGCTCTTGATATTTTTTTGAAGCGTTGATAAAATCCTTAAAAAGCGGATGAGTACTGAATACGCGTGATTTTAGTTCAGGGTGAAATTGAGTGCCCACGAACCAGGGATGATTTTTCAGTTCGATGATCTCCGTGAGATCATCCCGCTCGTTTATACCTGAAAAGATCATTCCGCGCTTCTGAAGTTTTGATTTATATTTGTTGTTGAATTCGTATCTGTGACGATGCCGTTCACTTATATCTGTTTTCCCATAGGCTTTGGCAGCCAGCGTTCCACTCTTTAGAGTGCACGGGTACGCTCCAAGCCTCATCGTTCCCCCTTTTTTCTTTATCTTTCTCTGGCTTTCCATGAAGTCAATAATCGGAGCTTTTGTATCGGGATCGAATTCGCTGCTGTTGGCATTTTTAATGCCGCATACGTTCCTTGAAAATTCTATGACCGAACATTGCATACCGAGACAGATGCCGAGAAAAGGAATTTTTTTAATTCGCGCGTATTTTGCGGCAAGAATTTTTCCTTCGACTCCTCGCTTGCCGAATCCGGGAGGTATGAGTATGCCATCTACGTTTCCAAGCATCTCTTTTTGATTACCAGCCAATTCCTCGGTGTTTACCCATTTTACATCAACCTTAACAGAGTTATCCACTCCGGCGTGAACGAAAGCTTCAAGGATACTCTTATACGAATCCACAAGTTTGTTGTACTTCCCGCACATGGCAATCGTGATCTTGCCTTCCGGATGCTTTATCTTTCGGACATATTCTTTCCAATCGGAGAAATTTTCACTTGATTCAGGAAGATCAAGTTTATTCCTAATAAGCTCGCCTACACCTGATTTATGGAACATCAAAGGAACTTCGTATATGCTCTTCACATCCCGACCCTCTATCACTGATTCGGGAGTTACGTTACAAAACAGTGAGAGCTTATCGATAGTCTCTTTTTCCAGTCTCTTTGAAGTTCGGCAAAGAAGCATATCGGGTTGTAAACCTATTTCCCTCATTCTCATGACCGAATGTTGAGTCGGTTTTGTTTTTGCCTCACCGGAACTTTCAATGTAAGGGACAAGAGTCAGATGAATTATTAGTGTGTTTTCTTTTGGCTGTTCCAGGCAAAATTGCCTAATCGCTTCTAAAAACGGCTGGCTCTCTATATCTCCGACAGTACCTCCCACCTCGGTTATCACGACATCGAATTTTTCACTATTCGCGGAAACGTCCTTTATGGCTTCTTTTATTTCATTGGTGATATGCGGAATAACCTGAACCGTTGCGCCGAGGTAGTCACCGTTTCTTTCTTTAGTTATGACAGAATAGTATACCTGACCTGTGGTGAGATTATTTCTTTTGGTCATCTCCGTATTTATAAACCGTTCGTAGTGGCCCAGGTCCAGATCGGTCTCGGAGCCATCTTCCGTAACATAGACTTCTCCATGTTGAAAGGGTGACATCGTACCCGGATCGATATTTATATAAGGATCAAATTTTTGGATAGTAACGGAAAGTCCTCTCGCCTTTAATAGGGCGCCGACCGAAGCGGCTGCAATCCCTTTGCCTAATCCTGAGATAACGCCTCCGGTAAAAAATATGTATTTCGTATTATCGCTCAATAAATTTCTATTTCCTTTCCTTTCAAATTTCTTGCAAAATCATTCGCTCTTATCAGATCCTCTTCCGTATCCACAGACAAGGAGCGATAATTTGTTTGCAGGAGCTTTATCTTATAACCATGTTCGACCGCTCTCATCTGTTCGAGACGTTCTGTCAGCTCTAACGGAGTTTGCTCTAATTCCCTGAATTTCTTTAAAAAATCAGACGTATATCCATAAATACCGATATGGATCAGCTGTTCCGGAACCGAGGTGTCGCCGACGCGTGCTACCGCCCCCCGGCTGAATGAGACCGCATTCGAATCTTCATCCCGCTCCACCATTACTACATTAGGATCCGAAAGATCGTCATTTTCGTCCGCGAGCCTTACGGCAGACGCCATAACAATGCCGCCATCATTGAACAGCTCGACCAAATTATCTATTAACGCGGGTTCTATGAAAGGTTCATCGCCCTGTATGTTTATCACAACATCAACACCGATTCCCTTTACGGCTTCAGCAACTCTGTCGGAGCCGCTTTTGATTTCAGGCGAAGTAAGAACGGCTTTACCTCCGAATCCGGTAACTTTCTCAACGATGCGGGGATCATCTGTCGCCACAATCAGTTCATCAAGATTTGAACATCGGCTTGCCCGTTCCCAGACGTGTTGGAGCATCGGTTTATCATCTATTAGAAGTAACGGTTTACCTGGAAGTCTTGTGGAAGCAAACCGTGCGGGAATGACGCCGATTGATCGCATCACACTTTTTCCATATTACGTTTTTAATACCTTCGGGACGAGGAAAAATTCATTATCGTTCTGAGGGGAATTCTTAAAGACATCTTCTTTTTCCATGGACGGTCTTGATTTATCCTCTCTGGATACATTCATCAAGTCGTTCACATGAGCAAGAGGCTCCACATCTTTTGTATCCAATCGGTTTAATTTTTCCATATACGAAACGATGTCACTCAGCTGAGAGGAAAACTTCTCACGCTCATCTTCGCTAAGATCGAGTTTTGCGAGTTTCGCAATTTTGTCGACATCGGCACTTGATATACTCAAACTTTTTCCATCCTTGATTTATAATATTTAATTTAGCGGAAGGTGGTTCGACAGTCAAGAGCAAATTTAATACCAACTATGGCATATTTGTAAAATTCTGCTGATAAAATTCAGATTATTCGAATCTTAAAGATTCGATAGGATCAAGCCTTGAGGCTTTCAATGCGGGCCAAAATCCGGACGCGATACCTACGAATGAGCAAAATATAAGCCCTACAACGACCCAAAACCAAGGGATAGCAACGCTAAGGTTCATCAGACTTGCTGCAACATTTCCGAGCAACACACCGAAAATTACTCCTATAAAACCACCTGTGAGGCTGAGTAATACCGCTTCGATAAGAAATTGTGTCAGAATATGTTTTTTTCTCGCGCCGAGAGCTTTTCTTATACCTATCTCCCTTGTTCTTTCCGTCACGGAAACCATCATTATATTCATAATCCCGATACCTGCTACCGTCAAGGAAATGAAACTGATTAAAATTGAACCTATCTTTAAATTCCGTGACATATCGTTCCAAAAACCGATCAAACTTTCGCTGTTGAAGACTTCAAAATCGTTATCTTTACCCGGCGCAATTTTACGCACCGCTCGCATAATAGTTATTATCTCATCAATTGCGCCGTTCAATAGTTCAGATGATTTCGCGGAGATAGTAATATTTATCGATCCATCTTTTCCATAAATCTTCTGATATACGGTGAGTGGAATAACCAACATATTGTTTCTTGATCGTCCCATTTCATTACCCTGTTCTTCTATAATTCCTACTACTTCGAAGTTCCTACCTTCAAACTTCACAGTCTCACCAATGGGATACTTAAATGGAAACAAGTCTTCAACAACTTCAATTCCGATAACCATAACGAATCTTGAATAATCAACATCTAATTGTGTCAAGAATCTTCCAACATCCACATAATAACCGTTATTAGGCGACCATTCAGGTGTCGCTCCGGACACTAAGTATACAGGCTCTGTGGTTTTCTGTTTATAACCGATAGCCTTACCAAAACTCCAATCTTCCGCGCCCACATTAGCAACTTTTTTCGCCCTAGCTCTTATTGCGTCGGCATGCTCTACTTTAATGTTTTTTCTGTTCCGATATTTATGTCTGTCACTTGGTCCTACATTCATGAAAGGAGTTTTTTGCACCTGGAATACCGTCGAACCGAGCACGGACAAACTTTTCTCCATATACGTCTGAATAGCTTCCATCGTTGTCATAATACCAATAATAGAAGCAACGCCAATTACCATACCTATCAGAGTGAGAGCAGAGCGCAGTTTCTGTTTGCTGAGACTATTTACTGCCATTAAAAAGCTATCGAAATATCCCATTATTCGTACCTCAACGCGTCAATCGGATCTAATTTGGAGGCTTTTGCCGCAGGATACATCCCAAATCCAATTCCTATTATTGCGGAAATCAGAAGAGCAAACAATGCCCACGATAACGGCATGGCGGTTGGTAATAAAAATTTGTCTATTACCACACTAATACCGAACCCTATTGCAAGAGCGATTATCCCGCCAAATAAACAGATTGCTGAAGACTCAATAAGAAATTGGAAAAGAATACTTCTTCTGCGAGCTCCAAGCGCCTTCCGTATACCAATTTCTCTTGTCCTTTCTGTTACTGAAACCAGCATAATGTTCATCACGCCAATACCGCCAACTAACAAGGACAATGCGGTTATTACGATACCGGCTCCGTAAATTGCTCCTGTCATATTATTGTACATATCAGTAAAAACGCTCTGTTGATTTATACTGAAGTCATCTTCGGCGCCCGGAGGAACTCTTCTGACGCGACGCATGATTCCAGTAAGCTCGTCTTTAGAATCTTCCATATATACCTGATCTTTTACCTTAACCTGAATAGACACATGTCTTCGTGTACCGAAAGAATTGCCAAATGTTCCTATAGGTATTATCACCCGGGAATCAAGATCCATCATTCCAAGCAAATTTCCTTTCTTTTCAAGGATTCCTATTACCTTATAAGGTCTGCCGTCAATCCATATTTTGCTGCCTATCGGATCCTCGTTTTCGAAAAGATTTTTTGCTATTTCACTGCCGATCACCGTTACATATCTCGAGTGACCCACATCTATCTCAGATAAAAACCTCCCGTATTTCGGATAGACGTTTGCCGTTTCTCTATATGAAGTTGTGGTACCTAAAACAAGCACCCGTCCGAGACTTTTCTCCCGGTGTTTTACTGTCTTGTTTGCCCTTACTACCGGGGCTACCGCTTTTACGTAGCTGGCATATTTTATGATACTTTCCGCGTCTGATATTTTGATGTCTTTCCGGTTGTTATACTTAAAGAAATCCCTGTTACTGAACCAAGGCATTTTATCGACGTAGAGAACATCTGAGCCCAGGGAGGAGATACTTGTGGAAAACGCTCGATTCAATCCCTCAATGGCGGTAGCCATAACCGTTACAGCTACAATGCCAATTATTATACCGAGCGTGGTAAGTGTTGAACGGAATTTATTTTCACGAAGAGCTGAAAGCGCTATTCTTACTCCTTCATATATCTCTTTAATGTATTGAATAAGCATCGGCGTCTAATTCATCGCGTGCATTCGAACAACTTCATCGCTGGCGATCAAACCGTCGTGGAGCCTGATGATTCGATTTGCGTTTTCCGCGATATATTCCTCATGAGTAACAAGAATTATCGTGTTGCCCGCTTCATGAATTTGGTTGAACAGCACCATTATCTCTTCACCGGTTTTAGAGTCCAGATTGCCCGTAGGTTCATCTGCGAGTATTATTGACGGTTCGTTTGCCAGCGCCCGGGCTACGGCGACACGTTGTCGCTGTCCACCGGAAAGTTCATTCGGCTTGTGATTCACTCTATCACCCAAACCAACCCGCTCAAGCACAAGGCTTGCCCGTTTCCTTCTGCTTTCTAAACTCACACCACCGTAGATCAAAGGTAATTCGACGTTTTGAAGGCTGCTGATTCTTGGAAGAAGATTAAACGTTTGGAATACAAAGCCTATTTTCTCATTTCTTATGCCGGCCAGCTGGTTATCATCCATCCTGCTCACTTCTTCACCTTCAAAATGATATGATCCTGATGTCGGAGTATCGAGACAGCCGAGGATATTCATTATGGTAGATTTACCCGAGCCGGATGGTCCCATTATAGCGATGTATTCACCTCGCTCAATTTTCAAACTCACACCGTCGAGAGCGTGGATTTTTTCCGCTCCCAAATCATATATCTTTTTTACGTTTTTAATATCTATTAGTGTCATTAGTGGCTCAGTACTTTAGATTTTCCATTGATCTCTTCTTCAATCTTTACTATATCGCCGTCCTGAAGAGTTTTGCTCAATACTCTATAAGAGCCAGAAACAATCTTTTCTCCGGGATCCACTCCTTCAAGAATTTCAATCTTCGATTCACCGGTAATGCCTGTTTTTACCTTTCGCATTACCGCTATGTCATCCTCTATTACAAAAACCACTTCGACATAATCATCGGTTCCATTATGTTTTTCTTCTTCGATTCCGTCGGAGGCGATAGCCATACCTTCTCCACCCACAACTCGCTCAATTTTTTTAGGTTCTCGAACCGTAACCGACTGTATCGGTACTGCCGTGGCGTTGTCTGAGACATTGGTGACTACTTCCACTGAAGCTGACATTCCGGGTCTCAGCATCTTGGGAAATTCAAGCATCCTTATCGTGACCTCGAAATTTGTCACTTGCTCTTGCGTGCCGAGTCCTCGAGTTACTGCGGAGTTGGCCACTTCATCAACTAAACCTCTAAATATTTCGTCACCGAATGCGTCTATTTCTATAGCAGTTGTATCGCCGATTTCGAGTAATACGACATCGTTCTCATCTACTTCGACCAATACCTCCATCTCGGTAAGATCGGCAACGGTCAATATAATATCTTCCTGAAATTGTGATCCTAAAGCAATTTCGCCTACTTCTTTATTTATTTTAACTATTGTACCGCTCAAAGACGTATACAACTTTGTTTTACTAAGATCATCTTTTGCTTGATCAAGATAGGCTTCAGCTTGAGAAACAGATTCTTTAGCGCTATTCAGTCTCGCAATTCCAACCTCATAGTTACCATCGGCTCCCTCTAAATCAGATTTAGAGATAAGTCCTTTTTTGTAAAGTTCATGCTGTCTTTTCGTAGCGCTATTAGTCACTTTCAGGTTTGCTCTTTCAAGCGCTTCCTGCGCTTTTGCCGAGCGAAGAGCTGCCTTACGCTGGTTAACGGCGGCAACATGTTTCGTGCTGTCTAAATATACAAGCACTTGACCTTCGTTAACTTCATCGCCTTCATCAGCGGTTATATTTAATATTTTTCCGCTTACGTTAGCTGCAATATCCACTGACATAATAGGTTGTACTCTTCCCGAAGCAGAAACTATTTCAACAATTTTCTCAGTAGTGACTACTTCCACCTGGACTATTACCGCCTCGTCCGAACCTGTCATCACTTTGGCTGCGACTAACGCTCCGACAAGGAGTGCCCCACCGCCTATCAGCATGTATTTTTTCTTTTTCGTCATCTTATTTCTCCGTCCGAATAGTGCCCATAGCATTTAATAATTGAGCGTGAGCAATTTGATAATCATATTTATTTCGTATGGTAGACGTGTTCGATCTCAATAACGCTACTTGCGCATCCTGCACCTCTAAAAGCGTAGCGGATCCGAGTTCATAGCGCTCGGTCGCCAATCTTAGATCCTCTTCCGCGGATTCTTTATTGTCCGCAAAGATGGCATCCAACTCCTCAAAAGTTTCTAACCGTGTTATCGCATTATCAATCAGCGCCAAAATATCCCGCTTCGTACTTTCATAGTCTTCCCTTGTCGAACGGTAAATTGCCTGAGATTCTTCAAGATTTGCCTTATCCGCAAATCCGTTGAACAGATTGAAATTCAAAGATAACCCTAAGCTTGAAGACCAATTGTCTGAAATATTGGAAGGTGAAAAGACTCGTCCAACGTCTTCATTGTTTCTATTATAATTGACGTAGCCGGTCAGACTCGGCAAGAAGGCTGATTTTGCCACTTTTTTCCCATCCTCAGCCCCCTGAATAGAAGCCATTTTCTGTTTTAGCAGAGGATTGTTATCCAGAGCGGTCGCCATAGCTTTTTCACGTGATGGATATTCAACTTTCGGATATTCGACTTCCTCGATCCTGAACTGTGTTAACGGATCACGCCCCATCATAATATTCAATCTTGACTTTGCGAACGCTACCACATTTTGCTGGTTGAGCAAATTCGATCTGTCGTTGCCCAGCTGAACTTTAGCCTTGAAAAAATCTGTCCGTGCCACAGAGCCTAACTCATATAAGCTCTCCGTTCTCTCGAGCTGCTCCTGACTCAACATAACTGCATCAAACAAGGCGTACTGAAGCGCTTTCGCTTTTGCGAGCTCTAAATAACTTTGGGTTGTATTATATACCGCTTCGTTTTTTGCTGCTTCAACTCCATGAGAACTTGCCGTTTGATATGACTTTGCTCTCGAAATATTGTTCCACCATTTACCACCGTCATAAATGTTTTGGCGAAAAGACATCCCAAACGAATTATTATCCCGTTGAAAATACGGCGATGTAAACACCTTGGAAACTATCGTGGGATTACCATTCTCATCTATTCCCTGCACATTGCCAATATTGCTTGTTGTTCCCTGAAGATACCTTGACCTGCCCGAGCTAATGCTCACGCTCGGAAGAATCGCGGAATAAGCGCCCATCACCTGAGCGTCCCTTTGCTGCAATCCAAATTCGGCAGACCTTACCCCAAAATTTCTGTGCAGCGCGACAGAATTACTCGCTTCCAATGTAAGTAATTCAGCTAATTGTCCTTTACCGATTATAGGATTTACTATTAACAATCCTAAAATTAGAAGTTTTCGATACGTGCTCATTTGATTGTCCCTCCAGCTATGCTAATATTTCTAAATCGCTTTCAAAGCGATATATATTATCCTTTTTTTGAAACCAATTTGGAATACAACGTAAACTGTAATTAGAACGAACCGAATACCGATGATAAACAAATTCGCCCGCTTTTGAGGCCATTCGTATATTATTTGCAATCCAATTGATGAAGCTACTTATGCCCATAAGTACAATTACGTCAAAAAGAAAAAAAAGTTTGAATAAAATTAATTCATCAGGCATCCTTGAAATCATCAAGCCATTTTTCCTTATTTTCCATGAGATAATTATATGACTCTTCATAGTCATTATCTATAATACCGTCCAGTATCGCTTTCTCTATCGCGGACTTAACTAACCCGATAAATTTGCCCTCTCCAATCCCGAACAGTTCCATGATCTCTTCACCCCTTACCGGAGATTGAAATGCCTTCATCTCATCTTTTTCCAAAACTTCGGCTATCTTTTCTTCCACCAACTTAAAATTTTTCATATATTGCTTTACCTTCGCAGGATTCTTGGTCGTTATGTCCGCTCTGCATAGGATCATCAACAATTCGACATCATCGCCGGCATTCACAATCAACCGCCTCACGGCGCTATCGGTTACTTCTACGCTTACAAGAGCTATCGGTCTGAGATGTAAAAATGTCATTTTTTTGGCAAATTTGATCGTCTTGCGGGAGAGCTTAAGCCGCCTGCCGATTAATTCCACCATTTTGGTTCCCAAAACCTCATGACCATGAAACGTCCAGCCCTTACCCTCTTTGAATTTTTTCGTATCAGGTTTTGCGATATCATGCACCAATGCTGCAAACCGAAGATCAATATCATCAGATATCTTAGCTACATTGTCGAGCACTTCTAATGTATGCCAGAAAACATCCTTATGATGGTATTTGCCAATCTGTTCCACTCCTATAGTAGGAATAAGCTCCGGAAATACCATGTCAAGGAGTTCACTTCCTAATAGTCCTGCTATTCCTATAGAGGGTTGTGATGTTCCCAGAATTTTAAATAGTTCTGCCGTGATTCTCTCCTGCGATACTATGGATAGTCTATCCTTTTCTTTTCGAATTGCCCGTATCAGGTCCGATTGCAGCTCAAAACCGAGCTGAGCTGAGAAACGAATAGCGCGCAACATCCTAAGCGGGTCTTCGTTAAAAGTCTCTTCGGGTTTCAAAGGCGTTCTCAGCACTTTGTTGGTAATATCGTCCATGCCGTTAAACGGGTCGGTCAATTCACCGAAAGTCTCTCTGTTCAGAGATATAGCCATAGTGTTTATGGTAAAATCTCTCCGTTTCAGATCCAAATCTATTGCAGCCGGTTCGATAGTCGGCTTGCGGGAATTTTTTTCATATTTCTCTGAGCGCGCCGTCGCCACCTCAAGTTTAATTTCATCTATAACTAATTCCGCCGTTCCAAATTTATCCCATGCAACGAATGAATCAGCTTTCAGTTTTTTCCTCAGCAACCTTGCGAATTTAATTCCGTCTCCTTCCACGACAATATCAACGTCAAAATTCGGGATTTTCAATACAGAATCTCTTACGGCGCCACCCACGAGATAGACCCGCAAAGCGCTCTCATCAGCCATTTTTCCTATCTGCTTCAGCAGAGGGATGTTCGATAAAGCTATTAGACTTTTCCCCGCGGTTTTATTCATGATATTCGAATTGAATCCCTTGAATCATAAGTTATTTATAATTTGTTCATCGTTTAACACATATAAGATAGTAAAAAGCTGGAAAATCCCCCATCTTTATTTCTTGACTAAGACTCCATCTGAATTTAACTTTCATTGAATGAATTATAATGCAATGTATTCTTCTTACTTAATTAAGCTAATATTTGTTGCCCTCTTGTGGGTTCCCGAATCGGCGCGCTCGCAATCTGTCGTCTGCGAAGCAAGTGTGGAAGCGCTTCGGCTTACGCCACAAGAACAGCAAGATCTTAAAAATCTTGCGCGTGATATTGAATCTTATATCAATGAGTTCGAGTATACGGACGAAGGTTATGATTTGACCTTTGAATTTAAAATACAGATTTTTATTGAAAGCGTCTCCGTTGCGGGCTCTGAAAAATTATTTCATGCGAAAACGGCAATAACAAACAATTATGACCAGCGTTATTTCGACAAACGATGGACATTTGTTTACACTCCGAATGAACCGTTATACCACAGCGGTGTCTTTCATACTATAACAAGTTTTCTTGATTTTTATGTTAATCTTCTGCTCGGAGGCGATTTCGATCTCATTGAACCGCTTACCGGAAGTAAGTATTATAACACCGCAAGGGAAATTGCGGCAAGGGGCAAAACCAGCTTACATCCACAAGGATGGAGAAACAGGGAGATACGTATCGATGACCTGACCTCTAATTGGAGACTTAGGGAAGCAAAGGGAAAATATAGCGACTTTCTGTATCTGCTCTATGATGAAAAAAAACCGATGGAAGCGCGCCCTAAATTGATGAAATTTATGAAATTATACAAAGATATATTCGATCTGAATTCATTAGATAAGTACAGCATGGAATTTTTAAACGCGCATCTTGACGAGCTTAACGCGGCAATATACGGTTATCGTGACGAGAGTTTATTCAGAGAGATGATGTTGCTTAATCCGACCAATGAGAAAAAATATCAGGTGTACATTGATAAGATCAACAATTAACGATTTCGGTGATCTGAAACTCTTTTTTTTCCTGTCAGGTAGTAGGATAATGCAATGCTTCCGTCAAACATATTCCGCCTAATCTCCCTGTCGCTTACAAGCCTTATTCCTTGTACCTTCGCCCGCTCTTTCAGAATGTAGACGGGATGAAGAATAATCCAGAGAAACGCCGCTAATATTCCGTTGAACCGATTCATATCCAACACAATCAGGGAATATGCCATTGCAATAATATCGATAATGACTCTTCCCGGTAATAGTTTAACAAGGCTGCCGAGAGAGTAGTTTTTTAACATCATCAGTACGCTGTTACGGTGATTTAGATACTTCTTTTTGAAAGTATCGGAACTAAGAGTGGCTCCTGATAGATGATACACTCTGCTTTCCGGCACAAAACCGATCTTGTTGCCCCTTAATTGCATCCTCCAGCACAGGTCAATTTCCTCCATGTGCGCAAAGAATGTCTCATCAAGCAAGCCTACCTCTTTTAATGCCGAGTTTCTAAGAATACATGCCGTTCCCGAAGCCCAGAACAGTTCAGTTTCAGAGTCGTATTGATTTTCATCTTTTTCAATGGTAGCAATGATGCGTCCCCTTGCGAACGGATAAGCGTATTTATCGAGCATACCTCCCGCTGCTCCCGAGTAATCAAACACGTTCCTATTTTTCGCAGATAATATCTTCGGCTGACAAGCGGAGACCGATTTATCCGCCTCCATTTTCTCGACCAAATATGTCAACCAACTCTTTTCCGCCGTTGCATCGTTATTGAAGAGAACGATGTAATCAGATTCCTCTGAGGTAACGATTCCGGCGTTGCATCCTCCGGCATAACCCTTGTTGGAAGAGAGTTGAATTATCTTTACTTCACTAAATTCCTGCCGGACCATCGAAATACTTTCGTCGGTAGAAGCATTGTCAACAACAACAATTTCAAAGTTGGGATATGAGGTTTCAGACAGGGATGCCAAACACTCCCTTAACATTTCTATCCCGTTATAGTGTGGGATAATTACGCTTACGAAAGAATTTTCACTCAAAAATTAATAGGCTATTCATTTTCTTTACTGTCGTCGTTTAGCGGCGCATCCGCCAGTGCCCGAATCTCTTGCATCCTCTGAAGAGCGTTATTATCGGCAGGGAAATTCACGAGCCACTCTCGTAATACTTCGACTGCGGAGAGGTAATTTTCGTCCAATTCATAAGCCGTCACGAGCAATCCTACCGCCCTTCCGGAATTTGGCTTTTCAACGACCAACTCTTCAAATATTGTTGAAGCTGTTTTATAGTCCTTGAGCTCTCTCATATAGTACGAGCCATAGATGAGTTTGTCGTTAAACGTATTATTCACATACGATAGAAGTTTATCGAGTCGTTCTCTCATCTTTTCCGGAAATCCCGCTTCTCTCTCCATAACCCCTATCTGCAGCTGCGCCATCTTGTTGGTTACAGGTATCACGGATTCCGGCATTATCTCTTCCATCGAATTTAAGAGGCTTGAAAGATTCTCCTTTTTTCCTTCCATCATATACTTATATCCTAATTGCAAAAACGCCGAGCGATAATTTTGCAACAGTTTCTTCACATTCGGATTCAGATATACATCGGGATTATTAAGATTCTTGTACCGATAATTTTTAATAAGATTTTCTTCAATCTTTGAGGTATTAATCAATTCAGGATACAATGCCTCTTGAGTTTTTGCGGTTCCGTCAGAATTAACGGCAATGGGTGAAGATGCAATAATCTTGAATGCCAATCCATCCATTCTTAGATATCTCTCAAGTCCGATTTTGTTGTCCGGGGAGACTGTAACGGCAAAATATATCGGTCTCTTCCACTTATTTTTTTCCAAGATGTGAAGGATCATCATATCCTGGATCCGTAACGCAGCATATCTCTCTGTTTTTACCGTAGGTTTGACATGCCATTCCATATTTGTCACATTGCCTGACGCATCAGGTTCACCGGGAATCGAGACTTTCATCCCCTCCCTGGGCCATGAGCGCAAAGACATCTCCTCTATCTGCTTATCGCTAAGCGTTATATTAATCTTCGGTTCATAATCCCGTAATTGTTTGATGTACCATGGTGTATTCAGCAGACTCAAATTTACTACTTTTACGTCTTTCCTGATACCCTCGACCTCTTGAAGATACCATACAGGAAAAGTGTCGTTATCCCCGTTCGTGAATATTATTGCATTCGGTTCCGTGGTCGCTAAAATGTTATATGAATAATCCCACGCAACATAATTCCCGGACCGGTCATGCTCATTATAGCCCTTAACCATCATGTTGAACGGCACTGTCAAGAAGATTAGAGCTGCCATTGTTGCAGGGAGGTACTTATTGGATCTCCAACCAGTGATTTTCTTTAATAAAAGCTCCAACAATCCCGTAGCTCCGATCCCTATCCAGATGGAATAAGCCATAAATGAGCCTACATACGAATAATCTCTTTCTCGTGGTTGAGGGTCCTCCTGATTCAAATATAGAACGATAGCCAGACCCGTCATAAAAAACAGGGTCAAAATATTAAACGACTGTTTCGGATCTTTCCTATAATGATAAAATGCCCCAAAAAGACCAAGCAAAAATGGCAGCGCATAGAATTTAGTGATGTCTACTTCAGAAATTCCCCTGCCGATAAACTGCCAACTAAAATATCGTACGTACATCCTTTTAATCTGGTAATTCCAAAAATAATCCTCTACTCCGGTGTATTTACCCGCCATCCGCGGCTTCCATCTCTTTCTATCGAAAATTGGCGCATCTCCGTATTGATCCCTGTTCAAGTAAGAGACGAGACTTTGGGTAGTGCTGGGATTATTCTCGTTTATCGTAGGCGCAGCGTTCGCTCTAACATAAATAAGAGTGTATGTAGAATATCCTATCGTGACCAATACTGCCGACATTAAGGATAACGCAATGATCTTTTTGTTATTTTTAATGCTATAGTACGTGAAGATGAACAATAACGCGATTGCCGCGAATACGGCCTTGAACGAGAACAGATGTGCCAGTCCCGGCAATCCTTTTACAATACCGAGATAGATAAATATGAAAACAAGTCCTGTGATCGTCATAACCGCAAGAAAGGATTTCAGAGTCGTTTTAAACTTTTTAAAATAAATTATAAGTGCGACCACGGGTAGCGTAAGCAGACTGAGAAGATGCACTCCGAGAGCAAGCCCCATTAGATATGCGATCATCAGAAGATAATGAGAGGCTCCCCCTTCTTCCTCATGTTCTAACCAGTGTAACGCCAGCCATACCACCGCCGCTGTAAAAAGCATGCTAAGAGCATATACCTCTGCCTCTACCGCGTTGAACCAGAAACTGTCCGACCATGCGAACGATAACGCTCCAACCACTCCACCTGTGTAGGTCACCAATTTATCTTCAAACGTTACAATTTTTCCCCGCCACTGCCTGATAAGTTTCACTATGATCAAAAAGGTGAACATTACGGTCAGCGCGCTTGAAATCACAGAAAGTAAATTTACACGATACGCTATATCTTCCCCTATGGGCAGCATCGTAAACAATCGAGCCAGGATAAGAAAGAATGGCGCTCCCGGAGGATGAGGAACCCCGAGTGTAAAGGCCGTGGCTATATACTCACCGCAGTCCCAAAACGATACCGTCGGAGCGACGGTCTTAAAATAAGTTAAAAGGCTTACCAGTAAAACACCGGTTGCCACGTAAAATTGAACTCTATCAGTTTCTCTAATTTGGTTGAACATTTATTCTTTTTTTCCTTCATTATTTTCATCTTTCTCTTCACTACCGCTGTTTGCTTCCTCTTTTTCAGGCGCTCCCGTATCCGGTTTGTCTTCGCTTTTTTCTTCTGTTTCTTCCTTCGATTCAGACTTTTCGTCTTTGGCTTTTTCGTCCATGAAATTCATTTTCAACTCGCTCAAAGTCCGCGAAAGAATACTGCTCTCCTCGTCCATTAAGTTTCCCTCCGATTTCTTTTTGAGCATATCAAGCATATCGATGGACATTTCGGCTTGAGACATATCTCTCTCTATTTTATCCGAGAGCGGATTCTTTATTTTGCCCATATGAAGCATGGCGGCATTGTGCAGCGTCAACACAAGGTTGATGAACAATGGATCGAATTTATCCGATTTTTCACTCATAAAAGTCCTACTATCAAAAGTTGCACATTTAACAGACCGAGAAAGTTAGTAGCTAAATAGGTTTCCCGCAATTGTTAATTATCCTGTTTCAATAAACTTTAATCTTTCAGCGTAATCTTTCATAAACTTGTCTCTCAGTAATCTATTAGCCGGTAAGCGTAGATGCGGATCGTTCTTAATCAGTTCGAAAGCGGCAATTCGCGCCTTTTTGACGACAGCTATATCGGTCACAATATCCGCTAATCTGAACTTTGGAATTCCATGTTGCTGTTTCCCGAAGAAGTCTCCATAACCTCTTTGCTTCAGGTCTTCATCTGCTATCTTAAACCCGTTATCTGTTTCACAAATGACTTTTAGTCTTTTACCGGCTGCCTCCCCCTTTGCGTCGCTTATCATTATAAAATACGACTTTTCTCCTCCTCTGCCAATTCTTCCTCTCAACTGATGAAGTTGAGAAAGTCCGAACCGCTCCGCATTCTCCACCAACATCACATTTGCGTTAGGAACATCAATTCCTACTTCAATAACCGTGGTGGCGACTAAAACATCGATCTCTCCTTCGGAAAATTCACGCATGATATTTTCTTTCTCCTTCGAACTCAGTCTACCGTGGAGAAGCGCTAACTTATGCTCCCGAAGCAAGTCCTCGCTGAGTAATTTATAACCTTCTTTAGCCGCAAGCAGATCCATCTTTTCCGATTCTTCTACAAGAGGATAAACAATGAAGGCTTGTCCGCCTTCTTTCAGCTTATCATTAATGAATTCATATATATTTTTTCGGCTCCCGGAACCACGCAACTCCGACCTTACATTTCTTACGCCTACAGGCATATCCGTCAAAACAGAAATATCAAGATCACCGTAAACGGATAAGCCGAGGGAGCGCGGGATTGGAGTGGCGCTCATGATGAGAATATCAGGATTTACTCCCTTTTTCATAATTTCACTCCTCTGCTCCACTCCGAAACGGTGCTGTTCATCAATGGTCACAAACCCCAGTTTATGGAAAACAACATCCTTATAGATAAGGGCGTGTGTTCCTATGATCAGATTCGCTTCACCGCTTGAAACCATGTCTAACAGTTTCCGCCTCTCTGATTTCGATTGACCGCCGACTATATGAACAATATTTATGTCTGTGTTACCGAATAGCTTAACTGCGTTATTATAATGTTGTTTAGATAATATTTCAGTCGGAGCCATAATCGCCGATTGATATCCCGAACCGATAGGGACAGAAGCCGCTAAAAGCGCCACCACTGTCTTGCCGGAACCGACATCGCCCTGCAGCAGTCGCTGCATCGGTTCACGCTGCGCCATATCCTTCTGAATCTCCTTTAACACAGATTGTTGAGATTCGGTCAATTCGAACGGCAGCGACTTATACATCGCTTTGAATAAATTCCCCAGATGGGTGAACTTGATCCCGACCCGCCCCGTCTTCGCACTCTGTTTTCTGACAGCTAACAGAAGTTGGTAAAAGAAAAGTTCATCATACTTTATTCTATGTATAGCCTGTTCAAGTAATTTTTCATCTTCACAAAAATGGATCTGCCTTAACGCTTCCGGCAATTCCATAAGATTTTCTTTTGCTATCAGTTCCTTAGGAAGGTAGTCAAATACCTGACTCGACAGCGGATATATAGAGTTTTTTAGTATCTTCATCATCCCGTTTGAATCAAGTTTTACTTTTTTCAGCTCCTCCGTAGAAGGATATACCGGAATTATCGCCCCTGTTTTGAGAGGATTTTGACCTTCGCCAAGCAGATCGAATTCGGGATGAACCATTGTGAATTGGTTTCCGAAGATTCCCACCTTTCCGTATAAGGCGATACTTTGATCTTCTTTGAATTTGTTCTGCACATACCTGATACCGTTAAACCAAACGCAGGAGATATATCCTGTGCCGTCTTCGATAATAAGCCTGAATCTCTTCTTCCTGCCCCTTTCAATTCCCATAGAGACGACCTCTCCGACTATCGTCGCGGAGTCGTCTTTTTTGAGATCAGAAATAGAAGTAATCGTTCGCCTGTCAAGATACCGTCTCGGATAATAATACAACAGGTCGCCGGCATTTTGAATTCCGATAGACTGCAAAGCGGCTCCCCTCTTGGGTCCGATCCCTTTTAGATATTGAATTGAGGTGGAAAGGTCTATTCCGGCTTCCGCCATATTATCAATCACTCAGTGATGACAGCGAACGCAGCGCGCTTCTCTTAGATTATTATGAAGCATCTGTCAACCAATTAAGATTTGTCTTTATCTTGGAAACTTTTTCAGAAAAATCATGCTCTTTCTGCCGTTCTTTTTCTACAATATCCGGTGGAGCATTTTTCATAAAAGATTCATTTGTTAATTTGTTTTTAACGGCTTTCAAGGCATTTTCCACACTGCCCAAATCTTTGTTAAGCCGTTTAATCTCTAAATCAACATCTATTAATCCTTCTAAAGGCAAGATAACTTCCATGTTTTTGACTACATCAGTTGCGGCAAGTTTAGGTCTTTCAGATTTGCCGTTGAATTCTATCGAATCAAGCTTGCAGAGATTCTCGATGTATGACCGGTTATCTTCTATGATCCGCAGATTAGCTTCAGAGTCGGATTTAAGCAGTAAGTTTGCTTTGACCGATGGCGGAACGCTCATCTGACTCCTGATTGCGCGGACAGCGGAACTCAGCTCCTGAATCAACGACATCTTCTCCTCGGCAGCCTTGTTCACCAATTTTTCTGAAGCGGTTGGCATTGAGGAGAGCATTATGCTTTTTTCACCCGAAAGCGCCGTGTATACTTCTTCCGTGATAAACGGCACAAAAGGATGAAGAAGTTGCATAGTGCCCTTAAATACATGGACAGCGACAGATAGAGCGGTTTTTACCCTTTCCGGGTCACCGGAATAAAGGCGCTCTTTTATCAATTCAAGATACCAATCGCAATATTCTTTCCAAAAAAACTTATACGCGTTATCCAAAGCGGATGAAACTCTGAAATTTTCTATGTCATCACTAATAGAAGCTATCGCCGCGTTATAACGTGAAATTATCCACTCATCCGCCAATTCCAATTGTTCATAATTTATTTCAGGAAGCTCACTGTCATCATGATTCGACGATATGAAACGATACGCGTTCCAAATTTTATTTGTAAAATTCCTTCCAATTTCAAAATCTTTTTCGCCTATTCTTATATCTTGCCCCTCAGGAGCCAAACTTAACAGCGTATATCTGACCGCATCGGCGCTATAAAGATCTGCCATCTTGAGCGGGTCGATCCCATTTCCGAGAGATTTACTCATCTTCCGTCCCTGCTCATCCCTGACTATTCCATGCAGGTAAACGTCAGAAAACGGGACGTCTTCCATAAATTCCAATCCGGACATTATCATACGCGCTACCCAAAAGAACAATATCTCATTGCCTGTTACAAGAGTGTTAGTAGGATAAAATGATTTTAATTCAGCCGTTTTGTCCGGCCAACCTAATGTGGAAAAAGGCCAAAGCCATGAAGAAAACCATGTATCAAGCACATCCGGGTCTTGCTTCAACGCTCCGGAACAGTGAGGACATTTTTCAGGTTCTTCCCTCGCAACACTGATTTCACCGCACTCCTGGCAATAATAAGCCGGTATCCGGTGTCCCCACCACAACTGTCTCGATATACACCAATCTCTGATATTTTCCATCCAATGATTGTAGGTTTTGACCCATTTCTTCGGATGGAGTTTTATTTTGCCTGATTTTACAGCATCAAGCGCTTTCTCCGCTAACGGTCCTATTTTCACGAACCACTGTTCGGACAAATATGGCTCTATAATAGTATTACATCTGTAACAGTGCGCGACGCTGTGGTCGTGCTCTTCCGTTTTAACTAACAACCGGTCTGCCTCGAGGTCTTTCAGAATTTGCTCTCTCGCCTCAAAGCGATCCAAACCGGAATATTTACCCGCATTTTCGTTGAGTGTTCCGTCTTCGTTCAGAATATTTATCTGCTCAAGACCATGTCTTTCTCCCATTTCGAAATCGTTCGGGTCGTGAGCTGGAGTCACCTTCACCGCTCCGGTGCCGAAATCAGGATCGACAAATGAATCGGTTATGACTTTCAGTTTTCTGTTCAGCAGGGGTAATATTACCCACTTTCCGATAAGGTTTTTATAACGCTCATCATCGGGATTTACCGCAATTGCGCTATCCCCAAGCATAGTTTCCGGGCGCGTGGTTGCCACCGTTACGAACTCCGCGCTATCTTCAATGGGATATTTTATGTGCCATAAGTGTCCCTTGATATCTTTATGCTCCGCTTCCTCGTCTGAAAGAGCAGTCCCGCACCTGGGGCACCAATTGATTATGTATTTTGCTCTGTAGATATAGCCGCGTTCATGTAAAGAGACAAATACTTCATTAACCGCTTTAGAACGCTGTTCATCCATGGTGAATGCCTCTCTATCCCAATCACAGGCCAAACCCAATGTTTTCAGCTGCTGAATGATCTTGCCGCCCTTCTCTTCCTTCCACTCCCATACCCGTTCAACGAATTTTTCCCGGCCAAGATCATGTCTGTCGAGTCCCTCTTTCGCCAATTGCCTTTCTACCACATTCTGCGTGGCGATGCCGGCATGATCCATACCGGGCATCCATAGAGTTTCGTATCCTCTCATTTTTTTATATCGAATAAAAATATCCTGAATGGTGCTGTTTAGAGCGTGTCCTATATGCAGTTCGGCGGTAACATTCGGCGGTGGAATCACTATCGTATAAAATTCTTTGGAAGATTTTGGATCGGCGTGGAAAAAACCGTTATCCATCCAGAAGTCGTACCAACGTTTCTCCACACCCTTCGGGTTATAGATTTTACTTATTTCTTTTTTCATGACTACTGCTTTGAAAGGGCTAAGCTGAAGGCGGTTGTTATTTTTAGTACGTTAGTGTTCGTAGTACGAAGTCTCTGACAAAGTACTTCTGCTATATTACTTAAAAGGATAGTACCGAGAACAGGGTCTTTTTCAATTAATTCCTTAAAATCCTTTTTGGAGAGCCTGGCAATCAAAGAGCTTGAAGTGGTACGAACCGTGGCAGTCCTGACACCGTCTTGCTCTATTAAACCGACCTCTCCGAAAAAGGTTTTAACACTCGCGTTAAGCCTGATTAGAGATTTTTCCCGGTTGTCTGTATCAGAATGGTCTATATTCAGGGTAAGCGCCTGGCTTATCTCCACCTCTCCTTCCAATAATAGAAAGAGCGACGTTCCGATATCACCTTCCGAGAAGATTGTTTCGTTCTTTTCGTATCTGCGTTCAACAAGTATCCCGCAAACTTCATCAAGTTGCGCATCATTAAGTTCTTTGAATATCGAGAAATCTTCTATTTTAGTTTTGTCTATCATAACTTAATTTTGATTTTCACCTATTATTAATGCGACATCATTGCTTCTGATGATCAGATTGTTGGGCGGGTTTATTTCCACTCGATGCCCTTTTTCGTTTTCGAGATTTATGCCCGATTCCGCAAACTTCCGTTCTATGAATTGGTCTAACGACGAAGCATCTGAGGTGAGCACGTCGGAGATTTTAACGGGTTTCCTTTCGGATGTAATGCCTATAAGAATTCCATCGCCTGATTCGTTGAAATAATCCGATAAATCTCCAAAAGTTATTCCGACTTTATTTACAGGAATTTCTATCCGCTGAAGATTCATCCTCACATTGTAATTCAATAGCTCGGAAAACGTTTGAGGTATACCGGGATTAGCGACATGGGAAGCTAGAAAAAAACCTGTGAATTCGTCCCGAATAATAATATCATCTACACCTGCTCTTCTAAGATGCCCCTTTGACGCCTGATGAAGTATATGAGCATAAACCTTGAGAGAAGGATTCATCGCCTTGAGAGTCAGTGTCGTATGCAGCGTCCGTTCGTCAGGCTCACTCGTTGATAAAGTGCTATTATCCGGCGTGATAAGAACGGTGGCAGCATCTCTGGCATTTGCGAGATCAAGAACAGTTTCGCTGGTAAAGTCTCCTCGCACGTATTTTATTTTTAATTCTTTGTGCTTGAATATGATGTTGTTTATATCGTCCTCGGAGAGTTCATTGATAAGTACTATCCTCAAATTATCGGCGTCACTTAGCGACAGTAAAGATTCTAATAAAGATTCTGAATATTCATTCCAGCCGCATATGATGATATGACCTTCGTAATTAATTTTTTCCAATCCTTTTCCCTCTCGTATTTTTCTTGCTACGTAAATTGAAGAGATCGTAGCGGTAAACATTGAAACAAGCGCTACGCCGGAAAACATAATGAATGCGCCCGCAATCCTGCCTCCGATTGTGACCGGTACCATATCCCCGTAACCAACCGTCGTCATGGTAACAAGCGCCCACCAGATGGAATCGTACATAGATTCAAAGTGATGCGCGCTTTGACCGTTCTCAAAATAATACACCACTACTGCTCCGAGCGTCATTACAGTGAATATGGCAAGAAATACTTTATGTACCATACCCTCGGTTAAAATCCTTAATCCCGAACCTATTTTTTGCAATATTTTCAAAAGAATGACATCTGCCTTATATGTTGATAATATAGATACAAGTGTGTAATGTCAACAATTTTCCTCTTACCCGGGTTCATGCTCCAATAGCGAAACCAATTCCGCATGAGGCGTATGAGGAAATAAATCAAATGCCTGTAACTTTTTCAACTTGTAATTTCTTTCCGCAAATAATTTCACATCCCGTGCGAACGAAGCCGGATTGCATGATACGTAAACCACTCTTGATGGTTTCAATTGAGATATTCTTTTCGGTATACTCGGGTGTATCCCTCCCCTCGGTGGATCAAGAACGATCAGGTCAGGAACGCCATGAGCTTTTCTCACAAAATCGAGATCCCTGAATAATTCTCTCATATCGCCTGAAACGAATTTGCAATTTAATATCCCGTTGGACGCAGCATTTCTTCCCGCGCTATCCACCGCTTCGGGCAGTAGTTCAAATCCTGTAACGCTCTTTACATGAGGAGCTATATACAACGATATCGATCCGACACCGCAAAACAGGTCAAATACATCATCATCTTTAGAGAAGTCGGCATAATCTAATATCTTAGCGTATAATAATTCCGCGGCTTTTGTATTTGTCTGCAGGAATTCCTGCGGTCCGATCTCGAGGTCTACATTTGCTATACGCTCGTGAAATATTCCATCGCCGTGCAGCAGGTTAGTCTTTGAGCCGTAGGCAATCGAAGCGACACCATCGTTTACCACGTTCACGACGCAAGTGACTTCCGGGCAATCCTTGAGGAGCTCTTCTACAACCTTTTTCAGCCTGTCAGGTTCGTCATGCTTTGTTACTATGTTTACTAAAAGATCGTCTCTGTTCGTCGATTGTCTGATAACCAAATATCTCAAATAACCTTTATGGCTTCTAACATCGTAGGCTTTAAGATTCTCTGACTGGGACGATTCCTTGACGCTGTTTAATATCTTGTTGGACAATTCAGATTGGAGATGACATTTGTCAATATCGAGTACTTTTTCAAAATTGCCCGGTACGTGCAACCCGAGAGCAAAATCTTTTGGTTTGTGTTCGTCCTCATCGGTCAGCCACCTCTTATTAGAAAAAGAAAATTCCATTTTATTACGGTAATGATATACATCGGGCGCCGGTACGATCGGTTCCATCTTTACGTCTCTAACCCCGCCGAGATGCTCGATCGTTTCCTTTATCTGCCTTTCTTTTTGTGAAAGCTGCTCTTCGTATTTTAGGTTTTGCAGTGAACAACCCCCGCAATATTTGAAATGCGAACATTCCGGCTCCACATAATATTTTGACCGGGTTAAGGTTTCCAATGGGATAGCTTCAGCAAAACCGGAGCGGCTTTTGATCACTTTTACGCGTAATTTTTCTCCGGGTAACGAATTTCGGACGAACAGCGCTTTACCGTCGATCTTCAACAACCCTTTCCCTCCGAAAGCGAGGGAATCTATTGTTACATCTAATATATCGTTCTTCTTCAAATGGCGATCCTTTTAAATTTGCAAAGATAAATATAAGATAAATAGCGGTCAGGGCAAGCCCTGACTCGCGCAGCATAGATCATAAAGATTCAGAAGTAAATGAAGTAACAATTATAAAGCCCCCGAATTCTGTCGAGGGCTTTAGATTACGGCAAAAACAGAACGCTTTATAAAGTTTTATTCAGGCCTTGTTCTTCCAAACGCCAGAACCTGAACTTTAGTCCAAATATTTCTCAAATCATCAAAGAACGTATAGAAAAGCGGCACCGCCACAAGCGTTAGAGCCGTAGAGGATAAGAGTCCGCCTATCATTACTCTTCCAAGAGGAGCGTATGGCATTCCTATCAAATTCGCATTTCCAACCGCCATTGGAATCAATCCGAATATCGTAGTAAATGCAGTCATGAGGATTGGACGGAAGCGATGATGACCCGCTTCGATAATTGCCTCGCTCCGTGAAAATCCATCGTTCCGCAGCCTATTGATCATATCAATTAAAACGATTGCGTTATTCACGACAATACCAATCAATATTATCAATCCAATCCCCGCCATAAGATCGAACGGCGTTCCCGTGATGTAAAGCAGCCAGTATGCTCCGAAGAACGAGAGCGGTATGGATATAAGAACCGACAACGGCAGAATAAACGATTCAAAAAGTACTCCCATGAGCAGAAACACGAACGTAATTGCAAGTATAATCGCGAACATCTGTGAACTGTTCGTCTCCTGCATTCTCCTGAAACGATCACCCATTGACCAGGAGTAACCGCGGGGCATTTCAAAACCGGCTAATGCTTTAATGATCTTCTGATGAACTTTCTCTATATCATCCTCTGTAGTGAATCCGCTGATTTCAAGTGTTGTTTTACCATCCCTTCTTTGAATTTCTCCCAAGCCTTTTGTAATTCTGAAATCCACAAGCGAGGCTAACGGAATTTCCTTACCGGAGGCTGTAAGAAATGTCATACTTTTCAGCTGCTCAAAATTTTCCATATCCTCTTCTTTATACTGTACTCTTATATCAATCTCTCTATCATCAGACTGAAATTCAGGAAGCTCTATACCGCGAAGAGCGTATGATATCTGCCCCGTGATGACGCGCGGGTTGATTCCGTATTTTGCGGCTTGATCCCGCTTGATAAAAAGTTGAATTTCCGAAGCGCCTTTCTCACGGTCAGTATCAACGCTGATTATCTCGGGGATCCTGCTAATCCTCCTTTCAACCTCTTCCGAAAGCTTTACTAATGTCTGAGTATCATCTCCTTGAAGTATGATGGATACCGCGCCGTCAGTGCCCGAATTATCCCTCCAGGAGGTTCGGACTTTTACGCCGGGATATTTGGGAATATTTGCTTTCAGATCTTCGAGAACTTCATTCCTCGTCATCACGCTATCATCCGTCAGACCGATTGAATTGCTGATGTTTTTCCAAACGACCTGATACCATTGGGTTTCCTTCGGGGGATTCAAAAATACCCGAACCATTCCCCAATTGCTTCTATACCTTGAATTTATCGCCCTTACATTGTAAACAGCATCCATTTTATTTACGTATCCTTCAATCGTATCTACAAGAGCTTTTGCGTCTTCCATCGTATAATGTTCCGGCATATCCAACATCAACCTGACATCATTTATATTTCCGCCACCCTGGTCCCCTTGCTTCACTCCGCTCATCGGTATTTGCATGCTGATCATTAAAACTAACACTATTATCGAAGTTTCTAACCGATGAAGCAGCGTCCACCTTAATATCCTGTCGTACGCTTTGGTACTCCATTCAATCAGACCTGATCTTTTGACTTGTCTATCAGAGACCAATCGAGTAGTCGCAAGAGGTATGATGACCAAAGCGACAAATAGAGAAGAAATTAGAGCCACAATTACCGGGAGTCCGATCCTAAGCATATAAAAGGCGAATCCCAAGTTATCATTCATCAGAATCAGCGGAAGGAAGACTACGACGGTTGTGAGCGTTGCCATAGTGATGGCGAGGGAGACTTCGCTTGCTCCTTTAACTGAAGATTCCTCTTTGCTGAATCCCTTGTTTCTCAAGCGGTAGATATTCTCCACTATAACGATAGAATTATCCACGACGAGACCGACACTAAGCATCAGCCCCATCATCGTCATGATGTTCATCGTCCACCCCATAAAATACAAGACGGTAACCGTCATCAGCAGTGAAAGAGGAATAGCGAGATTGATGATGAACGCCATTTTAAATCTTCTCAGGAAAAAGAATAGTATGAAGAATGCAAATAATCCTCCCCACAATCCGGCGTTTACCAAGTTTTTGATGGATTCAGTGATGAAACCGCCTTGATTGAAGAATATATTGAAGGTCATTCCCTCTAACTTTTCATGTTCTGACAGTTCGTCAAGTTTCGCAAGAATCTTTTCAGACAATTCAACGGTGTTCTCCATCGATTCTTTGTATACACCGATGCTGATAGCCTTTTTACCGTTAACGAGCTGAACCCACCTCCGTTGCCGCGGCTCATCGTATATTATTTCCGCTATATCTTTTAAAAACAGGTTCTCACCGCTTATCCGTAGATTTCTGACATCCTCGATGTTCCTATATTTAGCGTCGGACCTGACATATATTTTCCTATTGCCATCATAGACATATCCGCTTGAAAGTGAAAAATTATCCTGACGAAGATCCTGAATTAGCTGGTAAACGTTAATTTTATGCGCTTTTACCCTATCCTGGTCTATGAGAATTTGAATTATTTTCTCCGATGCGCCCCACATCTCGACATTAGCCACGCCATCTATCTGCTCCAACGCCCTCAAAACGTAGTGATCAACAGTATAAAACGGGTCTTCCATATCCTCGGGAATCGTGAGTCCGAACCATACTATAGGATCATCATCATTCCTGAACTTCCGAACATAAACTTCCTCAATGTCGTCAGGCAGCTCGGTCGCCAGTAATCTGTCCATTCGCTCGCGAACGAGCATGTACGCAACATCCATATTAGTATCATTGGCAAATTCGAGCCATACCCAACACCCGTTCGAATTACTGTATGAATGTATTGCCTTTACTCCGCTTACAGTCTGAAGCATCTCTTCAGACGGTCGGGCTATCTGGTCTTCAACTTCCTTAGGATTGGCTTCTCTATACGGTATCCAGACCCCCAAATACGGCGGGGCAAACCCCTTAGGAAACAGCTCCGTCGCAATTTGGGTATACGCTATATAACCTACCACGAGTATCGCGAAAAGCGTCATGACGACTGTTACCGGTCTATGAACTGAAAATCTGGGAAGAAAGGATTCTTTCATATTCACGCTCTGTTCTTTGAACTGGGTCTCATAATTTCTAATCTTTCCTGTCTACTATCGCGTAGACGGTTGGGATTACAAGCAGTGTTAAAACCGTTGAACTTATTAATCCGGCGACTACCGTAATAGCCATAGGAGTTCTGATCTCAGCGCCCTCGCCCAATCCAAGCGCCATCGGCAGTAAACCAAGAACTGTTGTCGCCGTTGTCATCAGAATCGGACGCAGTCTTACGCTGCCTGCCATGACTATCGCATCGATCTTATTCATACCTTTCGCTCTTAAATGATTGATGTAATCAACAAGAACTATGGCGTTATTCACGACAATTCCCGCTAACATTATCAGCCCGAGAAATACAACCACACTCAGCGGGACTGAAAGAATCCAAAGAGTAAACACCACTCCTATCAATGCTAACGGTATTGTGAACATGATTACAAACGGGTGTATCAGAGATTCAAATTGTGAAGCCATTACCACGTACACCAAAAATACGGCGAGAATCAGAGCAAAGATCAGACTGTTCATGGACGTTTCCATTTCCTTGTTCTGACCGCTCAATGTATAACTGAATCCACGAGGCCAGCTCAATTCGTCCAACACTTCCGTGATGCTTATCATCGCTGTACTAAGATCGATTCCTGTCGTATTTGCGGTTATCACCGCTACCCGCTGTTGGTCAACGCGGCGTATCTCACTCGGTCCTTCTCCTATTTTGATAGTGGCGACCGAGGCAAGAGGGATCGGAATAGGGTTTCCCGGATTTATAATCAAACGTTTCAGATCATCAATGCTTTCCTTGTCCGACTCATTAATGCGGACCAGGATATCAATTCGCCTATCCTCTTCCTTAAAATGAGAGGCTACTTCGCCTTTTACCTTATTTCTAACAATACTTGCGACTTCGAAAATTTTCAACCCGTATTTAGCCAGCAATTTTCTGTTATAAATAATCTGCACCTCAGGATTACCAGTTTGTATATTCGATTTTACATCGGTTAATCCCGGAATTTTGCTCAGTTTGCCCTCCACTGAGGAAGCCATTCGTTTCAGGACATCTAAATCATACCCCTGCACCTGCACTTCCACAGGCGTTTTAAAGCTGAATAAAACGGGTCTGGATATCTTCGTCACGATACCGGGCAGCTCGGAAAGATCCCGCCTGATATTTCGGATCAGGGCTATTTCATTTTCCGCTCCGATATATTCAGTCCCCATTCTCACCGTAACCTTACCCGTGTGCTCTCCTTCATCACTCTTCAAATTAGTAGACTTCGCCGCTCCGACAACCGTAGCCAGTTCCGAGATCATCTTATAGCCGCTGATCTTACTTTCTACCGCCTTAAGCGCCTTGTCCGTCTCTTCAAGACGTGTCCCTACAGGCAGATAGATATCAACATTGAATTCGCCTTGATAAACCTCAGGAATCAATTCGTTACCAAGCGTCGGCATGAGAACGAACCAAGCAAATAGAAATAGTCCCGCTGACGTGCCTATGACCGTACCTTTATTATTAAGCGACCACCTTATGGCTTTTGGATATGCCACATTCACCTTATCATATCCTATTTCAAACAGATTCACAAGCGGCATTACGGCGGGCATAAGTATTATTCCGATCAGCGTCCAGACGAAGATCCCAACCAGCGTGACAAAATTCATGACTGCAACGCCCAACCGTCCTATTAGCGACCCGATAATACCAACAAGGAATCTGATAAGATGGTAAAAGATAACCAATGGAGTAAACAGACCTCTTAAAATCCACCCTTCCCATAATTTCCACTTTTTTCCTCTGTAATCCGAAACCTTTTGGTAATTCAAAAAATACTTGGTCAACGCCGTCATCAGTTCCTCCGGAGCAGTGAACCGAAGCAGCTCTTCCCAAATTCTTCTTGTGTACACGATACCGAAAAAACTATCTCTTTCCGCCCATTCAAGGAACCAGCTGTTGAAATCTTTAAATCTGTTCGTAAAAATTGAAATCAGCGTTATCAATGGAGCCGTGAGAACGAACAAAATAATCATTATTATTTTTAAAAATAAGAGCAGGATAGTTGAAGCCATCATCGCTGTCTTGAATAGAAATTCGCCTCCTAATTTAAATATGTAAAAGATGTAAGTGTAAACTTTTTCCCCTTTTGAAAGTGTGTCATTATCGGACAGTTCTTTCAAATTTTCTATGGCTCTCAGCCGCATAAAATCTATTCTTTTGATATTATCGAATGATAAACCCGATTTAGATCTGTCCAATCTTCTCGAAGCAAGCATAGGAATCAAAAACAGCGCTACAGCTACAGAAGCCAATAACGAAAAAACTACCGTAAGAGAAAGATCGCCGAAGATTTGTCCGGCAATTCCTTCAACAAAAACTATCGGGAAGAACACTGCTATTGTTGTCAGAGTAGACGCAAAAACAGCGGTGCCTACCTCCTTAACTCCCCTTACCGCAGATTCCATAAGATCATCCCCCTCCTCCCTGCAACGGAATATGCTTTCAAGAACGACTATGGAATTATCCACAAGCATTCCGACGCCGAGAGCAAGTCCTCCCAATGACATTATGTTAAGCGAGACGTTGAATATATGCATTGGAGCGAAAGTGGCAATAATAGAAAGGGGAATTGCCAAGGCAATGATCAAAGTCGTAGTCACCTTACGCAAAAATACGAATAAGACTATGACCGCGAGAAACGCTCCTAATATAGCGGTATTCATCACTTCATCTATAGCGCTCTTTATGAAGATAGATTGATCGCTGAGGGTGCTCATCTTTACGCCTCTCGGCATTTCATGAGATAAAAAATTGGTCATGGCAGCCTTCATCATCGCCGAATCGTCCCCGCCCCTTCTTCCCCTTCGTCCTCCGCCTTTTTTTCCTTTTTTATCAGATTTTTTCTCTTTCTTCTTCACCTTTTCGTCTTTGGCGGAGGCAACCAACTTCCCGTCTTTCCGATCTCTTCTCTTCTTCGCTTCTTCTTTTTTCTTCTTTTTTTCTTTCTCCTTCATTTCACGGATAAATTTATGTTGACCGGGAGTTCCGTATAACCTGTCTCTCACTCTACTCGCAACTGCGACTATATTTGCATCCGCTTCCTTGTATATCTCAAGTTCTACGCTTTCTTCGCCGCCGATCCGCGTAATTACTTCCCTGTCTTTATGAGTTTCATAAACAACTCCAAGGTCTTTGATTCGTATTTCGACCTCTCCCACTCTTGAGACGACAAGTTCCGATATTTCATTTATGTTTTTAAATTCGTTAAGAGTTCTGACAAGATATTCTGTCTGACCCTCTTTGAGGTTTCCCCCTGCAAGATTTATGTTTTCCTGACGGATAAGATTATTGATAGTTCTAATGTCGAGACCCCGAAGCGTCAGCTGAGACTCATCTATCTCAACCCGAATTTCCCTTTCCAACCCGCCTTTCACTTTTACGGCGGCAACTCCCGGAACGGTCTCGAGCTCCCGTTTTATTTCTTCTTCGGCAAATAGCCTAAGCGCAAACAGGTTATCGCCACCGGCAAGCCCGACTCTCATTATCGGATCGAGTGAAGGATCATATCTTAATATGAGCGGTCTGTCAACACCATCGGGAAATCTGATCTGGTCGAGTTTTTCCCTGATATCCTGGGTCGCGACATTCATATCCGTACCCCATCCAAACTCTAAAACTACATCGGACACCCCTGATTTCGATATGCTCGTAAGATTCGCGAGGTTACTCACAACTCCGAGAGCTTGCTCTGCGGGTCGCGAGATGGTAGTTTCCACCTCCTCAGGCGCTGCTCCCAGGTATTCTGTTCTCACTGTCAGTGTCGGATAGGTTATATCCGGCATTAAATTCAAAGAGAGTTGCTTATATGAGACGAAACCGAAAACAACTACCGCCAACGCTATCATAGTGATAGCTACCGGCCGGGTCGTGGTAATTTTAAAAATAGTATCTAGCTTATCAGCTGAGTTCTGTGATTCACTCAAGAAAACACCTCTTTAATAGCAATGCGAAATTGATAATTAGGAAATCTTACGTTCTTTAACGACCTTGACTTTCGTCTTGTCCTTCAATCCGTTCTGACCCACAATTATAACTTTGTCCGAGTCACTAACACCATTCAATATCTCTACCGTAGAAGCATCTTCAAATCCTATTTCAACCGCTATTTTTAACGCCAACGAATCTTTAACAACAAAAACGAATCGCTTATCATTATCATATACTATGGCATCTTTATCTAACAATAAGGCATTATTGTTTGTCATGGTCACTATGAAGGTATTTACGAACATGCCCGGTCTAAGACCTTTATGGTTATCACCAAGCCCGATAGTAACCTTGAAAGTGCCCGTTGCAGGATTGACAACCGGCGAAATCCGCTTCACATAGCCTTCAAACTTTTCATCTCCTAAATAATCCGAGCTCAAATATGTAAGTTGATTAATTTTGATGGAGGAGAGTTCCTTTTCCGGAACATGAACTGTCGCTATGATATTTTCAAGATTTACCATCGAATATATATGGTCATTCGGCGTTACTCTGTCTCCCTGCCGCACGTTTCGCAAAGATACTATCCCGTCTATAGGCGCGCGAACAATAGTTCTGTCAAGATTCAATTTGGCTTCCTGCCAGCTTAATTTTGCCTGTTCCAAGGAAAGGCTCGCTTTATCGTATTCCTCCTTACTCAGCAACTCCTTGTTAAACTGGGCGCGCGCTCTTTTGAATTCACTTTGAACACTTTTGTACCCTGTCAGCGCTTTGGCTTCTCTGAGTTGGTACTCTTCGGCATCCAATCGCAGTAACGGCGCTCCCTTCCTTAGGTCATCCCCTTCTTCCGCAAGAAGAGTTGCTACGATCCCGGTCAAATAAGGATAAACGTCTACATATTGCTCTGTTTCTACCGTAGAACTTAGAATTATGTAGGATGATATCGCCCCCCGCCACACCTCAAAGATCTCAACGGGTACCAAATCAAGGTCTTCTTCTTTAGCTTCGGCTAATTTTGCCGAAACTTTTTTAGAGCTGTCAGTCGCCGAAGAATCGCTTGAATTTACTTTGTTTTCTCCCTCAGCATGCTCTCCGCTGCATGCCGCAAACAATAAAGATGATAACAAAAGGACAAGAACCAGCGTTTTGTAAATATTTTTCAAATTTTCCTCACTTAGAGTGCATATTAAATTTCATAAGTAGTATACTTTCTTTAAAGATACGCTTTTTCGCTTAAAATGTTGCATTTACAAGGATGTCTCGTTAATCCTATTTTTCCTCTGCAAAACTTGAATTTCATCTATAATTAGATTAGTTTTTATCATAACAGCAAGATTTTATTTTAGTTAGTTGATGAAATTCACTAACAACAGGAACATATTTCAAATATGAGCAACAACGGCAGCATAAATCTTTCGGATTTTTTAAATCCTCCACCTGTAGATCAAATAGGGATCGAGGAAAGAGTCGCGAGACTTAATAAACGAAGCATAAAGAAGAATTCTAAGCTGTCGGCTCTCAAATTGGCTTTGAGCATGATAGACCTCACTACTTTGGAGGGTAAAGACAGCAAGGGGAAAGTCCGTCAACTATGTAATAAAGCGCTTCACCTCCATGATTCATTTCCGGATTTGCCTAATGTCGCCGCTGTTTGCGTATATCCGCCTATGGTGCCGACAGCTGTCGAATGCCTAAAAGAATCGAACGTCAAAGTTGCCTCTGTCGCTACCGCCTTTCCAAGCGGAATGACAACCCTTCAAACAAAGCTCAGCGAAGTCCGGCGGGTAGTGAGAATGGGCGCGGATGAGGTAGACATGGTCATATCCCGGGGAGCGTTTCTTAGAGGAGAATACCATCTCGTCTTCGATGAGATCGCCTCGGTCAAGGAGGCATGCGGCGAAGCGCATCTAAAGGTCATTCTTGAAACGGGTGAACTCTATTCTCTTGATAATGTACGGCTCGCAAGCGGTATAGCTATCGGAGCCGGAGCTGATTTTATTAAGACTTCCACAGGCAAAATACAGCCTGCTGCCACGCAGCCGGTAGCCCTGGTAATGATGCAGGCAATCAGGGACCACTATTTCAAGACAGGAAAAAAAGTCGGTCTGAAACCGGCAGGCGGAATCAGCGATGCCAAGACCGCCATACAATACCTTGTTCTACTAAAAGAAACTCTCGGAGTCGAGTGGCTGACTCCCGACCTGTTCAGGTTTGGCGCAAGTTCGCTTGCAAACGATCTTCTTATGCAAATATTGAAACAAGCCAACGGAGTTTATCAGTCCGCAAATTATTTCTCAAAGGATTAAATCGATGGTTACAAAGGAAAAATTAATTGACTTTAACTCGGTTTGGGAATATTCTCCCGCTCCGGAAAGTACTGATCATGTCAAGTTGGATGATAAGTACGATCTGTTTATCAACGGGGAGTTCGTTTCTCCCAAGAGCAGGAAATATTTCTGGACAGAAAATCCCGCAACCGGTAAGAAGATTGCGAAGGTTGCCGAGGCATCCAAGGCGGACGTGAACAGCGCCGTGAAAGCTGCCCGAACAGCCTACGATAAATATTGGTCGAAAATGCCCGCGAGCGAACGCTCGAAGTATATATTCCGTATAGCGAGGATAATGCAGGAACGGTCAAGGGAACTGTCGGTTATTGAATCCCTTGACGGCGGAAAACCGATCAGAGAATCGCGGGATGTGGATATTCCCCTTGCTTCGGCGCACTTCTTTTATTACGCCGGGTGGGCTGACAAACTCGATTATGCCTTCCCCGGCAGAAAAACAAGGGCTTTAGGCGTTGCGGGACAGATAATCCCGTGGAACTTCCCTCTTCTGATGGCGGCATGGAAAATCGCTCCGGCATTAGCGACAGGGAATACAGTCGTTCTTAAACCCGCTGAAACCACTCCACTGACAGCCATGAAGTTAGCGGAGATTATTCAGGAAGCTGATCTTCCTCCGGGAGTCGTAAATATCATACCCGGAGCCGGTGAAACAGGAAAAGCGATTGTTAACCATCCCGGTCTTGACAAGATAGCGTTCACAGGCTCGACTGTCGTAGGTAAATATATTCAAAAAACGCTTGCGGGCACCGGTAAAAAATACTCTTTAGAGCTCGGCGGCAAGGCGGCTAATATCATCTTTGAAGAGGCGGACCTCGATCAAGCGGTGGAAGGTATTATAAACGCTATATTTTTTAATCAGGGTCATGTTTGCTGCGCCGGATCACGGCTTCTGATTCAGGAAGGGATCGCAGACGAAATAATAAACAAATTGAAAAACAGAATGGAAACGCTCATCATAGGCGACCCGCTCGATAAAAATACCGATATAGGAGCTATCAACTCGAAAGCCCAGTTAAAAAGAATAAACGAACTTGTTTCAGCGGGTATTGATGAGGGCGGCACCATTTATCAACCGACTTGCGCGCTGCCGAAATCCGGTTACTGGTTCAAACCCACCCTGTTTACGGATGTCTCTCAATCGCACCGTATAGTGCAGGAAGAAATTTTCGGTCCCGTTCTCGCCATTCAAACGTTCAGAACCGTGGACGAGGCTATCGAAAAGGCAAATAACACTCCTTACGGGCTTTCCGGAGGCGTTTGGACGGATAAAGGCTCAAAGGTATTTAAGGTTACGAAACAGATAAACGCCGGAGTCATATGGGCGAACACCTTCAATAAATTCGATCCTACGTCACCCTTCGGCGGTTATAAAGAGAGCGGAATGGGCAGAGAGGGCGGACTTCACGGACTCCTTCCCTACGTGGAGTTGATCTGATGAAGAAACGATTGGAAGTACTCAAAACCTACAAGATATATATAGGCGGAAAATTTCCGCGGACCGAATCGGGACGCTATTATTTGTTAGAAGGGAAAAACAAAAAACCGTTAGCTAATATATGCCGCGGTTCGAGAAAAGATTTCAGAAATTCTGTAGTTGCCGCAAGAAAGGCTTTTTCAGGTTGGTCCGGACGCACTGCCTACAACAGAGGGCAAATACTTTACAGGATCGCAGAAATGCTTGAAGGCAGACGCGAACAGTTCGTCTCTGAACTGATACTTCAGGGCGATTCCGCCGCAAAGGCGGAAAAAGAGGTCAACATCTCAATTGACCGATTTATCTACTACGCAGGGTGGTCCGACAAGTATATACAGCTGTTCAGCTCCGTAAATCCTGTTGCGTCACCGCATTTTAATTTTTCCGTTCCGGAACCGACGGGAGTGGTCACCATGATTGCGCCGGAAGAGAGCGGGTTATTGGGACTTATATCTGTTATTGCTCCTGTCATTGTTGGCGGAAACACCTGCGTTGTTCTCGCCTCTCATTCTAAACCACTTTGCGCCGTTTCCTTTGCCGAAGTATTACACTCTTCTGATGTCCCGGGGGGAGTCGTGAATATGCTGACAGGTTTTCGCTCGGAGTTATTGGATAATTTCAGTACTCATATGGATGTGAATGCCGTGATTTATTGCGGTGATGACAAAAAAGAGGGTAAACGGGTTATGGAAAACAGCTCCCTGAATGTCAAACGTCCACACATTATAAATACAAAGGATTGGACAAAAGAAAAAGCCCAAGACCCCTACCAAATCCTCGATACTCAGGAGATAAAAACCACCTGGCATCCTATAGGGATTTAGGCGTTTGGTTTTTTACACCCTAAATATGTAGTAAACCGTTAAAACGGTTTGATTTCATATACACTTTTTGTAATCCCCTCGATGAATCGAGGGGTTATTAATATATTATCAATCATTTTTAATTAAATTATTAGGTCTAGTTTTCGTACCTCTCAATATCTATCTGTATCTGAAGCAAACATTGATATTATGAGGTCTTGTTCCCGTATCTCTCATTAACCCCTTGATTTATCAAGGGGTCATAGTATGTACGTTAGGATAGTAGAACCGTTTTAACGGTTTTTCTTACTCTGATAGAATTTTAGAAATTCTTCATACTCATCCGAAAAGCTTTTCTTTTTATGATGAGATTCTTGATTAGCAATATAGCGGACGACTTTATCAAGATTCGATTGTGACAATGAAAACGCTCCATAGCCCCTAGCCCAAGAGAATTTATTTTTCGTTAATCTGTTTCGATTTAGCCAGTATGATGACCCTCCTTTCAGCGTCTTTGCAACACTCTCAATGGTCATATCGGAAGGCAGACTAATAAGTATATGTACATGGTCAGAATTAACATAATTAGTTATCATATAAATCCCTTTTGAATTTGAATATTCGGTAAGAAATTCTGATAAACTAATACGGATTCTCTTTTGAAATACCTTATGTCGTCCTTTGGTCGCCCATACCATATGAATCAAGCAGGAGGTATAAGAATGTTCAGCCAATAAAATTATTCCTGGTTTTAAAAACCGTTAAAACGGTTAGATTTCATATACACTTTTTGTAATCCCCTCGATGAATCGAGGGGTTATTAAAATATAATCTATGATTCTTATATTATCAGGTTAAATTTTCATATCTTTCAATATCTATCTGTATCTGAAGCAAACATTGATATTATGAGGTCTTGTTGCCGTATCTCTCATTAACCCCTTGATTTATCAAGGGGTCAAGTATGTACGATAGGATAGTAGAACCGTTTTAACGGTTTTCAGACTACCCTTAATAATAATCCCGGTATGTTCACCAGTTCATTCCAGATAGATTCTGCCGACTCTTTAGTCTTTGCCTCAACGTAAATCCGCATGATAGGCTCGGTGTTAGACACGCGCGCGTGAAGCCAGCCCTCCGGCTTATTAACTTTAACGCCGTCCCGCGTATCTACGTCATATTCTGAAAAGTGCCCGGCTATTAATTTTAAGATTGAATCAGTCGGCACACCGCCGAGCTCCGCCTTCCTTTTGAGCATCACGTATTGAGGCATTTTAGAGTAGATCTCCGAGAGCGGTTCTTCATGGTTCGTAAGAAATTGAAGCGCCGAAGCGGCGGCAACAAGCGCGTCTCGTCCATAATGGGCTTCGGGAAGTATGACGCCTCCGTTTCCCTCGCCTCCGATAACCGCCTTCACCTTTTTCATCTCCTGAACGACATTTATTTCACCCACCCGTGTTCTGATAACCTCTGCTCCATGTTTTTCGGCGATGTCGTCAACCGCCCGTGTTGTGGACAGATTTGTAACTACTTTCTGACCTTCGGGCAATCCCGAGAGTACAACATCCGTCGCTATAACAAGGGTATACTCCTCAGACAGATACTTACCTCCGTCCGATACGATGGCAAGCCTGTCTCCATCCGGATCTACGGCGAATCCTATGTCTGCCTCATTTTCTTTTGTTTTTTCTATCAAGTCGGAAAGATTGTGTTCAAGAGGTTCAGGAGTATGTGGAAAAAGACCGTTCGGTTCACAATGAATTTTGGTAACCTCGCAACCAAGCAATCCGAGCAGATCGGGAAGAACTTCAGAGGCGACACCGTTGACACAGTCAACTACCACCTTAAATGCCCTTTTCTTAATCTTCTCTACCTCTAAATATGACAAAGATAGAATCAATCCGATGTGATCCTCATTTGCTTTGGCATATATTTGCTTCTCTCCTACAGAAGCGCCGTCAACGAATTCGTACTCCCCCAAGTCTAATTTATCCTGCAATTTTTTAAATCCGGCTTCAGGGAGAAACGAACCATCGGAAGCAACAAGTTTAAGCGCATTCCATTCAGCCGGGTTATGACTCGCGCTGATGATTATCCCGCCATCGGCATTTAAATTTTCAACAGCCAATTGAGTCGCCGGCGTTGTGACCAAACCGAGATGAATGGGAGTACAGCCTATTGAAAGAAGGGTTTTAGACACCGTTGATTCTATTTCCGGACCTGAAGTTCTGGTATCCCTTCCTATTACGATTTTTGGACCATAAAGAGAGCCGAACGCGAGTGTATAATTCCTGATAACTTCGGGTGTCAAGCCGTCACCATAAATTCCTCTGATTCCCGACAGGGTGGCAATAAGTGGTGACAAATTAGTTATTCCTTACTAAACGCAAAATCCAGGATTCAGACCTGGATCAACTGTTGAATTGATATATTTCCAATTTTGGCAGGATGAAAATATACCGCTAATAATTGTTATCTATGCGATCGGCTAAATCCGAAAGAAGTTTTGCGGGCTCTTTTTTCAGCCTTTGCTTTTTTCATGCGTTTTTGTTGGCTGGGTTTCACATAGTAGGAGTTTTTCTTCACGTCTTTGAGTATTCCTGCCTTCTCATATTTCTTTTTAAATCTACGTAGCGCCTTCTCAAGCGGTTCGTCTTTTCTGACCAGAACTTGTACCATACAGTATAAAAACCTTTTTGTTTAATTCATTTACAGCGTATAAATATATCCTGCATTTTATCTCATGTCAAGCACTAATAGAAATCTAATCCGCAAGAGCTTGATGCCCCGCCTTAGAGGCGAATGAATAAGTATTATTGATCTATAAAATCATACTTCTTTAGCGCGCCCAATTGTGTTACCCGAAATATCTTTTCAACCGGTCTTTCAACATAAAGAGTTTCTACCGCCGTGTAATATTGCGGATGCTCAAATGTCACCGTATACTCGCTAAAGGTCAGCACATTGAACTTAGCGTCTTTATCCGGTGTAAGAATTTTTGTTTGTTCATGAACGACATACTCTTTAGTGTGTCGGACAGCCAGCGCTCGCAAGGTATCGCTGATAATATAATTGCCTAAGAGTGAATCGGGCGAAAATACCACTCCTTTAGCGTGAAGTGTTATTTCTGCTCCATTAATAGTCAATCCGGTTTCATAATCCTGGGCGGAAAAGGAGTATCTGATAAGCCTTTTGTTAACCACATCTTCTGCCATCCTCCTCAATGCAAATGAGAGACTGTACATTGTAATGGGAGTACTCAACAGCTGTTCTTGTTCATCCGTGATGTAAACCGGCACATCAAGTGTTATAGTTCTTGAGTTCTTTAAGTACGAGAAACCGCTGCTCGTCAAACTGCTTTGAGCAGGATTAGGGAAAACATCGGCATAAATAAAAGGTTGCTCTATCCAATAGAGCTGAATCGAAAATTTGCCGTCGACCCCTGTTTTACTGACGGTCGACATTAAATTTTTAAAATCACGCGATGCGGCGGCGATACTCTTTTCAGCCACATATGATCCCTTTGAATTCATCAGTTGACCTTCGATGGTACAAATATACTTGTCTGAAACTTCGTATTGCTCCTTATCGAATCTGACCGTAGTTTTCTCGAGCAACAGAGTTGTAGAACTACATCCGCTCAGAAGCAATAAGACAACTGTCGTCAGAGTTAAAAAATGTATAAGATTTCTGTTGGTTATTTTCCTATCTTGCATAGACTTCCTCCCGCTCTAAGGCTTTCCTGCTGACAATAACACTCACTACCGCAATAATTATACTTATTATCCCGAACACTCCCAATATAAATAATATGCTATTTGGTTCGTATGGTTCATTATCTATCGTAAATTTGAAAACAGCTAACGAAATCACCGATAATAAGGAACTTCCTCCCACTAAATAAAACATTGTGACTAAAAATGCAACTGTTGCCCCTCTTGAAGATGCAGCTCTAATGGCGCTCTTCTCTTTCAAATTAGCAAACCAAGCGCCTGTGGCAAGAGAGAGCAGGGTCGTAATCAGAGTGGCTAATATCGTGAACGTGAGAGTTATCATCAGAAGATTATTGCTTGCGCTCAAAGCACGGGAAGTAATTCCCAATAGCGGTATTCCGATCGAGAGCAGTATCACGCATGAAATGATGACTTTATAGCTTAGTATAAACCTCATTGAAAGCGGCGCTGATTTTATCATCCAGAATGCCTGTCCCTCCTGACTCATTAGTGGAAATACGAATCTAACAGCTAACGAAACGAGAAAAAACCCGCCGAATATATAGTTCGCAATAAATAGCAGCGTCATCCTGACCGGATCGGATATATAAAGAGTCAATCCACTCATATTTGCTATAAATATAAGTAAGAGTACCATAAAAAGTATCATGTGCCCCCACTGACTCGGATCTCTGAAAAACATCATCAGATCACGCTTTAAAAACGCTTCGACTTTTTTGCTGAATGGTAATTTAAGATTTAATAAAAAATTGGTTTGAGTGGATTTATTTGGTTTACTTATGAGCCATTCTTTTCCCTGAATGTCAAGCCAAAGTTTATAATATCCGCTGCCCGGCACAATGTATAGGATCGTTACCAAGCCTATGCAAGCCAAAATTATCACGCTAATATTGTTCAATGCTGAGGCGGTGTCGCCATCTACAATGCTGAATAAAGCGCTTGCGACCCAGGTGCTCGGAACGAATGCAACCTCCCCTATTCCCGCTTGGGCAAAAGCTGGATGATCCTCGAAATTCGGATAATATTTAATGATCTCCTGAACTTGTTCCACCGGATTAATTGATCGAAAATAGGCGCCTGATCCAATCAGCGTAAGCAGTATTGCCCCAGTAATTATCAGTTTTGGCGAGAAAAATGTAGAGATACGTACTATGATATAGAGAATCAGCGTTCCTAATCCTGCCGCCATAAAAACGAAAGGAAGCGCTATCCCGAAGATTATCAGCAGATATTCCATAATGCTCAAATTAAAGTATGTTCCATATGCCATTAGCGCCGAACCGCCAAGAAGGAACATAGGAGTTGAACTTCTGAAAAAATTTTCGGCAAATTTAAACATGAATATATTCTTGGCATCCAACGGAAGGGTGAAGAGATATTCCAATTCTTCCGATCTGAAGAAGGCTGAAAAAGCGGTTACTGAATTTCCGACAGCCGTCATCACGAATAAAGCAAATAATCCTGTTGCAAGCAGACTGTGCAAAAATATCACCGGAAGATGAACGCTTTCTATCATAAAAGTTATAGTTATTTTGATGCCGGCATAAGCTCCATAGGCAAACGCGGCAAATACAAGAGTAGTGGCAATTTCCATAAATATTGATCCGGCATTCCATCCGCTTCCAAATCGGAACATGCTGATAAACTTTATTTTAAGAAAATCTTTCAAATTGAAATATTAATGTGGTTATATTATTTGTTTAACTCTTCTTCTGCGATAAGATTCAAAAATAACGATTCCAGGCTTTCACCGTCGCTTTTGGCATCTATCCGCAATTCGTCCAATGTACCTTCAGCAATCAGTTTGCCATTATTGAGAATTCCGATTCTGTCACATAATTCTTCTGCCACATGCAAACTGTGAGTAGAGAGAAATATGGTAACACCCGATTTGGCTTTTTCCTTCAGAAAGAGCTTAAGATTATTTATATTTTTCGGATCAAGCCCAACCATCGGTTCATCGATTACAAACACCTCAGGCTCGTGAATAAAAGCGGCGGCTATTAAAAGTTTTTGCTTCATCCCCTGTGAATATTCTTCAGCACGCTTGTTCCGCCAAGAAGTAATTTCAAAAGTTTCAAACAGAGAATCAGAACTCGTGCGAATATCCTCCTTACTCATTCCGTATATTCCCCCGATGAAATGCATTAATTCGTCAGCGGTTAATTTATCATATAGATACGGTTTATCCGGAACATACCCGAACATCGGCTTTGCCCGCAACGGTTCTTCGTGAATATTAATACCATTTATATATACGCAGCCCGATGTTGGTTTTAATAAACCTGCAAGCATTTTGATGGTAGTGGTCTTCCCGGCGCCGTTAGGTCCCAAATAACCATAAAGCGTGCCGGCAGGAATTTCTAAATTTAGATTTTGAAGGGCTGTATAATAGCCGTATTTTTTGGACACTGCCTCAAATTTTATCATAACATTGTCCAATCAGCTGAGTCGAAATGTAAAGTTGTTTGAGTTTTTAATTTGACGGAAGCTTCTTTAAGTCTTCCTGGAATTTGACGCGTTCTTTTTCGATGATCTCATCAAGCTCCGCCCTTCTCCTCTCAATTCTCTCTGTAAGGGATGGTACCAAATCTACTCTGATAATAATGATCAATTCACCTTCAGACTTGTCAACCGAGGAAAATCCCGTCAAAAACCGTAGTCCAAAGAACCACCACGGGAGGTCTTTCAATATAGGTATGCCTTTTCGAACTGATTGACTTTCATCTGTAAAGAGTCCCGCTATCACAGTTTGTTCACCGTCAAGCAATAAAATTTGGGTCTTTGCCAACTGTTTATCTATACGCGTGCTAACGGCATCAGGAAAAGCAGTACTCTTTTCGACAGCTAAATCAATATGAATAAAGGTCACATCCCTGTCTCTAATTATTTGTGGCGTTACTTTCAATATTGTTCCGACTTCAAAAAATTCATCAGTTGTATTTCCGGCAAAATCTTTTTGTTTTATTGAGAAGCTCTGTCCAACCTGTATCATCCCTTCTGCGCCATCCAAGACTATGATAGAAGGTTTAGATATTATGGTTCCGATATTGAGAGCTTCAAATGCTCTCAGTATTCCGAGCGTAGTTATGGTTACGGCGCCCGCTTCCGCTGTATAATTAACCGATGCTCTCAGAAAATTTTGAGTTACATTTGTAGCCGCAATCGAGCTGACATCAAAGTTGACGTTTCCCCTTGAAAACATTGACCAGTCAATTCCCGCTTCTGCTATACTTCCTCTGTCACCTTGAAAAAATATTGCGGAAATTTCTACTTGTCGAGAATTTAACGTCAGTTCGTTTTCGAGTGGCAACGCAGGTCCCGAAGGCTGGGCAACACCAGAACCGGAGGGGCGTATCTCATAGTAAGTTGCTCTTTCGACGAATTCCAATCCGTTTGCCCTCAGAATCATCTCAAGAGCTCTTTTCCAATTAAGTGAGGGAACGGAAACGTTTATTGGCCCCTGTTGATTGGTGGGATCAATTATTACTTTACCTTCTACATCTCTCGATATTTGGCTTAATATTTGTATCGCTTGAGAAAATGTAGTAGTGGGAGGAAAGGCTACATTAGCGCCTTCTCCACCCCGTAATTGGGACGGCACTCCCCCCCGTTGAGCATTTATATCGCCCACAGTCATTAAGAGACATAATTCGGCAGATACGATAAAGCTTGTTAGGATTTTTAACCGTTTTAAAAACCTCTTATATTTTCTTGCCAATATCATGTTGATCTCTCTTTAATTAGTCTTATTTTTCGAGCCGCATAGTTACTTTATCGAAAATACCTCCTCTATTCATAGTGAATACCACTTCCCTCTTCCTCAAATCAATTTTTTCCAAGATTCCGAGATATACCCTATCGCCAACTCTCAATGTTCTCATATCCCCTGATCTACCTTGAATATACACTACTCCTTTCATAATGGCTATCACCTTTGCTCTATTGATTTCAAGCAAATTACCGGTATTTGGAGGAAGAATATTCAATATAAATGGTTTAAAAGGGTCATATCCGGAACTATATCGTACGTTCGCTAATTTGAACTGGTCTCCTTCTTTCGTTAATCCAATTTTATCCTTTGACGCGAATATACCCTTAAATTTTAATATTACATTGATTTCTCCGCGTGAGGTTCGACTTCCCGTTATTTGGCTGAGTTCGAGCGATTCTATCTTATACATTGGCCTACTTTTTTCCATGTATTGTATAAATCTAAAGACATTATTGTACCGACCTTGTCCGTCTAATTGATAATCAGCGTAAATAATATCACCCTCATTATCTATGTTTGAAAGTTTAAATTCATATTCAAAAGCTGCTTTTTGACTCCCTATGGATTCCAGATACCTGAATGTTTCGTGTATGGAGCTTTCCCGGAGCAGGATTTTCGGATAATATTCCCATCTCCGTAGCGTCGAAGTTAACATATCCTGCATATAATCATAGTCGGCAAAAACCGTTTCTAGCTGAGTAAGGCGTGCCTCTTTTATTTTAAGTTCGGTTTCAAGGAGTGATAGAGCATTTCCATATTGGAATTTTAACCAACCCCATCCGGATCCTAATAATACCAGCAGAACTATAATAAGTACCAATGTATTTCGAATGGCATAAGACATCAAATTATTCCTGATTACGAATTGTTTTTAATAAGAATTTTGCTTTGGCTGCAAATTCACCGTCGGGATTTGATTTAAGAAGTAAATTGATAACCATTTCTGCCTCATCCTTCCTTCCTACTTCCGCATACGCCATTCCAATCAGTAACTGCGCCGCTTCAATTTTATTCGATGCCGGGAAATATTCGAATAAATTTACGAGCGCCGCTATTGCCTGTTCAGGCATGTCGAGCGCTAAAAGACATTCCCCAACCCAATACTGAGCGTTGTCGGTCAGTGAATCATCTAATCTTGCATCGGCTATCGCCAGAAAAATATCAAGAGCGGATTGGTAATCAGAATTGATATAATGGCCGTAAGCTTCACTGTACAGAAGAGGTAAATTAGATTTATCAACCTGAATCAACGATGAATTATCAAAGTAAGAAGACACTTTCGCAATCACAGTGTCCGGTTCGGTCATCGATAGTTCATCCGCAACTATCACAGTGTCATATAGGTCCTCCTCGGTGAACATTGAAACCAATTCCTCTTCAAAGTCAGGAGGTATTTCCACTGTTACCAATTCGCCGTAAAAAGCGTCCGCCATTATCATCCCATAAGGAATATCCATTACTTCATATGGCGGATACTCAATGGTATCCGCAAAGAATGTATCAAATACCGTTGTATCAAGCAGAAGGGTTTCAACGGGTATTTCGGCAATTATTTCTTCCTCAAACGTCTCTTCAATAACAACTACAGGGATAATTTCAGGTTCAGGCTCAGGTTCAGGGATAATAACAACAGGATTGAAAAGTGAATCGTCAGCTACAACTTTATCCAGAACCATTGCAAAGCGATATACCGATTTATTCCTTATCAAAGCTGGTGTAACGCTCTGAATATTCGCTCCTGTGAATTCTGCAGCCAACCTATGAATTCTGTTTCTAAAAAGACTGTACCCGGAAATTTCAATGGAATTCTTTCTCGAGGATAATTGTGTAAGCCAGATATTATTGACGTCTTTCATTGCCCTGTTTATCTTATCAAGAGTAACCGAAAATCTCATCGTTCCCTTTGCCAAAGAATCAATTAGGATCATATTATCCATAGCAATTCCCATGTTGGTGGCAATACTGTCCAATAATGGTTCCGCCCACTCGAGATCCGCAATAGATGTTGTTAAATTAACCAAGCGTTGTGAATTTTCTATTTTCAGAGCTGACTGTTTTTTATCCTGCCAATTGAACATAAAGGGAAAGGAAAATATCAATGCCAATGCTACCATTCCATGCCAGTTTAATTTCAACGTCCGTTGTCTGCTGGTTACGTAATCCGGCAGCATATTCAATTTTAATACATGCTCATTCTTCGGAATTAAAGCCTGGATCGCCATTCCAAGTGGAACTGCATATTCCGGCAGATCTTCTACCAATTCATCGGGCAACTCGATTTTATCTGTGCGGATAGCAAGATATTCAACACTGACATCAGCGAACTTTTCCTTTAAAAATTCCTGCGCATTAACATCTCTTGATTCACCTGTCAGGATTATTTTACTAAAATCAGGCATATTTCCCATATCCTGTTCATAGAGAATCTTACTATAAATAGTAGCCATCACTTCAGGAGTCTCTGTACCCGATTGTATAGGAGGCGGAATATGAACAATTTCTCCTCCCTTTGTGATAATCAGCCTTGTCGTAGTCTCTTCCATATCTATAACAACGATGTAATCATCTTCTCCCGGTTGCTCGTTCAAGCGGATAAGATTTAATATGGATATTTCGTCCGGAACTGAGATGCTAAACTTGGGTCTTTCTTCAAGATGAGGCGTAATTTCATCTATTGCGGATAGTAACGGTATATTTCCATCGTAAGAAAATGATATAGCCCCTTCTCCAACGGCGGATATATAGGCGATATGGTCATTCGGTATATCCTTCTCAAGCCTCTCTCTCACTGTCGCCCTAATTTCTGCTTCCCGTGCCTTAGGTTTAAACTCTTCATAATTTTCTCTTAGATGAAATACCGATAGTAGTGTAGCTGGAATGTTTATCGCATAATTGAACTTTTGGGCATCCACACGTTGTATGAGCGATAGAAGAATATCTTCATTTGTCAGTTCGCCTTCATCCGAATCTTCATCATCTATCGTTTCAATTTCATCTGAATCAGTTTCGGTATCACCAAAAAGTGATTCATCTGAAACTTCGATGTTTTCGTCGGCTACGCCGAAAACATCAGCCGCATCTTCTATTTGCGGTTCATCCTCGGGTAAATCCTCAAATTCGTTGACCTGTTGTTTCAATGCGGTAACCATCATCGCATGGTCGAAGCTTTCAACTTTGACAACTCCGCCGGAAACAGAGGCGAGGACGGTCTTTAGCTCCCGTTTGACATCAAGATAGATGCTGAAAATTTGTTTAGCGGCCATTAAAAAGTATCAGGCAGAGTACTGCACTATTTCCTTAAATCGTTTTTTAAGATTCGCATTGTTCAGCGCTTCTTCGTAAGATATTTTCTTTTCCTCAAGTAAACGTTTCAGATCCTGCTCCATAGTTATCATTCCTAATTTCTGACCCTGCTGGAGCATCTGATATATTTCATCAAGATTATTATTTTTTATTGCAGCCCTTATTGAGGGAGTCACCATTAGAACTTCTTTTGCTAAAGCTCTTTTCCCATCCAAAGTTCTTACAAGTTTTTGTGAGATGACTACTGTCAGAACTTCTGCTAAACGCTCTCTAATTCTTCCTTGCACCTCACTTGGCACTTCCCCGATAATCCTGTCAATACTTTCTACAGCTGAACTGGTATGCAGAGTAGAAAACACTTTATGACCGCTGTCAGTGATCTCGAGACCGGTTATAATCGTCTCAGGGTCTCTCATTTCACCGATTACGATTATATCGGGATCTTGCCTCAATGCCTGAATTGCTCCTTCTTTAAATGACATTACGTCTGCCCCGATCTCTCTGTGCCTTACTATGCACCGTGCGGACGTATGTACCTGTTCAATCGGGCTTCCGAGTATCACTATATGAGCGTCAACGCTACGGTTGTTTGCATCAATGATTGAATCAAGAGTGGAACTCTTACCGGAACCCGTTATACCGGTTACGAGAACTAAGCCTTGTTTGACAAATTTCAGGCTTAAAGCTTTGGCAATTTCAGGATGGAAATTAAATTCCGCAAATGGACGGATCTCGGAGCCAATCAATCTCATGTTTAAAGCGATATGCCCAAGATCAAAATACATATCGCCCCTTAAACGATGTTCATTTTCTCCGTTGCCTACAACATAAGAAAAATCAACATTTCTATTTTTGAAAAGATATTCCTGCTGTTTCTCCATCATTATATTCAAAAGAAAAAAATCCGTTTCCGCTTCAGTAAATTCGCCAGCCTCAGGATCAGGATTTTTTGCTCCCTGTACTCTATACCAAATCTTCCCTCTGCACCCCCCGGACCCCATATCAACATCAGACGCATCAATTTCCGGCATTCTTAAAATGATGCCGTCAATGACATTTTTTAATGCCATTTTTTTCTCTACTTCCAATTCTGACACAATTTTTCCTATATGCATCTGCCTTTCAAGACCCAATAGTGTATTAGGAATTTGAGAAATTAGAGGTCTTAAGATTTCCTTCGCCGCTTCTACTTGAGCTAAATCCATATTACTCCTATAAATAGATATTTAAAGTCAGTGAATCATCTGCTTCCATAACAATATAATAATATGAACTCACAGGGTATTACATACACTTCCGAATAATATATGAATTTCTCTGTAAAATACAAACGGTATGTTGATGTAAATCATATGCTTTTAACAGCTTACACAATCAATAACATTCCGAAAGATTTAATCTTGACTTAGATTTTTTTCTGCTATATTATATTCATCGGAATTAAGAGTATTGACAAAATGCCTAAGAGACTTAGTGACTTATGCAACGATTGAACATCATAAAATAATAAATCCTAATTCGGAAGGAATAAACAGCTGATTCATGGAATTATTTCGATATACAGCTAAAAATATCAAAGGCAAGCTCATCCAAGGTACTATCGAGGCGGAAAATAAAAAGGATGCTAAAAAGACCATCGACAGCCTGGCGCGTAAAAGACGGTTGAGAGTCCAAAATATACAAAAAAAAGTTAATTTTATATATCGTGTTCGGCGGGGGACTCAGGAAATTCAGACCGGGGAACAGAAAGCCTTCAGTAAAGAGGAACTTCAGGCTGCTCTTGAGAAACTCGGTTTTAAGGTACTAAAAGTCCAAAAGAAATTTTTTGTTTTAAAAGGAGGAGTTCCCACCGCTGAAATAGCGTCTTGGATCCGATTATGCGCTGATTTACTTAAAGAGAATTTGGCTTACGACGAAATATTAGACCTCTTAGCGGAAGATACGACCAATAAAAGATTACGAGAAGTCATTAAACAGATAAGTAAAGACCTTAAGGAAGGTAAGGAGGGGGCCGAGGTCTTCGGAAAACACGAAGATGTATTTGGAAAATTCCCCGCCTTTATGTTGGGGGTTGCTTCAACAAGCGGTAATATGGCAGAAGTTTACGAAAGTACCGCTAAATTTATGCAAAGGGACGAAGAGTTTAAACGTTCTTTGAAGAAAGCCCTGGTAACTCCTTTCATTACTCTTTTTGTTATAGGACTGGTTGTAGCATACTACGTGATGGTAATCTTTCCCGAAACAGCCGGAGTCTTTCTTAAAATGGGAAAAACGCTTCCTCCCATGACGGCAACCACATTGGAATTCAGCAATTTTCTCCAGGCGAATTGGTTAATTATTCTTGCAAGCATATTACTACCGGTTATCTCATTTGTGCTGTGGATTCGAACTCCTGATGGGGCTTTATTCAAAGATAAGTACATAATAAGAATACCTGTGATTGGCGACCTCGTCCACAAGATGAGCATTGAAATATTTGCGAGAGTCTTTTATTCATTGTACAGCGGTTCCGGTGAAAATATTGAGGTCATTAGAGTCGCATCCGAAGCATGCAGGAACAAATATATGGAAAAACAAATGAAAGAAGTCGGTATTCCGCTTATGCTCGGTGAAGGCAAGGGCATAGTTGAGGCTATGGAAGAAACCGGCGTATTTACGAAAACAGCATTATCACGATTTCGTTCAGGAGCAGAATCGGGCGCCTTGAGATCCAATGCCTTGCAGTTGGCTAACTATTACGAAACTGAAACCAGTTACAGAATGGAAAAGGTTGTAACTACTATTGATTTAATGGTGACCATGATTATTATGATAGTTATGGTAGGATTGACTATCGTCTCTTCCGAAACTTCTGTAATGTAAAAGAGCGCATTAATTTTTAATCAGCTGACGTTCTAACTCCACCACCCTTTTATTTGTTGCAATCAGCTTTCTTCTTAATATCTCCATAAGATTCATTATATAAAAATCGAAGATTTTATGCCCATGTCTTGCAAAAAAATCCTTCAGTATCTCTCTCGAATAACGTAACAAACGAGCCGATTTCTCTACCTTTACAGACGCAATCCTATAGTGGTGCCGGAAGAGAATCAGTTCGCCGAATACATCACCCTTTTCAAGGGAGGCCATTTTTATCCCTTGACTGTAAATCGCAACCTCCCCTTCACAAAGAAGAAACATATCCTTCCCGAGCTGTCCCTCTTTCATTATATCCTCATGAAAATCATAGTATTCGTCGAATCCCATCGCCAAAAATTTTTCCGCTAAATCATGCGGAAAATGCGCTAATAGCAGCGGTGGTTTTTGAAAGTATATTAATGAACCGGTGTGCTGTGACCAGACGCTTATAGATTGGTCACCCTTATTACCCGATTCTGAATTTGCTCTTCCGTTTCCTGAGTTGTTGTCTGACAATATATTTCCCCTACAAGTTTTTTGGTGTAAATCTTCCTTCCCATCGAGCTGAACCGTAAGTGGTGTCGAAAGGTATTGTAGTCTCAACGGTGAAACTGATCCTTATGGAGCGTACATTTGCCGGCGCTGTAGTCACACTCCCGGAAATGTCGTAATATGTTAAAGTCCAACTTGTTATTCCGAGTGCGACGTCATTTGCTGTACCGTTGACCTTTCTGTATAAGTATCTATCGTTGGGATTTTCAGTTCCACTCGGTTCGGATTTGGGTCCGAGATAATAACTTACGCTGTCTACGCTGCCGTTATTGTCCATATCTCCCAAAAATGCAATAGTAGTATCCGTCAAGGCTGTGACCGCATTGGTTCCCGATGGGACTAAATACCCCATCTTTCTAAAATCATAATCTAAAATACTCACAATGGCTGTGACATTTTTTTGGGCGTTGGTGCCAAGGTTATTCATTGTTGCAGTCTCCATTATATCTGCGTTCAAGCTAAATATAGAAAGCAGAATCATACCTCCGATAATAAATGAACCCGCTAATTCTATATCTGGCATCTTTTATTCCCTTATGTATGAATAAACATAACTTAATTTCAGAACATTTGACAAATACTCACTTGTCAGCGTCAAATTCATTCGTTTCAGTGTTGAACGTGTTGATGAGAATGTAACAAGATCAGCTATCGAAACATACCCGACTTCTATGGCAATGGTGTAGCTCATTCCTGCAATTGTCGTACCTGTTTTGGTAAGCCCGTTATAGTCGTCAATATCATCGTACATACTCGAATCTGTTTCGCCGGCTTCAGGACCAAGAGTTCCGGCTGCGGTAAAGCTCCCCGGTACGCCGGCAGGGATTGCTCCGACCGAAGCTTCATCAAATGCCTCCAATCCAACTTCGCTTATCGTTTCCTGAAGAATTGATATTCCGGTTATCTCAAACTCGCTCTCGAGAACTCGCGTGCTATTATCCAGTAAAGTATTATTTACAATCAGCGAGAACCTGCTGAAAATCACGAGTGCGCCAAGAACAAGTAATAGCTCTGCTCGACCCATAAACCTCTCTTAATCCTCCACTGTTATTGCGGCTATTTCTTCCACAGAGGTAAGACCCTCCTCTATGCGAGCTCTACCGGATGCGCGAAGAGTCAACATGCCATTCTTTACCGCTTCTTCACTAATCGCTTTTTCGTTTATTTCCGTCCCGGATTCTATTATTATCTCCCGGATCCTCGGCGTAAAATAAAGAGCTTCCATTATTGCCGCTCTTCCTTTATATCCGTTCCTGCATTCGCTGCATCCTACCGGTTTGTACACAGTTATTTTTTCGAGTTCTTCCTTAGTAAATCCTATGTTCAGCGCAAAATCATCGTCTTTTGGCTCCGTAGGCGTTTTGCATACTTTGCATAATCTTCTTACGAGCCGCTGAGCCATTATTATATTGACCGAGTAAGCGATCAGGAAGGGTTCTACACCCATTTTATAAAGTCTTGATACGGCGCTCGGCGCGTCATTCGTATGAAGAGTTGAGAAAGTTAAATGCCCTGTGTTCGCTAATTTAATTGCTATCTCGGCAGTTTTTTTGTCTCTTATCTCGCCAACAAGCACAATATCCGGATCATGTCTCAGTATCGCCCGCATAGCAAGATCAAAGGTCATTTTATCGCTAATCTTCAATTGCCTTGCGCCCTTAATGAGATATTCAACAGGATCTTCCACGGTCAACACACAGACTTCAGGGGTTATTACAGCGTAAAGCGCAGCTATCAGCGTAGTGCTCTTTCCGCTGCCGGTCGGACCTGTTACGATAATAATACCGGAAGGTTTAGCAATCGATTTTTCAAAATCCTCCATTGCTTTTGTCTGCAACCCAAGCAGCTTGAGATCGGAGATTACTTTTCTGTCATCAAGGATTCTGATTACAACGCTTTCAAATTTCCTGTCGAATTCCTTTCCGACAATTGGGATGATGGAAACACGATACCTTATCAAGTAATCGTCTACTTTCCTTTGGATAAAACCGTCCTGAGCTATGTCCCTTTCAAACCGATCGACATTCCTTGTTTTATCTTTAAATACAGCAACAATAGCTTCAGGTTTAACACCTTTTTGAACGTGCCATAAGCCGAGTTTTCCGTCCTGCCTGAAAACAAAATCAGTAGTAGTAGTAGAAGAAGGTATGATATGAATATCACTTACATCTTGTCTAACAGCTTCAACAAGAACTCCCTCAACCAGCGCCGTTAGCGCGCTCTGATTTATTTCGGCATCGAGCGCCGCTTCATCAACATCTTCCTCTTTAACCTCAGTATCATCATCATAATTGATCTCATCAAGTATCTCAAGGAATTCGTTAATGCCGGAGAGAATTTTATTGATTAATTCTTCAACAGATTCCTGCTTTGTGTATGCAATTTCATAGTTGCGATAATTCAATTTCTCTACAATATTTTGCAGACTCGGATCTGTAGGATCGGCGGCAATGAGAGTAAGAAGACCTTCACCGTTCTTACGGTCGAAATTAAGAGGTATCATTTTCGCGCGGATCATCGCCGTACGCGTGTCATCCGAAAGGTTCTCGAGGAATCCCTGAATAAATTTTATTTGTTCTTCCGGTAAATCTTTTACAGAAACTTCAATTTCTTTTATGGCATAAAGAGAACTGAGTGAATGCAGGACTTCATGCCTATCCACACCAAGATCCTCATACAGCACTTCACCTACTCTTCTACGTGATGCCGGGGGTTCCTTAGATTGTATTTCTAAGGCTTGTTGCAGAACCTCATTAGTTATGATTCCCTGCTCGACAAGCACGTCTCCGATACGTAGAGCCATCTGCTAATTGTCTCCTTTATCCGCAATAATAATTGCCCGACCGGGGGCTGAAAATCTGAAGGTCTGCTCTGTTTTCTTCATGTGAGTATGCTGTGTTTAGGCATCCTGCTTCTTTAGCATAGTACCTTATCAATAAACTCTTCATGCAATTATTGCGGGTAGCCGTACTCAGTACGGCAGTACCCGCAAAATCAATTATTTTAGGAATTACCCTAAAACAGTGCGACTCAACTCTTAGGGCATAGTTATCGTCGGAGTACCCACGACTCCATTCTGATCAATAGTCGCAATGATTTCCACACCTTCGCTCGCTCCTAAAGCCGTAAGTCCGAATTGAGTTATCGTGCCGGCAGTCGATATCGTAAAAGTTCCGTTAGTGTTTGTTGCATTGGCGCCCATCAAGGCTAAGGTTACGCCTACATATGTTCTCGCTCCACCGCCTAAAGCTGCGGGTTTACGCCAATACGAGATTGCATTAGATGCGATATTGTTAACATCCTGCAAAAGCGCATCTCTCTCAGCGTTGATCGCGCCGGTCGTGAACATGTTGATTCCCACTACGACCGCCACTCCAACTATGATGGTTCCAAGTACGATAAGCAGTAATTGCTGTTGTCCCATTATTAATCTCCTTTATAAACAGTTGAGATTTTTAGCTCTGTTTGAAAATCATCCTTTGATTCCAAGTAGCATGCCATATCTCATGTTAGTTAATTATAAGAATTTCTGATTTATAAGTCAAGGAATAATAAATCCTTTGCTTCCCTTGATTTAACTCATTAATTCTTATTTTTCTCTGTAGAAACACTCTACTTGAGACCAATATATGTGACTTTAGATTAAAGATTGTATTGCGAATCACAAATGCGTATTAAATGTATTCTACGTCACAACTTACGGTTTGACATTAATTATATTTGATTTTGAGTCGCCGGTGGCATATTTTGCCTATTAGTCCGGAGAGCGATTCAGGTTGTTCCGATTTTAAGGAGATATAGTGATGTTCAACCATTTTAGGTGCCTCAGTCCGGCGCCTGTAATAAGTTAACGGAAGAACATTAAGAACAGGAGAATGCGTCATGAACTATAAATTGAACATTCAGTTCAAAATCGTTGTGAAAACCGGTCAAGCCTACTCGGCAACTTTAGAAATTTATGATATAGAAGGGTGAAGAGAGATGAGGTTCATAATGAAATTTGCGGCATCATATATCACTCTTAAGGATATTTCAATATATGGGTAGAGCAATGCTATTCACCGTCCTCGGATTTATTGTGATTTTCGGGATGGTTCGGAATAATATCAATAAGACTTCGGAGAGCTCAAGCGAGAATTCATCGGATTATACTGATGTTTTACTTGCTCGTAACGTTGCTAATAGCGCAATTGAGTATGGTATCTCTGTTTATTCCAATACCGGGAACGACATTTCATATTCAAATTCTGACTATTTGGGCGGATCTTACACAGCCATATTCACAACAGTTGGTGACACCACAAAACTTACCGTTACAGCCACTTATGAGGACGAGAGCTATACGAGTCGAGTGGATATTCTGAGCCAGAGTTCTGTAATGCCCTCAACTACTTCATCCGGATCATTTAAATCTCCTAACGTCAGCTATTTCTTCTCCGGTAACATCCTTGTAAGCGGCGTTGACGTAAATATTGACGGCACACCGGGACCCGCGCCTGATTTACCGGGAATAACTGTCGTCAGTTCAGCAGACAGCGTACTACTCGCTACGGAGATCGCGGCTAACCCGGAATGGGTGCAGGGAAGTTCGGCAATCGAAGTTGACACATCAACACTGGCGGTTAACTTAACTGAATTGTTCGATTACTATCAGACCGTAGCCGACATGTCTTTAACAGGCGGAGCCTTTAGTGATGTCAATTGGGGAACGGAGGCGGACCCCGTGATCGTGTATGTTGAAGGCGACATGTATTTAAAGGGAAATAGCGTCGGTTACGGCATCCTCGCAATCAGAGGGAATTTGAGGATGGCGGAAAGCCCAACATGGTATGGATTGGTTATTGTACAAGCTGATTCCACGGGCACGCAGGACATTAGGATTGAAAATACTTCTAAAATAAACGGTGCTATTATCACTGACTCGCCTGCAAGCGATCTGAGGATAACGGATTCTGTAGTAATTCAGTACAGCAGCGAAGCGCTTGATATGGTGCAATCGGACTTAGAATCTACGGGAGGCTTCGCCTCCACCAAAATAATTACAGAAATTATATGGCATGAATAAAACTATAAAAAGAATAGGATAAACTTATGGGTAGATCATCTTTAATAGCGGTTTTGGGATTTATTGTGATATTCGGAATGGTTCGCCAAAATATCAATAAAACTTCAGAATCCTCAGCATTGAATTCATCAATATTCACAGAAACCGTTCTTGCGCGGCATGTGACAAACATTGCGGCTAACTACATTTTGTCGATTCACTCCGAAACAGGGGAGAATAATCAAAATTATTCGAGCGATGATTTTCTTGGAGGCTCTTACAACGCAAACATAACATCCCTCGGGTATGATCAAACGCTTGATTTTGACACACTCCAGATATCAGTTACAGGTTCATATAACGAAGAATCACACACGACGCGTGTCCAATTTATCAGTAAAAGCGTTCTTATTCCAAGGATGACAGCTTCTATTGCTATCGAATCTGATTTCACAACATTTGTATTCGACGGGTCTCCACAGATAGTTGGTGTGGATCAGCTTATGGATGGATCAGGTGAAAATCCGGATGGTACGAATTTAGCCGGATTAACACTATCTAATTCAGCTGACCGTCTTCGATTTGAAACGGTTTACACCGATTCCACATGGGTTCAAGGTGAACCGGTAGTCGAAGTCGCAAATGACAGTCCGCTTGTTAACCTGTCTGATCTTATAGCATATTATGCGGAAATAGCCGACGAGGACTATCAGGGAGGATCCTTTAGCAATGGCTGGGGCAGCGAAGATAATCCGAAAATCATTTACTCCAATGGAGATTTAACGTTGAAGGGAAACCTTGTTGGATATGGTGTTCTTGCCATCAACGGCTCTTTCACTATGACGGGAAGTCCTACATGGTACGGTCTGATTATCGCTTCAGGTGGAGAATCATTGATCATCGATGCGTCAACAGGCAGTCCTACTATTTACGGCGCGTTACACATAGGCGCGTCTGTGACCCAGCTTGAGCTGAAAGGTACGGCTAACATATTTTATAGCAGTGAAGCCATAGATATGGTGAGGGAGGACATTGCTGATAGAGAGCTCGACAGGCGAATGATCACGGAAAAGATCTGGTACGAATAATTTGGCAATCAATACTAATAAAATATTTTTATTAACGATTTAACTGTCGCAACAGTTTAAAATATCTTGACTTATCCCGATATGAAGCATATAATATTCCATGATAATCAGTTTGGAATTATAACTTCATAACTATGCAAAAAAACATTCTTAACAACAAACAGAAATGGTCGCTGTTCCTGTTTTTACTTCTCGCTCTGATTCTTCCTCTTTCTTGCGAGACAATACTGAATGAAGCGACAATTACTGGTAAAGTAGTAAATGGAGAAACGTCACAGCCCTTGGAAGGAGCTTTCGTCAGAGCCTTAGGCTTTTCCGAATCGGTAGAGACTAATTCTTCGGGAACATATGAACTCCTTCTGTCGATCGAAGATTCTAATATAGATTCCGTTACTTTAGAAATAAGTAAAACAGGTTTTTTAGCTGATACTTTACAGAACATTAGCTTAAAACTCGGTGGTACGGTCAATGCTCCTCCATCGAATCTCATACCCATCGCGACCACTTCTGGACAGGTGATAATAAGCGGTTTTGCGCGCAACGGAATTACAGGTGAACTGGTTGAAGGTGCTTTCGTTTCCGTCTTTGATCATGCAGCCACCGCGCTGTCCGACTCCGTCGGAAACTACGTGCTTATATTTGACGTCGCAGCAGACGACAGCAATTCGATTACCATTCATATCTCAAAAACGACTTTTCTGCCTGATACAGTTACGAACATCGGGATTTCATTCGAAGATACCATTAAAGTAAGAGATGCCAACCTCATTCCGATCTCCGATTTAGAGGGAGATGTTACGCTTTCAGGCATAGTTGTTAACGGTCTTACGGCGCTTCCAATCGAAGGAGCGTTCATCAGAGCTCTAAAACACACTGAAACCACATTTAGTAACAATTTAGGGAACTATGCTTTAACGATAACACTTGAATCGGGCCAAAGTAACGTTCTGAGTTTGGAGATAAGTAAAGCTGCGTTTGCTACCGATACACTTTCAAACATCGGTGTATCTGTAGGAGATACGATAAACGCGCCGCCTGCGAGTCTTCTTCCTTTAGCGCTGTCTGAAGGACTCGGCGGTATCAAGGGAAGGGTGTTTAACGGTATTACTGAAGCTCCGATAGAGGGTGCCCATGTAAGAGCTTTGGGTCATTCCGAGTTTGCGCTTACAGATTCAGAAGGGGATTATACTTTTGCCGTTTCTATCGATACCAATGAATCCAATATAGTCGATCTTGAAATTATCAAAGCCGGTTTTATAGCGACGACTTTGTCGAATTTTGAGTTGACCATCGGCGATACGCTCGAAGCGCCGCCCATTAATCTTCTTCCGATTGATCCGGATGGCTCAAAAGCCGTCGTAAAGGGAGTCGTGGTTGATGACGTATTTTTTGAAACGATCAATGGAGTTCAGGTTAGAGCTATTGGTCACGATGAGACAACACTCTCTAATGAACTTGGAAATTTTTCACTCAGCATTGCCATCAAAATTGACGAGAACAACATCGTAGACCTGATATTTTCTCACGAGGATTTTGTAACTGATACTCTGCTCAATGTCACATTGACGGTTGACAGCACGATAACTTTAGCGAATACAGAATTAACTCCGGCAAATCGAGCGGGTCCCCCGTCAAACGCTACAATCGTTAATGTTTCACGAACGTCTATAAGTGTAAAGGGCGTCGGCGGCGAGCAGGAATCCTCCGAGCTGACATACCGGCTTCAGGATGTAAACGGCATCACGCTGGACAGGTTTCGTCCGACTGAAGTCAGTTTCTCTTGGTCAGGTCCGAGAGGCGGAGAATTCTTATCTCCTTTGACGGCAACAACCGATGAAAACGGTTTGGTCAGGACAGCTCTCAACAGCGGCACAGAAGCGGGTGTTGTTCAAATTATTGCGTCATTTGATCCGGGCACGGGTGTCATCAGTTCTTCTCCAACACCCATTGCCATACATGGCGGTCAACCCGATTCGGCTCACTTCACACTAACTTCAACACTGAATATTGCCGGATTGGTAACTATCAGGAACGCTAATGTTACCGCAATTTTAGGCGATAAATTTTCAAATATAGTGCGACCGGGAACAGCAGTCAGCTTTCGTACAAGTGCCGGAATCATAGAAGGTTCAGCGGTGACTGATACAAGCGGTCGTGCTTCAGTTACGCACACTACAGTGAATCCGCCGCCGGCTGACAGCCTCCGGGGTTTCGTGACAATGACTGCGGAGACTAAAAATGAAGATGGAAACTCTATATATGCGACCAGGCTTATTCTCTGGTCGGGGCATACACTTGTTGAGATGGTCGGACCCGCCGAGGGATTTGCGATTGCCGATGGCGGTACAGGATTGTTCACTGTGAGAGTCGCCGACGCTGAATACGGCAACCCGCTTGAGGGTGGAACGATTATTGATATTTCCGCATCAATAGGGACTCCGAGCGGCTCAGCGATAGTGCCGGACACTCAGCAAATTGGAATTACAACCACTCTGTTTGACTTTACTGTGAGAGATGATGATATCGGCGACGCTGATCCCCCCTCTCCGTCAACGGTTTCGATACTCATTACGAGTCCAAACGGAAATGTTAAGATACAATTTTCAGGTACGATAGACTAACTCGCTGATTAGTTCAGCGTCCGCTCTTCTTTAGGACATTTAATATTCCGAATTTACCTCTTTGATATTTTTCAGATAGCGCTTCGATCGTCGCGGATTTGGTCAA
>JACZYG010000066.1 GCA_022571215.1 Fidelibacterota bacterium | reverse complement strand
ATGGCATTTAAGTCTTTGCCGTAAACCAGCTCAAAAGTACCGAGCCAATTCCTTGCCAACTGTTTATCGACAGCAAAATTGGTGGTCCAAACTTGCGGCCATTTGAAATCGTCCACCATCGCATTCACATCAAACGATTGCTGAAGTACTGAGGTTGTACCTTCAAGATCTCCTTCTCGACCAGATCCATCATCGGTGATATTCTCGCCTGCGCCGACAGGACCCCCGAAGGGACTATAGAGGTTCGGATTATTTCCGGGATTAGAGATTACGTTCCCTATCCAAACAAACGGAACTCTACCCGTAAATACTCCTGTTCCACCTCGAATTTGCAATGATCTATCGTTGTTCACATCATAGTTAAATCCAATTCGAGGAGAATAGAGTGGGTTAGCACCGGGCAGTTTTGCCTGGTCAACTACTTCCAGATTGTCGTTTTCGTCAAGTAGCGTCAATCCCGTCGAGAAAGGATTTGCTTCCGGTTCGGTAAGATAGACTGGAATATCTACTCTTACACCATATGTAAGTTTTAGCTTTTCTGACATTTGATATTCATCCTGTGCATAAACAGAGAACTGAGCAACGTCTATCTGCTCTCCTTTGAACGGACCGGAACCAATCATTGCATTGAAATTAATAAATTCGGTACTGTCAGGATTCGCTCCTGTCCTTCTCATAAAATCGTCAACTGAGGAAAATGTCGCTCCGCCGATAAAATCGAGAAAATCAGGGAGGAAAAACACTCCATGCCGGAAAATATTAAATGAATTAAAGAAGCTGAACTTCTCATAACTTGCGCCGACAGTATATATATGGTTACCGGAAAAATAACTATAATTATCGGTTATTTGAAGTACGTCCTGATCCAGTATGTTATGGATAGAGAATGGTTCATGCCCAAGCGTGGTATAAGTTACTCCGTCCTGACCAATATCTATAGTTGGGAAGTCAGCGCTAAGCGGATCCCTGAAATCCCTGAACCGGTTATAGCTGAAAAAGAACCGATTAGCCGCTCTGCCGCTAAATGTGCTGTTCAGTTCAAAAGCGTAGGATTGCAAGTCGTTGTTTATCTGATAACCGGAGTTCTGGAACGGCAAACTGCTTGTGTTAGGTCCTCTTCCGGTACTATTGAAGCTAAGCACAAAAGGATGCGGTCCCAGATCACGTCTTGCGTCCAGAATATTGACCCGGAACGTAGCGTTATGATTTGAACTTACATTCCAGTCTAACTTTAAAAGCGCCTTATTGTTGTCCGTCTTTTGGTCGTATCCCTGGAAAGGTCCCGTATCATAACCATAGACAGCGAGCATCCGATCTCTAATCGCCTGCATAGTTGCCGCATCTACACGTGATTCACCCGCTCCGGCGGCTCCACTGCTTGCACTGTAGTTTGTGCCCGGATCGGTCCGCCTTTCTACTTCCGCATTCACAAAGAAGAAAAGCTTATTTTGAATTATCGGTCCGCTGAACGTAAAACCTACTTGATTAAACTTTAAATTGGGATCTTCGATAACCTTATCAACATCGCCGACAGAATTTCCGATCATACTTTGATTCCGTGTATAGTCGTAAATTGAACCATGAAATTGATTTGTTCCGCTCTTCGTAACCGTGTTTATTCCCGCTCCCGTGAAACCGCCTTCGCGTACATCGAAGGGAGCAATTGATATTTGTACCTGTTCAATCGCATCAAAAGATACAGGTTCAGCGCCTGACTGACCGCCCGGCGCGGGATCATCCAATCCGAAGGGATTGTTGAAATACGAGCCGTCGAGTGATATATTATTGTACAACCAGTTTCTTCCGCCAAAACTGTAATTTCCGTCACTACGCGGATCCAACCGGATAAGATCCCTGATACTTCTGTTAACCGAAGGCATCTGCTCCACTTGGTCGGAACTAATGTAGGACGCCGCGCCTGTTCTGCCGCTGTTTAAAACATCATGCATCTCTGCCGTAACAAGAACGCCTGCGCCTTGTATAGCTTCCTGAGTCAATTGGAAATCAACATTTGACGTCTGTCCCAGTTGTAGATACACGTCTGATTCAGATTGTTCTCCGTAACCTATAAAGGTTACGCGGATTGTATAAGGTCCGCCTATCCTCATGCTCAATATGTCATACTGTCCGCCGTCTCTTACAGCAGCTCCATATTGAATTCCGGTTGGTTCGTGTGTCGCAACTACATTTGCTCCGGATAGCGGGTTTCCTTCGCTATCGGTGATTGTTCCACTTAAATTTGCCGTCGTAATTCCCTGTCCGAATCCCAATTCAGGATTCACGAAGAATATGCTAAATATTACGGTCAGCAAAAAGATTGTCAAATTTCTCATTTTAACGCTCCCGCTGTTATTATAAAGGATGAATAAGTGCCTCATTTATCCCCGACTAATTAAACTATATTAAATACTTTGAAGTAATAGAAAACTACTAAATACAATACGTGGAGTCAAGAAAGAAATATCATATAACTTACAATTTGGGTTGCTTCCCATATTGGATAAAGAGAATATAGATTTTTTACTTAATAATCGGTAGTAGAAGTATATTTGGCGGCATGAAACCAAGAGTCAAGATTTGCTGCATTAAAAGCGTGGAGGAAGCTGAAATTGCAATTCGCTACGGCGCAACAGCCATTGGATTGGTATCAGAGATGCCGAGCGGACCGGGAGTTATCTCGGAAGAACTAATCAGTGAGATCGCATTTAAGACTCCTCCCGGAATCGGAACATTTCTTCTTACGAGCAAACAAAACA
>JACZYG010000018.1 GCA_022571215.1 Fidelibacterota bacterium | reverse complement strand
TCGTTGCGGATATTCCCGGATTGATCGAAGGAGCTCACGAGGGTAAGGGACTCGGCGATAGGTTCCTGAAACATATCGAACGAACGAAAATGGTTTTATATATGATAGATTGTCTTGAGGAAGCGCCTGAGGATGCGTATGATAAATTGAAATATGAACTCGCATCTTATTCGACCGATCTTTCCAAAAAACCATTTATGATAGCGTTGAATAAGATAGACTCGTCGGCAGACAGAGAAGCCGTACGGAGTTTGAAGATAGGAGATAAGCAGCCTTACGTTATTTCCGCTGTGACGGGCGAGGGTGTTAAAGAACTGATTTATGGGATATGGGATGAGCTCAAAAAACTTTCCGATTGAAGACCTGTTAAGGCTCCACAATGCCCCAAACGTCGGTCCGGCAACGTTTATAGCGTTAGTTGAGGAATTCGGTTCGCCGGCTGAAGTGTTCGGTAAAACAAGTAGCGAGCTCTCTAAATTCAAAGGGGTTACAACGGAACGGGCAGAAGCGATTCTCTCTACAAATTCAAAGGAATTTATCTCCAATCAATTAGAATCTGTGGAACGGAGCGGATGCCGACTTGTTTCGTACTGGTCTGATGAATATCCGAGCAGGCTGAAAGCGATCTATGATCCGCCGCCATTTTACTTCATCAAAGGGGAGATAACAGAAGATGACGCATATTCTCTGGCTGTGGTCGGCACAAGAGGAGTAACCGAATACGGTAAAGTGATGACAGAAAAGATCGTTACCGAGCTTGCGAGAGAGGGTCTGACAATAATCAGCGGACTGGCATCAGGTGTGGATTCGCTCGCTCATAAGGCTGCTCTAAATATTGGCGGGCGAAGTATTGGAGTGCTCGGTTCGGGATTGGACAGGATATACCCCCAGGAAAATGTCGGACTCTCTACAGCTCTGATCGAAAAGGGAGCGCTCATAAGCGAATTCCCGATGGGCACAGCTCCTGACCGTGGGAACTTCCCTCAGCGGAACAGAATAATAAGCGGTCTTAGTCTCGGTACGCTGGTCATCGAGGGGGATGTCAAGAGCGGCGCGCTCATCACGGCTTTTTACGCTGTTGACCAGAACAGGGAGGTCTTTGCTCTCCCCGGAAGAGCGGATTCGAAAGCAAGCAGGGGACCGCATCGCTTGATCAAAAACGGCGCGAAACTCGTAACTGAAGCGGAAGATATCTTATCGGAATTGGCAGCGATTGCCGATATTGCGAGGAAACCTCGTCAAACTAAATTGGATTTTGATCTAACGCCGGATGAACAGACGATTATGACTTTGCTAAACACCGAGCCGATGCACATTGACGATATCGCCGAAAAATGCGTATTCACCACATCGCAGGCGCTTGCAACTCTGCTCGGATTGGAGCTCCGTTCGATTATCAGACAACTTCCCGGCAAGATGTTTATTAGTCTTGTCTGATGAATTAGAAACTTTGTCATTGTGAGGGTGGATTGTTTTTAAATTAGTATAAGATTGCTTCACCCTGATAAATCAGGATTCGCAAAGACGCATTCAGACGTAAAAGTTTGCATCTTTTTGAAAACTTATTAGATTTACATTATACTGGAGGGCTGGTCAGAACGGTAATGCGGCGGTCTTGAAAACCGTTTCCCGCAAGGGAATGGGGGTTCGAATCCCTCGCCCTCCGCGAAAATAAACCCACTGTAAGTGTTGATAACAGTGGGTTTCATTGTTTCATTATGTGAAGATATTCACGGTTTCGTCGTACGCTATATGTTTACCATATGTACGCCATATGGTCTCTATTGGTCTGGTTTGGTCTCCATTTTGGCAATTATATGGCAACTGTTTTTAGAGATATTTTGAAGCAGATTGATCGAGAAGAAGGGATAGATCTTCGTAATCACTTTTTAGGAGATCGATATAATGCTTTTCAGTAACGGAAACTGTTGAATGTCCGAGCCACTTGCTCACGCGATAGATATCTACACCATTCTGAATGAGAATAGCTCCGCATGTTTTTCGTAACGTATGAACTGAGGCATTTTTTATACCAGCAATTTTATAGTACTTTTTCAATCTCCTATATACCTGGTTATAGGTCAATCACCAATTGTTTTGTTACGTAATCATGTTCAAATTTAAAAAGGAGCAATAAATCTTGCCCCTTTTTAATTAGTACTCTTCTGATCAAGCGACTCCAAAGGAGATAGCCAGATCTTTTGGAATATTTAAAGAGAGTGTGATCTCTTTACCGATCCTCCTTAAACATTTGGATATAGTTGATGGTGAACTGTTGAAAAGTGACGAAAGCTCCTTCACCTGATAACCTTCCATTCTTCTGATGAGAATAGATCGGTCTCTCTCCGATAGTCCTGTCAGGAAGTTCTTGAAATCTATCTTGAAGGCGATATCATCGGCGAGTGGTATGTTCCTTCTGTGGAAGGAGCCCATCAATACATCATCGGTGCCTTCAGATCCACTCAGGTGTAACAACTTAACGTCATCATTGTAGTATCTCAGCCTTGAATAGACATCCTTTGTTCCGTTATATCCCTTATTACCGAAATGCCGAAGCTTGCAGCGTCTGAGTTCACCAGCCCTATGCTGCATGAAATTTACCAACTCTCCGACAGAGAGTTCATACTTACGTGAAAAAGCTGAGCAATATGTCGTATATGATAGAGAGAGGATATTTTGTTTAAGATCCTTATCTCCTCTTGATATCCTCTCAGCGTGCCTATCCAATTGGGTGTACATATCTAAATATCCCATAGTTACCTCCTCTGTTTTTGGATCATTGATTTGAGGAGACTTTCAGATGGGTATTAGATCATTTGGGCCTCCTTACGGTTTGTATTCTTCGTTTCTTTCTTCAATTAATACCTCGTTAGCTCTTGTTTAAGCTTCTCTGGTTCTTTTGAGCTGGTGTTGTGACATGAATAAGAGGATCAAGGAGCTTGTCGAGCCTCTTTGGAGCTTCTACAGCTAATTTATAATATTGGGTCATTAACCTGATCAGTCTTCTTCTAAATAGCGATAAAGAGTTGATTTGGAGATATCAAGAACTTCACAGATATCACCGATTGAATTTGATGGATCGTCGTGTAGCGACTTCGCCAGAGCGATCTTCTTTTTATCCATCTTTTTGGGTCTGCCGCCTACCTGGCCTCTTGAACGGGCTGATACGAGTCCTGCCAATGTTCTCTCACGGATAATGGCTCGTTCAAACTCTGCCAATGCGCCGAAGATGTGGAATATCAGCTTACCACCCGATGATGTGGTATCGATATTCTCCATTATGCTCTTGAAGAAGCAGTTACGATCGTCCAGTTCTTTGACTACTTCGATCAGATGCTTCAACGACCTTCCCAAGCGATCCAGTCTCCATACTACTAACGTGTCACCCTTTCGTATGATCTTAAACAGTTCTTTCAGACCATCCCTCTCTTCCTTGGCTCCGGACATGGTATCCCTGATGATCTTCTCGCAACCTTCGTTTTTAAGTGCGTCTATCTGAAGGTCGAAATTCTGATCCTGTGTGGATATACGAGCGTATCCGATTTTCATAGTATCTCCTAAAATTTGATTGAGTAACTGAAATGAAAAGAGAAAATTCCCTCTACATAATACATATACGGTATTACAGGTCGATTTACGCAATGAAAAGGAGATTAACCTAGTAGAGGTAGGTTCCCAAAAACGTTAAATGCTCGAGGTTTTGGGAACTTGATTTAGAGACGGGTTTTGACACCGATATTGAGGTTTTGGGAAGGGTTTAACGGAAGGTCACTCAAAGTGCCAAAAACGACCGTTTTTGGCACTAATGAAGAAAGTCCTAATTACCTATCTTAAAACCCCCTAAATAGGGTGCCAAAACACCGTCTCGATTGATTATTCCCAAAACTGATGCTCAAATCGGTTTTAGCACTAAAGCTTAAATCTCATTTGTCAACTCATACTCTTTTCTGTACCTATAAATCTTTCTAGCCATCTGCTTAACTCTTACCCGTGCGGCTTGTTTCAATTCACCATCGAATATTGTAGTTTTCAATCCTTCGATCTCCTTTTGCTGCCATGCAAGGGCACCTCTACACATTCCATAAGCACCAGCATTTGAGTGTGAAGATATTTTCCTTTTGTATTTACTTTCCTTGTTCTTTGATGACTCGAGTATGTATTCATGGTTAACCCTCCGTTTTATTAATGGTCCAAGGAGGGCCCAATTTGGAGCAAAAAGGTCATTCCGATTTTTTGTCGGATGACCTGTCCTCTGAAACGATGAATAGGTAATGGTTCTGGAAATAAAATAAGTCTGTGTCACATCTTTATCATATTCCAGCCTATTCAGTCCGCTTTGAAATGAAGACAGACTTTTCAGTGATCCCCTAAAAAGCCCGTATAGTGCAGTAATTAAGCGGTGTTTAGAAGTGGGCCCTGCTGGACTCGAACCAGCGACCGTCCGATTATGAGTCGGATGCTCTAACCAACTGAGCTAAGGGCCCTCTATTTCGCAGGGCATAATCTAAATTCAGATGCATGTAATGTCAAGACGAGTTTACCAATTTGGCAGCACAGTTTCCCGAAAAAATCTAATTTTCCAACTCTCTTAGTCTGTCCGTCAGCTCTTTCTGCTGTTGTTTTAATTTTGAGGCATCCTCGCCTTTTTCTTCCGCCTGACGCAGTTGGTCTCTCAACCTCCTGTTTTCCGATTTAAGATCGGTCTTTTGCAGCATAAGCTTGCTTTCGTTAAGAGTTTTCATTTCGTTTTCCACCAACCCGATCTCATTCAACATCTTCGAGAGGAGCGCTCTTTCGGCCGGGTCATCGATCTCATCGTACAGTTTTGATTGGTTCGGCTTGAATTCGGATTTAAGCAGCAGATCGACTAAATGGCTTATCCCTTTATGCGAAAATGAATGCGCGCTTAAAAACTCTTTTGCGCTAATGTAAACTTCTACATTAGTGGAGAGAAGGAACATGGAGAGTTGGTATTCAGAGCGTTCAGCGATATCGTTCAGAGCGACATTCACCTGTTCGTCATCACTGACAGGAGCATTAAAGAGTCTAAACTTTTTTGATTCTTTTATCAACAGTTCTTCGTCTACTCCAAGCCGCGACGCAAAATCTTTCAGAAGCGCATTTTTAACCAACTCATCGTCCAATTCGGTAATTTCCTCGACAATGCTCCGCGCCGTCCGCGCTTTAAGAACTGAGCTCGACACTTCTTCTTCGGGTATAATTCCCATCCTGAAATCTACGAATGAGAGCGCGTCAGTGATGAGTTCCCGCAGCTTTTCGATTCCCTCCTTCCGGACGAAGCTGTCGGGGTCGCTCCCGTCAGGCAGCTGCGCCACCTTGACCTCAAAGCCGGCGCCCAAGAGTACGATCGCCGCCCGGACTGCCGCTTTCTGCCCGGCGCTGTCGCCATCATATAATAATACAGCGCTGTCGGCAAACCGCTTGGCGAGCCGAGCCTGTCCCGTCGTAAGGGCGGTACCCGAAGTCGCTGCCGCGTCGCTGACTCCCGCGGCTCTTATGCTTAGAAAATCGGTGTAGCCTTCCACCAAAATTATCCGGTTCGATTCCCTGATCCTTTCCTTCGTCTGATATAATCCATAGAGGACTCTGCCCTTAACATACACGGGTGATTCAGGGCTATTTATATATTTTGCTCCTTCGCTCTCCTCCTGCCAAACTCTACCGCCGAACGCCACGACTTTGCCCGATTCGTTTATCACCGGAAATACTATCCTGTTTTTGAAACGGTCGTAAGTTCCCCCCTGTTCGCCTCTTCCCATCAGACCTGATTCTACTAATGATTTCAGGGTGAACCCTTTGCCGGAAAGTTTTTTCTTGAGCCACTCCCATTCGTTAGGCGCAAGTCCGATGCCATAATCCTTCAGCATATCCCCTTCGATCCCCCGATCACTCAGATACTTCCGGGCGTCTTCACCATCGTCGCTCATAAGATTTTTATGATATTCGGATGCGGCAGCGCGGTTTACTTTATACAGAACGGCTGACTTTGATTCTCCACCGCTGTAGTCAGATTTTTGAGAGCCACTTTCGGGAATTTCTATCCCCGACTTCTCCGCAAGAGTCCTGACCGCTTCCACGAAATTCAGTTTCTCGTATTCCATGATAAAAGTGAAGACGTTCCCGCTTCTGCTGCAACCGAAGCAACGCCATATCTGTTTTGACGGACTCACGCTGAATGAAGGCGTTTTCTCGTTGTGGAACGGGCAGAGTCCTACGAAGTTTGAACCGGTTTTCTTTAGTTTCACGTAGCTGCCGATCACAAAAACAACCTCCGAGGCGTTTCGAATATCATCTATTATGTTTTCGGGAATTCTCATGATTATTTTAATTCAGCCACGGTTACTCCGTAACCGCCTCTGTCGAGGGCTGCCGTATGAAAACTTTTTACCTGCGGATGGGCTTCAAGCTGCTCGGCGACCAATTTACGCAGGACACCTTCTCCCTTCCCGTGAATAACCTCCACCGAAGAGAATCCCGCTAAGAGAGCGTCATCGAGATATTTCTCCAAAACCGAAATTGCCTCCTCCGCTCTCATCCCCCGCAGACTCACCTCCCGGGAGATATTCCGTAGTTCCGGCGAACCGTACCCTGCCGGACCCGCTATCGAACTTTTCTTTTTTACGGAGGCGACAGCTCTCAGCTTACTGATCTCTATCCTGATATTTGTGCTCCCGACGGAAACCACCGCATCGTTTTTATCTTTTATGATTTCCTGAATGTTTCCTACGGCATTCAGCGAGGGGATTGACACATCCATCCCCACTTTAGCGTCTTCAAAAATCAGCGGAGCCGAATCTCCGTTCGATGACGACTCCTCATTAGAGAGAATATTTTCAAGTTGAGCCTTTTGACCGCTAATTTGTTTCTTCACCTTCTTTATCACATCTGAATCAGCCCGGTTTTCTTTTATCTCCCTAACGACTCTTTCTATTGTCGCATTCGCTTCGGCAAGTATTGACTTTGCTTCGCGCGCGGCTTCCGCTTTCAATTTTTTTTCAGCGGATTCGAACCGTTCTAATTTATCTTCATACTCTGAGATCATTTTTTGAAGTTGCTCTTGCATGGCGTTCAGTTCTTTTTCCGTCTTGTGAAGTTTTTGTCTTTCACGCTCCAACTCCGTTAGAAGCGTGTCAACTTTTACCGCGCCGCTTCCTATGAGTTCCTCCGCTCTCTTTATCAACTTATCGTCTATACCAAGTTTTCTTGATATTTCAAGAGCGTAGGACGAACCGGGAATCCCTTTCAGAAATTTATATGTCGGCGTCATGTTTTCAACATCAAATTCCATCGAGCAGTTGATAAATCCCTCTCTGTTTTGAGCAAGCTCTTTCAAACCGCTGTGGTGAGTTGTTACAATTGTCATGCCTCGCCGCCCGGATATTTCCTCAAGAAAGGCTGCGGCAAATGCCGCTCCTTCCGTAGGATCCGTTCCTGTTCCTATCTCGTCAACCAGAACAAGACTCCTCCCGTCAGCGCTGTCCAAAATTTCCTTTAGATTTTTCATATGCGAAGTGAACGTTGAAAGGTCTTCCGCTATCGATTGCTTATCCCCTATATCAGCGAATATCTTACTGAAAATAATCAGTTTGGAGTCTTCCGCTGCCGGAATATGCAGTCCTGATTGAGCCATCAGAGTCAGCAATCCGATCGTCTTGAGAGCAACGGTTTTGCCTCCCGCGTTCGGACCCGTAATCACAACGGTGTTAATCTCCTCACCCAAAACGAAATCTAACGGCGTTACCTTTCGCAACTGTTCGAGCAGCGGATTGCGGGCGTCTCTGAGCGCCATTTCACCACTGATAGAAAGATTCGGAGCGCATGCGTTCATCCCTTTTGAAATTTCGGATTTTGAATAGATAAAATCGTATTCTTTCGTAGCCTCAAAAGATAGGGCGATCTCTTCCGTAAAAGGACGGAGCTCTATTGTTATTTCTTCAAGTATCTTTTCAATTTCGCGTGTTTCGTCAAACTTCAATCCTTGTACAATATTGCTTAGCTCTATCACTTCCACGGGTTCTATAAAAACAGTAGATCCGCTTGCGGAGCTGTCGTGAATTACTCCTTTCAGCTGTCTCTTGTGCTCTATTTTTATTGGCAGAACAAATCTGCCGTTCCTGATAGTAGAATTGCTGTCGCGGGCAATTCCGTCTTTAACCAATTTAGACATTATCTCATCCAACCGCTTCCGCATCCGACCTTCCGCGGTGCGGATAGCTTTGCGAATCTTCCGCAATTCAGAGCTTGCGCTGTCCAATATTTCACCTTCGGGACCGATGGTCTTGGTTATCCGTTTTTCTATATCGGGCAGAGAAATGAGCTCTTTTGACAGCGAAAAAAGGGCGGGTTGAGAATCAACCCGATTCTCCATAAACGATCTGATAGAATGCGATAACCTGAGCGCCACGCCGACCCGTTCCAAACTCGTTACTGATAGAACCCTGCCCTCCTTCTTCAGCGCACGGATTCCATCTTCTATATCTTCAAATTGGTCAATAGGAAAACGCTCTCCATCACTATTGATAGCGCGCATTTCCGTTACAAGTTGGAGATTGTGTTTCAGATCGGAAATACTTGAGGTAGGTTTGATAGCTTCGACGAGAGCCGCGCTTGCCTCCGAATGGAGAGAAGTAAAAAGTAGTTCTTTGATAAACGGAAAATCTAAGCTTTCCAGAACTGACTCGGTGCAGACCTCAATTTTTGCCATATTTTTTCAGCACATCATCCATTTTCTTCTGCCCTTTTTTACCACCGAAATCAAGCGCATCAGAATCTTTAAGTTTTTCCAGCTGATCCATGCCCGGTATCCCGGCAGGCATTCCCGGAAAACCCCCGGAACCTCCTCCTGTCATCGAACCGCCATACCCTTGAATGGTTTTGGCGATCTTATCCTGAAAAGAGAGCGCATCCGGAAACATACCGTATATCCAATCATAGACCGTCGGAGCTATCCCTTTCATCGGCGTATAGAATTTGGATTTTTTCTCAAGGTTTTTCGAGAAATCCCCCGGTATGAATGATATTGTCAACAACACCGAACTGATAATAAAAGACGCCTTAAGCGCTCCAAAGAGCGCGCCGCCGCCTCTATCCACCCAGCCGAGCATACTGAATTCAACCAATTTTTTAATGGCCCCCGCTACGAAACGAGCCGTTCCCGCGACGAGTACGAAAATGAGTAAAAAACTCACTCCGGCGGCAACGTTCGGTCCCATGTCAAATTGTTTTATTAAGATACCGGTTCCCGAGCTGAAGTATTTCGCCGCCGCAAGAAAACCGCCGAACATGCCGATAAGTTTGAAAACTTCAAGTATCAGACCCTTCCGTAATCCCTTGAAAGCGAAAAAGCCGAGCGCTATTAGGATTACGCTGTCTACCGATAGATTTTGCACTCTTCTCCCACAATTTTAAACGTCAGAACTTTTTAAAAAATATACATCCTCCCCCTCGCTTGCAAGTGAAAAGCGGAAATCCGATTAAGTTTTATTTTCTATTACCGGCTGCAATATCTGATTAAGTCAATAAACCTGCCACCACAAATGACTTGAATAATAGCAGCGCTCGGATGCACATTGAGGTCTATGTTTTGCCGTTACGACCGCTTTGTAATCTGCTTCCAACTGATTGTTAGTGCCACCGCACTGACAACACTGAACGCTCAAAGCCCGATAGTCCTAAGCGAAGTGATGTTCAATCCCTCAGGAAATGAAAACTATAACGAATTCATAGAAATTTATAACATCAGCGCCGAAGAAGTAGACCTAAGCGGATACTGGATAGGTGACGGCGTTGACAGCGATGAGATCATTGACGCCGGCTGGGGAATAAATTTAGCTCCCGATCAATTTGCCGTCATACTCGATAACGGATACTTTGAAAACTCGACTGACTACGATTCTCTTATTCCGCCTGATGCGCTCATACTCACGATCAGCGGTAACACGTTCGGTTCACGGGGGCTACTTAACTCGGCTCCGGAAACCGTCACCCTTTTTAATCCGGACAGTGTCCCGATAGCGGAATACACATATTCAATCGACAACGCTCAAGGATTCTCGGACGAAAAAATTGACTTATCTGAAGGAGATGATGCGGTGAATTGGGCCAACTCCCTTGTTCATCAGGGCACCCCCGGGTTCAAGAACAGCGTTTCACCGTTAGAGATCGACTTAGCCTTGTCAACGGTTTATACTCTTCCTGAGTATCCGTCGCGGGGAGAACCGTTCTCTATTATTGCGGATATCAAGAATCAAGGAACAGTTGGCGTGACTGATTTTTCACTCACATTGTTTGTTGATCTGGATAAAGATTCCGCGCTTTCTGCCGGAGAAGAACTTTTACCGGCGATAATGCATTCAGCTCCGATTGCCCCAGGCGATTCCATTCAATTAAGCGTTGAGATCACCGACTTTAAATGGAACTCTGTCACACTGGGAGCGATTATCTCACTCGACGGTGATGAAGACAGTTCGAATAACAGCGCGTTTCACCGCATTTTATTCTCATTCGAGTCTAAAGAACTGATCATAAATGAAATCATGTACGACCCGTTCGTTGAAGGCGAGGCGTTCTCTCCTCAATCTGAATATGTGGAAATATACAATAACTCTTCTCTGCCGATCGATCTCAACGGATGGTCAATATCAGACAGAGATACATCCAAAAAGAAAATTATCACTTCTCAAGAGGCTCTGATACAACCCGGAGGTTTTTTTCTGCTGGCTGCCGATTCAATTCACTTTCAATTTTTTGGTGAAAATGAAAACAGTCTTATTATCGGTTCCCGGTTTCCACGCTTAAATAATGACGGAGATGAAATTTATTTATATAGCCCGTCCGGAACGCTTATAGACAATGTAACTGTCTCTCCCGCCTTAGCCGGTGGAAGAGGGATCGCGGCGGAAAGGATTGACCCACTTTCCGATTCGCAATCGAAGAGCAACTGGCTCAGTTCTGTTGATTTATTGGGAGGCACGCCTGCTGAATCTAACAGCGTATCAAAGGAGATTATCAGTTCCAATCTCCGATTAAAATTGACGCCGAATCCTTTTTCCCCTGACGGTGACGGATTTGATGATTTTCTGAACATTGATTACACTCTTCCATCCCGTTCAGTCATTATGGATATTATGATTTTTGATTCTATCGGAAGGAGAGTCCGTCGTCTCTTATCTTCGGTTACCGCCGGTTCAGAGGGTATTATCATTTGGGATGGACTCGATGACAGAGGCAGAAAGCTGCCGATAGGAATTTATATCATCTATCTTGAGGCTACTTCCACATCCGAAGGCAGGGTTTACTCTGATAAGGGAGTTGCCGTACTCGCCCGAAAACTATGAAGCAAAACTTTTAACCGAGATGAACTTTCGTGAGCTCGAGCCCTTCTTTGCACATCGGACACACGTCGGGAGAATAGCGTTCGCTGTTTACTTTTAGCAAGGGCATTACTATCACTCCGTCGTAGTCAGAAACTTCTTTTCTTCTGTCAACAATAGAAGTTATCAATTCTACCGAAGCGCCGGTTGATTTTATTTTCTTAAAAGCATTTTTCACTTGTTCGCCGCTGAACATAATATCGGTTACTATCATTACCTGGTCTTGTTCACTCAGCTCTACAAACTGATGGAATGTTCGTTCTCCTTCAACTTTAGGCATCCACAAAATCCTATCGGCGTCAAGCACCTCTCCAGCCCAAAAAGCAATCGGTATCCCCACGTCTGACGGAGTGACGATAGTAAATGTCTTACCCTTTTGAAAGCGTGAAAGTATTCCGCTCCGCCTAATCATACGACTCAAAGTGACCGACAAAATCCGTGCATTTCTGGAATATTGGTATGCCAAGGGCAGCTGAAAAAATTTATCATAGTGAAAGCCTGTTTTGTCAAATTCAAAATGCCCTTCTCGGTAGGCGCCTGTACTTGTGAGAATTTGCCATGCTTGCTCTGTTTCTTCAGAAGTAGCCCGACTTTCGTCCATAAATTTTCTCCTGTTGATTTTAATTCGGTAATGAACGAGAATTTAATGAAATCTCTTAAAACCGCAAATAATTTATTTCGTCATTTATCAAAATATCTTGCTCCAAAAGAGTTAAAAGCATATTTTTATCGGACTTGTATCTAACTTGCAATCGTATGAAAGAGACTTCAATATTCAGGAATGATAATGAACACTGCTAAGAAACGGGAAATATTCGGATGGGTAATGTATGATTTCGCTAATTCCGGATACGCCGTAATTATACTTGCCGCTGTTTTACCCATATATTTTTCTACTGTCGTTCCGGAAGGCGGCGTCGTTTTCCGATTTTTTGGGAATGAATTCACTATATTTTCCCCTTCATTGTGGGCTTATACACTTTCATTCAGCATGCTTATTGTGGCGATATCCTCGCCGGTTTTGGGTGCGATAGCCGACTTCACCGGTTCAAAGAAAAAACTGCTCATGGGTTATACATACGCGGGATGCGTGTTTACCGCTCTCCTCTTTTTTGTCGGGGAAGGAGACTACCTGATGGCAATGATTCTATTTCTATTCGCGAATATTTGTTTTGCGGGCGGGAGTGTATTCTATAACGCCTTTCTGCCACAAATAGCGGATGAAGATGAAATAGACTGGGTCTCGGGCAAGGGATTCGCATACGGATATATAGGCGGTGGAATTTTACTGGTTTTTGATCTGTTCCTCATTACAAATCACGAATTATTCGGTTTGGAAAGCAGGGCTGTCGGTACACGCATTAGTTTTCTCAGTGTAGCCATTTGGTGGGCGGTGATGTCTATCCCGACATTCAAATATTTGAACGAAAGAAAAGGTGAGAGACTTCCGCAGGGCGAAAATTATCTGCTATTCGGATTCAAGAAAATTTCCAAAACACTTAAAGAGATTAAGCAATACAAACAATTAGCCAAGTTTCTTTTGGCATTTGTCATCTATAATGACGCGATTCAAACTGTGATCGCAATGTCTACAATTTTCGGTAAAGTGGAAATCGGTCTCGGTGAAGGAGACCTTATAGGCGCATTGCTTATGACCCAATTTATCGCATTGCCGGGTTCTCTGATGTTTGCGAAAATCGCTAATAAGATAGGAGCAAAACAATCTATCATCATCTCCCTTATCGTTTGGTCGGGAATAGTTATCTATGCGTATTTCCTCGAAACAGCTTTAGAATTTTGGATTCTCGCAGGAGCTGTGGGGCTCGTTCTCGGCGGGACTCAAGCCACAAGCAGATCGCTTTTCGCGTCATTTGTTCCTAAGGAAAATAGCGCCGAATTTTTTGGATTCTTCGCCATAAGTAACAAATTCGCTTCCATAATGGGACCATTGACGTTTGCTGCCATGGGTCAGTTGTTCGGGAGCGCAAGGGCAGGCATCGTCTCGCTTATAGTGTTTCTGATAATCGGCTTATTTCTACTAACGCAAGTTGATACGGAAGAGGGAATCAGACAGTCAAAGAGGACAGTTTGAACAATGAGCAAGTCAAAGAATATGAACCCGGTTCATATCGGATACCTTGAAGAGAGTCCGTTTGGGAGTATTTATTTAGCGGTTTCACCTCACGGACTTTGTAGAGTCAGCAGCGAATGCGAATCTATAGAGCTATTTGCGGAGGAGGTGGAAGACCTCTATCCCTCCATGGACATTGTATTCGATAATGATTCTATATCAGAATTGATTGCAAAGCTGGATGATTATTTTTCAGGTAGACGCCATAACATAGCTTTTCCGCTCGACCTGAATTCTATGACCCCTTTCGGGAGAAAGGTGCTTATCGCTTGCTCCAAAGTTGCTTACGGGGAGACCGTTAGCTATGGTGAACTTGCGTTGCGGGCCGGCAGCCCGGGAGCTTCCCGCGCCGTAGGAACGGTAATGTCCAAGAATCCTCTGCCGATTGTGATACCATGCCATAGGGTAATCAGCGCTTCAGGCAAGATAGGAGGCTACACCGGCGGGCTTCATAAAAAAAGGTTACTCATGGCAATCGAGGACATCGCCGTCGAGTGACCGTAGTTACCCGCAACAAGAAGATTTTGGGATTCTTGGCTTTGAGTTTGATCTGGGGTACTACCTGGCTTGTTATTAAGATCGGACTTGAAGGAGTTCCTCCGTTTCTTGGAGTCGGCATCCGATTTTTATTTGCCGGAATAATATTGATTTTGATCGGAACTTTCAAGAATCGTCGTTTTTCTATTTCAGTTGAATTACTCAAGATCTCCGCGGTAATAGGAATCTTGCTCTTTACGATCTCCTATAGCGCCGTCTATTGGGCAGAGCAGTATATTTCGAGCGGCTTAGCGTCAGTTCTTTTTACCACCATGCCTCTATTCGTAGCTCTGTTTGCCGGAATATTTCTTAAGAACGAAAACTTGACTCCCCTTCGCTTAATGGGAATGATCATCGGTATTGGCGGAACCGTACTTATATTTTCGGAAAATATCAGGATAGACGGAGTTGTTCCCTCAAAAGGTCTGATTGTTATGATACTGAGTCCGATTTCCGCTGCGCTTTCAATTGTAATCACTAAAAAACATATCCATTCTTTTAATCCGTTTTTTTTGAACGGGACGAGTATGATTATCGGCGGACTCGCTACACTGTTAATCCACTTTTCTTTTGATTCATCTGCTGCCGTAATATGGAATGTAACTTCTGTGAGCGCGCTATTATATCTCTCAATTTTCGGTTCGGCTTTAGCGTTCGGTATTTATTATTGGATGCTTCAGCATATACAGGTAACAACCGTATCCATGGTGGTTATTGTATCTCCCGTCATAGCTGTTTTTCTCGGAGCGGCGGTCCTTTCAGAATCTCTAAGCGGATCAGAGTTAATCGGTTCCGTCTTTGTCCTCGGAGGCGTTCTGCTCAGCGAAGTAGTGAACTATAGGAAGAATCAGCTCTCTTAGAAAAATAGACTCCTGTTTCAATTCTTTCACTTGTATATGGCATTAACTCCGGCGGAAGTTTTCCTTTTAAATAATTCTATTTAGCCGTGTCCGCCAGCTGACGGACACACCCCACAAGGGGAAAGAATCTAATGTGCAAATCAGGATTTATCCTTTTCGCGGCGGTTAGGGTTTGCCCCGACTGCCACGAAATAATAATACAACCACCCGACGCTTTCAGCGTCTCCCCTCCTTTCAAAGGAGGGGTGGAAAAATTCCCCTCTATCAAGAGGGGTGTTCCAAAGGAACTCCTACGGAGGATTTGATAATCGAAGATAATCAAAGACGGGGTGTGTCAAGAGTTATAGATTACTGGACTTCTCCAAAAATATCAGGTAAATCCGAGATTACCTGTCTGACATCCCCACCCGACATACGTCAAGCAGGTAGTCTTACAATGCGGATAGTAGAACAGAATATAATTCTTATATATTTATATTTAAGTTGAACTTATTCGGTATTAATGCGTATATTCAGTATATAATTCGTAAATATGAGGGTTTTAACGAATAATGGACAAGATTGACTTAAAGATTTTAGACCTGCTGCAAGAGAACGCGCGTATCTCAAACGCAGAAATTTCCCGCAGACTTGACATGGCGCCGTCAGCCGTCCTGGAACGGATTCGCAAATTAGAAGCCAAAGATGTCATCTCCGGATATGAAGTTAAAATAAATCCGAAGTCGCTGCATTACGGTTTAGTGGCATTCATATTTGTCAGGGAAATCGAGGGAAAAGGTTCACGGAGTACGGGGGAGCAACTGTCCAATCTTCCCGAAGTTTTGGAAGTTCACCATGTCGCAGGCGAGGATTGTCTTCTTGTAAAAGTAAGAACTAAAGATACCGATCATTTGGAGAAGCTTCTCACAAAAGATTTCGCGGCAATAGATTCTCTCGTGTCGACGCGAACAACCATTGTTCTCTCGACGATCAAAGAGTCATCTAAGTTACCCATATCAACGATTGATGTTTAATTGGTAGCGGCTTTCAAAAGAACGCTGAACCTGCCGGGCGCAAAACTGATTGTGGCTTTCGGCTCAGTTTATATCGTCTGGGGCTCGACATATTTAGCGATACGGTTTGCGATTGAAACGATTCCAACATTCCTGATGGCAGGTACACGCTTTCTTATCTCGGGGATATTGGTTTATGCTTATCTTAGATTACGTGGGAGAGATAAACCGACATTCAAAGAATGGCGGATAGAGTCATTTATCGGGTTACTTTTACTTGCAATGGCAAACGGCAGCGTTGTAATGGCGGAGCACACGATTCCTTCGGGTCTCGCTGCGTTGATAGTCGCTACGGTATCACTCTGGATGGTGCTGTTGAACTGGCTGTGGAATAAGACCGGACGTCCTAATTTCGGAATCATCTCAGGTATCATAATAGGTTTTATCGGTCTAATAATATTAGTAGACCCTCGAAATATATCGGATACAACAAATGTGGATCCTTTCGGCGCATTCCTTCTGCTCTTTGCTTCGTTCACCTGGGCAGCCGGATCGGTTTATTCCAAAACGGCGCATCACCCGAAATCTCCCATGATCTCAGCTTCTATGCAGATGATCTCAGGAGGGATTTTTCTTCTGCTGTTCAGCGCTTTGAACGGTGAATATTCAGGTCTTGATTTGGGTCTATTTTCAGTTAAATCGTTATTTTCACTCGGTTATCTGATTTTTTTCGGTTCGATAATCGGTTTTGGCTCATACGTATATATTCTCCGGCACGCTTCTCCGGCTCATGTTTCCACTTACGCTTACGTTAATCCTGTGATTGCGGTGCTGCTCGGCTGGGCTTTTGCTGATGAAATTGTGGACGAACGCATATTGATTGCCGCGACTTTCATCATACTTTCCGTGATTTTGATTACAAAATTCCGTAACGGAAAGAAACAGTTTGCTGAACATGATCTCCCAAAATCTGCGGAGTAAACCGAACTGAGTTCGATTAGGAAGTGAACAATTTTGTTGTTCTGCTCTCTCCTAACCTAATATAATATACGCCGGTAAAATTATTTAGCTATCAACACGGGGCAATTACCGTCTTGCACAACTTTCACGGCTTTTGTCGCCTTAAAAAATTTGCTGAGCTGCGAGCTTTTACTCGAACCCATCACCACTATATGATCCTCCCCAGCCTCTTCGATAATAGTTTCCGTAGGATCACCTACCATGACCTTCTTATCGTATACAACGCCTGCTTTCTGTAAAATTGTTTCTGCTTTGCTTATACATTCCTCCCCGATTTTAATATCGGATTCTTTGGAGACTACAGACAGTAGTGTCGCTTCTGCTTTAAGAAAATTGGCTGTCCGGGCTCCGATTAAAAGCGCTTTTCTTGACATTTCCGTATCATCCACGGCAAACAAAAACCGATAATCAATATCTTTGATATTCTTTGTAATAAATAGCGAGCATTCAACGAATTGGATCAACCTGTGTACCAATCTACGCTCCCTGCTCGCTCCTATGATAGTGACATCATACCCGCCCACATCAACTTCCTTGATGACTTCGTCAATGATCTCGCCTTCTCTTAACCGTAAGCGGATATTCTGTCCATGCTTACCCATTGCATGAAGCTCATATGCCCCGTTTATATCGGGTTTTAACGAATGGACTTCAACAATTTCTCCCGTATCATCAACTTCGAGTAAGTTCATATCGTTCAGGACCATTTCAGCATATTCCAATACCTTTACACCCGGAAGTTCTATCTTCCATTCCGACAGCTTCATCCTGCTCATGTCTAACGCGCTTGTCATATTCGTTGCGTGTTTTTCACCCACGTATAATACTGACAGATCTGAATTGAACGCAGCGGCAATTTTTCCACCAGCAATTATGGTATCACGAGACATCTCGCTTCCGCCTATGCACAATAATAACTTCATGTTAATCTCCTAAACACTTCTTACTGAAGAAATTGCCAGTATGTGGCAGATATCAGCGTTAATATAATTATTGATGCGATACTCATCTTCCACCCTGCCTTTAAAAAGTCTTGCGGTCTGATGAAATTACTCCCATACACTATAGTATTCGCCGGTGAGCCGATTACCGTCATATAAGTAAATGAAGATGCCATCGCGATAATGAAGCCCACCAGTACCACGCTCGTCTCGGACAAGACGGCAACTTCCAGAAATATAGGACCAAGAACCGCCACTGCGGGACCATGACTCATGATGTTAGCCACTAACATAGTTATTATCGCCATGATAACCATAAGAAGCAGTCCACCTCCAAGATGAAAAGTGCTGAAACCGCTCAATAAAGCGTGTGCTATCCATGATGCCGCACCCGTGTTCTGCATTGCTATACCCAAGGAAATGGCTGAGCCGTACAACAACACCACACCCCAGCTCACGCCTCTGTTAATTTCTTCCCAGCTAACGAGACCGAACGCGAGGTACGCTGAGACCCCTATGAATGCGGGAATTCCTAATCCGAGTGTATCGCTTGAGGTCACCCATAAGAACAAAACGAATAGAAATATTGACACCGTGAGCCAATCCGCATAGTTCATTTTACCTTCAGCTTTGACCGATTCACGAAGCTTATCGAGAGCGGTGCCTATATTGACTTTTTCCGGTTTAAAGGTAATTCTCAATAAAATGGCTACGACAGGAATTTGTATCAACACCATTGGATACGCATATTTCATCCACTCGATATAACTAATTTTTATGTCATATAAACGTGACCAATAGTCGATCATAACGGCATTTCGCGCGCCACCCGAGGGAGTGCCTATCGAAGCTATCGCGCATCCGTATGCTATGGAAAACATGAGCATCAAAGTGATATTGCGGATATTTTTTTGATTCTCGTCGATGTTATTCACTATAGTAATCGCCACAGGCAACATTATGGCAGCGACGGTATGTTCACCTATGAACGATGCCAAGAGCGCGCACACCAGTATAAAACCCATAGACAATCGTGTGATACTTCCCTTTGTAAAACGCAATATCAAATAAGCGATTCTTCTATCGAGTTTTTGATGAACTATGGCAACAGCTAACATGAGTGAACCCATAATGAAGAACACCGAATCACTCATAAAGGATTGAGAAACGCCCTTAGGTGTGTTTACTTCTAATAATACTTGAAAAACCGCTATAAGCAGCGGAACGGTTGGAAGCGGAACTTGAGCCGTGATCAAAATTATGGTAGACATAACAAGTATCGCTATCACGTCCATCCCGTTCTCGGACAATCCTTCCGGAGGAGGAATATTGGCGAGCACTATACAGGAAAAAATTGCGGTAATAAACCACCTGTGAGTATCGATCCAATAAAGTATTATTCTTATCATAGTCTCAATTAAATGGCCAGATCACAGGAACTAAAAGCGTAATTATCAGCCACGCAATAAGGTTTATAGGTAATCCCACCTTGAGATAATCCTTAAATTTATATCTTCCGGGACTATAAACTAAGGTGTTCGTTTGATATCCTATCGGAGTGATCAGACTGGTAGAGGCTCCGAACATAATCGCCATCAAAAATGGTTTTGGGTTAACTCCGAGAGAAATTGCCATAGAAATTCCGATCGGCGCTACTACAATCGCTGTTGCTGTATTTGATAGAACGGACGTAAGTAGAACGGTGCCTAAATAAAGCAGAGAGAGTATTAAAAGAGGAGACAGCTCCCCAAAAAGAGTCAAAAGACCATCAGCCGCGCTTGTTACGAGTCCTGATTTTTGAAGAGCTATACCCATTGGGATCATCCCTGCAATGAGAAAAATAACCATCCAATCGATGTTAGCATATGCCTCTTTGATATTAATACAACCTGTAATAACCATTAATACGGCTCCGAAAATGGCCGCAACCATAATCGGGAATAGTTCAAAAGCAGAAGTTAAGACAACCATGGCAATTATGCCAAGAGCTATTACCGCTTTGTCGGTGCGAAATTTTTCAAGTTTTACCTCCTCCATCATCAAAAAATCCTGATTATTCTGAAGATTTTGAATCGCCTTGGTACTCCCCTGTAAAAGTAGGGAATCACCGAAGTGCAGTGGGATTCGCCCGATTTTGTCCCGGAATGTTGTCCCGTGACTTTGTACGGCAAGAACAAATGCGCTGAATCGCTGCCTAAAATTTATCTCTTTCACCGTGTAACCTATCAGGGTTGAATTCGGCGCGATTACAGCCTCCGCAAGAACTACATCATCCGCTTGAAGATCCTCATCACCTAACACCGTTTCGCTCAGACTTTGAAGATTTTCACCGGTAGTGAACTTTATAATATTTTGTACGCTTCCTCTTACCAACAACAGGTCGTCTTTTTCGATCGCTGTTGACCGCAATTTACGCCATATTTTCTCTTCTCCCCTGATGATCTCAAGTATGTTCACATCATAGGTCTCGGCTATCTTTTTTTCCAAAAGGGTTTTTCCAATCAACGAAGAGGTTTCGATGACTGTTATCTCCGTCAGATACCTCTTCATTTTGTAACTTTTAGTCAAATCTCCGGTACTTGCTCTACTCGGAAGCAAGCGATAAGCAAACAGCCACAGAAAAATTCCTCCTGCCGCAAAAAGCGCTAAACCCACCGGCGAGAATTCAAATAGTTTGAATTCCGCAAGTCCATGTTCTTTGGCAATCGAGCTGACAAGAATATTAGTTGACGACCCGATGAGCGTCATACTTCCGCCGAGAATTGCAGCGAATGAAAGCGGTATCAGGAATTTTGACGGGCTAAGTCCCCGCTCTCTTGATATCTTAATAATAACCGGTAAGAATACAGCTACAACAGCCGTGTTATTTATAAAAGCCGATACTCCTCCCGCGATTAAAATTATGAATAGCATCAAACCGTATTGTGCGTTTTTAATCTGATTAGCGGCAAGCACTGCCAATTGATCTACCAAACCGGTATGAATCAAACCGGCGCTAAGGATGAACATGGCGCCGATAGTGATCGTCGCACTGTTTGAAAACCCCGATACGGCTTCTTCCGGAGTAATAAATTTGAACAGCAGCAAGGTCACAAGCGCTAAAAGCGCAACCAGATCAGCCGATAAGCGATCCGAAATGAACAGTATGAGAGTTCCTAAAAGAATTCCCAATAATAAAATATTATCCATACTTACTTTTTAAATTCTTTACTCTATTATATTCGCGTGTATTTGAAACTATAATTAGGAATTACCATAAATTATAAAGCTTACGGTAAACTAAGAAAATGGGAGGGAAATGTCAACGGGCAAGCGTTCAGCGCAACTCTTTGTAATTTCCGGTGATATAGCTCATGTATAAGAAGGAATCGAAGGTCTCAACGGAAGAGGGTAAATATAGTCGGCGAGAAAATGAAGCCGGAATGATATGATCCCAATGAACCATAAATAAAAACGCTCCTTTTTTGGAGCGTTTTTTATTTTTCTAAATCAGAAGTCTTCCAATCAATTTGAGCGGGAAGCAGATGCTCCTTGGCATATGCTTCAGCGAGCCCTTCTTTTAGAAATATTTCCACAAAATCGGAATCGATGTGATTATCTTTGACCATGATTCCGAGTATTTTGACAGCCTGAGAAAGCATCATAGGTTTTTTATAAGGCCTGTCCTTTGCCGTTAGCGCTTCGAATATATCCGCAATCGCCATTATCCTCGCTTGAGAAGAGATCTCTTCACCTTTCATTTTAAGAGGATAGCCCGTTCCATTCAGCTTTTCATGATGCGATGCGGCATAGGCGGGAACATTTTTTAATTTCTTACTGAACGGCAGCTCATTAAGCATTTTCAGAGTCATCATTGCATGATTTTCGATTATCTTTCTGTCACTCTTGTTCAGCGTGCCCCGTTTGATAGAAAGATTTTCCAGCTCATCTTCCGAGAGATAATTTATTGAGACTCCATTAAGATCGAATGTTTTCTTAGCAATTTCTACTAAGTGCTCAATGGCTTCGTCTTCCATAAATTCGCCCGGCGCATTTGCTTGAATACAAAATTCGGCATCAGCCTGAATTTGGGAGAATTTTTCTGAATATTCCTCTTCCAATTTCTTAATCTGATCACTGTTGTTTCCTTTTGACTCAATCAATTCCGCTCTTTTTCGATACAATTCGGAATATGCTTGATACTTGATTGCCTCAAACCGAATCTTTAACAAATCAACTCTGTCGAATATCTTTTCAAGTTTGGTGCTCTTATCTACGACATGTTCAGGCGTAGTTATCTTTCCTACATCATGCATCCATGCCGCGAGCCTTAACTCCTCCATTTCATCTTCATTAAAAGTCAAATCAGCATATTTGCCCCATTTGGTCTTATTAACTACTCGAGCTATCTCCATCGTGAGATTGGCAACTCTGGTAATATGCCCTGCCGTATATGGTGATTTTTCGTCAATGGCAGTTGCGATGGTCTTAATGAACGAATCGAATAGTTCTTTCAAATCCTGAATTAAACGCACATTGGTCAAGGCAATCGCGGCTTGAGACGCAACGGAAGCTGTAAGGTCAATATCTTCATCGGGAAACGGGATAGTTTTGTCGGTTTCGGGGTCTTTCGCGTTTATTAGCTGTAAAACACCTATTATCTCGTTTTCATGGTTAAGCATCGGTATTACCAGCATTGACTGAGAGCGATAGCCGGTGCTTTCATCGAATTTACGAGTACCCTCGAAATTAAAACCCTCCACATCGTAAACATCGGAAATATTAACAAGTTTCTTTGTTATTGCCACATTTGCCGAGACGTTCTCTTTGTTAGCCGATCCGTCCTCCTTATGAAGCGGCACAGGAGGCCAATTAATTTTCTCTCCTGTTTTTCCGCCCATCCTGATGTTTAAACTATCTGTTTGAACAATTTCAAATTCTAATGAACTTTCGTCAGCGCCTACAAGATATAAGGTGCCTCCGTCGGCATTTGTAAATTCACGAGCGCTATCCACAATGAGCTCCAATAGTACTGAAATATTTTTTTCTGCGGAAAGCGCTATACCGATGTCAATTAACTTTTTGGTCTGTTCACGTTGCTTTTGGACAAGATTTTTTAATTCTTTTTCTGTATTACTCAACTATCACCTTGAATATTATTTGTAAGGTCTGATCTTTTAGAAATTCATTACATTAATTTCAGAAGTTCTTAGTCTATCTCAGATATTTCTTTGGCGCAAACTCATGGCTCAATAATATATTCCAACGATTCGTTCTTTTCAAGTGTTTATGATTACGTTACAAACATTTCTTTGACATTACAACGGTGCGGATATATATTTTGCTACCTTCGCAACTTTAATTTGACAATACTTAACAATGACAATTTTATACATATTTGCTGCTTTATTATTCGCTGTGTTAGTTTTATTTTTGAATCGTTGGTCAGGCTGGAAAAATGATGTGCGAAACCAAATTCAACTTTATAAGCAATTGAAAAGCCAATTACCGGATGCCAATGAAAATAATCTTACCAGTCGTCTAATAAGGTTAAAAATCAAGAGTGGCAACAGTGAATCAATGAAAACTTTTTTAGAACCGCTCGCTATGCAGTCCGGCATAACTCTAAATACTGCTTTATTCTTTATGATTGAATACGATTACATTCGGGTAAGAGGACTTATCCCGTCTGAATCCGGCCCAACTCTTTTTCTTCAGAGGGCAAAAGATTTTATTAATAAAATGGTCAATGAAGAATTTCCGAATGGTGCATAACCATTCTGTTTTGTTTGATTTAAAAAAATATTATAGTAAATTTAACCGCCGGACAAACTTTAGAAAGAGAGTTAGTATGAACATCAGCATTGAATATTGCAGCGTTTGAGGGTACCTCCCGCAAGCCACCAGTTTGGCGGCTGAATTAAGAGAAAGCTTTGATGTGGAGAGCGAACTTATCCCTTCAAGTCACGGCGTATTCGAGGTAGTTGTGAATGAAAAAAATATATTTTCAAAAAAAGAGATAGGCAGATTCCCCGAAAATAGCGAAATCATCGAAAGCATCAACTCACTGAATTAATTAGGCGATTCTCGCCGATCTAATTAATGTTAATCTAAAAATCCTGCTGTTTGTTATCTCTCAGCTAAACCCTCGTAAAGATATGCCATAGATAGGATTCCTTTCTGATAGTTTTCAAGATCGATCCATTCGTTAGGCGCGTGAGCGTTTTCGTCCGGCAGTCCAAAACCGATCAATATCACGGGCGATTTCAGCAGTTCTTTGAAATCCGTTACGATCGGGATCGAACCACCCTCTCTTATTGTAACACTATCAGCCTTAAATCCGTTTTTTAACGCCTCTCTCACAACATCGAATATGGGATTATCTATAGGAGAAATATACGGCATCCCTCCATGTAATGATTCTATCTCGACTTCGACGGAAGGCGGTGTTATCTCTTTGATATATTTTCTGAACAGTTCCTCAACCCTTTCAGGCGTTTGATTGGGCACAAGCCTTAAACTGATTTTTGCTGAAGCTTTTGCCGGTATAACAGTCTTGGCTCCCTCACCGGTATAACCTGAGATGATTCCGTTCACATCCAAAGAAGGTCTTGCCCAAACCCGTTCGAGAGTAGAATATCCTTCCTCTCCGAACAGCTCCGGCGCGCCAAGCATCTTGCGATATTTTTCATCGTCATGAGGCAGATCGGCAAAAACCCTTCTTTCTTCATCGCTGAGAGGTAATACGTCGTCATATAATCCCGGAATCAATATTCTGCCTTTCTCATCTTTCAATTTCGTTATTATCCGCGCAAGCGCGTTTGCCGGATTTATTACCGCGCCTCCGAAACTGCCTGAATGCAGATCGCCGTTAGTGCCTCTCACTCTCAGCTCGAAATATGAGATTCCTCGAAGACCGTAACAGATGGAAGGCATTCCCTTGGCAAACATGGATGAATCCGATATCAGTATCAAATCAGATTGCAGTTTCTCTAAATTGTCTTTAATCAATGGAACAAGATTTTCACTGCCTACCTCTTCTTCACCTTCAATAAGAAATTTAATATTAATAGGCAATTTTCCTTCAGCCTGAAGATGCGCCTCTACCGCCTTCATATGCAGTAAAATCTGACCTTTGTCATCTACCGCTCCCCGACCATATAATCCTCCATTTTTTACCGTTGGTTCAAACGGAGGTGAATCCCAAAGTTCAACAGGGTCGACCGGCTGTACATCATAGTGACCGTAGATCAATATCGTGGGTTTTCCTTCCGCCCTACACCATTCCCCGTAAACCGAAGGATGACCTTCGGTTTCAATAATCTCCGTATTTTCCATCCCCATAACATCCATCTGTTTCTTCACCCACATGGCGCATTTTATCATGCTTTCAGATTTTTTGGGGTCAGCGCTGATGCTTGGAATCCGGACGAACTCTTTTAGTTCTTCCAAATATCTGTTTTCATTTTTCTCAATAAGCTCTGTTATTTTCCTTATCAAAAATCTCTCCTTTCAACCGCATATGTTTATTAATAGTTCTTCAGTTTAGAATTGAATGGAATATAAATTTTAAAGCTGTCAAAATAAAGCTAATCCTAATTTACGCCTTATGTTCACTTTTTACTTGACATTGCCGAATCATATCGATAATTTAGGCGTACAAAAGGAGTATATATGAAACCGATTGATCTGACCGACGATGAAATTCTAGTTTACCCATATTCAGACTTCGCTGAGAATCAGCCTGTTTGTCCATTGTGCGGTGAGATGAAAGACTCTTTAGTCAACTGCGGAGCGCATGAGAATTCCTTCAGTGATACACAACAAATGGAAAGCGCCTCTAATAAGTTATTTGACATTATCGGATCATCCGCCTCTCATGCGTACGATACTGAAGAAAGAGATTGCTTTGTCTGTACTGAATGCCGCACCGCTTACTTGCAATATCCCTCCTTTTGTCCTCTTTATGTGTTGTATCAAGGAATCTATGCTTTTATTGATGAACAAAAATTTATATACAACAGGAATGAAGAAGAAGCAATGAAGCTTCTATGGAACAATCAAGCCAATATGGACATGAAACCAAACACGGTCATTCATAGATATCGCATTACAAGCGCCATTGACGCTTCCTGAATTAGCAATTTATTTTTATCCAGAGCAATAACCTCTTCCTATTATTAGCAATTTTCTTAACTTGTAACATGTTATTGAGAATCTGCCTTTGCCGATTCCAGCAGCAATAAATGCTCAACGTGGGATTACATTATTTAATGGCAAGACAAGAAGAATCGACAAGCATTAAAATCATTGATTACGTTTCCAAGGCGAGCGATTTGGCGTTGCATGGCAACGATTGGAAAAAATTGGTAGGAATAATTAATAAATCGATTGCCCTGGGTATTTCTGCGGATTATAACGCCATCTATTGGCAAAACTCTGATCTTTCGAAGTTTTATGCGGTGTCGGTAACAGGTGGTTCAAAGTTACGAAAAAAACACAGTTTGAACTGAGTAAAATCCCCGTTAAATGGATAAAAAAGAACACGTTTGTAACTCTGCTTTCCAATTCGAAATCCTCCAAAGAAACTAAATTACTCAAGGTACTTAAACGTGATAAATTCACCGCGATGATAGTTCCTATCAACACCGGTAAAGACCTGAAAGGTTTTATATTTTCTCAACAAAAAGGAAATAAAAATTTTGTTGAAACTGATGTTCGATTTGTTGAATCTATGGCATCTATCTTAGCCTTAGCGCATGAAAAGGAGATACATCAAAAGTCTTTAAAAGATTTAGAAATTCTTTCCCTTGTCAATCCCGATTTAATTATGAAATTTAATAAAGAGAGCGAACTTCTATACCATAACCCGGCGGTAAGTTATCTTCTTGAATCTAACAAGCTAAAACTTGAGGAATTGAGCCAGATCCTTCCATCAAATCATCAAAAAAGAATAGAACTGGCTTTTAAGAAACGTAAAAATTTGTCGGCGGAAGCATTAGTGGGAGATCGTTACTACGAATATCAATATACACCTATTTTTGATGATAATTCGCTTATAGTGCTCGGAAAAGATGTGACGGATAGACATGACGCAATGAACAAATTATTGCACAGCCAATCACGTTTGATTGAATCCAATGCAGCGTTTAAAGAGCTGTATGAGCGTGAAAAACAGATTCGATCCCAACTCATTCATGCTGAACAGCTCGCTGCTCTCGGTCAAATGGGTTCAAAAATCGCTCATGAATTGAACAATCCGCTTCAAGTTATTTCTGCATGCGCTGAAGTGATATCCGATATGGTGGAGGATGATTCCGTTAATGAAATAGTTGACGATATGAACACTGAAATTCAGCATATTATCAGCTTGGCATCGGGGTACATGAGACTCGGAAAACCTTCAGCTTCAAAACGTAAAAATTTAAATGTTAACGGGATTCTTAAAGAGCTCTTAGAAACATTTGATGCAATCGGGCAACTCAAATCGGTCGATATTAAATTAGACCTTGGTAAACGTCTGCCATATGTAAATGTGGATAAAGACAGGTTGGATCAGGTTTACAGAAATTTGATTCTAAATGCTATTCAGGCGATGCAAGGTAAAAAAACTCAGAATTTGACTATTATTACGCGTGCAGATAAGAAATCGGGATATGTCATTACAGAAATCGTGGATAGCGGTGTTGGTATCCTAAAGAGAAATTTAAAAAGAATTTTCGATCCGTATTATACCACCAAAGAAGAAGATGCGGGAACCGGAATCGGACTATTGATTGTTAAGGATATCATAGAATCTGAATATGGAGGCAGTGTACATGTAGAATCCACTCTGAACGTTGGCACATCATTCAAGGTTGCGCTGCCGATAGTAGTTGAAGAACGTCACCCACCGAAAATTCTTGTCGTTGATGATGAATCTATGCTGTGTCATAGCTACAAGAGCTATCTATCAAGAACCGGTTATGAAGTGGAAACAGCTTTAAGCGCTAAAGAAGGTTTGAAATTAGTTGAATTGTTTAAACCTGATGTGATAATCGCTGACATTCAAATGCCAAAGATGGACGGATTCCAATTCGCCGAGGCAGTTTGGAAAAATAATCCTCAACAAAAAATCATATTTTCTTCAGGCTTTGCCTATGTAGACGATATAAACAATCGTCTCGAAAAAGAGAATCTCATATTTTTTAAGAAACCCGCGAGATTGGTTGAAGACCTGTTATATAATGTAGAAAAAGCCTTAAAAGAATAATTTCTATCCCTATTCGAACAGAAACGAAACCGTTAGAAACGGTATTACCCTTAGAGTAATCTCCATCCGGCTGAAGCCTGAAGTATGACTCGTCCGTTTAATTTTATGAGCCAAACGGTTATCAGAACATAGAACTTTTAGACTTATTTCAGTAAACCTTTTTGACGATATTTCTCGGTGTATTTACGGTAAAGTCTTTTATGTTTATTATCCAGATCGATAATTCTGCCCTCAATAAATTCCATTGAAACGGAAGTGGTGATCTCTAACGGATTACCGTCGGTAACAATAAGTGTGGCGTCTTTGCCCACTTCTAACGAACCTACCCGGTCGTCAATACCCATAATCTCTGCCGCGTAGATTGTAATTGATTTAATTCCCTCTTCTACGGGTAATCCATGCGCGACCGCCATCGCGGCATTATAACGTACATTGTGCTGCTCTCCAGCAAAAGTGGAATAACCTATACAAAACTTTACACCTTCCTGATAAAGTTTATTCGGGAGAGAATATCCGGTGTCATATCCTTCCCATGCTCTTGAGGGAACATGCAAAACAGAGTTGATTACTACCGGAATATTCATCTTTTTTAATTCCTTCGCTAATCGCCACGAATCAGCGCCGCCGTAAATTACGGTTTTAACTCCTTTTGATTCAGCCCAATCGATCGCCGCTTGAATTTGTCTGATTTCACTGGCGGCTATCCATAACGGCAGATCGCCTTTTAAGACGGGAATCATCGCTTCAAGCCTAAGATCGACCTTCTGATTAGGCAATCCGTTTTTGCCTGAAACGGCTTTTGCCGTCATATACGCTTTGGCGTCATCGAAAAACTGATCGATCTTTTCAAGAGCCTCTTTCCGGGCTTTAATTTGATCTTCTTCGCTCGTTTTATTCCACCAGGCTTTATTCAGAGTCATACTCGGCCAATTCATATGCATTGCTACCGGCGCCTTCAGTGTCATATCTTCCGAAGTCCACCCGTCAAGCATTATCGCAGCGGATTTGCCTGATATTATTCCTCCGCGAGGGAAAGAATTTGCCACGGTTATCCCGTGCGCTCTTACCACAGAAAGCAGTTCACTGTCAGGATTCAGGGCAACTTCAGCCTTTACGTTCGGATTCATGGCGCCGAGTTCAAAATCGTCCCTGCTACCCGGAACAGAGCCAATTTCCATTAATCCCAGACGTGTATCGGCATTTATCAGACCAGGATAGATATGTTTTCCGGAGATGTCTATCGATTCAGTTCCTGAGGGAAGAATAACATTGACGCCTATCTCCTTAATTTTTCCATTTTCGAACAAGATGGTTCCGTTTTCAATAACATCTCCGTTTACCGGATGGATTGTAGCTCCAATAAGCGCTATAGGATGATCCTGTTTCTTCGAGGGAACTTCATCTGATGCCAAAATAGAAGTGGCAGTCGGAATAAAAACAAATAATATGATCACTGACAGCTTATTTAATAGACTTCTCATCAGATCTCCTCCTCTATTTTGTTCGAGTGATTTTTCTTATCCTTTTCTGCGTCTTTCTTCTCTTTCTTACCCGGATTCAAACTGAGGATCTTCTGAATCAATTTTTCTCTTTCCTTCATCACCACCACTCTTAGTTTTGCATCCTCTTCTATATCAAACCATTTCGCTCCGTCTATCCATGTTTGTTCGGCGATAGTCAACGTACTCAACGGAGAACCGCTCCAGACAACAAAATCGCCGTCTTTTCCGGCTTCAAGCGAACCGGTCCACTTGTCAATCCGCAGCTGAATGGCAGGATTGATGGTTACAAATTTCAGAGCTTCCTCTTCGCTTACCCCCCCATACGCCACTGCTTTAGCAGCCTCAAGATTCATACGTCTTGCTAATTCGTCGCTATCCGAATTGAAAGAAGTCACAATTCCGACATCGTGCATCAATGCTCCGTTATAGGGGATTGCATCATATACCTCGAACTTATACGTCCACCAATCTGTGAATGTTGAAGCGCTTGCTCCATGTTTTTTCATCTCATCGGCTACCTTGTAGCCTTCAAGGATGTGCGTAAATGTTTGTATCCTAAATCCGAAATCTTCTGCGACCCGCATGAGCATAAGTATCTCATCCTGGCGGTATGAGTGGCAATGAACAAACATCTTACCGTCCATAATGTCCACTATAGCATCGAGCTCCAGATCTTTTCTGACAGGCAAACCTCCTTTACTTTTCAACGCGGCTTTATAATCCAATCCGGCTCGAAATTCGTCCCGATAAATTTGCTCGACTCCCAATCGTGTTCGAGGGTATCTTAATACCGATGGTTTCCAGTTACTCTGTTTTACGTTTTCACCCAATGCGAACTTTATTGTCGGAGCGGCTTTCGAATAAATCAAATCTTCAGGCAGTGAACCGTACCTTATCTTTATGACGGCAGCCTGACCGCCAATCGGATTTGCCGATCCATGCAGCTCCTGCGACATGGTCAATCCCCCTGCAAGTTCCCGGTATAATCCGATGTCATCTCCCGTTAGAACATCACCTATACGAACCTCGGAAGTGACCGCCTGACCACCTTCATTGACGCCGCGCTCCATGGCGGTATGCGAATGCTCATCTATCAATCCCGGAGTGACATGCTTTCCCGTTCCATCAATAATTAAAGCATTTTTTGGCGCTTTCAGGTTCCTTCCTACTTTGGATATTTTGCCATTCTTTATCAGCATATCCGCATTTTCGAGAATTCCCTGACTACCGCTTGTCCAAATAGTGGCATTTTTAACGAATATCGTTTTCTGCCGCTTCGGTAGACTCGGTCTGCCAAACCCTCCAAGCGGATATGTAATTTGAGCTGTAGCAGCCGCAAACTTTTCTTCTTCATCAGAGTCTTCTTCCTCTTCATTTTCTCTCGTCAAATTCCATATCACTATTGGGGAGCCCGGAGCTACTCCGACACCGTTCATAATGTCATTTTTAACCTTCCCGGTCATCATGGTGATTCCATCAATACCTACCGAATCAGTCAAAAAGGAAAACGCAATCCGGTACCCGTTTTTCTCGGCTGACATCAATTTTAGCTCTTTCCCCGAGACCGTGGCGCTACCGGAAAGCTTTTTGTCACTCTCCTTCAGTTCCAATGAGAACTCTTTAGTCTCCCTTTCGCCAAATTTGATTGTACCGGCCCATTTCCCTTTCGGTTCGGATTCCGGATCCTTTTCTACTGTATACCTCTTCCCATCTATCCAAACATCTTTCACAACGCCGTCTTTTGAGAAGAGATCACCATCTGTAACTACTATGTTGGCTATTTTCCCTTTTTTCAGCGTTCCCAATATATCCGATACGCCGAAAAATTCAGCTGGATGTGTCGTTAGAGCAGCAAGAGCAGCTTCCTTTGAAAGTCCCCTTGATATGGCTCTTCTCAATTGTTTCGGAAAATCCTCAAGTTTTTCGAGTCCATTCGTGGTCAACGCAATTTTAACGCCTGCACTGTTCAACATCGCCGGATTGCTCGGCGCCAAGTCCCATTCTTTTAGTCTTTCTAACGTCACGTCCAAAGCTTTCTCAGGCGACTTAACGTCCGGTGGCTCCGGAAAATTCAGAGGCAGTATCAAAGGAATCCCGGTTTTCTTTACAGCTGAGAGACGTTTAAATTCATTACCGCTTGCCAATATCAGCGATTTCAATTTGAATTCTTTTACGATTTTATTTATTCGCAATACCATCAGTTCATCGTATGCTTCAAACATCACCCCGCGCTTTCCGTCAATTACGCCAATTAATGACGCAAGAGATTCGTTCTCGTCCGGTTTCCCTAAAGAAGGTTTTTTGCTATATGCGGACATTGCTTTCTTGTACCATTGAACATCATAAAACGTTTGTCTAATAAGTGAAATTGAGCCCATTAGAGAAGTTGGATAACCTCCTACATCCTTCTTTTTGCTGAATGTGACATGCTGATTAACGCTGTTTATTAAGATATTTTCGGCGTTCTCACCGTCACCGAGATTCAGAAGCGCGCTCTGTCCTTTAAATATTCCTTCACGTGGCGCTGATAAAGCGGTTGTGAATCCTAATTTGCGATATTCTTTCAATTTTTTAGAATCGGCTGTGTATAATTCCGAGCTCATCAGTTCGGGAGTGACATTTTCGTTCCAATGCTTCGCTCCGCCGTTTTTTCCCTCAGATTTCTTGTCCTTTTCGGGCTTGGGAAATCCAATGTTCGAATAAGATTCTATTAAGCCGGGATATAAAGTCATTCCGCTCATATCAAAAATTGTCGCGTCTTTCGGAATGTTGATTTTTGCTCCCACGCTTTCTATTATCCCGTTTCGAATAACCAGAGACCCTTTTCGAATAATCTTTCCGGGTGAGGTAACAATTTTGGCGTTGGTCAGAGCATACACGCCTACTCTGTTTTGGCGTAAGCCAAGAGGTGGCGATATTTGGGCTTTCGTGATTTCGAATATGCCTGAAAACAATATGAGTAATAATATTACGGCGATAGATACTGGATTAGAACAGGCAAAAAAGGAACTCCTCATCTGATACTCCCTTCCATTTATGATTAGGAATCTTAATGGGTACTGTATAAATAATTAGAATAATTTACAAAATAAATATCACTAATACTCAAAACAAATGAAAACGTCTTTTAATCAAGGAGGGAGAACCTATTATGTTCTCAGAGGTAGTCTGTGGAACAGTTGTTTACGGATTCCACCAATAGCTAATTTTGGCAAGTACGATATTATCCGGTTCGCTGTTAAACAAAGCGCCTGTATCATTCCCAATATCAAAGAGTCCGTTACCGCTTTCAAAGTCACTTCGATTCTGTGTCCATGCTAAGTAAAATACCGATCCCGGATTGTATTCCCATCTCAGTACCGCGTTTCCTTTGAATGATTTGAAATTAAAATCTCGATTATCAATGTCGAATGGTTTTGCACTGCCTTTCCCGTCCGGATCTACGGTGAACACGGAACCGTCCTCACTTTCGATCAGCGTCGAACCATTGTCTTTGCCGTAGATATTAAATTTGAATTCACCGGGTTCTGCAAGCTCCTTATAATCCTCATATTTGATAGCGAATATCAGCGGCTGCATATATAATTGCAAACTCAGCTTAGGTGTAAATGTCCAATTGATCCGGGTGCCTATGGAGGCTGAACGATTGTCAGTCTCGGCAAAGAGATAACGCTTTCCGTATGTAGCCGTTGCAAGGGGATCATCCTGCACTCCGACGTAAAATGCCTCCGTAGTATCCCACGAATATCTTGGCGTCAGATCAATCTTAAACGTGCTGTTAGGCTTCCATGTAACTCCGGCATTGTAGCCTAAAAACTGCCGCGTCGCAGTGCCATACTGGAATCCTATTGAATACGAGAGTGACTTTCTTCCATCAGTGCTCAGCGATATCGACCTGAACCGCTGGCTAGGCTGTGTAGTAAATGGACCACCGCGAGTATGAGTTTTATTTAAGGTAGAAGGATTATAAAAAAGGTCAAAGCTCATGTTCCAATAATTCAGAAATTCCACGCTTGTAAAGAGAAAATATCCATCACCGTATTTATTACCTTCATAATCCCAATTTCGGAATGTTGCAATTGAATAAAATTGACTTCTGAAGAATTTTCCCGGATCGGATGTTTTCCAACCCGTAGCTAAATGCCAATTGACCTGATCTGCGTTCCATTGAAATCCTAAGTCATTGACTTCATAGCCGGGCGAGACCATAGCAAATCCTGAGTTTAGGATAACATTCCCTTTTTGCTTGTTAAGATATAATCTGCCAGCCATTCCGGTCATAGAGGTAGCTGTTGAGTCCACGGAGATATGTCCTACATCGGGACGTTGAAAATAGTGAGGACTTGAGCGTTGTATGTTTGTTATAACATTTTCGCTGCCGTTTATTTTGCTTGTGCCCAGCCAGCCGGTAAGAACGTACATTTTATCTTCATCTAATGTGATCCAACCGTCTACGCCACCCATAAAGGCGCTGCTTGTTAGCGTTCCCTCAAGATTTTCTGTCTGTAAATTTCTTTTCATTCCGGTTCCTATTACTCCTAAACCATGCCGTCCTTCCTTGAATTCTCTTTGCGTTCGGAGAACAGTGTAATTGGTTGCCGGTTCGACCTTTTCCCGGAATTTTGAACCATTCAGATCCAGTTCCGCATATTCATTTGCGGTCAACGCATTTATGATGCCTATAGACCATTCCGGAGTCAGTTTACCTGATATTTTGCCTGCAGCCAAAATGGTTGAGCCTGAAGGAACGGAGCTGTAGTCATAATCTTGTGTCGGACTGCCCTGCGGAGCTCTGCCGATTCGCCTCGTATAAAATGATGTGGGGTTTCCATAATTAAAACTCCAGTTATTATTCACACCACCACCTCCGAAGCTGAAAATGTTGGAACCTTCTATGAAAAACGGTCTTTTTTCCGGAAAGAATGTCTCGAAATCTGATAGATTGACCACCGCGGGATCAACCTCGACTTGACCAAAATCAGGGTTGATGGTCGCGTCAAGCGTCAAACTGCTTGACAAACCGACCTTGAGATCAAATCCAATTTGGTTAAATAATTCGCTACCGTCATTGAAGGGGTCTCCCGATTCAGATTGTATAAATTCTGACCTACTCGCGGTATAGGGGAGAAATTCTATATGCTTTGGTTGCTTAATATTCTTTATTCCGTTCATGTGCGCAAACCATGATACTTTTCCTGCAGATTCCTTAGGGATCATAACGTACTCTATTCTCTCATTTCTTCTTTCGATACGTCTTAAAAAGTTCACACCCCAAGTATGAACATCTTTTTCGGGAAATCTAAGCTGTGAGAAAGGAATTTTCAGTTCAACACTCCAGCCGTCGTCCCCGATGTAGGTAGCGCTTTCCCAAATACCATCCCATGAATCATCATCCCAATCGTCATTAAAAAGTATCCCGTCGCTTATAGCGCCTGACACAGAGACCCGAAAGAAAAATCCTGTCCGATGATCAAGCCAGGGATCCACTTGAAACTCGAATTGATCGGATGATACGCTTTCGTCCCTGCGGGCAAGGCGACTGACTATGGAATCGGCGGCGCTGTCATATAATTTGGCAGCAACGTAAATCGCTTCATCATCATACCCAACCCATACTTCGGTTTTCTGCGACGGCTCATTTCCCTCAATCGGATCTCTCTGAGTGAAATCCGATACGCTTTCTTTTTGCCATATTTTTTCGGTTAAGCGACCATCTAATATGATATTCTCATCAAGTTTGTAGGCAACGAAAGATTTAGAAGGATGATTCTGGTTATTATAAACCTGCGCTGAACCGTTGGAAATTAAAAGTACGCTTAAAAGTAGACCCTGAATTTTCATGCTAATCCTCATATGAAATACCTTTCAGTATGTATGACTCTGTTAACCCTTAAAAAGTTGTCAACGCATAACTGATACTAATGGATAGATACGAGGATATTATGAAAACTGTTTCAATTAATAAATTGAATGTGCTACCAGCTGACTAACGTGCTTGAAATATTATTTCGACTCTGCGGTTTTCGGCTCTATTTTCCGGAATCGGACGTCCGAATTCATCTAAATTTGGTACTCTTGATTTCGTATCTGCATAGCCTGAAGCAAACAGCTTCTGTGAAGAAACTCCTTTACTGATAAGATAACGTACCACACGTGATGCCCGGGCGCTTGATAGTTCCCAATTTGAAGGAAACTCATCTGAGGAAATCGGGATGTCATCTGTATGCCCCTCTACAGCGACATTATAAGGAAGTTCACTCATTACCCATGCAAGTCCATCCAGAATCGGATGAATATCTTTCTGTATCGTAGCTTTTCCCAAAGTAAAAAGAGTGTTACCGGTGAATGTTACCGCTACACCGATTGGCAGAAGTTCGACGTTGACTTTAGACGCATAATTCGAGTTATTGATCAAATTCCAAATCATTTTGTAGACTGTCCTTAAATCAACTCGCTGACGATCATCTTCTTTTCCGTAGGCTCCCGATAGCGACTGAGCGACTCTTTCAAATTTTAAGGGGTCTACTTTTGATATTGCGGCTATCAAAATAAAAAAAGTCAAAATTAATGTGACAAGATCGCTGTAGGTGATTAACCAATCGTCTCCGCTCTCCATTTGCCTAACAGCAACTGCAATTCTCCTCGAACTTTTTTCTTTGTTGTATCGAGGCATTAAACTACTTCGGCTTCAGGCGCGAGCGCTATTTTCCTAAGTTTAATATCTGATCGATTAGGGACAATTCTTTTGGCCGGCTTAATAAATGAATTCATATAGTCCTGCACTTTGGCTGGATGCCATCCTTCACTTATCATTTTTATGCTATCTATAATCATCTCCATCAATAGAACTTCTTCTTCGGTTCTTGTATATAACTTTACAGCAATCGGTTTAAATATTAAGTTTGCGAGTATTACTCCATAAAATGTTGTAATTAGGGCAACTGACATTCCGGACCCTATATTATCCATGGATTCGATGGTCATATTGCTTAATAATATGATAAGACCTATAAGAGTTCCGATCATTCCAAATGCCGGGGAATATTTGCTCATCGTCGTTAATATGTCTGCTTCTTTCCTTTCGCGCTCCGCCCTGAAATAGACTCTCTCCTTGAGGATTTCATCAATTTCTCTCATAGAATAGCCATCAGCCAGCATCTGTATTCCATCCGCTAAGAATAAATTCTTGATGCCGCCTACCTCTTTCTCTAATGCCAATCTACCCCCTTTTCGAGCCTTAATCACCAAATTCATGATTTGTTGACTATAATCTTCAACTCGCGGGGGTTCTTTTCTTAAAACAACATAAAATGATCTAAATACTCCCATTACATCGCTGAAAGGATAGCTAAGGAAAGACGCCGCAGCTGTGCCCCCTACAACAATCAAAATACCAGCTAAATTGTAGAAAATTCGCCAATCATCTGTTTCAAGATAAATTGCCCCGGCAACTAATCCGATTCCAAGAACGATACCTAATAAAGTAGATTTATTCACTGTTAATATAACTAAATGATTAACTCG
>JACZYG010000065.1 GCA_022571215.1 Fidelibacterota bacterium | reverse complement strand
GATCATCAAATGGATATAGATGCCCTTGAAAAACAGATCAAGGCAGACCTAGCTGATGACCATCTGCCTTTCCTCGTAGTTGGCACAGCAGGAACAGTTGGAATAGGTGCAACTGATCCACTACCTGAAATTGCGGCCATTTGCAAAGAATATAATTTATGGTTTCATGTAGACGGCGCTTACGGCGCCCCCGCCGTCGGATTGCCCGACGCCTCCTTTCAGTTGAAGGGATTGCGTGAAGCTGATTCGATTGCGCTGGATCCGCACAAATGGCTGTACAGCCCGCTTGAAGCCGGTTGTGCGCTGGTCAGAGATCCCCATCATCTGATAAAAACATTCAGTCACAATCCAACGTATTATAACTTCGATGGATTACAGGAGGATCCACCGATTAACTACTTCGAGTTTGGCTTACAAAACTCGCGTGGTTTTCGCGCCTTGAAAGTCTGGCTTGGATTTCGTCAGGCAGGACGAGAGGGTTTTATGAAGATGATCGGTGATGATATCGCTCTTTCGCAGGCGTTATATGAGGCTGTTGGCACACATCCGGAGTTGCAAGCTGTTACGCAAAACTTTAGCATAACGACATTTCGCTTCGTTCCATTAAAACTGCCTGATGATAAAGAGGCTGTCGAAACTTATTTGAACAAACTTAATGAGGAACTACTCAATCATCTGCAAAAAAGTGGCGAGGCTTTTGTTTCAAATGCTGTGATCGAAGGTAAATATCTCTTGCGAGCATGCATAGTGAACTTTCGCACAGCGTTGTCCGATGTAGAAGCGCTACCAGAGATTGTTATAAGATTAGGCAGAAAACTTGATTCCGAAATACGTCCCAAGTCTTTATAATCTGTACGATCTATAATACGGCTTTTAAGCAGGCGATTTCGTCCAGACGAGGAAGATAGTTCTTCTCAAGTAGCTAAATCGGCATTACGGGACAAACCGGAACACGGAAATGGTCTTTATTTGGTCACTGATCCCCGTAAGTGCCTAATAGTCAGTATACAACACAGCAGTGAAAACCGATGTGTCTCCCGCCTTCGGCGGGACAGGCTGTGGTTCTTCCAGAGGAATTCCTACGGAAGATTCCCCCAAAAGGGGGTCCCTTCGGGACGCGAGGCGCCACAATCCAGAGCGTTGATACGTAATGGCTTCCAGAGATTTAGGAAGCCCTTTGTTACTATACATAATATGTCCCCAAAAGGCATTTTGGGACGTTTTGGGACTGTCCCGAAAACGTTAGTTATGACATACTAATTCGCAGTACCAAAACTCGTCAAATGCTATATTTACGGGACTTTGATTTTAGGACGTTTATGGGAATTAAAGATATTAATGGGTAATGGATAAATTTTCCTGCATTCAAGTCTCGAATTTTTTAGCAATACTTTAAAATGCGGATAAACATGTTGTAAATAGTTCTTGCAGCATTAAACTATTCTAAATGCCTAAATTATGATAATGGATTATTTGACGAAAATCATTCAACTGGTAAGATGAAGACACTGTTCATAAAACAATTTTATTTTTATTTCAGTTTATGGACGTTGGTACTCATTATTATGACATTTAAGACGCTGATTTCTTCAAATAAAACTAACTCCTCTAATGCAAATGCAATCCTTCGAAGTCCTGTGGTTGGCATTATACAAGGAAATCAAGTTCCTGTATTGATCAAGGGAACACAAACAGGTCTCCTCAGAATTGAGTATCATGAAGTAGGAGATACGACAATTTCGTATTCGGAATGGGGCAGATTATCTTATGCAGATGATCTTTCAATTTCTTTAATTCTCACAGGTCTTGAGTATGATAAAACGTATCAATACAGAATTGAGTTTAGTGATAATACTTTCTCACCTTTATATCAATTTAATAGTTTTCCGGCACCATCAAACAGCGGGGAATTTAGTTTTGTTTTTTCTGCTTGTCTAAGAGACAATTATACTCCACATGATATATTCGACTATATCAAGTCTTTATCCCCGACTTTTATTGCGTTATTAGGAGATAATATATATGCCGACAAGGACGGTGACATCAATACAGGACCTGCCCATTCCGTACTACCTGCTTTGCGCTCTAAATATACTCGTAATTTTGATGAACATTTTCAAGAAATTGGCAGCAGTTTTCCAATTATCGCAATTTGGGATGATCATGACTATGGACAAGATAACTCTGACAGCACTTATGTTTACAATTCGGAAGCGAAAAAGGCATTTAAAGAAAACTTTCCAATTTATCCGTTTGCAGTTGAAAATGCCGGTATCTATTACAGATTTTCGGTAGCCGATGTAGATTTCTTTGTTCTTGATACTCGTTGGTACCGTTCTCCCATGCAAGAAGATGACGTTGAAGGTAAAACTATGCTTGGTAATGAACAGCTTGCATGGCTGTTAGACGGTTTAAAACAATCAACATCGGTATTTAAAATTATCTTTTCCAGCGTTTCACTGAATGACTATGGTGGTGATACATCCTCCGGTAGAGATGGGTTCGATAGTTGGATGGGCTACAAATTCGAACGGGATAGTATCATGTCATATATAGAAGAAAATAATATTCAAGGGGTTCTTGTGTTTTCCGGTGATCAACATTATCCAAGTGCTCATATTTTAAATTGGAAACCTCCCTTGACTTATATCTCTAAAACTGATTCGTCTATTACATATTCGTTGCAAGAATTAGGGACAGCCGTCTTTGATTTATCTGCTTCTCCTCTGCACTATACAAGAGCCACAGGACATTCTCTTATCACCGAAAATCAGGATAACCCCCTATTTTCATATTAGATCTTCC
>JACZYG010000039.1 GCA_022571215.1 Fidelibacterota bacterium | reverse complement strand
CTTTGCACTAGATGACCGCTACACGGTGCCGGCCTGTACATCGCCGCTCCTGTGCATCCATGCACCCGCGGCATACGATCGCCACGGATGGTGGAAATGTCGGAATTGCAGGAGCCTTTTCCGACCGTACATCCTGTACATAATAAAAAACCCCGCAGTAGCGGGGTTCTTTGAAAAATCATCTTATTGTTGACTCTATCAACCCACAACCACGCTCACAAAGGTACGATTTTTCGGCCCTTTCTGCTCGAACAAAACTTTTCCTTCAGCCTTGGCAAACAGGGTATGATCATGGCCTAAACCTACATTGGTTCCTGCATGAAATTTTGTGCCACGTTGTCTGACCAGTATATTGCCTGCCAGGACAGCTTCACCACCGTATTTCTTCACGCCTAATCGTTTGGACTCGGAGTCACGACCATTCCGGGTACTACCACCTGCTTTTTTATGTGCCATTTTCTGTTAACTCCAAATAAATTCTGCTATTTTTTTTCTGATATTTTCAGAATGGATAATTCTGTATATGCCTGACGGTGTCCCATCTGCTTGCGATATTGCTTGCGGCGATGGAACTTCACAATCTTGATTTTCGGACCACGACCGTGCGAATTTACCTTGGCAGATACTGTCGCACCCTTTACATTCGGGGTGCCGACCGTCGTCTTGTCACCATCGACCACCATCAAAACATCTGAAATCTTGATTGTTTTACCTTCTTCGACATCCAGCTTCTCGACCTTGAGCAGATCTCCTACTTTTACCTTATACTGCTTACCACCGGTCTTGATTACCGCAAACATTGTGCTTCTCCATTGATACCGGAGAACGACCCCGGGGAATAAGATTCTAAAGGGCGCAGATTTTAAGGAATTCACCCTGACTATACAAGTCGAAAGGCACATTATATCTGTTTAAATCTATAATATTTAAGGTTTTCATGGCAATCTGCCCGTTGACTTGGCAAAATTAAGGAAAACGACTCAAACAATTATTTTCAACCCTGTGAAGCCACTAGAATCAACAGCGCCCAAGCAACCGGAGTGCTCCCCAGAGAATTACATGGATGCGCTGCGCGGCCTTATCTCTGAGGATATGGGGCGTGTAGATGCTCTTATCCAGAAAAGTCTGCAATCTGATGTCGTTCTAATCAACCAGGTAGGTCACCACATCGTTAACAGCGGTGGCAAGCGACTCAGGCCGGTTTTATTACTCCTGGTTGCACGACATTTTGCTTATTCCGGCTCACAACACATCAATCTGGCGGCAATTATCGAATTTATCCATACAGCAACGTTATTACACGATGATGTTGTAGATGCCTCACTATTAAGACGAGGGGTGGAAACAGCGAATCAGCGATGGGGAAATGAGGCGAGTGTACTGGTGGGTGATTTTCTCTACTCCAGAGCATTTCAAATGATGGTAGACACAAACTCCATGCACGTCATGGATGTCCTTTCAAAGGCAACCAATGCTATTGCAGAAGGGGAAGTCCAACAATTACTGAATATCCACGATCCGGAAATCACCGAGATTAATTACATTGATGTCATTCAAAATAAAACGGCAAAATTATTTGAAGCTGCAGGTCGATTAGGGGCAATTCTTTGTGAACGTAAGCTGGAAGACGAACAGGCGATGGCAAAATATGGTATGCATCTGGGGACAGCATTTCAGCTCATCGATGATGTGCTCGATTACAATGCCACAAATTCAATGCTTGGTAAAAATATTGGGGATGACCTGGCCGAGGGGAAACCTACCCTGCCGCTACTTTATGCCATGTGGAACAGTGAGAAAAAAGAGGCGAGTATCATACGTGAAGCGATTATCAATGGCGATTTGGAAAATATAGCGTTAGTACAGCAGATTATTAACAAGACTGGAGCGATAGAATACACTACCAAGCTTGCTCAAAAAGAGGCTGATCTTGCGATTCAATCCCTGGATCGATTCTCGGACACTGAATACCTGGATGCAATGGTTAAGCTGGCCGGATTTTCTGTCGCAAGAAAGTTTTAGTTTTCAGATGGAACCACAGTTTAGACTTATTATTATATCGGTCGGCGTGTAGCGCAGCCTGGTAGCGCATTCGCTTCGGGGGTGAAAGGTCGGAGGTTCGAATCCTCTCACGCCGACCAATTTATTTTAATCAAAGGCGGTATGACTTCAACTTAACACAGCAGGGCAGGAATAGTGTCTATCACTGCCGGGATGACTATCAGGAATATTCTACTCGTGCAGTAAACTTGTACCCGACACCACGAATAGTTTTAATCATGGATGGATTGTGTGGATCTCTCTCAATTTTCTTACGAAGCTTGCCCATTAACACATCAACACTTCGATCACTCGAGATCCAGTCACGACCAGTAATATTGTCCATGATCTGATCCCTGCTCAGTACCCGATTAGGATTCTTCACCAGCGTTGCAAGTAATTCAAATTCATAACTGGTCAAAACAACCTCTTCACCGGCCGTCGATTTCAGTTCATGTGCAGTAAAATCAAGTATCCAATCAGAAAATTTGGCCACCGATTTGTCAGAAGTATCCGAAGAGGTTGAACCTGACATGACCCGGCGCAAGACACTACGAACTCGGGCCAGCAATTCACGTTCTTCAACGGGTTTCATGAGATAGTCATCAGCGCCGCCTTCAAGCCCGACTATCTCGTCCACTTTATCGCCCGTCCCTGTGACAATAATAATTCCAATTTCAGAGTCCTGTCGAAGTTTTCTCGCAAGCTCAAGTCCATGCTCGCCCGGCATCTGCAGATCGAGAATCACAAGATTTGGTTTAAAGGTCTGCATGCAACGGTGCATCTCCTCACCATTAGCAGCCGTTTTCACCCGGTATCCGGCGGAGGTCAAATCTCTGGCAAGGATCTTGCTGATCCTGACATCGTCATCGACGATTAACAGTTTCTTCTTCAACTGAGTATTTTTCTCAGATGGAATTATCACGTGAAATGTGGTTCCCTCTCCGACGTTTGATACGACTTTCAATTTGCCACCGTGAACATTTTCAGTTGTCTCTTTTACTATGACCAAACCGAGTCCCGTCCCCGCCGTTCTCTCTTTTTTTGTATAGTAAGGTTCAAAGATCTTTTCAATATCTTCCGTTTCAATTCCTACACCATTATCTTTGACATAGGCGTCAATAGATTTCCCATCTACGGAAAGTTTTGTGCCAATTTTGATTTCTCTTGAACTCTTCCCTGCCATTGCGTCAACAGCGTTGATTATCAGATTTCTGAACACCTGCTCTAATCTGCCCGGATCACCAAAAATAGAAGGTTCGTCTTTCATGTACTCTTCACTGATTTTGATGTGTTTAAGCTGTCCCAGCGGTAGTAGCGTTTTAACAGTTGTCTTTAATACATCTTGCAGTTTTAACTTGGCCAACTCTGTCTCTTCGGGTTTTGCCAGGTTCATATATCCCCTTGTGAGATCTTTAATTTGATCTGCTTTCGTTTTTATCATAAGTAGGGACTCTTTAAGGGCTTCATCCGTAACCATCTGGGCTCGTATTTCTGCCTGTGCCTTTATAACTGTCAACGGATTATTGATCTCGTGAGCTATCTTTGAAGCCATTTCACCAAGAGAAGCCAGCTTCTCTGCGTTCGTCAGAGCCGACCTTAGCTTCTCCTCCTTGGCAAATGCTTTTCTGAGTTCTTTATTCGCCTTAAGGACCAATTCGTGTTCTTTTTGAAGGCGCTCTTCAACTCTTTTACGCTCTGTTATGTCTTCTTTTATTCCTAGATAATGAGTTATCACTCCGGATTCATTTTTTATTGGCGATATTGAAGCGCGTTCCCAATACAACTCACCATTTTTCTTTTTATTATGAAATTCGCCTGTCCATACTTTACCTGAACTGATCGTTTTCCACAGTTTTTCATATTCCTCACTCAAAGTTTCTCCCGATTTCAGAATTCTGGGGGTTTTTCCTTTGACTTCATCAAATGTATAACCTGTCACTTTCTCGAACTTAGGATTTACATATTCGATGGCTCCACCTGTGTCGGTTATGACAACACTATTTGCACTTTGATCAATTGCGTAAGATAGCTTCCTGACCACCTCATCTCTTTCTTTTCTGTCGGATATGTCTCGGATTATTGCTATAAATTGTGGCTTCCCACCGGGCGGCGCACTGTGTTGCAAAAAAACTTCCACTGGAATTAATTTTCCGTCTTTTCTCTTGTGAACCGTTTCAAACGTTAATGACTTCTGACTACCGTCCAATAGCAAAGATATCTTTCTCCGAAATATCTCCTCTGTGAATTCAGGCTCGATATCCAGGGGAGTCATCTTCATAAGTTCTTCTTCAGTGTAACCGACCTGGTTCATCGCACCTTTATTGACATACCTAAATTGAAGACTCTTTGGGTCAAACATAAAAACAGCATCAAGTGTATTATCAAGTGTCCATTTGAAGTTTTTTGCTGTTTTCTCTGCTCTTTTCTTGTCGGTAACATCCTGTATATTTCCTTGATAACCTATAATAATTCCATCTTGGGATACTATTGCGTCCGCAGAAATGAGACAATCGATCATTGTCCCATTAGATTTGCGAAGTTTGACTTCAAAATCTTTAACAAATTCATTTTTCTCCATTTCACTTATAAATTCTTTTCTTTTTTTCAGATCAACATAAAATCTTCTTACATTGAGTCTTTTCAGTTCATTTTTGGTATATCCAAAAAGATCCAAAAATCCTGGGTTTACATTTACGAATTCACCATTAGTTTTTGTTATATAAATCGCGTCACGTGAACTTTCGAAAAGCCTGCGATATAAATCTTGGCTTTCTTTCAGGAGATCCTTCGCCTTCTTGAGGTCCCTTTTATCAGTGCGCGATTTTATGACACTTAATACTATATCTTCTTTTCTTGCCATGCTTATTCGTCCACTGATAATTTCTCAATCAATAATAGCGCTTCATCTAAATTGGATTTGTCGAAAAAATAATCCGCGCCTTCCTCTAAACATTTATTCTTATAACTATCTATAGAATAATTTGTCATCATTATTATTTTAGCTGAAGGATTTTTCATTTTAGTATGCTCGATCAGTTCAATCCCACTTCCGTTTGGCATTTTGATGTCATATAATGCAATATCGAATTCTATTTCATCGATCAATTGCTTTGCCGTAGTAACATCTTTTGCCTCACCTACTACATTGACATTCGGGAGCTGCGATAAGTTTTCAACCAGCCTTTCTCTTAATATCTCTGAATCATCTGCTATGAATACTCTCAATTCTTAACTCCTAAATTTAACTTTTGTTATTATTTCTCAATTCCTGATGAAAATATACAATAAATAAGATGGTTGCACTATAGGACAGCGTCTGATTCTTTTGTAGGACATTGTGAAGTACTCTGTAGGACTATGTCCTACAAAATTAGATTTGATAAGGAATTCTTAATATTTTTAGGAAAGTAAAGGGAGTAACTTAAAGCGGATCTGTCAGATCGTTTTCCATTAGATAACTTGTTATGTCGGAATTATTTTTCATATTCATTTTCTCAAGAACTCGGGTTCTGTAGGTACTTATAGTCTTCACACTTAAAGAGAGATTTGCCGCTATCTCCTTGACCGTGTTCCCTTTTGCTATCTTAACCATAACTTGAAATTCACGGTCTGATAACTGTTCATGAAGAGGTTTATTCTGGTCATCTCCCAACTCTGCTGCAAGTTTTTCAGCCAATGAGATTGTAACATACTTTAATCCCATGGATACTCGCCTAATAGCGTCTATTAACTCATCAGGAGCACTTTCTTTTGTCAAATAACCCGATGCACCTGCTTTAAGCGCTCTCACGGCATATTGTTTTTCCGGATGCATGCTTAGCATCAATACATTCAGTTTTGGTTTTGCGCTCTTAATCTCTTTTAGAATATCCATACCGCTCCGACCGGGCATTGAGATATCAAGCAGAACAACATCGAATTCTTCTTTCCATACTTTCTCCAAAGCTTCCTGACCATTTTTTGCTTCACCTGTTACTTCGATATCTGAATGTTGACCGATCACTTGTTTGAGTCCTTCACGAACAAGCGCATGATCATCCGCTATTAAAACTTTAATCATTTATCATTCTCAATGTTTAGGGGTAAAGTCACTGTCGCTATAGTCCCTTTTCCCTTCTTACCAGTAATCTCGAACTTACCATTCCAAGGAATTAGACGCTCATTGATACCCATTATTCCATACGATTTGGAATCCTTCTTATTCTTCTCGCTGATGCCGATTCCATCGTCCCTGACATTAAGCGTTAATATTTCATCATTTACGCTTAAACGGACCATTACCTTTGTAGCCTTGGCGTGTCGAACTATATTTGTCAGTAATTCCTGAAATATACGAAATAGAGTAGTTGAACGCTCGCTATCATGCGTCATGTCTATATCATCATGCTTGAACTTACACTTAATCCCGGTCCTAGTCTGAAATTCTTCCAACTGCCATTCCATAGCCGATATTAAACCCAGATCATCTAATATCCCGGGTCTTAGTCTGGCTGCAACTTTTTGAACAGTTTTAATTGTTGAATCGACCAAAGCTAACATCGAAACGGCCTTATTGATCAGATCGTTATCTTTCGTGTTATTCTTAATAGATGATATATCTAATTTCAAGGCGGTTAGAGATTGACCCAGATCATCATGAATATCTCTGGCTATCTCAGTTCTCTCTTCTTCTCTAATAGATTCTAATCTCAACGATAACTCGCGAAGCTGATCACGAGAGTGAATTAAGGCCTCTTCTGATTGTTTTCGCTCTGTAATGTCCTGAATTGTGCCTATCATTCTGATCGGTTCATCACTCTTATCAAATTCAAGCTTACCAAGACCATGAACCCAGCGTTCTTCATGGTCGTTGGATCGGATTATGCGATACTCCTTATTGAAAGATTGATGTTCAGCTAGAATATGATTTGAAAAATAATCCTGCATTTCTTTACGCTCGTCAGGATGTATGATTTCTGCCCATCCATTGACATCCCGCTCATAATCCTTTCCAATTCCGAATATTTCATCCAATACATCAGAACTGCTCCAAATACCTGTTGAAATCTCCAGTTCATAGGATCCCAGGCTCGCTACTCTTTGAGATTCTTCAAGTGCTGCGGTTTTTTCTTTCAGAGCTTCTTCATTATGCATGCGCTCGGTGATGTCGGTTACCATACATTGAACCGCATTTACCTTGCCAGCACTATCTTTGATAGGAGTATTGTGCCATTGGCAGGAAATTATCTTTCCGTCCTTTCGGATATTATTATCCGATTCGGAATATGAAGCAGGTTCTCCGTTCAATAACGGACGAACCGCGTCTTTAACGATACTCTTAATGTTTCTCGGGACAATAAGATCAAATAGATCTTGTCCGATGGCCTCATCTTTACTGAACCCGAATATTTTTTCAGCCGCAGGATTCCACATTTGTATTTCAAAATCAAGTCCAAATATGATATAGGCAATTGGCATTTGATCGATATTCGACTGGAGTGAAGAGTTTGCTTCTTCAAGTGCGTCCGCTGCCTGCTTACGCTCAGTGATATCGCGCGCATTCACAACAAAACCTAAGACATTATTGTCAGCATCAGCATATGGGGAATAAGTGGTATCCATGTATTTTAACCCTTTAGTTGGAAACTCAATCCAGGCTTGATAATTAACTACTTCTCCTTTTAAACAACGATCCGCGTTGGGCTTGAGAATTTCTTCAAAGTACTCATTACCGAACACATCCGCCACCGTAGATCCTATCAGTTCATCAGGGTTTTTCTTAAATGCCTCCAGATAAGAACTGTTAGCTGTCAAATATCTGTAACTCTTATCCAGAAGGGCCATCATATCAACGGAATTTGAAACAATATGCTCATACTGACTTAATTTCTCTGCTCTTTCCCCGAGTGCCCGATTTGTTTTAATTAGAGAATCCTTGCTTTTTTGCAACTCGGTCAAAATAGGATTTGTTATCCGATAAAAGATTATCGCCCCAAGAGTAACAAGAAAAAGCATTATTCCAAATGTTATAAAACCGGCTCTAATAAAAGGCGCTCTGACTTCGCTGAGGTCCATCTTTGCCACGATACCGTAGCCTAAATTGCCTACCGGCTCGTATGCTGCCAAGACCCTTTTCCCCCTGTAATCCAGTCCAACAATAGAGCCTGATTTACCTTGAAGAGCTAATCTCATCGGCTGCGCAAGCTCAGACCCGAAAGAAATTGGTTTTCTTTGTTTAACCCCGGAATGCTTTAAATGTAACAAGAAGACAATTTTTTCATCTTTCCGTTCAGCTAATACGAACTCGCCGGTTTCACCCAATCCCTGAAAATGCTCACTTGCATTAATTATCTGGCTTAAAGTTGCTGCTTTCGAACCTCCAGGATAATCAGTGCTGTAAATCGCATCGAACTCCGCCACTGCCTCCATCATACGAGATTGACTTTTAACCGTATCGACCAATCGCTCACGGGTTACTTCAAAGGTAGCGATATAAAGCAAGTAAATTGCAGTACTGACTATCAACAGAGATACAACAACCATGACACCGATTAATAATAATAGCCGGCTGCGCTTTTGCAAATAGTTTTTTATAATGGAATTCAGTAGTGTCATTCTGTGCATGATCTCATTTATTCATACAATAGCTAAAATCACACAAAAGATAATAAAACCAAAATAAAAATATACTTCATACTTAGTACACCTCGAATTAAGTGTGATAATCAATTGTGGCATACTCACATTTCACCTGCTAATTATTCATTGTAAATATAACAATTTTCGGTTCTTCTTCCAAGATAATTGGATTGAATTTGACAAGACTTGCTTATTACCCCACTTTCAAAATTACAAACTAAATCCGCAATTTTCATTATATAAGAGCTGAATTTTTCATAAGTCGATGAGTTTCGTGATATCTAAAACGTGTATTAAAAACGGTCGTTATTGGCACAGTCCCATTAACGTCCCAAAATCAAAGTCCCAAGATTATTGCATTTAACGAGTTTTGGTACTGCGAAATGGTGTGTCATAACTTACGTTTATGGGACAGGTTTATTTAGGAGTAGTATCTTCTTCGCCTAGACAGACCATCTGGTCTGAAACGTGTAGAAATATATCCCTCACCCTACGCTATATCTGATCCAAGTGAGGGTTTGGTATTTTTGTTCATGCCCTTAATGTCCCTCCGGCGGACGGCGCCACCGACCACGATACCGCTGGCTATCAAGACGATGTTCTTAACCACGAATTCCCCTTCGACTGTTAAGAGCAGAGGATTTCCGCCTTGAAAAGCGATGTCAGGCCTAAGCACCAGCACCAGAAAGGTACCGCTTAGCTGGAGCCAAAAAAGAAAAAGAGTTAGACGCAACGCAACGCCGAACAGGAGCCCAAGTCCCACAGCTACCTCCCACGCTCCCAAGAAGGGAACGAAGAAATTTGGTGGAGCCCAATATACAATTTTAGCCACTAAGTCTGCCACTGGACTGACAGCGGCGACCTTCAGCAAACCAAACCAAATGAAGACCACGCCAAGGGAATAGCGAATCATGTGTATTCCGTAAGCACTCATGAACTTTATCATTTTCTCGTCCAGCCGCGACCATGATGCGCGAACTGACTCTTGAACATTACTCATCATCTTGCTCCTTGCTTCAGATTAACCGACATATCTCGTTCCTCCTTCGTTAGCCGAAGTTACGAAAAGTGTATCTATGTAGTCAGCATAAATCTGTCCACTCTTATTTGAAGACTAAAAGTCAATTGGGCACTAAACATAG
>JACZYG010000064.1 GCA_022571215.1 Fidelibacterota bacterium | reverse complement strand
GTTATGTCTTTTGGTTGGCCGCCACTATAGCGGTGAGGATCCGGGGGAATTCATTCCGCAGAAAGTTTGACAGGTACACGAAAAATGATCCTAAAAACTCAGATGTTAAAAGAAAGGCTTATACTGCCGTAGCAGCAAAGATGGCTCGTGTAGCCTACGGTTTGATCAAGAATGATACCGATTACTATCCGTATCACGAAGAAAGTATACCAGGTGGAAAAATCCCTTCAGTACGTCCCGTAGAGGCAACAATGACCTCGTAGATAATGCTCGGATTTTCCACTTGGAACCTATTTTGTTTTAAGTACACTGAAGACCGGCATTGACCGGATCTTGTGTCACTATGGTAATTAAGGTATCCTGTTTCGGTGGAAACCACTTGGTTAAACGAATAACAAAGATATCTTTTCACCGCCTATAGGCGGAAAGGAGAGCTGTTGTTGGAAGATATATCTTGACTCATGATTTAGTACGTTATCACTCCGTATATATTCTGGTACTCCTCTGCGTATGAACAGATCTGTTAACCTATCAAGTACCGATTCACGGTTCAGTCGCCTTTCTACATCGATAGCAAGACACTGACGGGTATATTCATCTATTATAGTTAGTATCCTGAACTTCCTCCCATCATGTGTATAATGCTGAACGAAGTCATAACTCCATACATGGTCAGGATACTCCGGTCTAAGTCTTATACATGATCCGTCATTAAACCAGAGTCTTCGTCTCTTAGGCTGTCTCTGTGGTACTTTCAACCCTTCAGCTCTCCATATTCTCGCTACACGTTTATGATTAACCTTCCAACCCTCCATCTGCAGCAGGGCCGTTATTCTACGATAACCGTATCTGCCATAATCCATTGCCAGTTCAATGATCCTATCTGTTAGGAGCTCCTCATCAGGTAAAACCTTCCGATCATAGTGATATGAACTACGAACTACTCCCAGTACTCTACATGCCCGGCGTAAGGATACTTCCAATCTTCTACGTATATGATCCACCACTCTACGACGCTTAGCCGGGCTTAGAAGTTTTTTGATTCTAAAGAGAGTGTCTCCTTAAGAATCTGGATGTCGAGTTCCTTATCTGCCACGATATGCTTTAATCGAAGGTTCTCCTTCTGGAGCAGCTTCAATCTCCTGGCCTGATCTACACGCATCCCACCAAACTCTTTACGCCAACGATAATACGTCTGTCTACTCACACCGATCTGTCTCGATACCTCATCAACATCCATACCCTGACTTATCAGTACTTCTGCCTCTCTTAACTTAACTATGATCTTCTCTGTGGTGTATTTTCTTGGTCGCATCTGCCTTCCTCCTTTATTACCAAATTATACCAATTTGTAACATAACTATTGGTACGACTTTAGGGGGGCAGGTCAAACGGCGAAGCAGGCAGGTCGATCAAACTTCAATAGAATGATTAAATTCTTATCTTGTGAAACTAAGAAAAAATCTACATCTCCGCTTTGCAGGACATTGCTCGTTGAGAAAACCGATAGACTATACAGGAATTTGAAAGATTGGGTTACGATGGATGAAATGGATATCCAAATTCACTTCGTCAAAGAGGGAGTAATCATTTCGAGTGACTCTAAATCGACCGATAAGTTTATGCACGGCATCAAAGTTTTAATGGCTAAAAACTATATTGATAACTTATCAGAAGAAGTAAAAAAGGGACTTATAGCCAAAGCTGAATCCGGTCTTTATCCCATGAGACCTCCAATAGGATATCGAAGTAGTATACTCAACGGGAAGAAAGCCATGGAACCTGATCCGGATCAAGCACCTTTTGTAAAGAAATTATTTGATTTGTACTCGGCAGGTGGTGTTTCGATTCGGGAAATTGGGAAAGAAGTGGCCAATTTAGGATTTACTTATAAGAAATCAGGTAAAAAGATTCCCAAGAGCGTAGTCCACAGACTATTACAAAATCCGATTTATTATGGTGAGTTTCGCTGGAGTGGTCAACGGTACCAAGGAAGCCATGAACCACTCGTTAAACGTGAACTATGGGATATGGTTCAGCTGAAGATCAGGGAAAGAGCAAATTTCTCATCAAGAACTCGTAAACATAATTTTTCTTTTTCAGGACTTGTCAAATGTGGTAGCTGTGGTACAGCTGTCGTAGGCGAAATACATAAAGGCAAGTACATATATTATCACTGTTCTCAGAGTCGCGGGAAATGTAAGGAACCATATATAAGGGAAGAAGCCTTCGCAAAAATTTTAGGGAAGCCACTCAAAAAACTGGTCTTTGATAAAGAAATAATCGATTGGATGATCGCTGCACTTAAAGAAAGTCATAAAGATGAAAAACGGCACCATAAAGAAGCAGTTGAAGGACTAAGGAAGCAAAGAGATAGAATATTGCCTCGCTTAGAAAAAATGTACGAAGATAAATTAGATGGAGTAATATCAAAGGATTTTTATCTTCTCAAGAGAGCTCAATATGAAGAGGAAAGAGATCGTATCGATTATCATCTAAGCCAACACTCAAATGCAAACTTGAATTATCTTGATACTGGTGTTGATTTATTAGAATTGGCTAAACGTGCCTATTCCCTTTACTTACAGCAGGATCCTGCTGAACAACGGAAACTTCTAAATTTGGTATATTCGAACTGCATTTTTAAGAACGGAAAGATAAAAGTTGAATATCGTAAGCCCTTTAATATATTGGCGCTTACGAGGAAAGAAATACAACAAATCAAAGACACTTCCAAGGAAAAAATCCCTGAAAGTCCCTTAATGCTCCTCGGGAGGGACTTGAACCCCCAACCTAGTGGTTAACAGCCACTCGCTCTGCCAATTGAGCTACCGAGGAATAGCGACAAAATATAATCGGGGGTTCATGAT
>JACZYG010000063.1 GCA_022571215.1 Fidelibacterota bacterium | reverse complement strand
TGAACTGATAAAATTAGCTGCGGACCAGGCCAGTTTCAATGTTTCCAGTTCTTCAGGGCCATAATAATGCGGCCTCGGTCTTTTTATTTCTATTCCGGCAGGAAGTTTATTTGAGGAGAGCAATCGTATGGCGTATTTCCTGGAATAGCCGGTAGATGCGACGAATTCGTCTAGGATCGATCTTTTTTGCATGCTGCCTGATTCCCTGTATCGTGCTGTTATTTGTATCAACAACTCTCTTCTTGTTTTATGACTCATCGCTAACCTCATTTAAGGACCCTCCACTTATTTTTCTTAAGTATTGGGTTACATTTCCCGTGAGGCAACAGCTTTCTAAAAGTGCGATTTTACGTGAGGCAATGCGAGCGAGAAATATAACTGTCGCTGATCATGTTACGATTCATTCCGAATCGTTCCGATTTGTTATCTTTAGTTGGGCACACCAGAGGTCACACTCTCAAAATTTAAATGCTGACTATATAAGTTTTCAATTTCCTTGCGAAGAAATTTGCAAAGTGGTATCTTCTAATCTTAGTCTTATAATGTTAAACGCTAAAATTTAAGATGATATTGAATGCCATCTGAGCTAAAACGCAAACTCACTGCTATTATGTTCACGGATATGGTTAATTAAGCGTAATTGAGGAGTCATTTATGAAGTTATTTTTCTTAATGTCTTTATATGAAATAAGACAAAAATCATTCCTTCTGGTTCTACTAATCTTTTTGGTAAGCAGTAATGCCTATCCCCAAATCCCTTCCAAACAGATTGATAAGCTGGTGGAAAATGCTATGGAGAAATTTACGGTTGCAGGCGTTGCGATCGCAGTTGTGAAAGACGGCAAAGTAATTCATAAAAGGGGTTATGGAGTTAGATCAATAAAATCCAAACAGAGGGTTAACGAACGAACGCAATTTGCAATCGCCTCAAATAGTAAAGCTTTTACAACAGCGGCATTAGCAATTCTTGTGGATGAAGGTAAATTGTCTTGGAATGACAAGGTGGTAGATTATATACCTGAATTTAAAATGTATGATGATTATGTAACACAAAATTTCAATATAAAGGACTTATTGACGCATCGAAGCGGGCTAGGACTTGGTGCTGGAGACTTAATGATTTTCCCGAGTGGTAGCGATTTTACCTTAAAAGATGTGCTTTCCAGTTTTCAGTATTTTGAACCTCAATCTGCCTTTAGAACAAAATATGATTACGATAATCTTCTCTATCTTGTATCCGGAGATATAATTGCCAGGATAACCGGCAAAACTTGGGAGGATTTTGTAAAAACCCGAATATTCGATCCATTAAAGATGAAAAACACGTATGGTAGCTTAGCTGAAATGAAAGATAAGCGTAATTTGGCTTTTCCACATTCAACAGAAAGAGGTAGTATAAAAATGATCGAAGGGAATATAGAGATGGCGCGAATCAACGGCGCAGCCGGCGGAATCTATTCCAGTGTGGAAGATCTATCTCTTTGGATGTTGGCTCACCTAAATAAGGGTAAATACGGCTCCGATCTGGATGAAGAGCTATTTTCTGAGGCAAACCAACGAGAGATGTGGAAAATACAGACGGTAATGAACGCAAATCGTTCTCCGCGTTATAATTCACATTTTAAGGGTTATGGATTAGGCTGGCATTTAACTGATATTAATGGAAAGATGAAAGTATCTCATGGTGGCGTTTTACCCGGAATGCTGTCCAGTACCACAATGATTCCGGATATAAACCTAGGTGTGGTCATTCTGACAAATACACAAGAAGGTGGTTCGTATCTGCATAGAGCGGTTACTAATAGCATTGTTGATAGTTACTTAAAATTAGATGATTATGGATGGACGGATACGTTATATGTGGCTTTAAATAAGTGGCTAAATAAAGGAGAATCCGTAAGTGCGGAAGTCTGGGAGACGGTAAAGTCTGCGAATAGCGATCACATCAATATATCAGACTATATTGGAGTTTATGAAGACAACTGGTTTGGGAAAGTAGAAATTTTTATGAAGTCTAACCAGCTATGGATCAAATCACATCGCTCTCCAATACTCAACGGTCCCATGTCTTATTATAAAGCGAATGCGTTTGCCATTAAATGGGAATATCAGGCAATGAACGCCGATGCGTTTGCTATTTTCACCCTTGACGAGGAAGGAAAGGCACAATCGATAAAAATGAAAGGCATCTCTCCTAATATTGATTTTAGTTTTGATTTTCAAGATTTGAATCTGCAGAGAATAAAGGATTAATACGTGAGGAAATCCCGAAATGGCGGGATACAATCAAGCGATAATAGGGTTTGACTCCAAGCAGGCGATTTTGTCCAGACGAGGAAGATGGTGTTGTTGAAATAAGGACAAGATCTCTCACTTAGAGTTTCTTTTATTTGCTCAAGTTGTTAATATACTTGAAGATAGAAGAGACTAAATAATTGTAAAAGTGGGAGGACATTCCTATGTCGTTATCGTATGCCGAACAGCTTGATAAAAGCAGCCGGAGATTAGAGATTAAGACACGTGACGGTCTGTTTCATCATGCGCTGTCCACGGAGTTTAACTTTTCTCCTCGTGAATGCTCCGGTGTATTAGATTTAATGAATGATCTATACTTTGGTTCTCGACCGCTGAGTGAAGGAGAGGTCAGACAGATAGCCGTCCACAAGGACGAGCGCAGCGGGAAGCGGATGGAGGATTTGCGTAAGGTGGAGGTTGTATTGACGAGGGAGTCGCCTGAGGATAAGAGGCTACCCAGTTCAAGCGCTGAACTTCGTCGGGTTCAGCTGCTCCGAATGACTGAGGAGGCATATGAGCAGAACGGCTTGTTGACACAGGAGGACCTATCCAGGTTATTGGGTCTGTCTGTGAGACAGGTGCGTCGAGATATAAAGGCGCTGACGGATAAGGGATTTC
>JACZYG010000005.1 GCA_022571215.1 Fidelibacterota bacterium | reverse complement strand
ATTTTGTTATCGAGTTGGGTATCCTCGTTGATAATCTCACAATAATGATGCTGCTTGTAGTTACTCTTGTGAGCAGCCTGATTCATATATATTCGATCTCATATATGAAAGATGATCCGAGATATAATAGGTATTTCGCGTACTTGTCTCTTTTCTCGTTTTCTATGTTGATAATAGTTTTGTCGAATAATCTGTTCGGATTGTATATCGGTTGGGAACTTGTGGGAATAAGCTCATATCTCTTAATCGGTTTCTGGTTTGAAAAAGATTCGGCATCAAATGCGGGGAAGAAAGCGTTTATCACTAATCGAGTGGGAGATTTCGGATTTTTCATCGGCGTTCTGCTCTTCTTCACTGCGGTCGGTTCGTTTAATTACGGCGATATCATTGCCGGGGTAGACGCAGGCGCCATGAGTGACGGTCTGTTTACGGCAGCGGGAATTGCTCTGTTTATGGGAGCGGTAGGAAAATCAGCTCAGGTTCCTCTGCATATTTGGCTGCCTGACGCCATGGAGGGCCCGACTCCCGTAAGCGCATTGATACATGCTGCGACGATGGTAGCCGCCGGTGTGTATATGGTAGGTAGAATCTACCCCCTATTCTCACCGGGCGCGTTGCTGTTCATCGCATACGTTGGAGCGATAACCGCCTTCGTCACGGCGACCATAGCGGTAGTAAGAAAAGACATCAAACAAGTCTTGGCGTATTCAACGGTCTCCCAGCTCGGATTCATGATATTGGCGCTTGGCGTGGGAGGCTACGTCTCTGGTCTTTGGCATTTGACCACTCACGCATTCTTTAAAGCTCTCCTCTTTCTTGGAGCAGGAAGCGTTATACACGCTGTCCATACAAACGATATGTTTTCAATGGGAGGTCTCAAGAAAAAAATGCCGATTACTTTCTGGACATTTTTAATCGCAACTCTCGCTATTTCGGGTGTGCCCGGCTTTTCGGGATTTTTTAGCAAAGACGCTATCTTAGCCTCAGCGCTCGAATTCGGTCTTGCTCGTCCGGGGCATATAATGCTCTTTATTCTCCCTTTAGTATCGGCAGGTCTCACAGCCTTTTATATGTTTAGAGCGCTGTTCATTACATTTTACGGTGAACCGCGAGACGAAGAAATCTATGCGAAGGTTCATGAATCGCCGGGATTAATGACCATTCCTATGGGCATTTTGGCGACGATAACCATTCTGATCACTTTTGATCAGTGGCGCGGTTTTGAATATCTACCCGTAGTGGGAGAGTACGCGGGATGGTTCCAGCATCTCATTCACAAGCCCGAGTCAATCGCTGTCGGAGTAGCAGCGGTTGCAGAAGGTGTTATCGGTCATGGCGCTTCGGAAGAAACAGCGCACACTATCGCCATGTGGTTATCGATCTTTGTAGCGGGAATAGGAATTTTACTGGCTTATCTGTTCTATTTGAAGAAAAGTCTTTCTGCGGTGAAAGTATCTAAATCTCTGTCATCTATTTACAAACTCTTGAGAAACAAATATTACTTTGATGAATTTTATGGTGCGACGATTATTAAGGGCGTTTTAGGTTTATCAAAAGCAAGCGCTAAATTTGACACTACCGTTATAGACGGAGCGGTGAACGGTACGGCGACCATTACTCTGTTGATTTCAAAGGCGAGCAGGTGGTTTGACGATAATATTGTGGATGGAGCCGTTAACGGCACGGCATCCATTACGACCTTCTTCGGTGAACGATTAAGGAGGCTGCAGACCGGTACTGTGGAGAATTACGTCTCCTTTCTCGTAGTCGGCATATTGGTATTTTTTATTTTTCAGGCATTATTTTAGTTAATGGAGGCATAAACTCGAAATGCAAAATCATTTACTCTCGGCATTGACCTTTATACCTGTTCTCGGGATGTTCGCTATATTATTCATTCCCCGTGATAAGACTTATGTGATTAAAGTCGTAGCGGCAGTCACGACGGGGTTACAGCTCTGGTTGGCGGTCCAGATGTTCCTTGTTTTCGACAGAACTACCACGGCGATGCAATTCGTTGAACATTATTCATGGATTCCGGCTTTCAACATCGAGTACTTTATGGGAATCGACGGGTTAAGCGCTCCGATGGTGTTGCTGACTGCATTACTTTCCTTCATATGTATCTTTGCGTCATGGAACATTGATAAAGCAGTTAAGGGGTATTTTGCTCTATTTCTATTGTTAGATGCCGGAATGATGGGAGTCTTCGTATCAATAGACTTTTTCCTCTTCTACATCTTTTGGGAAGTCATGCTGCTGCCGATGTATTTCCTTATCGGAATCTGGGGTGGACCGCGGAGAGAGTACGCTTCGATCAAATTCTTCCTATATACGCTATTCGGAAGTGTTTTACTTCTGCTGGCGATGCTGGCATTATACTTTTACAACGAACCGCATACATTCAATATGTTGACACTAATGCAAACAAAGTACGATTACAACTTCCAAATTTGGGTATTCCTTGCATTGTTCATCGGGTTCGCTATCAAAGTACCCATTTTTCCGTTCCATACGTGGCTTCCCGATGCTCATGTGGAGGCGCCGACAGCCGTCAGCGTTATCCTTGCCGGTGTTTTATTGAAAATGGGTATTTATGGAATCCTTCGGATTAATTTTCCGGTATTACCCGATGCGACGTTATGGTTTGCAGTTCCATTGGGCGTGTTGGGCGTAATAAATATTATATACGGCGCTCTTTGCGCGCTTGCGCAGACAGATTTGAAGAGGCTTGTCGCTTACTCAAGTATCAGCCATATGGGTTTCTGTCTACTCGGAATGGCTGCCCTTACCACAGCGGGAATGAACGGGGCCGTTCTTCAAATGTTTAACCACGGAACTATATCCGCAATGCTCTTCCTGTTGGTGGGAGTAATTTATGACAGAACTCATATAAGAGATGTGGACGGATTTGGCGGTTTAGCTGTTAGAATGCCTATTTACGGCGGTATGGTTGCGCTGGCATTCTTCGCCGGACTGGGACTCCCGGGATTTTCAGGATTTATAAGCGAAGCTCTCACCCTAATCGGGGGTTTCGGGGCGGAACACAACTCCTCAACATTCAGATGGCTGACAGGACTGGCAGTTATGGGAATAGTCTTAAATGCGGCATATTTTTTATGGGCATATCAAAAGATTTTTCTCGGCAAGCTTAATGAAAAATGGGCGGGATTATCAGAAATAAGCGGACGGGAATTATTTACCGTTGTTCCGCTTGCGATAATAACAATAATTCTCGGATTCTACCCGATGCCGATTCTCGGAATGATGTCGGAAACGATGAACGGCATTATCGAGATGGTTAAGTCAGGAGCAATTACTGCATTGCAGTAAGAGAGAGATTTTAATTGGATAATATCAGCAGCCTAAATTATTTCATTCCGGAGTTGATGCTGACTCTGACGATCTTGGTTTTGATCGTTTATGATCTGTTCTTAAAAAAAGAAGAATCGAATTATACTGCATATGTAGCGGCTGCCGGATTAGTTTTTACGCTGGTAACGCTTCTTTCTTCTTACTCGAATGTTGAAACAAGCCTCTTTTTAGGGATGATAGCGCATGATCCATTCTCTTTCTTCTTTAAATTTCTCTTCGTACTGACGGCGTTTTTTACGGTAGTTATCTCGTCAACTTCTTTAGAGATGAAGGGAAAATTTCATGGCGAATTCAATACATTTGTTCTTCTGATCACTCTCGGAATGTTTCTACTCGCTTCGGCGATGAACCTCCTGTTGGTATACATTGCATTTGAATTGGTGAGCGTTACTTCCTACATTGTTTCAGGCTACCTCAAAGACTCGAAGAGAGGAAGTGAGGCAGCTCTTAAGTATGTAATTTACGGCGGCGTCTCTTCGGGAATTATGCTCTATGGTTTCTCACTATTATACGGACTCACGGGTACTTTAGACATCTCCGAGATCGGGCGAATACTTTCGCAAAACAATTCAGGCGATCTCACGGTTCTCGTTTCGTTTTTGATGATCCTTGCAGGGTTTGGTTACAAAATAGCGTCTGTTCCATTTCATTTTTGGGCGCCTGATGTTTACGAAGGTTCTCCGACAGCATTTACGGCCTTCCTGTCAGTCGGTCCTAAGGCTGCCGGTTTCGCTTTGCTGATCCGATTTCTCAACACGGCGTTTGTTTCGCAGGATAATGTTAACATGGCGAGTTGGGGTGCGCTCGAACAATTGGCTTGGCCGGAGATAATGATGTGGATCTCTGCTATAACCATGACACTCGGAAATTTAGTGGCATTGAAACAGGACAACGTCAAACGTCTGTTGGCATACTCGAGTATTGCTCATGCCGGATACGTTCTTATGGGTATAGTAGTGCTGACACAGGACGGTCTATTTGCTATGATGTTCTACCTCAGTGCATATTATTTGATGAACCTCGGGGCATTTTTTGTGGTTCTGAATGTCGCCGACCGGTTCGGATCAGAGGAGATTGACGGTTATAACGGACTTGTATACAAGGCGCCGTTTTTGGCTGTATGTATGGGAATATTTATGTTTTCTCTTGCAGGTATTCCGCCGACAGTCGGATTTATAGGAAAATTTTATCTCTTTGCCGCACTCATAAAGGGTGGTTCAGCATACTATCCTTTGGCAATAATAGGAGCATTGAATAGCGTGGTGTCGCTTTATTATTACGCGCGGGTATTAAGAGCAATGTTCGTAAGAGGAGAGGCTGTGGATTCAGAGATGCCTATCATTAAAACTCCTGTCGCGGTAATAGGAATGCTAGCATTTCCAGTACTTTTATTAGGTCTCTATTGGGCGCCCCTTTCAGATTTCGCGCACGCCTCTTTGAAACTTCTTATAATTCATTAATATCTTGAGGGACAGGAGAATTCTCCTATTCTTCTTTTAAAAATATACTTTGAAATTTAAGCCATTCTTGGCTATATTTTTTCCTTCTTGAATTGAGATTTCAAGAAAGATTTGAGGGGGGTTTATTCTGGAGCGAGAGGGCTGATATTAGTGTCTGGATATAAAGTTGAAAGATAAAACGGTTTCAAATTCGCAGATCCAAATGATGGAATTGGTTCAGCCGAATGATGCGAATAATCTCGGAAACATGCTTGGCGGAAAGGTAATGCACCTTATTGATATCGCCGCGGCGATGAGCGGATTGCGCCATTGCAGGAAACCGGTCGTGACCGCGTCAGTGGACTCTCTTGATTTTCGGTATCCCATCAAATTAGGCAACATGATCATTCTGAGAGCGTCTGTAAACTATACTCACAACACTTCGATGGAAATAGGCGTTAGGGTCGAGTCCGAAAACCCGCTGACGGGTGAAAGGTTTCATACGAGTTCTGCTTACCTGACTTTCGTAGCGCTTGATGAAAACGGTAAACCAACCGAAATTCCTAAAGTGATTCCTGAATCTGAAACAGAAAAAAGAAGATATGAGGCGGCAGTTAAAAGAAGAGAATTGAGAATGAAAGCGCGCAGCGAACTGAATTCAGAAAACGTCAACTGATGTTAGGGGAATATCTCCCATTATTTTTTCTCGGTGTCATAGTTTTTGGATTGATAGCCGTTATGCTCTTCTTGGTACGGTTACTGCAGCCCAAACGTCGCTCGGAGACAGATTTAGAGCCGTATGAATCGGGTACGACGCCTACATCATTTGCCCGGACACGGTTTTCAGTAAAATTTTTCATTATCGCAATTATCTTTATCATCTTCGATATAGAAGTGGTGTTTATGTATCCCTGGGCGGTTGTTTTTAAGGAACTGCTGAATATCGGCACGTTCATATTTATTGAAATGCTGACGTTTCTCGGAATACTTGTAGTCGGATTGATCTACGTGTGGAAAATGGGCGCGTTGGAGTGGGATTAAAATGAGCGAGTTCACAGAAAAGATCAAGCTGAAATTCCCTGATGAAATTCTTGAGGGTCCTGAATTCGATTCGGAAGATGCCGTCAGTGTCAAGTCGGATAAGATATTGGATATTCTTGATTATTGCCGAACCGATGCGGGAATGAGATTTGAATTTCTTACAGACCTGACCGCCGTTGATTTTCTTGAGCTAGATTCCCCTGAGCGGCTTGCCGTTATTTATGTTTTACGGAATATGGCAAGTATGGAAACTTTGATACTGCGCGCATTTATGTTTGGAGATGAAGAGATAGATACAGTTTCCGAAATCTGGCATTCAGCTGAATGGCTTGAAAGAGAAGTATGGGATCTTTTTGGAATCAAATTCAAAGGGCACCCGAATTTGAAACGAATTTTAATGCCTGATGATTACGAGGGACATCCTTTAAGAAAGGATTATCCTCTAAAAGGGCGGGGTGAGCGGGACTCATTCAAGATCATTCAAAGGGAGAGGGAGCGGTATTAATTGGTTAGAGTAGAGAATGATCTTCAAGGCGAAATACTTGAGTTGAGTTTCGGTCCTCAACATCCTGCTACTCACGGCACACTGCAGATTGTTATGGAGCTTGACGGTGAAAAGGTTTTAAACGTTGAGCCGCATATCGGGTTTCTGCACACGGGCTTCGAAAAATTAGCGGAACATATGTCTTACAACCAGTTTGTTACCGTTACCGACAGGATGAACTACCTTTCTCCACTCTCCAATAATATAGGGTTTTCGCTGGCTGCGGAGAAACTATTCGGAATTGAGATCCCGAAGCGAGGGCAGTATATCCGCGTTCTGATGTCAGAGCTTTCCCGTATCGCCGACCATCTTGTGTCGATTGGAACCGCGGCAATGGATTTAGGGGCTATGACAGTATTTCTGTACGGCTTTCGTGAACGCGAGAAATTGTATGATCTGTTTGAATGGGCTACAGGAGCGCGCTTAACCACCAGCTATACGCGGGTAGGCGGTTTGATGGCTGATCTGCCTGAAGACTTTCCCGATGCCGTTCTCAAATGGGTCAAACAGTTTCCGAAGACCATTGACGAGATAGAAAAGCTCCTGAATCATAACAGGATATTTCAAGACCGGACTTATAATATCGGAGTAATTTCAAAAGAAGATGTGATCAAATACAGTCTCACAGGACCTGTGGCAAGAGCATCCGGTATAAATTATGATATGAGAAAGGATCTGCCCTACTCCTCATATGAAGATTTTGAATTTGAAGTGCCCGTAGGCGAAAACGGCGATGCGTTTGACAGATACTTGGTCAGAATGGAAGAGATGAGGCAGTCTCTCGGTATAGTCAAGCAGGTACTGGCGAATCTTCCCGATGGAGATGTGAATATAGACCCGGATTCCAAACTGACTCTGCCGGGCAAGGATGAAGTATACACTACCATCGAGGGACTGATACATCATTTTGAAGTGACTATGGAGAACAGGGGAATTCTACCTCCCGTAGGCGAAATATATATGGGTACGGAATCGCCAAACGGAGAATTGGGCTTTTATATTGTCTCAAATGGAAAGAGAGAACCGTATAGAGTCAGAATCAGACCGCCGTCATTCATAAATTATACGATTTTCAAGAAGCTTATGAAGGGAGCGATGTTTTCAGATATCGTATCGAATTTGGGATCCTTGAATATTATCGCCGGGGAGCTCGATAGATAGATGCCTGACACTTTTTCAACGGAAGCAAAAGCCGAACTTAAAAAACTAATGGATTCTTACCCTGACAGGATGTCCGCGGTAATGAATGCGCTGCATCTGACTCAAAGAGAATTCGGGTATATCTCTTACGAAGCGCTTGAGGCGCTTTCAAAAGAGATGGATCTTCCCGTTCAACAGCTGGAGGATACGGCAAGTTTCTACACCATGTATTTTAAAGAGCCTGTCGGTGAGAACGTCATTTGGGTCTGTCACACACTTCCCTGCGCGCTGCGAGGCTCGGCGAATGTATTTGAATATCTCAAAGACAAATTGGAAATAGACGCGGGAGAAACGACGAATGACAATCGCTTTACGCTTATGAAGGCGGAGTGTCTTGCGTCTTGCGGAAGCGCGCCGATGATGCAAGTGAATGATGATTATTTTGAGGACCTGACTGAAGAAAAAATAGATAAGATCCTCGGGAAATTCTATTGATGGAGAAGATACTAACAAAAAATATTGAAACGGAAAACTCACACAGGATAAGTGTTTACATGGAGTCCGGCGGATATGAGGCCTGGAGAAAAGTGGTTAGGGAGATGTCACCCGAAGAAGTAGTCGAAACGGTTAAAGATTCGGGATTGAGGGGGAGGGGTGGAGCCGGATTTCCGGCGGGAGTCAAGTGGAGTTTTGTGCCCAAGGTAGATAAACCCAAGTATCTTGTCTGTAATGCTGATGAGTCAGAACCCGGCACATTCAAGGATCGGCTTCTTTTAGAAAATGATCCGCACATGATGTTGGAAGGAATAGCAATTGCCTCCTATGCGATTAAGGCGAACACGGCATTCGTTTATATCCGCGGCGAATTCGCTAATCAAGCAGTTCTGCTTAATGAGGCAATTCAGGAGATGAAGGAAAAAGGGTATCTCGGAAAAAATATTCTCTCAAGCGGATATGACCTTGAGATTCTCGTTACGCGTGGAGCGGGAGCGTATATATGCGGAGAGGAAACCGCGCTTCTGACTTCGTTGGAAGGCAAGAGAGGCTATCCGAAAATCAAACCTCCGTTTCCCGCCGTTGAGGGATATTTACACTCTCCCACCATAGTAAATAATGTTGAAACATTGTGCTGCGTGCCTCACATAATCAATAACGGACCAGATTGGTTTAAATCGATCGGTACGGAAAAGAGTTCAGGTCCGAAATTGTACTGTCTGTCGGGGCATGTGCGTAATCCGGGTGTCTATGAACTGCCTATGGGCGTTCCTCTTAGAGAGCTGATTTTCGAACATGCCGGCGGGATACTGCATAACAGAAAACTTAAGGCTGTTATTCCGGGCGGTTCATCAACTCCTGTCCTCAAAGAGAGTGAAATCGATATAAACATGGATTTCGATTCGGTCGCAGCGGCGGGCAGCATGCTTGGTTCCGCGGGAATAATAGTGATGGACGAAAATACCGATATGGTGGACGCATGTTACAATTTATCCAAGTTTTACGCGCATGAAACTTGCGGTCAGTGTACGCCATGCCGCGAAGGCGTCCCCTGGATGAAGACAATTCTCGGAAGGATAACGAACGGCAGAGGGAGGGGACGGGATATTGACTTGCTCCTTGATATCTGCAAAAGCATTGAGAAGAGGACTATCTGTCCGTTTGGCGATGCGGCGGTTGCGCCCGTTAAAAGTTATATCGAAAAATTCAGAGAAGAATTCGACTATTATATAGAATATAAGAAATCACTGATTTCGCAAAATGCAAAGAGCTTGGATGCCGTTAATTAAAATAAACAATAAGGAATTGGAAGTAGAACAGGGGGCGAGGCTGCTTCAGACCGCATTGGATAATGGAATAGAAATCCCACATTATTGTTACCATCCCAGTCTTTCTATAGCCGGAAATTGCAGAATGTGCGTGGTTCAGATCGAAGGGATGCCCGGGTTACAAATTTCGTGCAACGTGAACATCGGCGAAATGCCTGAAGAGCGGAAAATCGACGGCAAGTACGATATGGTTATTGAAACAGAATCCGAAGAGGTGAAAGATTCCCGAAGCCGTGTGCTTGAACTTCTTCTGCTCAACCATCCGATAGATTGTCCTGTTTGCGATCAGGCGGGCGAATGTTTTCTTCAGGACTACTCCTTCGAACACGGGAACGCCAGCAGCAGATTCAAAGAAGAGAAGAGAGTGAACCCTAAAAAGCAACTCGGACCTGAAATTTGGATCTATCCTAACCGCTGTATTCTTTGCTCAAGGTGTGTGCGTTTTTGTGATGAGATAGTCGGAGACCCTCAGTTGATGGTTCGCAACAGAGGTTATTCGTCAATCATAGATGTGCGGGATAACCAGCCGATAGATAATAAACTTTCCGGAAATACCGCTGATATTTGTCCGGTAGGCAGTCTCGTAAGCAACGATTTTTTGCATAAGACAAGGGTATGGAATCTCGAAGAACAGGAGACGATATGTATGGATTGCTCTGTCGGATGCAACGTGAAAATTGGAGTCACCGTAAACGGGATTCAGCGCATCAAACCGCGTTTGAATAAAGAGGTAAACGATTACTGGATCTGCGATGACGGAAGATTAGGATACCACGCGGCAGATGAATTAGTACGGTTACAATCTCCGTTACTGAAAGAAGATGACGGATTCAGACCGGTATCATGGAAAGAGGTATTCGATTTTATATCTGAAAAAACAACGGTCAATGGCAAGTTATCACCTGGTAACATGGAAATTATCGGCTCCGCTTACGGCACGAATGAAGAAAATTATCTTCTGAGAAAGTTGGCTGATTCATTATCGGTTCCCGAAGAGAATATTTCTTTATATCCGGGGGAGATGGATGGCGATCCGATTATTTTTAAAAGCGGATTCAGAATCTCTCCTGATAAGACTCCAAACAGACGCGGATCGTTAGATATGCTTGGTTTGAAGAGCTCAGGACTCGCGGATAGTTTAGGCAATAAGATCGTGTATCTTCTGCAGGGAGGCGTTCATGATCTGATGACGGAAAGCGTAAGCGAGATTCTTAAAAAATCTGAATTCCTTATAGTGCAATCAGCTTACCTATCGGATGAAGCAAAGCTTGCCGATGTTGTTCTACCCGGAACATTTCACTATGAAAAGAACGGTACGATGACCAACGACCGGAATAGAGTGCAGAGAGTGCGGGGGGTAGTTCAATCTCCTATCGGAGTGAAGGAAGATTGGAAAGTGATAGTAGAATTTAGCGGAGCTCTCGGAATAAAGAATTTCAACTATGAAAGTGTGGATGAGATCACGAACGAAGCGGCTGTCAACGTCAACGGATACGAAGGTATCACTGTTGAAAGTGTCGGTTCTTTAGGGAGTGATCTGAATCGGGAGAGAGAAGCTTTTCAGGAGAAGGCGCTATAGTGCTGACAGATATAGCAATCATTATCACAAAAATAATGATCGTGATAGGCGGTACTTTCACGGCGGTGGCGTATCTCATTCTTGCCGAGAGGAAGGTCGCAGGATTCGTTCAGGAACGTTACGGGCCGAACAGGGTGGGAATTTGGGGTTTATTGCAGCCTATAGCCGACGGAGTAAAGACAATGCTCAAGGAAGATATAACTCCTGCCAAAGCGAATAGGATTATCTATCATCTCGCTCCGGCAATGGTGCTGGCTCCGGCTTTAGTCACATTTGCCGTCGTTCCTTTCGGTTCCGGAATAGACGCGTTCGGACGACACATCGCATTCCAAATTGCGGATATTAACATCGGAATATTGTTCATATTCGCGATCACGTCTATTGGAGTGTATGGCGTGGTTTTAGGCGGGTGGAGTTCAAATAATAAATACTCTCTTTTAGGCGGCGTTCGTTCTTCAGCGCAGATGATCTCTTATGAATTGGCGCTTGGACTTTCTGTAGTAGGAATACTTTTACTAACGGGTTCTTTAAGGTTGAATGATATTGTTGAAGCGCAGATCGGAATGTGGAACGTGTTCCGGCAGCCTGTGGCGTTCATGATATTTCTCGTAGCCGTATTCGCGGAAACGAACCGGCTGCCGTTCGACTTGGCGGAATCCGAACAGGAGCTCATCGCCGGCTATCACATAGAATATAGCGGATTCAAATACTCGATGTTCATGTTAGGGGAATATTCTAATATCATAACGGCTTCGGCTTTGATAGTAACGCTGTTCTTCGGCGGTTGGACTGTACCATTTATCGATGTCACGAAATTAGGTCATTTAGGCGCCTTCCTTTCTGTGGTATCTTTCGCCGTTAAAACAGGGTTTTTTCTCTTTCTTTATTTATGGGTTCGGTGGACTCTTCCACGATTTCGTTATGACCAGCTTATGCACTTAGGCTGGAAGATACTTTTGCCGCTTGCGCTACTGAATCTGTTATTTACCGCGGCATGGATAACCTACGTTTGAACATATGGGAATAGATTAATATGACCGAATCGTTATTTTTTATATTCGCTACGATGGCAATCGTCTCAGCTTTGACGGTCGTTGTTACCCGAAATCCAATTTACAGCGCAGTTTCACTTGTGATTACCCTTTTCAGCCTTGCCGGAATATTCTTGCTGTTGGAGGCGTATTTCCTCGCGGTAGTTCAGATCATCATTTATGCGGGCGCTATAATGGTACTCTTCCTGTTTGTAATAATGCTCTTAAATCCCGGTAAAGAGGCAAAATTCTTATCGCTTACCGATCCACGAACATTGATCGTTACACTCTTATCAATCGCATTTATTGGGATGATTTTTTCGCTCGTTTCCGGCTCGGTGAATTATATCGGTGAAGTAATGGGCAGTGTCGAAGAATTGGGGACAACCCGGAATATAGGGCTTACTCTCTTCACTAAATATCTATTGCCTTTTGAGATCGCCTCGCTCCTTCTTCTTGTCGCATTGGTCGGAGCTGTTCTGATGACTAAAAGGAATTTAAGATAATGCTGCCGATTGAATATTATCTTTGGTTTGCGGCGGCGCTGTTCGCTATAGGAGTGGCAGGGGTACTCCTAAGACGCAATGTAATAATAGTGTTTATGTCCATCGAACTGATGCTGAATGCGGTAAATGTGACATTTATAGCTTTTTCAAGGCAGATGAACAATATAGACGGACAGATATTTGTTTTTTTCGTCATGACCCTTGCGGCGGCGGAGGTTGCTGTCGGACTGGCAATTATAGTTGCTATGTACCGGAACAAAAAATCTATTAACGTCCAAGATATGAATTTGCTCAAATGGTAAACTCCACTCTCAATTTGGTCTGGCTGATACCATTGTTCCCGCTGATCGGGTTCCTTCTAAACGGAATATTCGGCAGACGTTTAGGTGATAAAGCAGTTGGGATTATCGGTTCAGGCGTGATGTTTTTCTCGTTTATCGTTTCAGGATATTTATTATTGAACTATTTAGGGCTTCACCAAACGGGGGCAGAATTTCATACGACACTTTTCAACTGGATATCGGTTGCCGATCTGCAACTTAGCGTCAGCTTTCAGGTAGATTCACTCTCATTGATGATGGTGGTCATGATCACCGGAGTTGCGTTCCTCATTCATGTTTATTCGATAGGATATATGAACGGCGATGAAGGTTTTGCCCGATTCTTTGCCTATATGAATCTTTTTTCATTCATGATGCTCATATTGGTCTTGTCCGATAATTATATACTGATGTTCCTCGGATGGGAAGGAGTAGGTCTCTGCTCTTATTTGCTGATCGGGTTTTGGTACGAAGACGATGAAAACGCAAGCGCCGGCAAGAAGGCGTTCATCGTTAACCGGATAGGCGATTTCGGATTTCTGCTTGGAGCGCTGCTAATATTTGTAACGTTCGGAAGCTTCCAGTACAGTGAGATATTTTCTCAGTTGGAAGGTTATTCTGTCGGAAACGGAACAGTGACGGCAATTACTCTTCTACTGTTTGTAGGAGCAATAGGTAAATCCGCGCAGCTGCCGCTTTACGTGTGGCTGCCGGACGCTATGGCGGGTCCTACTCCTGTCAGCGCGCTCATTCATGCCGCTACTATGGTGACAGCGGGAGTATATATGGTAGCTCGAAGCAGTTTCCTATATGTATTGGCTCCGGCATCCATGACCGTGATAGCGGTAGTAGGAGCCGCAACAGCGCTTTTCGCCGCCTCAATCGCCCTGACACAGAACGATATTAAAAAGGTACTGGCATACTCGACTATCAGTCAGCTCGGCTATATGTTTCTTGCATTGGGCGTGGGAGCATTTAGCGCGGGGATGTTCCATCTGCTCACACACGCATTCTTTAAGGGATTGATGTTCCTCGCGGCTGGTTCCGTAATGCACGCCCTCGCGAATGAACAGGATATGCGTTTTATGGGAGGTTTGAGAAAGAAGATACCGAAGACGTTTATCACTTTTCTTATAGGCGCGTTGGCTATTTCAGGCATACCCGGTCTTTCGGGGTTTTTCAGCAAGGATGAGCTGTTGTGGCAGGTATACAGCTCACCGGCGGGTGGAATCTGGTTATGGCTTGTCGGCGCTGTCACGGCAGGTCTTACGGCATTTTACATGTTCCGTTTGATATTCCTTACATTTTATGGTGAAGCCCGTTGGAAGCCGGATACTATTGCCCACGAATCACCAAACAAGATGACCCTGCCGCTCATTATACTCGCTCTGCTTTCAGTCATAGGCGGCTATGTGGGGGTGCCGGCTCTCTTAGGAGGTGAGAATAGAATCCATCATTATTTGGAAGCTAATCTTGCTAAACTGCCGGATGATTTTACAACTCATCAGAGTCATTTGATGGAATTTACGCTCATGGGAATATCCGTGCTGATCGCCATGGCGGGTATATTTTTGGCTTATGTTTTTTACGTCAAACGCAAAGAACTTCCTGATTTACTGGCCGCGAAGTTCAAGAGAGCGTATAATCTTTCTTTCAATAAATTCTACGTGGACGAGCTGTACGATTATCTTTTCGTGCAGCGGCTCATCACTATTTCTAAATGGTTATGGAACATATTTGATGTGCGATTGGTGGATGGTTTAGTCAATGGAGCCGGACAGCTTATCATGGTCAGCGGAAGGCGTCTGAAAAAAGTTCAATCAGGTCTTGTTTCCGGGTATGCGTTATCACTCTTTTTAGGAAGTCTTATGATGATAGGATATTATTTTTTCAGGTAAGGTATGATAGGAATTCTTTCATTACATATCATACTGCCGATGCTTGGAATTCTTGCTCTGATCTTTATTCCCGATAAAGAGAAGTCGCTCATGAAGGTCGTCGCAATAGGATTTACGCTGGCAACATTTGTGGTTTCGGTTGTGATGCTCGCAAAATTCGAGATAGGACCGTCAGACATGCAGTTTGTGGAATATGCCGAGTGGATCCCTCAATGGGGAATTTCTTATAAAATTGGAGTTGACGGAATCAGTCTGTTCCTGATACTGATAACGACCCTCTTAACGCCTCTGTCGCTGTTGTCTTCATGGAACAGCATAAACGAAGGGCATAAGGGTTTCTTGGTGAGTATGCTTGCGTTGGAAGTAGGAATTATCGGAGTATTCCTTTCAATGGACCTGTTCTTGTTTTACGTCTTTTGGGAGGTAATGCTGATCCCGATGTATTTCATCATAGGCATCTGGGGCGGAGAGAAGAGGATATATGCGGCCGTAAAATTCATCATTTACACTATGTTCGGCAGCCTGCTTATGCTTGTTGCGATCTTTTGGCTATATTATTTATCAAGTGAGCAATTCGGATCGCCTACTACCGATCTTCTTATGCTGTACAAGCTGGAACTGCCGTATAATACACAGTTCTGGCTGTTTCTTGCGTTCACGCTTTCGTTCGCTATCAAGATACCGCTCTTCCCGTTTCACACCTGGCTGCCCGATGCGCATGTGGAAGCGCCTACGGCTGGGAGCGTAATATTGGCGGGAGTCTTACTCAAGATGGGCGGGTACGGTCTACTCAGGTACTGCTTGCCTCTTTTCCCTGAGGCGACGGTGCGGTTGGCGCCATACCTTATAAGTCTTGCGGTTTTCGGGGGGATTATTTACGGAGCGTTAGTCGCCATGGTTCAGCCGGATATGAAAAAACTTATAGCGTATTCGAGTGTTTCGCACATGGGATTTGTAGTTTTAGGAATATTCGTCTTGAACCAACAAGGCTTGCAGGGAGCAGTGATACAGATGGTGAATCATGGATTATCCACCGGCGCTCTCTTCCTGTTGGTAGGGTTTATTTACGAGAGAAGGCATTCGCGTCTGATCTCGGAATATGGAGGAATTGCTAAGATCATGCCTTTCTATGCCGCTACTTTTCTAATCGTAGTGTTAAGCAGTCTCGGCTTACCCGGCTTAAACGGATTCGTAGGCGAGTTTCTGATCCTTGTCGGTAGTTTTAAGTATAGCATCTTTTTTACGACATTTGCCGCAACCGGCGTAATATTGGCGGCTGTCTATCTATTGTGGATGTATCAAAGGGTCATGTTCGGCAAGGTGACAAATGAAAAGAATTCAGGATTGAGTGACCTCTCTTTAAGAGAAAAGTGGGTTATCGTTCCATTGATAGTGCTGATAGTTTTTATCGGAATCTATCCGAAACCGATACTCGATAGGATAGAACCTTCGGTCACCAATCTTTTAAATGTGGTGCAGGCAAATTCAAATGGTGAAAAATTAAAAATATCTCCGGATGTCACTCCTGTGAGTCCTGAGAGGAATTAACTAATCAAATGAGGAATTAAATTTGTCGAGAATAAAATTCAAACATTTTGCTAATCGTTTAGTGACACTGCTACTATTATTAACGCCGGGAACTCTGCTCGCGTCAAGTGGAGGCGGAGGTCATGCAGACCTTGGTGTTATATTGCCGCTGTGGAGCGTTATTCCTTTTGTGGGAATTCTGCTTTCAATCGCCCTCTTCCCGCTTTTGGCGCCCCATTTTTGGCACGGTCATTTTCCGAAAATATCCGCTCTCTGGGCGCTCTTGTTTGCTGTTCCGTTTTTAATCGTATTCAAGGGTGAAGCGTTATATGAAATAATGCATATTTATCTTGTTGATTACATTCCGTTCATTATTCTGCTCTGGGGATTGTTCACCGTATCGGGCGGGATTCTCGTGCGGGGTAGACTACAAGGTTCTCCGATGGTGAATACGGTGATCTTGCTTATAGGAACTCTGATCGCTTCATGGATTGGAACAACGGGCGCATCTATGCTGCTAATACGACCGTTATTACGGGCGAACAGCTGGAGACGGGATAAGATACATATTGTAATATTTTTTATATTTCTCGTAAGCAATATCGGAGGCGCTCTGACACCTCTCGGCGACCCGCCTCTGTTTTTGGGATTCTTGCATTCGGTACCGTTCTTTTGGACTTTTAGCCTTTTTCCACAAATGCTGTTTGTAAGTGTGATCCTTCTTCTAATGTTCTACGCTTTCGATACATATAAGTACAATAAAGAAGAGAAACCTGAAGAGGTGGAAAGCGCTCCCGATCCTTTGAGACTTGAAGGAACAATTAACTTCTTATTCTTGCTCGGAATTGTGGTAGCCGTTCTGCAAAGCGGATTATGGCACGGAATCTCATTTGACGTAGGTGGAGTCCATATGGAGATTCAAAACCTGATTAGGGATCTGTCAATAATCGCAATGGGCTATCTATCGATCAGGTTCACTTCAAGAAAGATCAGGGAGGACAATCAATTCAGTTGGTTCCCAATTAAGGAAGTCGCTTACCTCTTCGCCGGAATATTTATGACGATCATCCCCGCTCTGCTTATTCTGAAGGCGGGCGCAAAGGGAAATCTAAGTTGGTTGACTGAGTCGGTAAAAACACCGCAAGATTATTTTTGGATAACGGGAATACTATCGAGTTTTCTCGATAACGCTCCTACTTACCTGACGTTTTTTAATACCGTTCTCGGAAATTTCTTCCCGGGGTTACCTGAGAAAGAGGCTGTAATGAAATTGATCGCCGAGCAAGAGATTTATCTCAAAGCTATTTCCGCCGCCGCCGTATTTATGGGCGCCATGACATATATAGGTAATGCGCCCAATTTCATGGTCAGATCTATCGCCGAGGAAGCAGGAATCCCGATGCCGAGTTTCTTCGGATATTTGTTCAAGTATTCTTTACTTATTCTTATGCCGATTTTTGTCCTTGTCAGCATAATATTTTATTAGGAGGTAAATAAATGAGTCAATTCGAGCTGGTTATTGAAGGTCACGAAGATTTCGTTAAGGGATTCATAAGAGGCATAATTGCCGGGTCCAAAACTGACGCAAGTGTATTGTTTAACAACGAACATGACATTAGCAGAACAACATTAGGCGAAAAGATCAAAGAGTTCTTTGATGCGCCGGGCGTCCATACTCACATCATAGTTGATGAAACCGCCGCCTCATTGATCGGAGATGCAATAAGCAGTGAAGGAGAAAAATTCAATTTAAAAATTGTCTCAAAACTTCCGGTGGCTTCCGCATCTTTCAAATTTAAATATAAAGCCTATGCCGAAAACTATGGAACGATGCTCAAGGGGATATTTGAAAAACTTCCGGAATCTGTTTCAGTCTCCGATGATTATGCGCCGAAGGAAGTATTTCACCCCGAGTCTAAGGGAGCGGAAGCATACGCGCCGGAACACAACTATATTATTAAGGCAAAGGGAACTGTAACAGGTAATTTAGACGCTCTGCTCGAGCTTTATGAGAGATGCCACAAGGAACCATTGATTAGCATTGAGAATATCGAATTGGAATTCGAATAGAGATATGATCGATTTTCAGATAGTCCCCGCTGATTTCTATCTGCTGCTTCCGGAGATGGTGTTATCCGTCGGAGCAATGCTGCTGCTCTTCTTAGAACTATTTCTCAAAGGAAATAAAACCGTTCAACAATGGACCGCATTTGCCATTTTCGTGGTTGCGCTTAGCCTGTTGTTATCCCAAGAGAGCAGCGGCGCGACAGGATTCGGCATGATGGTGCGCTCCGACCTGTTCGGTCAATTTATTTCTGCCGTGGTGCTAATTGGAGGAGGCTTGACGGTGCTCCTCGGAAAAGAATATTTGGTCAGCAGAGAATGGCACAGGGGAGAATACTATTCCCTGCTTCTATTTGCTTCTGTCGGAATGCTGTTCATGGTACGCGGATTGGATCTGCTGGTCATATTCCTCGGATTGGAGCTGCTTTCAATTTCTCTTTACATCCTCGTAGGTTATTTCAGAGACCGATTATTCTCCAATGAAGCGGCGCTAAAATATCTTCTGCTCGGCGCGTTTGCTTCCGGTTTTTTGCTTTACGGAATAGCATATACTTACGGTTCTTACGGCACCACAAATCTAAACGAGATCAGAACGATGGGAAGTCCCGAAAGCATGACGTTCCATTGGATAGGTTTGTCCCTAATTCTTGTGGGGTTTAGTTTCAAGGTTGCCCTCGTTCCGTTTCATATGTGGTTGCCTGATGTATACCAGGGAGCGCCTACTCCGGTCACGGGGTTCATGGCTACAACAACCAAAGCAGCTGCATTTGCCGCGATGCTGCGAATCCTATTCTATGGGTTCCCGGCAGATATTGCGGAATGGATGCCCCTCTTTTGGTTTTTATCGGCAGTAACGATGACGGTCGGCAATGTCATTGCGCTTCAGCAGTCGAATCTGAAACGGATGTTAGCGTATTCAGCGATTGCTCATGCGGGTTACCTGATGATAGGCGTGACCGTCGGTACTGAAACAGGCGCAGCGGGAATGCTCTTTTATCTATTAGGATATTTGTTCATGAACATCGGCGCGTTTGCCGTCGTGCAATATTTTGAGGGAAAAGATGAGACGCGGCTTGACTTCGAGAGTTATGCCGGACTGGCAAAGAAGCATCCCCTGATTTCGCTCGCAATGACGCTCTTTATGTTCGCTCTCGCCGGATTCCCGCTAACGGTGGGTTTTACAGGAAAATTTTATATCTTCACCACCGCGATAAATCAAGGATTCGTTTGGCTGATAGTGATCGCCGTGCTCAACAGCCTCATCTCGGTTTATTATTATCTCCGGGTCGTCATCTATATGTACATGAAACCTCTGGAGGAGGAAATCGAATTTTCGCCTATGGAACTTCCGGCAAAAGTGGCATTGACAGTGTGCGTTTACGCGGTGCTGCACCTTGGAGTCTTACCGGGAAATTTCATCACTTTAGCCAGAGAGGCAGTCTCCGCTATATTTTAAAATCAGATGAAAGCGCCCGATAGAGATAAACGAAAAGGATTGTTGACCTGTTATACGGGTGACGGTAAAGGTAAATCTACGGCGGCGTTCGGCTCGATTTTAAGAGCGGTCGGCTACGGTTGGAAAGTATGCGTAATTCAATTCATAAAAGGTTCATGGGAATACGGCGAAATGGAAGGATTTGAACAGCTGCGTCCAAAAGTCGAATTTCACCGGAAAGGTCTGGGGTTTTATAAGATAGTAGACGATAAACTGCCCGAAGAAGACCATAAGAAGGCTGCGGCGGAGGCGATTAAATTCAGCGCGGAAAAAATCGCATCGGGTAAATTCGATCTTATAATATTAGACGAACTGAATGTCTCGCTCCAAACAGGGCTAATCAGTGTTGAAGATGCCCTTGATCTGCTCAAGAAAAAACCCGACTATTTGCATCTGATCATTACGGGAAGAGGTGCGCCCAAAGAAATTATAGAAATTTGCGATCTTGTAACGGAGATGAAAGAGGTCAAGCATCCGTATCAGAAAGGAATTCTCGCGCAGAAAGGATTCGATTACTAAGCATATATTGGTTCTCGGTCATTTGAGCATCAACAACTGCTTGCTCAGACGGTTCCACAATTAGTATATTATTATTCCATGACTACTCATATACATCACGAACAGAAGGGACCTGATATTCTAATCTGCGCGGTCATAACTATATCCGACAGCCGCACCGAGGAAGACGACCACGGGGGAAATTTTATTGCTGATGCATTGAGATTAGCCGGACATGACGTGAAGGATAAACGAATTGTCAGTGATGATTCTGAAGGGTTGAAGAAGTTGCTGCAAGAGTTAGCCGATTCAGAAGAATTCCATCTTATTATTACGACAGGCGGCACCGGTATCGCTTCACGGGATAACACAATTTCTGTCGTGAAGCCGCTATTGGACAAAACTATGGACGGCTTTGGCGAACTGTTCAGGAGTTTGAGTTATGACGAGATCGGTTCACGGGCGATGCTGAGCAGAGCAATCGCGGGCGTGATCGGCAATTCACTTATTTTCTGCCTGCCGGGTTCTTTGAACGCCGTAAAACTCGGCATGGAAAAACTGATTCTCCCCGACCTCGGTCATCTCGTATGGGAGCTGACGCGCTGATGAGAGCCTTCGGAAAATTGATGCCGTTCGAGGAAGCTCTTAAACTTGCCATGGAAGCGGTAAAGCCTATCGGTAGGAAAGAGAAACTGAAGTTAGGAGAAGCGCTCGGCAGGGTCATCTCCGAGGAGCTTATTTCCCCTATGAATGTTCCCGGATATACCCGCGCATCTATGGACGGGTATGCTTTCAATTCGGCTGACACTTCGGCCGCTTCGGAAGAGTCTAAAGTTTCTCTGCGTATCAAAGCCGAAATATTTGCCGGAGAGACAGATATTCCGGTACTTTCATCAGGTGAAACGTTTAAGATCGCGACCGGCGGTATGATTCCCGAAGGAGCGGATGCCGTAATTCCCTTTGAGGATATAGAAGAACGACCGGACAGCATTCTTATTGACAAACCGATTGAGGCGGGTTCCTGCCTTGGGTTGGAGGGAGAGGATATGAAGATAGGCGATACTGTCCTGAAAAAGGGAACGCTCCTGCACGCCGGTCATATAGGGGCGGCGGCATCAATAGGCGTAAGTGAATTAGAATGTTACGAAAAACCGGTGGTGGCTATCGGAGTCAGCGGTGACGAGATTGCCAAGATAGGGGAATCACTCGGACCGGGCGAAGTATACGACACAAATTCTTACACACTCTCCGCGGTTATCAGCAGATCGGGCGGAGTTGCGGAAAGACTTCCGATAGTCCGTGACAGCGTTGAACAGATAGAGGAAGCTCTGAGTTCTTCAAACGCTGATATTTTAACATTCACAGGCGGTTCGAGTGTCGGTGAAAGAGACCTTATTGTCGATGCCATCAGAAACTTGGGAGAGGTAATATTCCACGGCGTAACGGTCAAGCCCGGTAAACCCACGCTTCTCGGAAAAGTGGGAGATAAGTTGGTGCTCGGGATGCCCGGCTATCCGACATCCTGTCTGACGGTAGCGAGCGTTTTGCTCATGCCGATGATACGAAAGATGTCGAGGACTGAAAATAATATATCATCAAATTTGGTTGAAGCGACACTGTCAGAAACAGTGACATCAAAGCCGGGTTCGCATCAGGTCATTCCCGTAAAGATTACAGACGGATATGCCAAAACCGTCTTCAAGGGTTCATCCGTTATAACAAGCATGTCCAATGCCGACGGGTATATCGAGATGCCGGGAGGAATCTCCGAAATCAAAGCAGGTGAAAAGATCATCGTTACACTCTTATGAGTTCCGATTCTTTTATAAGTAATGAACAAGTAGCAAAAGACCTCCGTTCGATCATTGAAGGCGATGTTCTGTCCACCGACATTTCACGTCAACTTTATAGTACGGCGGCCTGCATCTATGAACTTACTCCATTGGTGATAGTTGTTCCGAAAGATGCGGAGGATGTGGTCAATATTCTGAAGTATTCTTCAAACAGCGGCGTTCCCATTACGGCTCGCGGTGCCGGTACGGGACTTGCCGGCGCGGCTCTCGGAACAGGGATAATTCTCGACTTCACAAAATATATGAACAAGTTAGTCAGTGTGGAGGGAGAAGTTGCAGTAGTTCAACCGGGATTGGTATACGGAAAGTTAAATAAAATGCTGCGGGAAAGGAACCGCTGTTTTGCTCCTGACCCTTCAAGCGGAGATTTCTGCTCAATCGGAGGAATGCTCGGTACGAATGCCGCCGGACCGCACACTCTTAAGTACGGCAGTACGAAAGATTGGATAGAATCCCTCACCATCGTAACGGCTGACGGCGAGGTGATGACTACGTCGGAGTTGGAGCTCGACAATTTTGTGGAGGACGGCAGTTCGTTTATGAAATACGCAAAAGGCGTGCGTGAAATTATAGAGCCTAACATTGATCTTATCGAATCGGCAGCGCCGAACGTGAATAAAAATTCTTCCGGCTATAATGTTTACGAACTGATTCAAGACAATAAGTTAGATATCAATAAACTTTTGATTGGTTCAGAAGGGACTTTAGGGATCGTTACCGAGGCGAAACTCAGGCTGACCGAAATCCCGAAGTCCAAAGGATTTGCGCTTGTTTCGTGCGCAAATCTCGAAAAAGCCGGTGAGAGCATAAACAGGCTGATGGAACTTTCTCCCGCGGCTCTGGATATGATAGACGATAAGCTTGTGGAGCTCTCCGTAAGCGCCGATCCGCGTCTGCGGGAAATAATCCCTTCGGAAGCGCGGTTTGTTCTTTTTGCTGAATTTTTCGGCGAGACAGACGAAGAGGTAAAATCTCAGCTCGAAGAGGCGGATTCAGCCGTAATGGGTAACGGCAGACCCGCATTTTCTGTGAAACATTCGACAGAGAGTGGCGAAATGGAACGACTCTGGTCGGTGCGGAAATCGGCGGTAGGAATTTTGAGTAAGATCAAAGGAGATAGAAAACCTGTACCGTTCGCCGAAGACGGAACCGTGCATTACTCTTTGGTCGGGGAATATTTGAGAAAGATTACGGAAATCTTTAAATCCGAAGGGGTGGAAGGCACCGCATTCGGTCATGCGGGCAATGGAAACCTTCACATTCGCCCGATGCTCGATTTGAGAAACGAAAGCGACCTCAAAAAGATGGTCTCTATAGCGAAAAAATCGCATGAAGTAGTCAAGGAAATGAACGGAACGATGACGGGCGAGCATGCAGACGGCATTGCGCGAACTCCTTACATGAAAGAATTTTTCCCCGAGTTATACCCGTTGTTCGAGCAGATTAAAAAGCTCTTCGATCCGGACAACCTGATGAATCCGGGCAAGATAGTCTCTGATAAGCCTCAGCAGGTAAACGAAAACCTGAGATACGGAATTGGATATGCAAGAGAGAAGACTGATACGTTTTTAGACGATGCAAAATGGACCGCTACCGCCGAACTTTGTCACGGATGCGGAACGTGCATTCAATATTGCCCTGTCTCTATCGCGACCAACGACGAATCGTCTACCGCCCGCGCAAAGGCGAATCTCCTTCGAGGCGTCCTATCGGGTAAATTGGATACGGATTCTCTTCTAAGTTTGGATATGAAGAGTGTCATAGACGAGTGCGTGAATTGTAAGCTCTGTCTTGTAGAGTGCCCAACGGAGATTGACATACCCGGTTTAGCTCAAAGGGCGAGAGCTCTTTATGTCTCGCATAACGGTATTTCTATTCGGAACCGGCTGCTCGGCGCGACGAAACAACTGTCAGAGTTATCTACGGCGCTGAGTCCGCTGTCGAATCTGTTCTTGAGCATCGGATTATTCAGAAAACTTATAGCGAAGTTAATAGGAATACATCCTGACAGGAAGATACAGAAATTCAGGCGCGGCTCACTGCAAAACAAAACATTCCCTGAAATTCAAGAAGGAAAAAGGGATGAAGTTGTCTATTTCGGCGGCTGCCATGCTCATTATTCCGATCCGAGGGGGGAACTGAAATCCACGATTCGGCTCTTTGAAAAAATCGGAGTGAAGGTCAGATTACCCGAATGGCGTTGCTGCGGAGCGGCAAGTCTTTCGCTCGGACAGCTGGAATCAGCCGCATCTGACGCGAAAGAGAATGTCGGGCTTCTGCTTCCATTTGTAAGGAAGGGAATGAAGATAATCACTTCCTCAGGTTCATGCGGCTATGCTCTCAAATATGAGCTTCCTGAACTTGTAGACAGCGAAGAGGCGAGGGAAGTAGCCGCTGCTGTCGTTGATCTATACGATTATTTAGGAGCTCTTGACTCTGAAAACGCTTTTGACGGCGAGTGGAGCCGTATCGAAATGAAAGTAGTATATCACCAACCGTGCCAGCACCGGGCGCAAAACACTAAATATGATGTGACCCGGTTGTTGAAGAAAATTCCCGGTATGGATTTCGCGCCGATAGAAAAGGCGTGTTGCGGCATTGCCGGCACTTTAGGCTATAAATTGGAAACATTCGATCTCTCAATGAAGATAGGCGAACCGTTATTTGATGACATAAAAAAGAATTCACCCGACTTTGTCCTCACAGGCACGGGCACCTGCCAGATGCAAATTTCACAAGGGACGGATATACCGACCATCCATCCGGTTGTGTTACTCAACAGGAGTTACTCGCCTCCCAATTAACCTTGACATTGTTGTGCGGGTTAGGGGGCTTGGCCGCATCACTAATTGCATACGTGGAAGTCAGGACTTGTCCTGACGCCAGAAGAATTTTGGAGTGCATCAACTGCGTTGATGCTGCATTGACACAGTCAATGCACTCCATATAACATGCCACACCTCTTATTAGAAGGAAACATTTCGCATCGAAGATGCGATATATATGCGGTCAGGATAAATCCTGACTCGCACGCGGGTTTCCGCACGGATGAATTAAAGTGCTGGTTGGTGGAACCGCTGAAAGCGGAGGTGTGGTTGATTTGTGAATAAAACCGTTAAAACGGTTTTTCCATAACGTTACATACTATTAACCCCTGGATTAATCCAGGGGTTATCGAAAGAAGTCTGATATTTGAACCATTTTATGTGGCGGTCAGGGCTTGCCCCGACAGCACAAAAAGAGTAGAGATTAAAAATAGAAGTCAAAAGAATCGCCCTATGAAAAAGCCTCGTTATATCCCACTTAGCGGGGATTATTTCTGTCAATTAACCTTGACATTGCTTTGTTACAGCGATATATTTCCTGTTCCGAATGCCGGAAAATCTTAGCAAAGATTTGACAGGAGATAGTATGAAAAAACTTGGCAATCTCACTTTTGGAATGAGAACAGCTGATTTAAACTTTTCCGATAAACAGATGAAGTTTGGGGGAATTTCAAATGAGTAATAATGGCTATCCGTTTCCGGGAATAGCTACGACCACTGACGGAGCAGGCGCGATAGTATGGGTAGAATCTCACATTACTCAGGGAGGATGCGCTTATCCGATTACTTCATCAACGACGATGGGTTCGGGATATCAGGCATCGTTGGCAGCGGGTAAAAAGAATCTCTGGGGAGAAACACTTTTTTTTATCGAGCCTGAATCAGAGCATTCGTCGGCGTCCGCATGTGAAGGAGTTGCCCTTTGCGGCGGTCGGGTAACCAATTTTACGTCAGGACAAGGTCTTGTTCTGATGAAGGAAGTACTCTATACAATCTCCGGAAAACGCCTGCCTTGCGTATTTCATATCGGAGCAAGAGCCTTGACATCCCAAGCGCTGAACGTTCATGCCGGACATGATGACGTTATTGCGGTGGCAGACACCGGTTGGGGGATACTCTTTGCGCGTAACGCCCAGGAAGCGGGCGATTTTGCTTTGATAGCAAGAAAAGCGGCGGAAGAGAGCGAGACGCCGTTCATGAACGTTCAAGATGGTTTTTTGACCACTCATACAATAGAAAACGTGCTGCTGTTAGAACCTGAGATGATGAAGGAATTTGTAGGTGATCCAAACGAGAAACTTACCAATTATCTTGATCCCTATAATCCGATTATGAGTGGAGTGGTGCAAAACCAGGACTCTTACATGAAAGGGAAGATAGCTCAACGGTATTTCTACGATAAGATTCCGGGTCTGTTAAAAAACGCAATGGATGAATTCTTTGAATTGACCGGAAGGAGATACGATTTCATCGAGGGTTATGAGATTGAAGACGCAGAGCATATAATTGTTTCGATGGGTTCTGTCTCCGAAACAGCAAAGACCACGGTTGATTGGATCAGAAAAAATGACGGTAAAAAAGTAGGTATTCTGAATATTACATCTTATCGGCCGTTCCCCGGCGCGGAGATTGTTGAGGCATTGAAAAACGCAAAATCAGTAGCGGTACTCGAAAGGCTTGATATACCGCTCGGTCAATCTAATCCTCTGACAGCGGAAATAAAAGCCGCCTTCACCGACGCATATTTGGGCGCCGAAGGCTACAAAAAAATTGATTCGATACCCCGCGTAGTTTCGGGCACTTATGGATTGGGCAGCAGGGATACCCGTCCGGGAGACATAATTGCTACCTTTGAAGCGATGGAAGATAACTCGATTAAAGATTATTTCACATTGGGGATAAAGCATCCGTTAGCGTTAGAGCGAACCAGAGACCCGGACGTGAGAGCTCCCGGATCGTTCTCGATGAGAGGGCATTCCGTAGGCGGTTATGGATCTGTTACGACAAACAAGATCATCGCCACTATCGTAGCCGACCTGTTTGATATGAAAGTTCAAGCCTATCCAAAATACGGCTCAGAAAAAAAGGGCTTACCGACTACTTATTTTCTTACTATTTCTGACGAACCGATACTAACGCATTCGGAACTCAATCATGTGGAATTTGTTCCGATGAACGACACTAACGCATTCAATTTCGGTAATCCGTTATTCGGATTGAGCGAGAACGGTATGGCATTCGTCCAAACAAGCAAAAATTCGCCTGGATCGCTCTGGGAGACGATACCTGATTGGGCTAAAGATGTGATCCGAAAGAAAAATATCCGCTTATTCGGATTGGATACTGTGACCATTGCCCGGGAAGTGGCATCCAAACCTGAATTGCAACAGAGGATGCAGGGTATTGTGCTGCTCGGTATTTTCTTGAAAGTCACTCCATTCGTCGAACGCAAGAATCTGAGCGAAGAAAAGCTAATGGAAGGAGTGAAACGTTCGTTGACAAAATATTTCGGGAGCAAAGGAGCTCAGGTGATTGAAGATAACCTGAAAGCGGTCAAGCGGGGATATAGTGAAGTATTTGAGGTTCCAAGAGAACTTATTCAACAAACAAGCGAACCCGAAAAGGATAAATCTCTTGCGGAAGCTTGAGAAGGATTGAGCATGGCAACTGAAAGTGATGTAGTAGAAAAAAAATCTGACAACGATATTTTGGATGTTGAAACATTCAATGATCTGATTGTCGGCGCATATAATGACGGCAGCGCGGAAATGGAATTGGAAGCGGATGTGGGGGTCGCAAGGAGTCTTATCCCCGCGGGAACAGGAAGTCTACGGGATTTCAGTTATATCGCTCCGGATATACCTATTTTAGATCCCGACGCATGTGTGGGATGCATGGATTGTGTAACTGAATGCCCCGATACGGCAATTCTCGGAAAGGTAATCAGAGTTGAGGAGCTTGAAGATCAGACAAAAGATATAAAAGCGTCCAACATCAGAGACTGGGTCAGAAATCAATTTTCAAAGACCAACAAATACTTTAATGTTTACGAAAAGAAGGGCAAAGAGCCGGGCTTATTCGGCATATTCATAGACCCTACAAAGTGCAAGGGGTGCGGTGAATGCGTAGAGGTTTGCGGTGATCATGAAGCATTAGCGATGATTCCGAAAGATGAACAAAATCTGCCCGTATATCAGGAAGCCTGGAAAATTTATGAAAATCTGCCGCCGACAGCTCCCGAATTTATACAGGAGAAAATTCTTCCCGACATGATGCTGTCCGATGAAAGTTTGCTGTATGTGGGCGGCGCGGGTTCATGTATGGGATGCGGTGAGGCTACCGTTCTCAGGATGATGCTTGCCGCAACCGGATTTGTCTACGGCAGGGAATCGATAGGAATCGTCGCCGCGACCGGTTGTAATACCGTATACGGCTCCACCTATCCTTATAATCCGTATTTAGTTCCCTGGACGAATTCGCTGTTCGAGAATGCTCCCGCAGATGCGATGGGCGTTCGGGCGCGCTGGGATCAAAAAGGGTGGAGCGATAAAAAGATTTGGGTTCTCGGCGGTGACGGCGCCATGCTTGATATCGGCTTCCAGGCGTTGAGCAGAATGATGACATCGGGTATGGATATAAATGTTCTGATCCTTGATACGCAAGTATACTCCAATACCGGCGGTCAATCTTCCACCGGTACGTATCTTGGACAGGAAGCAAAGATGGCAGCGCATGGTAAGGTATTAAAGGGAAAGTCGGAACGCAGAAAAGAGATAGCTAATCTTGCAATGATGCATCCAAACGTATTTGTCGCCCAGACGACTGCCGCTCACACAAATCATTTTTACAAGGCAATAATGGCGGCAAATGATTTTCCCGGTCCTTCGATTGTAAATACATTCACTACGTGCCAGCCGGAGCATGGAGTCGCGGACGATATGGCGAGTCATCAAGCCAAACTTGCCGTCAACAGCCGCGCATTTCCACTTTTTGTCCATGATCCGCGAAAAGGCGAAAAGATGAGCGAGCGGTTAAGCCTCGCGAGTAATCCCGCAATCAAGGATGATTGGTACAAAAATCCGAAAACAGACGAAGTTATAGATTTTGTTCACTTTGCAAGAACAGAGGGAAGATTCGCCAAACAGTTCGATAAGGATGGAAATCCCTCTGAGGTTATGATGGCGTCGAATAAAGATAGATTACAAAATTGGCGTCTGCTTCAGGAACTTGCGGGAGTTATTTGATAGTTACACAAATTGATGATAAGTGACTGCGAAAAGGATTTAGAAGTTTGACTAACGAGGCAATAAGAGACCTTGAAGCTATTAAGGGTGTTATAGAGAAAGGACGGCATTTTCTCATCACTACCCACGTTAATCCTGATGGAGACGGAATAGGAAGCGAGATAGCTCTTTATCACTACCTCAAGTCTATCGGTAAGAAACCCTCGATAGTGAATTGCTCTTCCATGCCGGAGAATTTTAGATATTTGACCACAAACCAGGAAGTACAAGAATTGAATGAGGATGATTCGACAGCTGTTTTTAAGGATTATGACGCTGCATTTGTGTTGGATATAGGCAATTACGCCCGGCTTAAGGAAGTGGGGCAGTTGATAGAGTTTCATAAAGTCCCGACAATTTGCATAGATCATCATCCTAAGGAAGATGATAAATTCGATCATTACTTTCTCGATTCAGGGGCATCGGCAACAGGCGAGCTTATTTATGATCTGTTGACCGGATTGGACGCCGAGCTAACGCTCACTGTTGCGAATGCCATATATAGCGCTATCATGGCTGACACAGGCTCATTCCGGTTTAGCAATACCACCGAAAAGACGCATCGGATTGCCGCTGAAATGTTAAAATTGGGAGTTAATCCGGAGAGTGTATGGGGTTATATTTACGGCGATTTGCCTCCCGAACGCGTCTCTTTGCAGGTTGAAGTTTTGAGTAAAATACAGTACGATTTAGACGGGAAATTAGCCTGGGTGATTGTCAGCAAGAAGATGCTCGAAAGAGCGGGCGCTACCTCCAAAAATCTTGAAGGGTTTGCCGATTACATAAGAAATATCCGGGGAGTAAAAGCAAGCGTTGTAATCCTCGAGTTAGGAGATGATCTGACAAAGTTAAGTTTTCGTTCAAAGGGCGACTTTGATTCAAACCTGTTCGCCAAACAATTGGGTGGCGGGGGTCATAAGTACGCATCGGGCGCGCGGGTTACGAGAGGATATAAAGAAGTAGTACCTGAAATGTTAAAAGCAGCAAAAGAAATAATGTCCTCAACAAGTAAAAACTAATAAAATAAGGGGAGGTTGATGTCAGTCAGACCTGATAGTTGGATAGAAAAAATGTCACGTGAACATGGTATGATAGAACCGTTTGAAGCATCACAAAAACGGGAAGGTGTAATATCATACGGAGTTTCGTCTTACGGCTATGATATAAGAGTGTCGGATGAATTCAAGATATTTACGAATGTAAACAACGCAATTGTTGATCCGAAAAATTTTGATGAGACGTCGTTTGTTGATTTCAAAGGGGACGTTTGCGTTATTCCTCCCAACAGCTTTGCCTTAGGTCGCTCGGTGGAATATTTCCGCATACCGAGAAATGTCATTACCATTTGTCTTGGAAAATCAACATATGCCAGATGCGGAATAATAACCAATGTCACTCCATTCGAGCCGGAATGGGAAGGATTTGTAACTTTGGAGATATCCAATACTTCACCCCTTCCTGCTAAGATATATGCGAATGAAGGGATTGCGCAGGTGCTATTTTTTGAATCAGATGACAGTCCAACTACTTCGTATGCTGATAAGAAAGGTAAATATCAGGGTCAGACCGGAATAACCACCGCCAAACTATAGAAAGAAATAATCATGATAGACAGCTTTGGAAGAAATGTGAACTATTTGCGTATCTCAGTTACCGACAGATGCAACTTGAGGTGCGTCTACTGTATGCCGGACGATGGAGTTGCCTGGTTAAAACGTTCTGAACTGCTGACGTACGAAGAGATATATCGGTTAGTCCGAATAATGGCGGGTCTTGGCTTGAGGAAAGTCCGCTTTACGGGAGGGGAGCCGCTTGTTCGGAGTGACCTTCCTGAACTTGTAAAAGAGATCTCAAGTATAAAAAATATCGAAGATATATCACTGTCAACTAACGCTGTACTGCTTGACAAGTATGCTGCGCCGTTAAGGGATGCAGGTATTCAGAGAGTCAATATCAGCCTCGACACATTGAGTCCCGAAAGGTTCCGTGAAATTTCGCTCAGACACTCTTTGGAAGATGTATTAAGGGGAATAGACGCTGCTGAAAATGTCGGGATGAGTCCGATAAAAATAAATATGGTAGTTATGAAGGGTATTAATGACGATGAACTTCCTGAATTCGCTAAGCTGACTATTGACAATAATTACACCGTCAGATTTATCGAAATGATGCCTTTGAAAGAAAATTTAGACCGTCAGAAGCTCTCTTATCTCTCAACGGAGAAGATAAAGGAAGCCATATCGGAAGTCGGTGAGCTGATTCCTATCGAAAGAGATGAATCGGGCGGTCCGGCAAGGAACTATAAAATTAAAGGAGCAAAGGGGAAGTTGGGTTTCATTTCACCTCTGAGCCATAACTTCTGTTCCGACTGCAACCGGATGCGGTTGACGGCAACCGGGGGGTTGAAACTCTGTCTTTTCAACGAACCGGAATTAAACTTCAGAGAACCGATGCGAAACGGAGCTACTGACGATGATTTGATATGGATGATCCGTGACGCTCTGATTATTAAGCCGTTAGAGCATAATCTTCAGGTTGGGAAAGCCGGATTTGAGTCATATACCGCGATGTCCCAGATCGGGGGATAGCTCTAAGCATTTCTTCGACCGCTATTTCACTCTTATAAAAGTATTATCCCATCTCAAAAGTGCTTGAGAATTCGTATTGTTAAGGTTATATTAAATTGGTTAAGGACGAATATTTATTAAGCTGATATAAAATAGTACTTTAGGCTATTATTTTCAGTGGAAGGACAGGTATGATTTGAAAGTTACACTTGCAAGAGGCTCGGGTTTTTGTTTCGGAGTGCGTGATGCGGTTGAAATGGCGCACGAAAGTACCGACAAATACGGCAGTGTTTATATGCTGGGCGACATCGTGCATAATGAGCATGTAGTAAGACAATTAGATGACGCTGGAGTAATGGTTGTTGATAGTCTTGCTAATGTGAAGGAAGCCCCTGTGTTATTCCGGGCGCATGGCACTTCTAAGGAAGTATGGAAAAACGCGGAAAAAGAAGGTCTGAATATAATCGATGCGACCTGCCCGCTGGTTACCCAGATCCATGAAGAGGTGAAACAATTAGCAGAAGAGGGTAGGGAAGTATTCATTATCGGGGATCACGGGCACGATGAGGTAATAGGGATTGCCTCCCAAATAGAAGGCGCCACCGTATTAAGCTCCGCCGCGGAAGCGGAACCGTTAAGGAAGATGAAGAAAATCGGTGTTGTATCTCAATCTACCCAGACCATAGAGAATGTTCAGGAGATATTGAATGTGCTCGTTACAAAAGCCACGGACTTGCGGTTTATAAATACCATTTGCTTCCCGACAACACGAAATCAGGAAGCGATAAAGGAACTTGCCAGATTGAATGATCTGATGATAATTATCGGTTCATTTACAAGCGCAAACACCAAAAGACTCACTTCGATATCGAAAAAGCTCAATAACCAGACCTATCAGGTACAGACCGATAAAGACCTGTCGTTGGAGTGGTTTAAAGAGATTGAAACGGTTGGTGTATCCGCAGGCGCGTCCACACCGGATTTTTTAATACAAAAAGTAATCTCTCGGTTAAATGAAATTTCTATAGAAATAGGAACAATGGAGACAGAACCCGCTTAACAATCAGTAAGGATTAATTATAATGGAGAAAGGCTCGTTTGAAGTTAAGGTAGGACTCGCAGAAATGCTGAAAGGCGGCGTAATCATGGACGTTACCAATGCGGAACAAGCGAAAATGGCGGAAGACGCAGGAGCCGTTGCCGTAATGGCTCTTGAGCGTATTCCCGCTGATATTCGCGAAGACGGCGGAATAGCCCGTATGTCCAATCCGAAGATGATAAAGGATATACAGAAGATCGTCAGCATTCCTGTTATGGCAAAATGTCGTATTGGTCATTTTGCGGAAGCGCAAATATTGGAAGCGTTGGAAGTCGATTTCGTGGATGAATCAGAGGTGCTGACTCCGGCTGATGAGAAGAATCATATTGATAAGAATAAATTTAAAATTCCCTTTGTGTGTGGTTGCAGAGATTTGGGTGAAGCGTTAAGAAGGATAGGTGAGGGAGCGGCCATGATTCGCACAAAGGGCGAAGCAGGCTCCGGAAACATAGTTGAAGCCGTAAGACATATGCGTTCGGTAATAGGAGATATAAAAGCTCTCACCGTGATGTCGGAGGACGAGCTCATGGCGGAGTCTAAAAGACTGAGCGCTCCTTATGAACTTGTGAAACAAACCGCCAAACTTGGTAAACTTCCGGTGCCGAACTTTGCCGCCGGAGGGATAGCGACGCCTGCTGATGCGTCTCTTATGATGCAACTCGGCGCAGAAACACTGTTTGTAGGTTCCGGAATATTCAAATCGGAAGATCCGCCTGCGCGAGCGAAGGCAATGGTAGAGGCTACAACGCATTGGGACAAACCGGAAATACTTGCCCGGGTCTCTGAGGGTCTGTTAGAAGCCATGAAGGGAATAGACATTTCTGAAATACCGGAAGGACAATTATTACAGGAACGTGGATGGTAGAAGAGAGTTCAAATAAAACTGTCGGAGTTTTGGCTTTACAGGGGGATTTTGAAAAACATCTATCCGCCCTTTATGAAGTAGGCGTAAACGGTAAATTAGTGCGGACTGAAACCGAACTCTTATCGGTGGACGGATTGATAATTCCCGGTGGCGAGTCAACCGCAATGACGAAATTAATAATGACCTTTGCGCTCGAAGAACCTCTTACGGAATTTGTGAAAACCAAACCCGTGATGGGAACTTGCGCGGGAATGATTTTATTGTCGAATCAAACCGATTCGGACAGTGTAATCGGATTCGGGGCGATAAACATCGAGCTGGAACGGAACGGATTCGGAAGACAATTAGATTCCTTTTCGGCTGATATTCCGCTTGAATTCACAAACGGAAATCCCTTCCATGCGCTGTTCATTAGAGCTCCCAAAATATTGAATACAGGTGAGGATGTAATCTCTCTGGCAACTCATGACGGTGAAACGGTGATGGCAAGAAATTCAAATGTTCTGGTTACTTCTTTTCATCCCGAGTTGACTGACAACCTGGCAATTCATAAATATTTTATAAATCAAATACTTCTATCAAAGGAAAATTTAAACTAAATGTCGGAAAAACTGTTAGATAAGGTTCAACTCCCCGAAGGAATAAAAGATCTTTCTCTTGAAGCGCTAAAGAATCTAAGTGAAGAGATAAGAGATAGGATTATCAAGGTAGTGACCGAAAAGGGCGGGCATTTTGGAGGTCCTCTCGGAGCAGTTGAATTAACCGTAGCCCTGCACCATGTTTATAACAGTCCAAAGGATAGAATGATTTGGGATGTCGGTCATCAGGCGTATGCTCACAAAATCCTTACAGGAAGAAACGCGCAGTTCGACACTGTTCGGCAGTACAATGGTTTATCCGGCTTTTTGAAACGCAGCGAAAGTGAACACGATGCTTTCGGGGCGGGTCATGCTTCGACCTCTATCTCGTCTGCCCTCGGATTTGCCAAGGCGATAGAATTGCAAAGAAAAAATAGCAGCGCTATTGCGATCATCGGTGACGGAGGTATGACCGGAGGACTTGCATTTGAGGCTCTAAACAATGCCGGGCAGTTAAAGACCGATATGCTCATTATCCTCAATGATAACGAAATGTCTATATCAAAGAATGTAGGGGCTGTATCACAGCTGTTTACCCGAATGCTTACAAATCCTCTTTATAATCGGGTAAGAGATGAATTATGGAACTTAATGGGCAAGCTGCCAATGGGGAAAAAACGGATACGGCTACTTGCAAAGCGGATCGATGAGGGGTTAAAAAATCTTATTGTTCCGGGAATATTTTTTGAGGAACTCGGCATACGCTATTTCGGTCCTATAAACGGACATGATATTGAAGAATTAATCCACACTTTGCAAAAATTGAAATCTATCAAGGGACCTAAAATTCTGCACATTATTACCCGTAAGGGAAAAGGTTACCAACCGGCGGAAATTGATCCTGTGAACTGGCACGGTATAAAGGGAAGCGGTAAAAGCGCAAAATCGCCCGCCCCTGATTATCTAAAAGTCTTCGGCGATATTGCCTGCGAATTTGTAGAAAAAAATAAGAAGGTCTGTCTTATAACCGCCGCAATGAAGGAAGGTACGGGTCTCGTGGATTTTGCCGAGAAATTTCCCGATAATTTCTTTGATGTTGGTATCGCGGAAGGTCATGCCGTAACATTCAGCGCGGGATTAGCTGCGGAAGGGATGAAACCCATAGTAGCGATATATTCCACGTTTTTGCAAAGAGCGTATGATCATATCATTCACGATGTAGCGCTCCAAAAGCTGCCCGTTATATTTGCGTTAGACAGGGCAGGACTCGTAGGCCCTGATGGTCCTACTCATCATGGCGCGTTTGATCTATCGTATCTGCAATCTATACCCAATATGACGGTGAGCGCTCCTAAGGACGGCAATGAGCTGAGGAATTTACTGTTCACTGCTCTGAAGAAAACAGAAGGTCCTTTTGCGGTACGATATCCGAAGGATTGCTCTCTATTATATGAACCGGAACTAAAACCGGAGCAGTTGAAGATAGGCTCATGGGAAAAATTGAAGGATGGAGAAGAGGTTCTGTTTTTGGCAGTCGGAACTATGGTGGAAAATTCTCTTAAAGCGAGGGAAATATTACTGAAATCCGATGTTTTTCCGGGAGTAGTCAATTGCAGATTCATCAAACCGTTTGACACGAAGATGATGAAGACACTCGCAAGGGAATATTCGAAAGTGATTGTCATTGAAGAGAATACGCTTATGGGAGGATTCGGTTCAAACTTACGAAACTGGTGTGCTGATAATGTCAAGATCAGAGATAGTTTTCACACTCTTGGGATTCCTGACGAATTTGTAGTTCACGGTCCAAGAAACCGATTGCTTGATGATATTGGACTCTCTCCGGAGAAGATAGCGGATTATGTTTTAAATCTTGTGGGGAAAAAAGTAAAGAGAAGCAAGCTCAAAGAACTTGTGAAGTAAAACCCATCGGAATAGATGATATTATATTAACTCCGATAAAGACCGGTAGAAATAAATGAAAAGAGACTTCATTTTTATATTTGTATTGTTGACTGCGGGTTCTCTGACGGCGCAGCAGCCCGAACTAAGGAACATTCGTTACGGGACTCATGATGAATATACGAGAATAGTCTTTGAATTTTCCGGTCGAGTACAACCTGTTATCAATGATCTTAGATCGGAAAAGAAAGTTGAATTGATCTTCAGCGCCGTAGATATAGCTTCAAATGTAGGTGATCTCATCATTGATGATGGCGTGGTCAAAGATGTAAAAACCAAAAAAATAGCGGACGGAATTATAGTCTCCATCAATATTACGGCTTCAAAATCAACCCTCCGAAAACATTATTTTGAGCAACCTGATAGGGTAGTGATCGATGTCTATAAATCTGATGAACGCCAACTCACAAATGCGGAACGGCTCCTTCAGGAAGGGATAGATTTCTTCGGCAGAAAAGAGTACGATGATGCTTTATTAAAATTCAGAGAAGCGCTGAAAATACGCCCGGGATACACAGATGCTTATTATTATGCTGGAATGATCAGAAAAGACCGGAAACAGTATGACATGGCGAAGTTCAACTTCGGAAAAGCTCTTACTGATGAAGAAAAATGGGGGGATTCACACATATACTTAGCGGATATTTTACTTGCCGAAAGAGACACTGCCGCCGCTATTATTGAGCTTTCAAGATATGTGGCTGTTGGAAAATCCGAAGAAAAAGTAATTCAGGCGGAAGCCAGGCTTTCGGCTATCAGCGGATTTCCGAGTATCGAATCGCCTGCGGATAGACCATCGGAAATTGAAGAAGACGGGCTCGGCAGAGATAGAACGTTTCTTTACACACTGATAGGCGCGTTGATACTGATAATCGGCGGACTTTCGATATTTGTGATTCGCGATAAACAAAAGCATATAGACAACTCTGATCAGCAGGAAAATGAATCCGGGGAGACCGAAAGTTCTATTGAGCTGACCGATAAGGATGAAATTATCGAATCTGTTGAAGCTCCTAACAATGAAATTCCGGCGGAAGCTGAACAGGTGAGCAGTAACAATGAACGATGGCTTCGAACCGATAAGCAGGCAATTATCGAAGTTGACAGACTTATGGATAAATTCGGCGAACTTGAAAAGGATGAAAGAGAAATAGACGATAAAATATCACAAACGACAAACAGGATAAATGGAAAGGAATGATGAAGAATTTATCTGATGACGAATTGCGTGATATTGATGATTTAGTGAGCAATCTTGCTCCTGAAGATAATATTGATCCGCCGGTGGAAGAGGGAATCCCCGCAAACGGTTCCAACGGCAAGGCTCTATCCGAAGAAATCTCTTCTCCTCCGGAATCGTCCTCTTCTGATGCGGAACCTTTAACCGCTAAGGCGTCTACCGAGGATCTTTTCAATCTAATAACGCTTCAGAATGATCGATTAGGAATTTTGAACAGGAAAATCGATGTGTTGACACGATTGGTGGAATTGATTTTAAGAGCGAACTTAGAGGATGTCGAATAATGACTCGATCGATAATATGGGCTATAGGCGGCGGTAAGGGCGGTGTCGGTAAAAGCATGTTTGCCGCAAATATTGCGGTGGGGCTTGCTAAGTTCGGTAAAAAAGTAATTGTGGTTGATACCGACCTCGGCGGAGCAAATCTTCATTCATATCTTGGTATAAAGACTCCTAAAGTCACCATCTATGACTTTTTCCTGCGAAAAGCTTCTACATTGGATGAACTATTAATGGACACTTCAGTCGAGGGTTTAAAAATACTGCCCGGGAGCAATGAAATTGTAGGAATGGCTAATCCGAGATATTTCACCAAACTGAAATTCATGAGACATATTCAACGGCTTCAAGCGGATTATGTTTTATTGGATGTAGGAGCCGGAACTTCATATAACACGCTTGATCTTTTCGCAATGGCAGATACGGGAATTGTAGTAACAATACCTGAAAAACCCGCAATAGAATCTGCTTACGGATTCATCAAGGCGTCAATTTACAGAAAACTTCTAACCGTTTTCCAAAAAAATTTGAAGTTGCATGATCTGATAGATCAAGCGCGAAATCCTGTCAATGAAGAGGGGATTCGAAATGTTCGAGAGCTAATACAAAGAGCTAATGAAATTTCCCCTGAATCGGTGGCAGAATTGGAATCTACCATCAGAGCTATCGATCTTCGATTGGTCGTTAATTTCGTACAAAACAGTCACGAGGAAGCCATAGGACCTAAAATGGTGAAGTTAGTGAAGAGATATCTTTCGATATCGCCGGAGTATGTCGGGTCAATACCTTTCAGCGGTAAAGTACGGGAATCCCTCGCAAAACAAACATCGCTTCTTATGGAAGATAGCGAAGACGAGGCTTCTGCCGCGCTTGTTTTCGCGGCTCGCAAGCTGACGGTGCCTCGAAAATCAGAAGATGATTCTACAAAGAAAGAGCCTGAGAAGGAAGATTTAACAGTACCTTCAGTTGCAGAATCGAATTCCGAAAAGTGATTCCAAAAAATAAATCGTTTTGTGTTGAATCTGTAATTAATTATACATCACATTCAGATCTAAAGTTGTATTCAGTGTACTGTATCATAATGCAAGGGCACACGAATGGCTGGTGATAAGAAGAAATTGTTTGAAGAGGCAAAAAAACGGTGGGAAGAAGCATTTTCCGCATCAAAATTACGTGATTCCGATTTTGAGACCATGTCCGGAATACCGTTGGAGCCACTCTATATGCCAGAAGGTGAGCCTTCTGACGACTATATGGAAAAGATAGGATTTCCGGGAGAATACCCCTATACCCGTGGTGTGCACGCCTCGATGTATCGCAGCAGACTGTGGACAATGCGGATGTTCGCAGGTTTCGGAAGCGCAAAAGACACCAACGAGCGATTTAAATTCCTGCTTGGAAAGGGCAACACGGGCTTATCAATCGCTTTTGACATGCCGACACTAATGGGATACGATTCGGATGCGTCATTGTCCTTAGGAGAAGTGGGCAGATGCGGCGTGGCTATCTCTTCTCTCGCGGACATGGAAGTCCTCTTTGAAGGTATCCCGCTCGATACGGTAAGCGTGTCTATGACCATCAACGGACCTTCGATAGTGTTGTTGGCTTATTATATGATCGTGGCGGAAAAACAGGGCGTTCCGTTCGATAAACTCAGAGGCACGTTGCAGAATGACATTCTGAAGGAATATATTGCTCAGAAGGAATACATATTCCCTCCCCGTCCTTCAATGCGGATCATTACCGATATGATGAAATACTGTACCGAGAAGATGCCGCTGTACAACACGATCAGCATCAGCGGTTATCACATACGAGAAGCAGGCTCAACCGCCGCGCAGGAATTAGCTTTTACTTTGGCGGATGGATTCGCATATGCGGACGCCGCTATAGAGGCGGGAATGAATATTGACGATTTCGCTCCGCGGCTGAGTTTCTTTTTCAATTCTCACAGCGATTTTTTTGAGGAGATAGCAAAGTATAGAGCAGCCCGCAGGATTTGGGCGCGTCATATGAAAGAGCGTTATAAGGCAAAGAACGAACGCTCCTGGCTTATGAGATTCCACACCCAGACAGCGGGAGTAAGTCTTACGGCGCAGCAACCTGAGTTGAATATAGCAAGAGTTGCTTTACAGGCGCTTGCGGGAGTTTTAGGCGGTACACAGAGCCTTCATACAAATTCTATGGACGAAACTTTAGCGCTTCCATCTGCGAGGGCAGCTGAAATTGCGCTCCGTACACAGCAAATTGTCGCATATGAATCAGGTGTTGCCAATACCATAGATCCGTTAGCGGGGTCGTATTTTGTTGAGGCTCTTACCGATAGACTTGAGAAGGAAGCTGAAAGTTATTTCGAGAGGATAGATCAGTTGGGTGGTGTTATACCTGCGATCGAAGAAGGATATTTCCAGAGAGAGATAGCCCGCTCCGCCTACGAGTTCCAGAAAAAGCTTGAATCCAATAGGCGAATAATGGTAGGAGTAAACGATTTTATAAACGAAGATGGAGATTCAGCCATACCACTCTTAGAGATAATGACTGAAACAGAGAACGAACAGAATGATTCGATAAACAGAATGAGAGAGAGCAGGGATGAAGCGCGTGTCAAAAAGGCGTTATCTTCTTTAAATAGGGCTGCTGTTGCCGAAGAAAATATAATGCCGCACGTTTTGGAAGCGGCACGTTCTTACGCCACATTAGGGGAGATCATAATCTGCCTGAAAGAAGCGATGGGGGTCTACATTGAGCCTGCAATTTTCTAAAACCTCCCTTCATAAAAACATTTATTACTACGGATTAAACGGTAGATGCCTGATAAGATATTAGAAATATATAAACAAAATAAGCTGCTTACAATCGGTATTGAGGAAGAGTATCAACTCTGTAATCCTGAAACGGGTGATCTTGTAAACATAGTTGATAAGATGATGGACGCGGCAGATTCCGATTTAAGAAAGCAATTTTCCTATGAACTTTTACTTTCGGTGCTTGAAGTAAGAACCGGAATAAATCAAAGCGTTGAAGAGGCAGTTTCCGCCATCGCAGAGATGCGTCGAAAATCAGCCGCGCTTGCTTCTGAATTTAATATCGTTTTGGGATTGAGCGGCGCTCATCCGTTTGCCGATTGGAGAGACCAAAAATTTGTTGGTACGGATGATTATCAATGGGTAAAAAATCAACTGCAATATCTGGCAAGAAGGAACATTACCTTCAGTTTACACGTCCATATAGGAGTTGATGATCCGAACAAGGCTGTGAGAGTAAATAATTCATTACGTAGATGGATTGCTCCGTTAATGGCAATTTCAGCGAACTCTCCGTTTTTTGACGGAGTCAGAACCGGCATGATGTCTACCCGGACGGTTCAGTTCGGAACATTCCCCCGAACGGGTATACCCCCGCATCTTAACGGATTTGAAGAATATCAAACTCTTGTAAATAAGTATATCGAGTCGGGCAGTATCACAAAAGCGAGGCAGATATGGTGGAAAGTACGACCGCATTTAACCTTTGGAACGGTTGAATTCAGGATGTTTGATGTTCATGGTTCGTTGAAGAGAACGGGGGCATTCATAGCTTTGGCTCAGGCTCTTGTCGGTCAGATAATAGAAGATTTCGATTGTGGTAAACTCGAGCAGCCTGTTTATGACACTTACCTGCTTGACGGATACTGGAAGGCAAGAAGATTCGGTCTCGATTGTGACATCATCTGTCCCTTCGACGGCGTGGTTCGTTCTATGCGTAAAGAAGTCAAAAAGATGCTGAATTTTGTTAAGCAATTCGCAGAAAAAAAGGGAACCGGCGTTTGGCTCAAAGAGATAGAAGACATTTTGGAAAACGGTAATGGCGCGGAGCAAATGTTAGACCTTGCGGAAGAGTTGGGAGATGATCTGGTTGCCCTGCAAAAAAGTATGATTAGTTCAGTCGAATATGAATTGGAAGAAGAGCTTGTTTGACGGAACCGTATAAGTTAAGGAGAGTATTAATGCCGATTTCAGTTGACAAGAGGCATCATCAAAAGATATATTTATCAGGGTTAGAATATTTTGATAAAGTGTAGTGAAAGGAGTAAAGAATGCCAAAGAAATTCGTAATTGGAATCTCAATAATTGTACTTGGAATTATATATTTCATGATTGCCGGAGTAAACAAGGGGACGGCATATTATGTTACCGTGGAACAGCTTTCTCAGAAGAGCGAGAGCTATGTAGGAGAACGTTTGAGAATGGGAGGGTTGGTATTGGAAGGTTCAATAGTGACCGACATAAGAAAACTTGACGTGAACTTCAAGATTCACCAAAACGAGCACGAAATCAGTGTTTTTTACAACGGTATCACTCCGGATATGTTTCAAGACGGCGCTGAAGTTATTCTTGAGGGAAGTTACACGGAAGAGGGTGTTTTTGTAGCGGATGTGCTGATGGCAAAATGTCCCTCGAAATACGAATCTTCGGAATACCAAACAGAGGAAAGTTCACCGGACGTAAAATCCTAAGGGTTTTGCTCTTTTGTTGAGCGTTTAAAGCTGAACTTATAAATGAGCTATCTGAAAGTCCGAAGTCTTTCTAAGAATTTCGGTCATCTAAAAGCGTTGCAAGATGTTGATCTCGAACTTGAAAAAGGTAAATCGATAGCTATTTTCGGTGATAACGGCGCCGGAAAAACTACTCTAATAAAAATAATCTCAACACTGATGAATCCGACATCAGGTAAGATTTTCGTAAACGATTTAGATCTAACGTCCGATGGCGATAAAATACGAAAATCATTGGGATTGGTCTCTCATTCTTTGTTTCTATACTCAGAACTTAATGCGATTGAGAATCTGCGGTACTTTGGAAGGTTATATGGTGTGGGCGATTTGGATGATAGGATAACAAACCTGCTTGGAAAGTTCGGATTACTTCCAAGGATGTATGATAGCGTACGCACTTTTTCGAGAGGAATGCTCCAAAGGCTCGCGTTGGCTCGCGCCGTGATTCATAAACCAGATTTTTTACTTTTAGATGAACCTTTCACCGGGCTTGACCGTTCCGCGTCTCAACTGCTTATGAATTATTTGGAAGAACATAAAGCGGGTGGTGGCACAAGTTTATTGGTGACTCACGATCTCCAAAGAGGTTTTGAATCAGCGGACCAATTGGCAATATTGTCTGAAGGGAGAATGGTATGGAAGAGTGATTCTTCCTCACTTTCGTTAGATGAGTTTAAAAAGGTCTATTCAAAAAACGTTTCGGAAGGGGTCTAATGAGGCATCTATCACAGCTATCGGCGCTGTTGCGTAAGGATATTCTCATTGAGCTCAAATCACGGGAAACCGTTATCTCAATGCTGCTCTTCTCTCTGCTTGTCCTGTTAGTGTTTAATTTCGCCTTTGAAGCCGACAGCGCTGCCATAAAAAAGATCAGCCCCGGGTTGTTATGGATAACATTCCTCTTTTTCGGAGTATTGGGGCTTAATCGTTCATTCACGTTAGAAAAAGAAAACGACTCTCTTCAGGGAACTCTGCTTGCTCCCGTCGACAGAAGCGTCATTTATCTGGGAAAATTTCTCAGCAATCTTTTATTCATTTTGTTAGTGGAACTAATAACTCTTCCGCTCTTCACTCTCTTTCTGAATGTTGATCTGCTGTCGCACATCGGAAAACTCCTGCCCATTCTTTTGTTGGGAAGCATTGGTTTTATCTCCGTGGGTACGCTGTTCAGCGCAATGGCGGTAAATACGAAAATGCGGGAGATAATGCTTCCTCTATTATTATACCCGATTTCCACACCGGCGTTCATCGCGGCCACAAAATGCACATCGGCAATTTTAAGAGACCGTCCAATAGAATCATACTCTAATTGGTTGAACATTTTAATTTTATTTGACGTGGTGTTTTTTGTGACTTCGTTCCTTATATTTGAATTTGTTGTAGAGGAATAAAGGACACTCATTATGAAAAGTAATAAAGATGGAATTACAACTGTTTTAGGATTGGTGACAATGCTGTTAATGTTCATCGCTTTGCTATTGGTATTCGGGTATGCCCCTATCGAAAAGGCAATGGGCATGGCTCAAAAAATCTTTTACTTTCATGTTCCTTCAGCATTCATGGCTTTCGGTTCTTTCGCAATTGTCTTCGTGGCAAGCATACTATACTTGAAGAGTAAGAATGATAAATACGACAGGGTGGCTTCCTCCGCGGCAGAAGTCGGCGTTATATTTTCAATTCTGATATTGTTGACGGGTCCTATCTGGGCTCGCTCAGCATGGGGTGTTTGGTGGACATGGGAACCGCGTCTTACGACAACACTCATTTTATTCTTAATATTTGTAGGATACTTGATGCTTAGGAATTACGGGTCATCCGGAGAGCAGATGAAACGCTACTCGGCCGTGTTGGGAATTATCGGGTTCTTGGATGTGCCCTTAGTGTATACATCAATTAAATGGTGGGCTCCTGAAGTGACGAGTCATCCCCAAGGTTTGGAATTAGAGCCCCAAATGAAATTCGTTTTGACATTTTCATTTTTTGTGTTCGGGATGCTTCTGTTGTATCTGATACTCAAACGCATTGAACTTTCGAATATGAGAAACAAATTAGAACTGTTAAAAAAGGATTATCTTAGGTAGGAGCGGGATTGATAGATCTTTATAAAAGTTTACCTTATGCAATAGCCGCATATATAGTGATAGGTGTGGTCTTGACGAGTTATTTGGGTAGTATCATTTTCAGAATCTCCAAGGCAGCTAAAGAAATAAAGCATATTGAATCATTATCCGAAGAAAAAAAAGGGAACGGAGAATGAGCAAAATAGTAGTGCATATCGTGGGAACCGGTACGATAGGGGAGCCGCTTATCGGGATGCTAATTGATTTTAAAGACGAATTGGGAATAGATGAGGTCACCTTCCATAAAAACACTCCTCTGAGAGGTGACAGGTCGAAGGTGTTGGATCTCTTGAGAAGAGGCGCGCGACTTGCGGTAGATAAAGATACCAAAAACGGGTTTCTGGAGATTGGAATCACACCTACTTATGAGTCTATCGAAGCTATTGATAACGCCACAGTTGTGATTGACTGTACACCAAAAGGGATAGGTCATAAAAATAAGACCGAATATTACAGTAAATTTACGCATAATACTAAAGGGTTTATTGCTCAAGGCAGCGAATTCGGATTCGGTAAACCATACGCAAGAGGGGTCAACGACGAAGCGCTTAAAATCGGTGAAGACCAATTTATACAGGTAGTGAGTTGTAATACTCATAATATTTCTTCTCTTATAAATACTATAGCCTATACAAATAAAGATTATGACAATCTGACCGAAGGTCATTTTGTATGCATAAGGCGCGCAAATGACATAAGTCAGGAAACAAATTTCATCCCTGCTCCCGAAGTCGGCATACACTCTGATAATGATTATGGAACACACCATGCGAGGGATGCAGCGCTCTTATTTAAAACACTTGGGATCGAACCGAAAATATTTTCCTCCGCAATGAAGGTAAATTCCCAGTATATGCATATACTTTATTTCAATATCAAGGTGAAAGAAGAGATCACCATTGAGAAATTACTTGAACGGTTCAGCGCAAATCCACTCGTGGCAATGACACACAAATTAAGTACAAGTACCGTGTTTTCCTTTGGAAGGGATCATGGTCATTATGGACGGATATTGAACGAGACAGTGATAGCAAAACCCACGCTTCATGTGAAGGATGGTCATGAAGTCATAGGATATAGCTTTACTCCTCAGGATGGGAATTCCTTACTGAGCAGCATCTCTGCGGCATTATGGCTTATAAATCCTGAAACGCATCATGAACGGCTTCAATCACTAAAGGATCTGTTTTTTACAGAGGTATGACAGTTGAAGATCAGGAAATTCGTACTCGGTGTTTACCAAGAAAACGCTTATCTCATAAGTGATGAGAGTACCAAAGAATCAATAGTTATCGATCCGGGTGAAAACCCTGCTCAAATCTTAGAAGTAATAAAATCAGAAAAATTAGTCGTTAAATATATCCTGAACACACATGCGCATATCGATCATGTGTTAGGCGTAAACGCGGTTAAAGAAGCTACAAATGCTCCATTCTATCTGAATGAAAACGATATTCCACTTTTAAACGCGCTCCCTAAACAGGCTGAAATGTTGGGTCTGAACGGTAATTACGAAGTTCCCGAGGTAGATGGAAATATTGCGGAAGGGGATCAGTTCAGTTTAGCCTCATCGAAAATCGAAGTTTTATTCACTCCCGGTCATTCTCCCGGAAGCGTTACATTCAGTATGGACGATATGATTTTTTCCGGAGACGTACTTTTTGCGGGGAGTGTGGGAAGAGTAGATCTTCCGGGCGGTTCTTGGGAGATATTAAGAACTTCCATCAATGATAAATTATTCCCGCTTGACAGGGATACCGTTGTTTATAGCGGTCATGGCGCGGAAACGACAATAGGGAAAGAGATAGACACCAATCCTTTTTTACAACCGGGATTTGAATTTTGAAAATAAACGTTCTCTTATTTGCATCGCTAAAAGATATAGCTGGAAAAGGTCAATTGGAAATTGAAGTAGAGGGAAAATGTTCAGTTGAGAACCTATCAAAAAAACTATATGAACTTTATCCAAAGGTAGAGTCATTCGACAGTTCGGTCCGAATTGCGGTTAATCAAGAATTTATCGAAGGTGATATCGAGTTAAAAGACGGCGATGAAGTAGCGTATCTTCCTCCGGTAAGCGGCGGATAATTGTGTGATATAAACCCATGAAAGTAGAGATCACCACTGAAGCTATAGACCCTACTGTTATCTCCTCGTCGGTAAAAAATATCGAGGCGGGAGCTGTGCTCACTTTTCTCGGAACCGCAAGAAAAACATCACGAGGCAGAGAGGTAACTTATTTGGAATATGACGCCTATCCCGAGATGGCGGAGAAGAAAATGGCGTTTATATTGGGTGAGCTGAAAGAAAAATACAACATAACGGATGGAGCATTCGTTCACAGGATTGGCAGAGTGGAGTTAGGAGAAAATATAGTCGTGATCGCAGTCAGCGCGCCGCACAGCCAGGAAGCGTTTGACGCCTGCAGATATGCGGTCAAACGGTTGAAATCCATAGTGCCGATATGGAAAAAAGAGGTGTGGGCGGATGGTGAGGAATGGATCGGTTACGAAGGTGAGCTTTATGAATAACAGTCAATTCCGGAGCAATTTTCATAAATTTATCAATAAGAATCAGCTTCTTAACAAAGGGGACAAAGTTCTTGCCGCCGTTTCAGGCGGAGTGGATTCAACTCTGATGCTGCATCTGCTCAGCGAAGAATGTGGAGAATATGGCATAGAGTTATCTGTAATACATTTCAATCATCAATTACGGGGTGAGGAGGCGGAGCGGGATGCGAAATTCGTTGAGGAATTAGCATCGGAATTAAGCGTCCCATTTTATCTCGAAAAGTTGAATGTCAAGCGTGAAACGAAGAAACTTGGAACTTCGATCCAGGATGCGGCGCATATATTGAGGCGTAATGCGTATGCGGAGTTTGTGGCAAAATATAATTTCACAAAGGTAGCGACCGCGCATCACAGGGATGACCAACTTGAGACTCTGCTTATGAGGTTGATCGGCGGAGCGGGTCCGATCGGTATGTCGGGAATCAGCATAAAAGAGGGTTATTATATAAGACCTTTATTATTCTGCGACAGATCACAGATAGAAGAGTATGCTAAATCCCAAAAGATCGATTGGGTGGAGGACAGCTCAAACAGAAAGGATGAGTATACGCGGAACAGGCTGAGAAATGAAGTTATTCCTATTTTGAAAGAGCTGAATCCATCTGCCGCGGAGGTGGCATCGAGATCAGCCCGGACGTTTGAACAATTATCAGAGGAGCTGCAAAAGTTCTCTAAGAATATTTTTGAAAAATCTCTGGTATCTGAGAAGAAGTCAGAGATTATTCTTGCTATTCCTCCGATGAGCAATTATTTTAAACTGATAGGGTATTATGTGATAAATAACGCTCTTAAACGCATAGAGAAGGAGTCACCTACAGTTTTAAGCCGACAGTTCGACGATATTTTAGAACTTGTAAAGACCGGTGATACCGGAATGGAAATCTCTCTCTCAAATGGATTTAAAGTGTTAAAAGACAGAAGCAATATTGTAATTTACAAAGATTCCGTTTTCTCAGAAGAAATCCCTCTACAAATAGGCGACTCTGTACAATTTGGAGATATAATATTAGAAACAAGCATCTCGGGTTGGAAGAAAAATTCCAAGTTACCGAAAGGAAACGATCATGAAGTTGTCGATCATAGACTGATCTCCGGAAGCCCGCTTAAAATTCGTTCTTGGAAAGATGGCGATAAATTTCAACCTTTAGGGTTTAACGGTACGAAAAATATAAGTGATTTGCTGACCGAAAAGAAAATTGGTCTCAATAGAAAAAGGAAAATTTCCGTATTGGAATGTGGCGATGACATAATTTGGGTATGCGGCATTAGATTGAGTGATAAATATAAAGTTAGTGAAAGGACAAAAGAGGTAGTTCATCTTAAAATTAAAAGCATAAATTTGAATTAGTCTGTATGGATAAGAAAGAGACGATAAAATATTATTCCAGAATGGAAAACCTTGACGAGGTGATCACTCAAGAAGAGATAAACGAGAAAATATCATCCATTGCCGCCGCTATTACAACTGATTATTCGGATAAAGACCCGATATTGATAGGGGTTTTGAACGGTTCGTTCATGTTTATGGCTGACCTGATTAGAAAAATCGAACTCGATTGCGAGGTTGATTTTATAAAGATATCAAGTTATGCGGATGCAACAAGAACAAGCGGCACTGTGAGATTGATAAAAGATATTTCAGCTGATATAAATGGAAGACATATTATCATAGTTGAGGATATAGTTGATACGGGGCTTACGGTCAGGTTTCTTAAAAGAAGAATGGAAGACAGCGATACAAAATCAGTAGAGTTTGCGTCTTTGCTTTTTAAAGAAACCGATGCGAGCGTGGGCGTGAAAATAAAATATGTCGGATTTAATATACCTAATAACTATGTTGTAGGGTATGGACTGGATTACGCACAGAAATTAAGGAGTTTAGAATCTATTTATAGGATGAGGGAACTTCCTCCTGAATGAATAACGTATAATAGATAAGATATGGTTGCAAAAAATAAAAATGAAAACGAAGAGAAGATGAAGCAGAAGAAGAGCAGCGGTAAGAATCCACTGAAAAAACTGAAACTCCGTCCGAAAGAAACCTCGAAAAGAGCAAATTCTACCGATGGGGAGAACCAACCGGGTAAAAAAGCCGTGCGAAATTTAATGCTTTGGCTGATGATAGCGGTGGGGTTCATTATACTTGCGCAAATATTGGCTTTTGATCAGAAAGAAGAAATTGAAGTCAGCTTTTCCGAGTTCAGATCATTTTTGCTTAGCGGAATTATCACGCAAGCCACGATCGTGGAAAACGAATTTCACGGAGAATTGTATAATCCTGCTACGGTCATGAGGCAATCAAAAAGAGGCGGTATAGATGATTCGATCGCAGTGGTCGTAGAAGATAAATTCATGGTAATCTTACCTGCCAATTATGCTGATTCGGAAGTTCTCGCGGAATGGGACAGGGTCGGTCTAAAATATAATTTCAAAGTAAAATCAATGGACTGGGTCGGATATCTTCTCCAGCTAAGTCCATGGATATTGATATTTGTTTTTTGGTTCATAATGATGAGGAGGATGCAAGGGGGCGGTCCAAAAGGCATATTCTCATTCGGGAAGAGTAAAGCGCGTATTCTAACCGACAAAGATAGACAGATAACTTTCAAAGATGTTGCCGGCGCTGACGAAGCAAAACACGAGCTCGAAGAGGTCATAGGATTTTTAAAGGAACCTGAAAAATTCAGCCGTCTTGGCGGTAAAATACCAAAAGGCATACTATTGACGGGACCCCCCGGAACAGGGAAAACGCTGCTTGCGAAAGCAGTGGCGGGAGAAGCTGATGTACCGTTTTTCAGCATCAGTGGCGCCGATTTTGTTGAAATGTTCGTGGGAGTCGGAGCGTCAAGAGTCAGAGATTTATTCGAGCAGGGTAGAAAGAATGCTCCATGTATAATATTTATTGACGAGCTTGACGCGGTTGGAAGAACAAGAGGAGCGGGGGTTGGCGGAGGCCATGACGAAAGAGAACAGACTCTGAATCAGCTGTTGGTTGAAATGGACGGATTTGAGTCTACTGAGGGCGTGATTCTGATCTCAGCCACAAATCGAGCGGATGTTTTGGACAAAGCGCTTCTTCGCCCGGGAAGATTCGACAGGCTGGTGATTGTAGGAAATCCTGACGTTCGCGGCAGGATGGGCATATTGAAAATACATACCCGAAATGTTAAATTAGCCAAAAATATAGATCTGTCCATTCTCGCGAAAGGTACACCGGGACTGTCAGGCGCGGATTTAGCTAATTTAGTCAACGAGGCGGCGCTTTTGGCGTCAAGCAAAAACAAGAAAGTGGTTGAGATAGAAGATTTTGAAGATGCTAAAGACAAGGTTATGATGGGAGTCGCTCGTACGAGTATGATCATAAGCGACGGTGAAAGAATGATCACCGCTTACCACGAAGCGGGACATGCTCTGGTCGCGAGGTCTATTCCGGACGCCGATCCGATTCATAAGGTAACTATAATACCAAGAGGCGGAACGTTAGGGGTGACCCATCAACTGCCGATAGATGAAAGACACAACTATTCGAGAACAATGATAAACACGCAACTCGCCATATTGCTCGGCGGCAGAGCGGCAGAAAAACTTATCTATGATGAGTATACAACGGGCGCCGGAAACGATATTGAGAGAGCGACGGAGCTATCAAGAAAAATGGTTTGTGAATGGGGAATGAGCGATAAACTCGGGCCGCTTACATTCGGCAAAAAAGGCGAAGAAATATTTCTCGCTAGAGAGATATCTCAGCATAGGGACTATAGTGAAAACACGGCAATGAAAATTGACAGCGAAGTGAGCGCAATCGTCCTCAGTGCCGAAGAGAGAGCGACGTCTATCCTGAAGAAGAGGTTGTCTGCGCTCAAAAGGATTGCCGAGGGATTGTTAGAAAGAGAAATAATAAACAGTAAGGAGCTGGATACCCTCATAGCAGGCAAGAAACTTGCGCCGCCCTCGAACGGAAGACATGGAAAAGAAAAAACCAAGCGTAAGAATGTATCTTCGTCAAGGAAAAAAACGAAAGAAGGGAAAGAAAAGTAAAACAAATGATAGACTGTCTGAGGGACCGGGACTAAGAAATTGAGCGTACAGAAGGTTAGCCCGCTCGCGATTCAAACGGGTGACTATCTTCTCAAATTTAACGGGCGAACACTTGTGATGGGAATTCTCAATGTGACGCCCGATTCTTTTTCTGACGGCGGATTGTTCTTAAATAAAAATGAGGCTGTCAAAAAGGGTATAGCCTTGGCGGATGAGGGAGCTGATATTATTGACGTGGGTGGTGAATCCACACGTCCGGGAGCTGACCCCGTGTCACTTCAAGAAGAGCTTGAGAGAGTGATTCCGGTTATCACTGAATTAGCCGATTCGGTTGACGTTCCGATTTCTGTGGATACATACAAATCAGAAGTGGCAAAGGAGGCAATCAGCGCCGGAGCTTCTCTGATTAATGACATCAGTGGGTTAAGGTTTGACGAGGAAATGGCAACCCTGGCTGCCGAAAAGAAGGTTCCGGTCGTGTTGATGCATATCAAGGGGTCACCGCGTGATATGCAATTAGACCCTCACTATGATAATATGCTTGAAGAGATAAAAAATTATCTGTCTGATTCAATAAAGATCGGAACAGAAGCCGGTATTGATAAGGACAAGATCATCATAGATCCCGGGATCGGATTTGGGAAAAAAATCGAAGACAACTTTGAACTGATAAAAAATCTCGGTTATTTCCGGGCATTAGGACACCCTATCCTGGTCGGTCCCTCCCGGAAATCGTTTTTATGGAAGACACTGTCTGTCTCGCCGAATGATACGCTCGATGCGACTGCGGCTGCCGTTACGGCAAGCATTCTTTTCGGGGCGGATATCGTTCGGGTGCACGATGTAACGGGTATATCCGGCGCGATAAAGATAGCCGATTTGATAGCCAATGCTGCGGAAGTGAATTAAATTGGAGCTGTTTAAGATAGGGTTTCTTACGGTATCACTGATTGACGTAGTGGACGTCTTAGCTGTTAGCTTCATCTTCTATAAGTTATACCAGGCATTGAGAGGGTCACGCGCGGCTCAGATGATGGTTGGATTGGCAGTCATACTTATGGTATCGGTCATAGTTCAATTCCTTAATATGAGCGGAATGGCATGGCTTATAGAAAACATCAGGACGGTCTGGGTGATAGCCTTCGTCATACTCTTTCAGCCTGAGTTAAGGCGTATTCTTCTGACCCTCGGACAGAGCAGACTGGCTCGAAAGCTTTTTCAGGTTGAGGGGATACGAGCCATCGATACAATAATAGAGACAGTATTTGAATTGTCGAAGAAACGGTATGGAGGTCTTCTTGTAATCCAGAGAGACGCCGGGTTAAAATCAATTGTTGAAAATGGAGTCCGGTTAAACGCGCGCGCCACACCCGAATTGTTAGTGTCTATCTTCAATCCGCAATCGCCTCTCCATGATGGAGCAGTGGTGATCTCGGGCGATACGATCGAGTCGGCAAAATGTATTCTCCCCCTCTCCGAGAACCCGACCATTGATAAAAGAATGGGAACGCGTCATTTGGCGGCGTTGGGATTATCTGAAGAATCAGATGCCGTGGTAGTCGTCGTTTCAGAAGAAACGGGAAGAATCGCGCTTGCTCACGAGGGAATCTTTCAGAGAGGATTAGAAGAGAGCGCGCTAAGGGGATTTTTGAATAAGCTTCTGCTACCGGCAGCGTAAGGATAAAAGAAAATGAAAAAACTCGAGGCAATAATAAAACCGTTCAAACTTGATGAAGTTAAAAACGCTCTGGTTGATATCGGAATCAGGGGGATGACCGTAACCGAAGTAAAAGGTTACGGCAGACAGAAGGGTCAATCGGAATTGTATCGAGGCAGAGAGTATCATATAGATTTTTTACCCAAGGTGAAAATAGAAATAGTTGTAACTGACGACAAGGTCGAAGAAGTTGTTCGTAAAATACTGATGGTAGCAAAAACAGGTCAGATCGGAGACGGAAAGTTATTTATAAGCGATGTAAATGATGCAATAAGGATTCGGACGGAAGAATCCGGAGATGATGCGATAAACTAACAAAAAAGGAGGTAGTTAATGGCGGACAACCGCAGTGAAGTTTACAAATTAGCCAAAGAATCAGGGGCGGAATTGGTAGATTTGAAATTTATGGATTTCCCCGGTATCTGGCAACATTTCACGGTTCCCATAAGTCTGTTAGACGATGATATGTTTGAAGAGGGGCTTGGTTTCGACGGTTCGAGTATAAGAGGGTGGCAAAAAATCAATGAATCCGATATGCTTGTAATACCGGATCCATCTACTGCTATCATTGATCCCGTTCTAAGCAATCCGACTATCAGTATGGTTTGCGATGTATACGACCCGATCACGAGAGAGCGGTACAGCAGATGCCCTCGTTTTGTCGCTCAAAAGGCGGAAAATTATCTTAAATCCACCGGCATAGCCGATACGGCTTATATCGGACCTGAAGCGGAATTTTTTATTTTTGATGACGTTAGATTCGACCAAACGGAAAATTCATGCTATTATATTGTTGATTCGAAAGAGGGAAGATGGAACTCGGGAAGTGATGAAGGTCCTAATCTTGGACATAAGCCGAGATATAAAGAGGGATATTTCCCGGTGCCTCCAACCGATTCGTTGGTGGATCTTCGCAGTGAAATGATGCTGACCATGATAAGTTGCGGTCTTCATCCTGAAACTCAACATCATGAAGTTGCATCGGGCGGTCAATCGGAAATCGATCTCAAATATGACTCTCTTGTGAAAATAGCTGACGGAATTTTGTTATTCAAATATATCGTTAAGAACACGGCGAAAAAACATAACAAGACTGTTACCTTCATGCCGAAACCTATCTATGGAGACAACGGTTCCGGTATGCATACGCATTTTAGTTTGTGGAAGGGCGATGAAAACCTGTTTGCAGGGACAGAATATGCGGGTCTGAGCGAATTAGGGATGCATTTCATGGGCGGATTATTGAAGCATGCGCCGGCTGTTGTGGCGTTCACAAATCCCACTACTAATTCCTTCAAACGCTTGGTACCGGGATTTGAAGCTCCGGTTAACTTAGCGTACTCTCAACGGAACAGAAGCGCGGTTATTCGAATTCCGATGTACTCTTCAAATCCGAAAACAAAGAGGATCGAGTTCAGGGTGCCTGATTCGGCATGCAATCCATACCTCGCCTTTACGGCGATTTTAATGGCGGGTCTTGACGGAATACAGAATAAGATTGATCCGGGTGAACCTCTTGACAGGAATATTTATGATCTGGAGCCGGAAGAATTGGCCAAAGTGCCTTCTACTCCCGGTTCATTGGAAGAGGCGCTGAACGCGCTGAAAGACGATCATGAATTCCTCCTGAAAGGAGATGTGATGACCGAGGATGTTTTAAGTACGTGGATAGATTACAAGATGGAGAATGAGGTAAATGAAATGAGAATGAGACCTCATCCGTATGAGTTCGCGCTATACTACGATATTTAGCGGTCTGAAATAATCGGCGGCCGGGGCGTTGCCCCTACATTGGCGGTCAATATTTCGAGATTATATGGAGTGCATCAACTGTGTTGATGCGGCATTGACACAGTCAATGCACTCCAAAAGGGTCGCTAACAAAAGAAAACGAAGATGATACCGCTGCTGAAATGAGGTTATCGTGGCAGTTGGGGGGCTTGTTGCCTAAACTCCTTCGGAACCCTGACGCCTTCAGAGGGATTAGTCCTGCCATCGGCAGGAGCTGAAATGTGAATAAAACCGTTAAAACGGTTTCTTGTTACATTTAATATCAGTAACCCCTGGATTAATCCAGGGGTTATCGAAAGAAGTCTGATATTTTAACCATTTTAATGGTTTTAATATTGAAATCTGTCAGGGCAAGCCCTAACTCGCAGCACCTTCTCCTCCCCCTTTGAAGGGGGTGCTCCGCAGGAGCGGGGGATGTGATTGTTCAAATCACTCAATTTTTTCTAAGTAGGATAAATCATACCCTCTGTCACTTTGTGACACCTCCCTCAAGGGAGGAGGTTTGGTTTCCCCGCTTTCAGAGGGATTAGTCCTGCCATCGGCAGGAGTTGAAATGTGAATAAAACCGTTAAAACGGTTTTTTGTTACGTTTCATATCAGTAACCCCTGGATTAATCCAGGGGTTATCGAAAGAAGTCTGATATTTTAACCATTTTAATGGTTTTAATATTGAAATCTGTCACGGTAAGCCCTAACTCGCAGCACCTTATCCTCCCCCTTTGAAGGGGGTGCTCCGCAGGAGCGGGGGATGTGATTGTTCAAATCACTCAATTTTTTCTAAGTAGGATAAATCACACCCTCCGTCAATTTGTGACACCTCCCTCAAGGGAGGAGGTTTGGTTTCCCTTCCTTAAATTGGAGTTGAGATTTTCTGATGGGAATCCCGTTCTAACCGACGGCTGTTGCTACTCAAACCTGCCTGATTTTTTGGATCGACATTCGCCTGAGCTTCCCGTCTCTGTTGCAGCGAGTTATTGACAAGGTAGTAAATTATAATTAAGTTAACATTTCGAATTTGGTTTAAGGAATAAGATGCTCGATTTAGAAAAAGATAAAGCAAAGGATCTTTCCCAAAGGTTAGAAGAACTTCGGGGGTATCTTTGATATATCTTCAAAAAGCAGCGAACTCGACAAATTAAGAGAATTTACGGCTAACACCGATTTCTGGAATAACAGCGAAAAAGCTCAATCAACTCTGAAAAAGATTTCTAACCTCGAAAAATCGATCAGCTCGGTAGAAAAAATTGATCGGTTGAAAGATGACACAAATACTCTAATCGAGCTTGCTGAAGAGGATGGGGGAGGAGATTTAACAGCTGAGTTAGGTTCTGTTCTTAAGGAGTTTTCAGACGGCTTGGAGGACCTTGAATTCAAACGGATGCTCGGTAAGGAGGAAGATGTCAAGGATGCGATTCTCGCCATAAACCCGGGCGCCGGTGGAACCGAGGCTCAGGATTGGGTAGAGATGTTATTGAGGATGTATGAACATTGGGCTTCCGACAGCGGTTTTGAAACGGCAATCCTGGATTATCAAGCAGGCGACGAAGCGGGAATCAAATCCGTTACAATTGAGGTAAAGGGAGAATACGCATACGGATACTTGAAAGCGGAAGCGGGTGTGCACCGGTTAGTGCGGTTGTCTCCGTTTGATTCCGCAAATCGAAGGCATACGTCGTTCGCTTCCGTATTTGTGTATCCTCAGGTTGACGAAGATATAGAAATAGAGATAGACACTTCAGATCTTAGGATAGATACTTATAGAGCCAGCGGAGCCGGCGGTCAGCATGTCAATAAGACGGATTCGGCGATAAGGATAACACACGAACCTACCGGAATAGTGGTTCAATGCCAGAATGAGCGTTCACAGCACAAGAATAAAGCCACCGCGATGAAGATGCTGAAAGCCCGGTTATATACGCTTAAATTAGAAGAGCAGGCGAGCAAGATGAAGGAGATGGAGTCTACAAAGCAGGAGATCGGTTTCGGGAGTCAGATTCGTTCATATGTTTTTCATCCGTATAATATGGTTAAAGACCATCGAACCGGAACTGAGACAGGAAATGTTCAGGCCGTAATGAACGGCAAAATTGATCTGTTTATTAAATCTTTTTTACTGAATAAAACAGGATAGTAATGACAGAAGAGGGTAAACATAAAACACTCGAACAGTTAAGACAGACTCGAATAGACAAAATAGACGAGTTACGCAAGAAGGGAATCAATCCTTATCCGTATAATTTTGAAGTGTCAAAAAGTATTGTCGAACTAAGGGGTGAATTTGAAAAGTTAAGTGAGACAAAGGAAATTATCTCCGTTGCGGGACGGTTGATGTCTAACCGGCGAATGGGAAAAGTAGCCTTCTCCCATATTCAAGATCAAACCGGTCAGCTGCAGATTCACATCAGGAAAGACGAGATTGGCGAAGAGGGTTATGATCTATTCAAACTTTTAGACATAGGCGATTTCATCGGTGTGAAAGGTTATCTGTTCACTACCCAAACGGGGGAAAAGACGATATGGGTCAATGAACTGACACTGTTATCCAAATCGATTCGCCCTCTTCCTGTGATAAAATCCAAAGAAGAAGAGGGAGAAAAGAAAGTATTTCATGAGTTCACCGATAAGGAGCAGCGGTACCGGCAGCGTTATGCAGATCTTGCGGTGCATCCGGAAGTACGAGAAATATTCCTGAAGCGAACGAAAATAGTCTCAACGATGAGGAATTTTCTTGACGATAATTCTTGTTTAGAAGTTGATACGCCTGTATTACAACCGATGTACGGCGGCGCGATGGCAGAACCGTTCGTTACTCACCATAACGCTCTGGATAGAGAATTATATCTCCGAATTGCGGACGAGCTATATTTGAAAAGGCTGCTTGTCGGCGGGTTTGAACGTGTATACGAGTTTTCTAAAGACTTCAGAAACGAGGGGATGGACCGGTCGCATAACCCCGAATTCACAATGCTTGAATTGTATGTTGCTTACTGGGATTATAACAAAATGCAAAAGTTTGTTGAAGAGATGATATCTCATGTAGCGTTGGAGTTGAACGGGACGACCGAGCTGACTTACAGGGGCGTCAGCATTGATTTGAAATCCCCGTGGAAAGTACTCAGCTATTACGAGGCTCTGAAAGAATATGGCGGAATTGACCTTTATGGCGCTTCCAAAGAGGAGATCATTAAAGCGATCGATAAGAACAATGTGGATGTGGATAGAAAACTACCCGAAGGGAAGTTGCTTGATAAATATTTCGGCGTCGTAGTTGAACCTCATCTCGATGGTCCGATATTCATAAGGGATTATCCGTTACTGCTTTCCCCGTTGGCAAAAAGACACCGTGATGACCCGAATTTAGTCGAACGATTCGAACCCTTCCTTTTCGGAATGGAGATAGGAAACGCTTTCAGCGAGCTCAATGATCCGATTGACCAGAGGGAGCGGTTCGAAATGCAATCTGTCGCGCGCGAGGAAGGGGACGTTGAAGCGCAGCAACTGGACGAGGATTACATTCGGGCGATGGAATACGGGATGCCGCCGAATGCCGGTCTTGGCATAGGTATCGAGCGACTGGTAATGATATTGACAGATTCTCCCTCCATAAAAGATGTGATACTGTTTCCGCTTCTAAAATCGGAAGAATAAATTTGTCGGTTGAACTTTTCATCGCCAGTCGGCATCTTCTCGCTCATAAAAAAGTCGGCTTCATTTCATTTATTTCCATACTAAGTATAATAGGGATCGCCATTGGCGTCGCATCATTGATACTTACGCTTTCCGTTGTCAACGGATTTGAAACCGAAATCGTTCAACGGATTATTGGTTTCGATTCGCATATCCGAATAAGACAGTACCATTTTCAGCCGATGCAGGATTATGACGAAGTTGAGAGAAAGATCGAGCGAATTGACGGCGTTCGCGTTGCGTACCCGTATATCCTGCGCGAGGCGGTGATCCGTTCCAAGACAAATCTTGACGGAATTATAGTGGAAGGTGTCATCGGTGAGGATGAAACATTTAGAAAACAGGTGGGCGAGAATTTCGACGGAGCTTATTTTACGTCTCCTCAAACGAAAGAAGGATTGCCCGCAATAGTATTGGGATCGAAGTTAGCGGCGCGGTTATCCGTCGAGAAGGGGGACAGCCTCACTCTGATGGTCTTCAAAGGGATTCCGGGACCATTCAACACTCCTTATCTAAAGAGGTTTAGACTATCCGGAACATTCGAAACAGGTATGGTGGAATATGACGATGTGTTCGCATACATACCTCTTAGCTCTGCTCAGCGACTGTTCAATATGCCGTCATCGGTGACAGGAATGAAAATCTTTATAGATGAATTCGAGGAAGCGAATATCGTGTCAAATGAGATTGAAGAGATGCTCGGCGGTTATCCGTACTATCCTCTGACGTGGAAAGAGCGACATCGGAATTTATTCAAGTGGCTTGACACACAACGATTTCCTATGGTGCTGGTTTTCGGCTTGATCGCTATAGTTGCCATATTCAACATCACAAGCACGCTTGTGATGATAGTTATGGATAAGAAGAGGGATATTGGATTATTGAAAGCTTTGGGGTTCAGGACAAGGCAGATATTAAAGATTTTTCTTATGGAAGGAACGTTGATCGGGATAACCGGAACTCTATTTGGCGTGTTGACAGCCTACGGGTTAGGAACCTTGCAGCAAACTATGAAACTAATAACTATCCCGCCGGATGTTTATTTTATGGATTCGCTGCCTGTTTCTATGCAGCCGGAGTATTTCATAGTGATAGGAGGCGTTGCCATCTTATTATGTATTCTCGCGACACTTTATCCTTCCCTGAAAGCATCAAGGTTAACGCCCGCAAGCGCATTAAGAGAAGAATAACATGGCGGGCGAATTCTTTATAGCAAAAAAGTATTTTTTCTCTAAGAAGAAAGTGGGATTGATATCCGCAACAGCGTTTATTTCCATCTCAGGATTTGCCATAGGGGTCTGGGCGTTGATCATAGCTTTGTCTGTCTTGGGCGGATTCGAACGAGAAGTCAGAGATAAAATATTGAGTTTTGACTCGCACATCAAAATAGAAAGTTCTCATGGTGAAGGAATATCGGATTGGGAAAATCTTAAAGCCAGACTGACCGGGATCGCGAATCCAATCGCCATTGCTCCGTATGTAACAGGAAAAGCCATAATAATAAAAGATGAAAAGCAGAGCGTCGTCATTTTAAAAGGAACTACCGAAACGGGTTTATCCGAGGTGTCCAAATTATCTTCAAGTATTATAGAAGGTGATATAGAGCTGGAGCATGAGGATATCGGCGGAATAGTTGTCGGAAGAAATATTGCCGAGCGGTTATTGGTCGGCGCAGGAGATACGGTGGTCGTGATCAATCCGCTTGTCATGAATTCGCCTTTTAGCGTGCCTTATTCAACAAGGTTTGTGGTCACGGGGATCTTCTCCGCCAATATATTCAATTATGATGACGCTTATACGTATGTACATTATAAATACGCTCAGAAATTCAAACGTATGGCGGATAAAGTGACTGGGATCGAGATGAGTTTCGGAGATTTCAACGAATCGTTTAAGTCCGCGGAACTGCTGAAAGCAAGCGGATTGGACGGCATGAAAGTAATGACCTGGTTTGATATTCACAGGGACCTCTTAGGCGCCATGAAATTAGAAAAATTAGGCGCGTTCGTGGTTTTAAGTCTTATTATACTTGTTGCCGCTTTCAATGTTGTTAGTTCATTGGTTATGATGGTCATGGATAAACGAAGAGAAATAGGCATACTCAAAGCGTTAGGCGCTAAGGATAGAAGCGTGGGAAAAATATTTATATTGTCGGGGATGTTCTCAGGGATAATCGGAATTTCCCTTGGAACCATTTCGGCGTTGTTTATTATTTGGATACAGAAAAGTTATGGTTTATTGAAGTTGCCTTCTGATGTTTATTTTATCAATGTGCTTCCCGTAGAACTCGATGCGATGGAGTTAATGGCTGTAATACTGGTATCACTGACATTGGGTTTTCTCGCAACTCTCTATCCGGCGCTTAAAGCCGCGAATCTTCAACCCGTAGAGTCTATTCATTATGAATGAAAATACTGTTCTGTTAAAGGCATCGGATCTGAAAAAGACCTATTTCTCTTCAGTGGGTGAGGTGCAGGTGCTTCACGGGATCACAATGGAGATCATGACCAAGGAGATCGTGACCATAGTCGGCGCCTCCGGAGTGGGTAAAAGTACGCTGTTGAATTTATTGGGCGCTCTTGATAAGCCGACTTCAGGTAAAATAGAAATAGAGGGGACAGATCTATCTACTATGGATGACGGTGAACTATCGGAATTTAGAAACAAAACGATGGGTTTTATATTTCAATTTCATCACCTGCTGCCTGAGTTGAGCGCTGTAGAAAATGTAATGCTTCCTGCGTTACTAAGAGGGGACTCGAAGAAATCCGGTATGAATAGAGCATCTGAGTTGCTCAGTGATGTAGGATTATCTCATAGGCTTCATCACAAACCTTCGGAACTATCGGGTGGAGAAAGACAACGGGTAGCCGTGGCGAGGTCATTAATGAACGAACCAAAACTAATTTTAGCCGATGAGCCGGCAGGAAACCTTGATAGCGCGAATGCTGAATCTTTGTATGAATTAATGTGGATGCTCAAAGAAGAAAGAGAGCAAACGTTCGTAATTGTCACCCATAATGAGGAACTCGCGAGAAGGGCTGATCGAACGATTCGCATGGAAGATGGTCTGATAGTTGAATAATTTTCGCTAAATTAGTAATAGAACTCACATACTTTTCACTTATTACTGAATTTATTATAGTAAGCAGCCGTTATAAGTAGTAAGAGAAGAGCAGAAATATGAGAAATAAAATGAAATATTGCCCTATTAGATTATTAAAAGCGGGTTTAGGCTTGACTCTTCACACTAATCCACTTAACTTTCAACTGTGTATTAGGAGCAAATATTAAATTTTCTCTAATTGATAGACACTGAAAGGGAGCAGAATAAGCATTGAAAAATAATTTCTCCAAACGGGTACAGATGGTTATCCAATTTTCCCGGGAAGAAGCTCTCAGGCTCGGGCATAATTACATAGGCGCTGAACACCTGATGCTTGGGATTATCAGACAGGGAGATGGTCTTGCGGTTGAAATTTTAACTAACCTCGGAATTGAGCTCGATGAACTCAAACGTTCGATAGAGGACGCGGTGAGAAGTTCGGGCGGTACGATGACTCTTGGTAATTTGCCGCTGACCAAACGCGCGGAGAAGATATTAAAATCCACTTATACCGAAGCCAAGAATTTTAAGTCCGATATTATCGACACCGAGCATCTTCTGCTTTCCATAGCGGAAGAAGTTGACAGCGTTGCTGCCGAGGTTTTAGGCACTCTGGGCGTTGATTATGATCTTATCTACACGGAACTCGAACGTATCCTTGAAGGAGCGGACGATGAAACCGTTCCCCGCAACAAGAAGGGAGCTAAAACCCCCGCCCTTGACCATTTTGGAAGAGATATCACTAAGATGGCAGCGGATGGTGAACTCGACCCCGTTATAGGCAGGGAGATGGAAATAGAGCGCGTTGCTCAGATTCTTTCCCGGCGAAAGAAAAATAACCCGGTATTGATCGGCGAACCGGGGGTGGGGAAAACGGCAATTGCCGAAGGTCTTGCAATTAGGATTATCGATAAAACAGTTCCAAGAGTCCTCTTTGGGAAAAAGATAGTTACCTTGGATCTTTCTTCCATGGTCGCAGGCACAAAATATCGTGGTCAGTTCGAGGAGAGAATGAAAGCGATAATGGCGGAACTCGAGAAGAATGAGGAGATAATTCTTTTCATCGATGAGTTGCATACAATTGTCGGCGCCGGCGCCGCTTCGGGATCTTTGGATGCATCCAATATGTTCAAACCGGCACTGGCGAGGGGAGAGATTCAGTGCATAGGCGCGACTACCCTTGATGAGTACAGGAAGTATATAGAAAAAGACGGCGCCCTTGAACGACGATTCCAAAAGATAATGGTAAATCCGCCTACGGTGGATGAAACAATAAAGATTCTCGAAGGGCTTCAGTCTCGCTATGAGGATCACCATCGCGTCAAGTATACTCAGGAAGCGATAGTGGCAGCGGTTAAACTAAGTGAACGGTATATCACAGATAAGTTTTTACCGGATAAGGCGATAGATGTAATTGACGAAACGGGTTCACGAGTCCATCTTTCAAATATCGTGGTACCTGAAGAAGTAGTCCGTCTCGAAGGAGAGATAGACAATCTGCGTAAAAACAAAGACGAGGTCGTTAAGAACCAAAACTTTGAAAAAGCGGCAGAAATTAGAGATAAAGAACGCAAACTTACCGATGAACTGGAGATGCACAGGAATACCTGGAATAAGGAACAGGAAGAAAAGATGGTGGTGGTCAAGGAAGAGGACATCGCCGATGTTGTTTCTATCATGACTGGTATCCCGGTACACAGAGTCGCCGAATCGGAGACGCATAAACTCAATAAGATCGAAGATGAACTGAAGAAAAAGATCGTAGGGCAAGACGAAGTTATTGCCCATCTTTCAAAATCCATCAGAAGGGCAAGAGCCGGGCTTAAAGACCCCAGGCGGCCTATCGGGTCATTTATCTTCCTCGGACCCACCGGAGTCGGTAAGACGGAATTAGCAAAAGTGCTGGCAGAATACTTATTCGAAGACGCTGAATCCTTTATCAGAATTGACATGTCCGAGTACATGGAAAAATTCAGCGTATCGAGACTTGTCGGAGCACCGCCGGGCTATGTAGGCTATGAAGAAGGCGGCGATCTCACTGAAAAAGTCAGACGAAGACCCTATTCCGTGGTTCTCTTTGACGAGATAGAGAAAGCTCATTATGACATTTTTAACATTCTCCTGCAAATATTGGACGATGGTTCCCTCACAGACAGCTTCGGCAGAAGGGTAGATTTCCGCAACACCATTCTGATATTGACTTCCAATATCGGAGCGCGAATGCTGCGGACAAATAAACTTGGATTTGGAAGTAAAGATAAAAAATCGCGTAATGAAGAGATCAAAAAGAAGGTGGAAGAGGAAGCCAAGAAGATATTTAATCCTGAATTTCTTAACAGAATTGATGAAATAGTATCTTTCAAAGAACTCGATAAAAAAAGTGTTCTACAAATAATAGATATAATGATGGATCAGGTGGTTAGCCGGTTAAAGGAAAGACATATTGAACTGAAGATATCGGCCGCTGCCAAAAATCTGCTATTGGAAAAAGGTTATAACAGAGAGATGGGCGCAAGACCAATGAGACGCACGATCGAAAAAGATATTGAGGATGCCATCGCAGAGCGTCTATTATCCGGCGATTTTGGAGAGGGAAGCGTTATAAAAGTTGCAGTTTCTAAAGGTAAACTTACTTTTAAAGAGGTTGAGAGAAAGAAAGTCGCATCTGAAACGGTAAGATCGATTCCCAAGAAAGACAGTAAAGTCAAAGAAAATCCTGTAACATAAACCGTAACTTTTACGTAGATTAACCCGATGGCGAAATAGTTATCGGGTTTCCGGTTTAGACTTAAAAATAAAGGAGTATGGATTTGCCGTTGTTCTTTTGGGATTCGACCATGTTATTGCTTGTACCTGCTCTGCTATTTGGAGTATGGGCGCAATGGAAGATAAAGAGTACTTTTAAAAGGTATAGTAAAATTCCTTCAAACTCGGGTATGACAGGTTATCAAGTTGCCAAAAAACTCCTTGAGAGGAACAATATTTTTGATGTAGAAGTGGAAGAAGTCAAGGGAAGTTTGACCGATCATTATGATTCGAAAGAGAAAAAAGTAAGATTGTCCGAGCTGAATTTTAGAAGCGACTCGATTGCATCTATCGGAGTCGCTGCGCATGAAGTGGGACATGCCATACAGGACAATAAACAGTATGCCCCTCTGAGATGGAGGCACACTTTTTATCCCGTTGCAAGATTGGGTTCGAAATTGTGGTTTTGGTTGTTTTTAGCTGGAATGTTTCTTGCTATACCGGCTCTGATAGACGTAGGAATAATTTTCTTTGCGACAACGTTGGTGTTTCAAATAGTGACTCTACCGGTAGAGTTCAATGCAAGCAGCAGAGCGCTTGCACAATTGAGCAGCGGTGGATTCATATCAAGAGATGATTCTGATGGGGCAAAAGCTGTGCTTAACGCGGCTGCCATGACGTACCTCGCTGCCGCGGCGATGTCGCTATCACAACTGGTCAGGTTGCTAATACTAAGGCAAAGGAATTAAAAATATTTGAAACGAGTACGAGGATAAGAGGAGATAAGACGAACATGGATAAAGTAAGAATTCGAAGCGGAATAATTTATTTGATTGTAGGATTGATGATAGTATTGATGTCGGCAGGCGGAGACCTTCAAGCGCAAATGTCCGCAAATTTTTCTTTTTCTGCCACGGTAGAGAAAACATTGTCTTCGGTTGTGAGCATCGAAGCGATAAAGATAGTAAAAGCGAGGGAATTGCGTCAATTCCACTTGTTCAGAGATTTCGATGATGGCGAATTAGATGAAGATATTCCAAGCGTTGGCGGTGGTTCAGGCTTTGTGGTGACAGAGGATGGGTACATTCTCACCAATTTCCACGTAGTTGGAGGCGCTCATCAGATTAAGGTTTCGTTTTCCAATCACAAAACATACGACGCAAAAATAGTAGGTCTTGATTCGTTAACAGATCTTGCCTTGATTAAGGTTGAAGCGAAAAATTTGAAGCCTGTAAAATTTGCGGATTCGGAAAAAGCTAAGATTGGAGACTGGGTCATAGCATTAGGAAACCCGCTCGGATTGGAAGCCACGGTTACGGCAGGGATCATAAGCGCAAAGGGAAGGGACATAAATATAGTAGGTAGAGATCTCAGCGCGTCTACTCGAGGATATGCGGTTGAAAATTTCATTCAAACAGATGCGGTCATCAATCCGGGAAACAGCGGCGGACCATTGATAAACACAAACGGAGAAGTTATAGGCATCAATACAGCCATTGCAAGTCGAACGGGCGTATATGCCGGCTATGGATTTGCTATACCCTCGAACTTAGCGCGACGTGTCATGGATGATCTTATGGTTTATGGCGAGGTAAGGCGCGGTTATATCGGTATTAATATTGGAAACGTCGATGAGGAACTCGCCGAATATTTAAAATTAGACGGCGTAAAAGGAGTAATAGTAAATAATTTTGTACCGGGTGGAGCGGCTGAAAGCTCAAAGCTCAAGATCGGCGATGTTATAACCAAAGTAGACAAAAAAAGAGTAGACAGAGCCAATGGACTTCAGGCGATAATAGCGGGATATGGACCCGATGAAAAAGTTATTCTTACAGTCGTCCGCATGGGGAAAACGAGGAAAATACCGGTTACTTTAAAGGCGAGGGATGTGCAGCATAAGCGAATTACGCATAGCACGGAAAACAGTGGTAAGAAACCTCGTTTGGGGCTTCTGCTCAAGGATAGGATAAGAGAACGGGAAAGTTGGAACCCCTTCGGCGCCAGCCGTAATAATGCAATATTAGGCGTGGAAGTGGTGGGTGTGAAAAAACGGAGCGCCGCGGCTAAAAAATTCATTCAAAAAGGTAATATCATAGAGTCTCTAAATAATAAGCCTATTGACAGCGTTCGCGATTTCCGGAGGGAGTTGGAGAAGATAGATGAAGGCGAAATTGTCCTTTTGAGGGTAACGGCAAGGGGAAACAGCAGATTTGTGGCGCTTCGCTATTGGGGTGAATAAAAGGCAGGAATTACCGACAATATGGCAGATAGCGTTATTTTTGTTATCAGCGTCAATTAATACATAAGTTAATAAATATCAATAGGATAAAGCATATCAATTAGCTACTGGTATGCTTCTTGCATTATATTAAAGAAAACAGACTTAATTATTAGCTTCTCGATAAAAGAAGAAGGAGATTTAAATGGGAAAAATTATTGGAATTGATCTTGGAACAACATACTCGTGCGTAGCTGTAATGGAGGGGAACGAAGCTACCGTCATTACTAATTCTGAAGGAGGTCGAACGACTCCTTCCGTAGTTGGATTCACAAAAGACGGCGAACGCTTAGTGGGTCAAGCGGCAAAACGGCAGGCTATTACAAATCCCGAGCACACGCTATTTTCAATCAAGCGATTTATGGGTAGAGACTATAAAGAAGTATCAGGCGAGATAAAGCAGGTTCCATATAAAGTTATTAAAGGTAAGGGCGGTATAGCGCGAATTAAAATTGATGACAAACAATACTCGCCACCGGAAATCAGCGCGATGGTTTTGCAGAAGATGAAACAAACGGCTGAAGATTATCTCGGTGAAAAGGTTACCGAAGCAGTCATAACAGTGCCCGCTTATTTTAATGATTCGCAGCGCCAGGCGACGAAGGACGCGGGCAAGATAGCCGGACTTGAAGTAAAACGCATCATAAATGAACCGACTGCTGCCGCTCTGGCATATGGTCTCGATAAAGCGAAGGACGACAGAAAAGACGAAAAGATTGCGGTATTTGATCTTGGCGGCGGAACGTTTGACGTATCAATTCTTCAATTAGATCCTGAAATCGGAACATTCGAAGTGCTCTCCACTAATGGCGATACGCATCTCGGCGGGGACGATTTTGACCAAAAGATAATTCTTTGGTTGGTGGACGAGTTTAAAAAACAGGAAGGAATCGATCTCTCGGCAGACCCGATGGCTCTGCAACGGTTGAAAGAAGCTGCGGAAAAAGCTAAGGTCGAGTTATCAAATACTCCAAAGACAACGTTGAACCTACCTTTCATCACAGCAGATTCTGCCGGACCGAAACACCTTAATCTGGATCTGACGAGAGCCAAGTTTGAGGAGTTGGTTGACGATGACATTGAAAGATTAAAAGCTCCCTCTCTCAATGCTTTAAAGGATGCTAAACTAAAAGCCTCGGATATAGATCAGGTTGTTCTTGTAGGAGGTTCTTCCCGTATTCCCAAGGTACAGGAGGTAGTTAAGGAGCTATTCGGGAGGGAACCGAGTAAGGGTGTAAATGCAGACGAAGTAGTGGCAATTGGCGCGGCTATACAAGGAGGCATTCTCGCGGGCGACGTGACCGATGTGTTGCTGATGGACGTAACACCGCTATCACTGGGCATCGAAACTCTCGGCGGAGTATTTACAAAATTAATTGAGAAGAACACCACTATACCTTCACAGAAATCGGAAATATTCTCTACCGCTACAGATAATCAATCAAGCGTTGAGATCCACGTCCTTCAAGGCGAGAGAGAGATGGCTGTGCATAACCGGACGATAGGGAGATTTCATTTAGAGGGAATGCCGCCGGCGCAGAGAGGCGTACCTCAAATAGATGTAACGTTTGATATTGATGCCAACGGAATATTGCATGTCGCGGCGACGGATAAAGCGACAGGAAAAGAACAAAGCATTAAGATCGAGGCATCGAGCGGATTGTCTGATGAGGAGATCTCCAAGATGGTGGATGACGCTAAGATTCATGAATCGGAAGATAAGAAAAATCGCGAGGAAATTAACCTCAGAAACAATGCCGATCAACTTGTCTATCAAACAGAAAAAAATATCAAAGAGATGGATTCCAAATTGAATGATGATTCCAAAGCAAAATTGGAAGCGGGACGCGATCGTCTAAAGAAAGCTCTTGAGGGTAGTGACACAGATGAATTAAAATCTGCCTCGGATGATTTAAACACTATTTGGAACGAAGTATCCGGAGACATGTATGATCAATATAAAAATGAAGAAGCGTCGGATACACAGGATACAGGTGCGGAAAGCGCAGATAAAGAAGCTGTAAATGGCGAGGAAGAGGTAGAAGAAGCCGATTTTGAGGAGGTTGATCCCAAAAAGTAATATTTTTCGCAACTTTTTGTGTTTAAAGTAGTTAAAAGGCGAGAGGCAGTCTCCTCTCGCCTTTGGCAATTAATGCAATTGAGGAGTTGAAGTAAAAGGTGTTATACGCTTGCTACAATAAGAAAAATATGATATTTTACTTAAAATGGGAAGTTGCGTTATATAAAAGATGAAAAAGCATCTTAAACTGTTTTTTACATCGTTAAGCTTAGTTCTATTAGTAGGACTCATCGGATTACTGTTTTTTATATTTCAACCAAATTTGTATAAAAATCAGATTGTAGCAACATTGAACGAAGAATTTGTTTTTGAGAGTGGCGCACAAATTTTCATTGAAAGCATATCAGGGAATTTATTAAAGGGTTTTTCAATAAATGGAATGAGCTATTCAGACTCGGCAAAATCATTTGAAATCTATTCTGAGAATTTAGAATTGAGCTATAGTATTAAAAATCTTTTGATAGGAGATTTTGAGTTGCACGAGCTGAATCTGATTAAGCCTTACATATATTTGAATCTAAATAAGAAAATAATCGGTGAAAGCGAACCCGACAGTTCCAAAAAAAGAGATAGAATATTTGAGTTATCATCTTTGAACATAGAAGACGGCACCATAGAAATTGTCGAGGGTAACTTTAGGTATCTGGTAAATAATTTGAATATCAATGGTTCATTTCTTTTGGACGGAAAAGATATGACCATCGGAGTGAGAAGGGGAGAATTTTATTATCCTTCAAGAGATTTAGACTTGGAGAATCTCTCCGGTAAAATAAGTCATACTGAAAACGGTTGGAGCTTTGATTCACTTCAATTTACCGCGCTTGATTGTGATATATTTGCTACCGGTTGGTTGGAAACGACAGATAATCTTCAAGTAGGTTTTGATGTGGCAGCTGATATCAATTCATTCGGCAAGATATTTAAATTTCTCGGTCAGAATGCCCAACTTGAAGGGAAAGTCTCTATAGTGGGCAATGTCGGCGGCTCATTATCTGACCTTGGTTTCAACTTCTCTGCATTTGGGGAGGCAGGCGGAAGGAATTTTAATGAACTGAATCTTTCAGGCAGTTATACCGGAGATCTCCTCGAATTGGTCAATTTTGATGGGAACATAGCAGGTACGTCACTTGAAGGAAATGGCAGCGTTACAAGAGAAGGCAATTTTGACGTTTCGATAAAAGTGAGAAATCTCGATTTATATGAATTAGATTTCAGCGAATTTCGTACCGATATCAACGGGGATATTCGATTTAACGGCATAGGCTACACGAAAGAAAAGTTGAATATGAAGGGAGAAATAGAAATAACATCCTCCAAAATAAAAGATTTGCAAATAGTGAGCGCTTTAGGTGTTTTCAATATTAACGATCAAAAATTGGTGGTTGATTCTGTCATGGTGAAAATGAAGGAATCGAGTTTGGTCGCGACCGGAATATTTGGTTTTGACGGTTTAGTGAAATCACAAGTTAGCGCTGTCTCAAAGAATTTGAATGAATTTGCCTCTTTGTTCAAGGTGGGAGAAATCAACGGCAACACGTCCGCAAATCTAACTTTGAGCGGCAATATAAGAGATCTCAATGTAGCGGGTAATTTCGAAATAAATGATCTCATCGGGAGCAGGGGTAATTTTGAATCTGCACAAGGAATTTTTGTTTTGAACAATATTAGTTCCCGTCAGCAAGGCAACGGATACTTCCATCTCGTTAATGGAAAGGTAGGTAAGTTAAAGATTGAATCTGTTGATCTTTCTATCAGCTTAGAAGACGGAAGATTAACAATTCAAAATTTCATTGCGGAAAACGGAAAAGATCATGTGAAATTTGTGGGTTGGATCAATGAAGACGGTCAATTTGAGGTTGATTCCTTAACAGGTGAATTTAGAAATTACAAAATAAGCAGCAACGATGTTGTAAGAGGTTCAAGGGAAGGCAACGTTTTTTCTATTAAGCCTGTTGCATTAAATCTAATGGGTGGAAGCATAGATGTGGCAATGGAATGGGATAAACAATCGGATAGTTTAGCGAGTACATTGATTTTAAAGAGCGTAGATCTCAAACCAATTTCTGATCTATTGGACTATGAAAAATCTTTCGGTGGAAAGGTTAATGGTTCTCTTGTACTGTCAAGTACGCTAGCTGCTCCAAGATTAAAAGCAGTACTTATATTAAATGAAGCATACCATGGAACCTACAAATTTGACGAAATTTCCACTAACCTGCTATTTGAAAACGATCTTTTAATTGTGGACAAACTGCACATAATTGTGAAAGAGAATTCCTGGATTGATCTTAACGGATCAGTGGAGTTGAAAATTAGCAATCTCAAAAAGAAAGAGGGTGTTCTAACAGAGGACAATAAGATTGAGTTATTAGTCAGACTCAATAGCATAAATTTAGCCACTTATAATAAATTCAATCCATTCAAACAGGATTTAGGCGGAATCGCATCGGGAACTGTGCGTATTTCAAAGACATTTTCCACTCCGGAAGTGAGATTCGATTTGGATATTACTGATGGTTGGTATGATAAGATTCTAATCAATAGAATTCATGGGAGTGGCGGTTATTCTGATACACTACTTGTATTTGAAAACATCGCCGCAACGCTGGGAAAAGGTGAATATACAGGTTCGGGACAGCTACCGATCAATTTGGCTCTTTGGAAAACACAAGGAAGGAAGCTTGACCGGGAGATGTTTTTGAATGTGAGGGGAAAGAGCAAAGATCTTCAATATTTCTCCGTATATTTTAGCGATATTGATGATATACAAGGTGATTTTGATTTAAAAATGAATCTCTCGGGAAATTTTCATAATCCGATACGAGATGGTTGGATAAAGGTGAAAAATGGTCGGGTAGACAGCAATTTGCTGCAAAACTCTGCTACTGACATCGAGGGAGAGTTTATTATTATCAAGAATAAGGTAAGAATCAACTCTTTGACGGGGATGATGAAAGGTGGAAAGAAGAAGGGATTACTCGATAAGGTAATAGATAAATTTTCCGGTTTAGGCGATATTTTTGCAAAAGACAAAAATGAAAATCCACGGCATTTCACCATGTCGGGTGATATAGATATCACTTCCTTCTTCAGACCCGTATTTAATTTGACGTTAAAGGGAGAGCAGTTGTACATATTGAGTATCTTGGGGGAATTGGAATCTGTAACGGATGTGGACCTTAAAATTACCGGGCAAGATACCATTTTTATCAAGGGCGAACTTTCTCCTGATTTTGTTACTATAAGATCGGAGTTTGTCGAGGAGCTCGAAGAGGAAATAATAGTTGAGACGATTCCGTATCTTGACTATAATATTCACGTAGAGTGGGCGGATAAGTTCTACTTGAAAAACAGTCAAGCAAACATAGAATTTAGCGGCAACCTATGGATCATTAAAATTCCTCAGGAGGAATATAATTTTTCAGGCAGCATTTCATCAATCAAAGGGAAATATTTTTATATCAACGATACGTTCACCATCGAAAGAGCGGATATTGAGTTCAGTCCATATGAGTTCAATCCCAGGTTTGATATACTGGCGACTACTACAATAGGTTCCGGGGATGATGCGGTTAATATTTTAGTTGAGATGGGTGGTACATTGGAAAAACCCACATTCATTTTTTCGGATACTCGAGGTTATTACAGTGAGAGTGATATACTTGCTTTGATAAACTTTAAACAGACCGGGGCATTAACGGCTAACGAAATCACTGTCGGAGTTCAACTCATGGCTGAAAGTTATCTTGAGAAGAATTTAGAAGATTTAGGCAGTGAATTGGCAGGGCTGGACATATTCGATCTTCAAACAGAATCAGGGGCTCTCCAGGATATACAAAATGCGGATCTGTTGCTTGGAAGACAGATCTCAAGAAGTTTCTATGTTACATATCAAACAGGGCTAAAGCGGTTAGCAGATTCCCAAAAAGTTGGGGTGGAATATAAAATAAATCAAAATAGTTCACTTGCCGGAAACGTAGATAACGAAGGTTTGTTATACGTAAACTATAAATTACGGTTGCAATATTGACAGGAGCTACTCATAAGTATTTTAATTAAATATCATCCTTTTAGCTTCGGAAGATTCTACAAAAATCTTGCCGTTCTGATGATTTTATTCGGCATTTTTGGAAATTTAAGCGCGCAAACTCTTCTTAAGGTCAAAGAGATCAAGATTTACGGTAATGAAAATATATCTACCGGGAAGATCAAAGATCAAATGAATCTGAAAGAACCCGGTTTTCCATCTTTTTTCAGAGGTGGCTCCAATTTTAATCCGAGAATCCTGAAACTTGACCGCACAGCTGTTCGCAAATACTATGAGAGTAAAGGATACATCTACGCGGCTGTTCGGGACTCATTTGAGATAGTGAATAAAAAGGAAATTATTATTCATTTGACCGTTTCGGAGGGTAAGCGGGTAATAATCAAAGAGATAAATATAAGGGGCAATGATCTCCTAGCTGATACGGAAATCCTTAGAATGTTTAAATCCAAATTAGGCGATCCGTTAAATCCCTATCTGTTAAGAAAAGACTTAGCTGCTGTGAGAACGGCTTACCAAAATAGAGGAAAACCCTTTGCGCAATTACAGAACAATCTCGTCGGCGACGAAGAGGTTACGGTAGTAATAGATGTAAAGGAAAATGATACAGTCTTTATAGACAGTATTATAGTACAGGGAACGAGTAAAGTGATACCAAATCTTGTCAGGCGTGAATTGTCATTCAAACCGGGTGAAAAATATAATATCAGAAAGATAGAAGAGAGTCAGAAGCGGTTATTTGAAACGGGACTCTTCTCTAACGTAATAATCAATGCAGTAAGAACAGATACGGTTAACAGAAGGCTGAATCTCATTGTTAGCGTGCGGGAACGCCGCATGAAACAGATCGGTGGTGAAATCGGGTTTAAGCAAAGAAAAATTGCCAACTCAACCACAACTACAACTGACTTTAACGTAGTCGCAGAATGGTACAACAGAAATCTGTTTTCTACCGGACGTCTTCTTAGATTTAAGGGAAATATATCTGCGGGTATCAGTAATATTAAGAGTGGAGAAACGGGTATTGAGGTAAGCTATACGGAACCATGGATATTCGGTCAAAGAGCTCCGACGACCTTCAGGACATATATTGAACGCGAGCAGTTAAAGGACCCGGATATTCCTTTGACAAGATTCGGAGGTGATATAGCCGTATATAAAAAATACAGTGAAGAGTTCTCTACCAGATTATCTCAGGGGATCACAATCACACGAGTTTCCTCAAGTATTGATAGTCTGGTCGCCGATTCTCTTAAATTATTTGAGAGCAGGCAACGATCAATTGATCTGCTTATTATAAACGATAAGCGCAATAACATATTCTTTCCGACGAACGGTTCGCTCCTCTCTCTTGATTTTAAATATGCCGGCGGAATTTTAGGTGGAAACAGCAATCTGTACAGAGCCGAACTGTCCTGGAGCAGGTACCAGCCATTCCTTTTTAATAGGTCATGGACACTCTCGACACGAATAACAAGCGGATTTATCAAGTCGTTCGGAGATACGGAAGAAATTCCATTTTTTGATTGGTTCTTCCTTGGCGGCGGTACGTCCGTGAGAGGATATAATGATCAAAAATTAAGAGATTTCAAGATTAGCAGAGACGTAGCCGTTTCCCAAATATATAAACTCTCCACAAATGTCGAGCTAAGATTTCCTATATTCTGGCGGTTTGGAGGGGAAGTGTTCTTGGATGGCGGAAATTTATGGCGAGAGATCAGAGAACTTTCACCGGCAAGGATGAGATATTCTGGTGGCGCCGGTCTTTACTTTATGACTCCTATGGGTCCCGCAAGGCTCGATTACGGCTATAAATTAAATCCCTCGGAGAGTGATAAATTCTCCCGCGGCAGATTCCATTTCGGTTTCCTTTTCGCATTTTAATATCGATGAGTAAAATATAATGATATCCTTCGATAAATTTACCATAAGAGCTCAGGAATCAATCAGGCGGGCTCAGGAAATCGCGGCGGAAAGTCTAAACCCCGAACTCAAGAGCGGACATTTGCTCAAGGCAATGATTACGGATGAGAAAAATACTTCGGTCGCCATCATCAGTAAATTGGGTATTCCCGTTCAGGAACTGAATGAACTGATTGAAGGCGTATTATCCAAGTTGCCAAAGGCTACCGGTGGCGGTATAGGTGAGCCGCAGCTATCAAAAGAGCTTGATGGAATAATAAATTCAGCGTTCAAAGAATCGAAAGCCCTTAAGGACGAGTATATCAGCAACGAACATCTGATCATTGCAATGGCTGAATCAAATTCAAGCGATGTGAAACCGGAATTGAACAGTCTCGGAATAACTAAGGAATCTATATTAAATGTCTTGAAGGATATCAGAGGAAGCCAGAGAGTGACCGACCAAAACCCTGAAGACAAATATCAGGCTTTGGAACGCTATGGAAGCGACCTGAATGAACTTGCGCGTCTAAATAAGCTTGATCCGGTGATAGGTCGTGAGGATGAAATACGCAGGATTATGCAGGTATTATCGCGGCGTTCAAAAAATAATCCTGTCCTTATCGGAGACCCGGGGGTCGGTAAGACGGCAATTGTAGAAGGTTTAGCTTATCGTATCGTCAAGGGCGATGTGCCGGATGGATTGAAAGATAAGCGTATAGTCGCTTTGGATATGGGCAGTCTTCTCGCCGGCGCAAAGTTTCGAGGTGAGTTTGAAGAAAGGCTTAAAGCCGTGATAAAGGAGGTGGAAGATTCCAATGGCGAAGTAATTCTCTTTATAGACGAACTTCATACAGTGGTAGGCGCAGGCGCAGCCGAAGGATCTGTGGATGCGAGTAACATACTAAAGCCATCGCTTGCGAGGGGTGAATTGAAAGTCATAGGAGCGACCACAGTAGACGAGTATCGGAAGTATATCGAGAAAGATGCCGCTCTTGAACGGAGATTCCAACCAAACTATATAAAAGAACCTTCCATCGAAGATGCAATAAGCATCATGCGGGGATTGAGAGAACGATATGAAATACATCATGGTATTAAAATAAAAGATTCTGCTCTCGTCGCAGCGGTAAAACTGTCTCACAGGTATATACCCGACCGTTTCCTGCCCGACAAGGCTATTGACTTAATAGACGAAGCAGCAAGTAAGATACGAATTGATATTGACAGCATGCCTGTCGAGCTTGATGAATTAGAGCGTAAGGTCAAGCAGTTGGAGATTGAAAAAGCGGCAATCTCGAAAGAGGAAGATTCTGAAGAGAGGTTGAAAGAAATAGAAAGTCAATTGAAAAAGATTGTCAAAGAGGCTGAAGAATTAAGAGGTCAATGGACAGCGGAAAAAGTGGCGATAGGAAGATTAAGGGAGGTCAAGGAGGAAATAGAGAAGACACGAGCCGCATATACAGAAGCGGAACGTATAAGCGATTATGAAAAAGCGGCAGAGCTTAAACACGGTAAATTAGTCGAGCTTAAACTGACGGAAGAGAAACTGAAGGTAAACCTCAAAAAACTCCAAAAAGGAAAAAGACTGCTTAAAGAAGAGATCGATGAGACCGATATTGCCGGAATCGTCGCTCAGTGGACAAATATCCCTGTTACGCGTATGGTTGAAGGCGAGCGGGATAAACTTCTACATATGGAGGATAGGCTTAAAGAGCGTGTTATCGGTCAGGAAGAGGCGATAAAGGCGGTGTCCGATGCTGTGAAACGCTCCCGTGCCGGACTACAGGACGAATCGCGACCGTTAGGTTCGTTTATTTTCATCGGTTCGACCGGAGTAGGCAAGACTGAACTCGCGAAAGGATTGGCTGAATTTCTTTTTGATGATGAAAACGCGATTGTCAGAATCGATATGTCGGAATATATGGAAAAACATTCCGTGTCACGCCTTATCGGCGCTCCACCCGGATACGTGGGTTATGAGGAAGGGGGACAGCTAACCGAAGCCGTGCGTAGGAAACCTTACTCCGTGATATTGCTTGACGAGATAGAAAAAGCCCATCACGATATTTTTAACGTCCTCCTCCAGGTCTTGGACGACGGGAGAATGACAGACGGTCAGGGGCGATTGGTAAATTTCAAGAATACGATAATCATTATGACCTCAAACTTGGGGTCATCGGTAGTCGTGGAAAAATCGAAGAATATCAATCCGGATAACGAAGCGGAAATCTATGAAGAGATAAAAAGCGAAATAAACAAGATGCTGCAGTCAAGCTTCAGACCGGAATTTTTAAACAGGATAGATGATATTATAGTTTTTCATCCGTTAACGCTTGAGAACGTGAAAGAGATCGTGAATCTCCAATTAAAAATATTGATAGATAGGGTAGATGAAAGAGGAATGAAATTAGAACTCAGCGATGATGCGGTTGAGCTGTTGGCAGAGAAAGGATATGACCCGGCTTACGGCGTTCGTCCATTGAAACGGTTGCTACAAAAGGAGATAACCGATAAGATTGCCAATCTGATGCTGAGCGGTGAGGCGAAAGAGGGAGATAGACTTGGGGTGCGAGTCAACGGTTCAGGTCTTGAGCTTCTGATTAATTAGATTGACCATATTAGATAATAGATTATAGAAAATATTATATTATTCAGAAGAGCGCTTGCTTTTTTTTTAAAAGATTATAAATTTTCCACGCCAAAGAGAGTTTTTAAACGTCACAATATAATGAAATGGCTTTCGATGGTTAAACGAGAAAATACTTTATTGTAATTAAGGAGGATGAAGGTTATGAAGTCGTTTCACTCAATAGCTGTTTTATTAACGATAGCAGTGGTTTTTTTTGTGTCGTGCGGGACTACAGAAACCGCCGACGAACTCTGGACGAAAGTCAGGACGCTGCAAGGTCAGGATAAACAAGACGAGGCAATATTAACACTTAAAAAGTTTCTTGATAATTATCCTGATGATGAAAACGCGGCGGAAGGCAGATTCATGTTGGCGGACGGTTACGCGAATGTTAAAAAAGAATATGAAAATGCGGTCGTAGAATACAGGCGCGTTATTCTTGAAAATCCCGATTTGCCGTTGGCATCCAAGGCACAATTTATGATCGGTTACATATACGCTAATTATGTCAAGGAATACGATAAAGCGCGCGCGGCGTATCTTGAATTTCAGGAAAAATATAAAGATAACAGCCTATCACAAGCCGTGGCGTTCGAATTAGAATATCTCGGAAAAAATCTGGATGAGATAAGCGAATTAAAAGGAATTACAAATCCGGATGATATTTAAGATCAGAGTCAAGGATGTATATACGGAGGTAGTTAATGGCAGTTGACCTTGATGTTTTGCAAGCAAAAATAGAGTCTGAAAGTCAATTTATTGTCAAGATAATCAAGGAGATGGACAAGGTCATTGTGGGTCAAAAACCGCTTGTCAGGCGACTTCTGATAGGCATATTGGCTGACGGTCATATCCTCATTGAAGGTGTTCCCGGGTTAGCCAAGACTCTAACCGTCAGTACATTAGCGAAGATACTAAATATCGATTTCCAAAGAATACAGTTCACTCCCGATCTGCTTCCCGCCGATCTTTTGGGCACTTTGATCTACAATCAGAAAGAGGGTGAATTTACAACGAGGAAGGGTCCTATATTTTCAAATCTCATTCTCGCTGATGAAATCAACAGATCACCCGCTAAGGTACAAAGCGCATTGTTGGAGGCTATGCAGGAGAGACAGGTGACCATTGGTTCTAATACTTTCCCTCTCGACAAACCATTTTTAGTTCTCGCAACACAAAATCCGATAGAACAGGAAGGAACTTATCCGTTACCCGAGGCGCAGGTAGACAGGTTTATGCTAAAGGTCATCGTTGGTTATCCTGATAAGGCTGAAGAATTGGAAATAATGCAGAGGATGGGAACAACGGGTGTTATACCTGAAGTAAAATCGGTTGCCGGCGCAAAAGAGATTCTTTCCGCTCGTAAGGTAGTGGATGAAGTTTATATGGATGAGAAGGTGGAGAGATATATCGTTGACCTGATATTCGCTACGAGAGACCCGGAATCCGTTGGATTGAAAGAATTGAAAGGTTTTATCTCCTATGGAGCCTCTCCAAGAGCCTCAATATATCTTCGCTTAGCGTCCAAAGCGCATGCGTTTATCATGCAGCGGGGATATGTGACTCCCGAGGATATAAGAGCGATAGGGATGGACGTTTTGAGGCATCGAATCATCCTTACCTACGAAGCCGAAGCGGAAGAAGTGACGACAGAAACTATAATCGAACGTATATTCGATACAGTGGAAGTTCCTTAAAAACTTAGTGTCGATTTAAACCGATCAAATATTAAATATGCTGCCGAAAGAAGTACTCGAAAATGTCCGTCGTTTGGAGATAGGCACCAAAGGTCTCGTCAATGAGATCTTCAGCGGAGAATATCATACGGTTTTTAAAGGAAGGGGAATGGAATTCGCTGAGGTGCGCGAATATGTTCCCGGTGATGATATTCGCCTTATCGATTGGAACGTCAGCGCCCGTACAGGTTCACCTTTCGTAAAGGTATTCAGCGAAGAACGGGAACTCTCCATGATGCTCGTAGTAGACATGAGTCGTTCAGGAACGTTCGGAACGTCTTACCGAATGAAAGATGAGGTGGCTATCGAGATATGCGCATTACTCGCTTTTTCCGCTATGAAAAATAATGACAAGGTCGGTCTGCTGATATTTACGGATAAGGTGGAAAAATTCATTCCGCCGCGGAAGGGACGGCAGCACGTTCTTCGGGTACTCAGAGAGATCATATATCACGAACCTGAAAACACGGGCACAAGTATAAACAGCGCGCTCGAATACCTTCTCAGGGTTATCAGGAGACATTCAGTCGTATTCATTCTCTCTGATTTCATGGATGACGGATTTCAAAAATCGCTGAGAGTGGTCTCCTCCAAGCATGACGTGATTGCCATCAAACTGACCGATAAATTAGAAACGCAGCTGCCCGATGCAGGTCTGATTTCTCTCGTGGACGCGGAAACGGGTGAAAATGTTGTGGTTGACACTTCAGACGAAAGGATAAGAAATTCTTATTCCGCGCTAAGGCGCGCTCAGCAAGAGAGACTTGAAAAGATGTTCAAGAAGATGAATCTCGATCATATTAACATTAAAACCGGAGAATCCTATGTTGAGCCTCTTTATAAATTCTTTAGAAAGCGGGCAAAGAGGTTCCATTAATGAATCGCGGTTTTTCTGTTCCGATTTTTATATTTCTCGTCCTTTTAAATATAGATAACACGAGCGCTCAACAGATGAAAGCGGAACTGTTCGCTGAGCCTGAATCACTCCGTATCGGTGACCGCTTGAAGATAATCCTTGAACTGCGATTCGACGGCGATACGCAATTCCAGCTGCCCGATATGCGGGTGGAACTGTTACCGATTGAACTCGGAGAAGAGTCTATTTCACGGGAACGGGGCAATAAGGGAATCAGAATTGAAAGGCATACCTTCGAGAGTTTTATTTTTGATACCGGGCAGGTTCTGATTCCCTCCCAAAAAATTGTTTATTGGCATTCATCTGACACCACAACTCAATTCAAGACCTATACGGACAGTCTATGGCTGCATGTTCAAAGTATGCTCAGCGCCGATGCAGAGGAAATCAGGGATATAAAAGAGCCGAATGAAATGTCCCAGCCTTTCGACAAATGGGGTACCGTTCTGGCGCTGCTCGCTTTGCTATTGGTCAGCGGGATAGCCTATTATATGTGGCGAAGGAAAACCGATAAACCGATCATACCATTCAAAAAACGCGTTGAGATACGTCCGGCGCATGAAATTGCTCTTGAATCTCTTAAACAGCTTAATAAGAAAAATCTAATCGAAAAGAAGGAAGTAGACCGGTATTATATGGGTCTGTCAAGGATACTGAGAGAATACATCGAGAACAGATATTTTTTAAAGGCTCTTGAGATGACCACATCCGAAATGTTAGCTGTTTTGGAAAATGACGGGCTATACAAGAAGATAGGCGAAACCGTTCAAGAAGTGTTGACGAACAGCGATCTGGTAAAATTCGCTCGACATATTCCAAAGGATAGTTTTGCAACTGTTTTAATGGAAAAGACCATGAAAATGGTCGAAGATACCAAAATAGTTCCTGAAAAAGCAAAGACATCAGAAGCTCCGTTGTCCAATATATTAGAGGAGAAAAAAGATTGATAGATGTAAAAAATTTAAGTAAGAATTACGGCTCGTTTGAAGCGGTAAAAGACGTTTCGTTTTTCATAGACAAAGGAGAGGTAGTCGGGTTTCTTGGTCCGAACGCCGCCGGTAAGACGACCACAATGCGGATATTGACCTGTTTCATGCCTGCGACGCAAGGGAGCGTCTCTGTAGCGGGATTTGATGTGTTTGAGAACGCGATGAGCGTAAAAAAGAGAGTTGGATATCTTCCCGAACATCCTCCGCTCTATCAGGAGATGACCGTAGAATCATACCTTTCTTTTGTCGGGAAGATCAAAGGTTTGAGCGGAAAGAATCTGAACATGAAACTTGATAGGGTATTAGAAAGGACAAGCACAGATGAAGTCAGGAGCAGTTTGATCGCAAAACTTTCAAAAGGTTATAAGCAAAGAGTAGGGTTGGCGCAAGCGCTCATTCATGACCCTGAAGTACTTGTATTGGATGAGCCTACCGTTGGTCTTGACCCGAAGCAGATAATCGAGGTAAGAGAGCTCATAAAAGAACTCGGAGAAGATCATACCATAATATTATCCACTCATATCCTGCCGGAAGTGAGCGCTACCTGCGGCAGGGTAATAATTATAAACAAAGGCAGGATCGTTGCTGAGGACAGTCCTGAAAACTTGACACGAGGCTTGGAGGGACAGGAACGGATAGAGATCGAAGTTGATGGTCCCTCAAAAAAAGTATTAGAGACACTGTCGAAGATCAAAGGGGTCTTAGACGTGATTATTGACGGTGACGGGACAGACAAGCGGTATAAGATCGAATTGGAGAAAGACCCTGAGGTTAGAAAGGCGATAGCAGCGTCGGTGGTAAACAATGGATGGGGACTTATTGAGATGAAATCCTCAGGACTGAGTTTAGAGGAGATATTCCTGCAGCTCACAACGGAGGAGGAGGGGGACGCATGAAAAATTCCTATTATATTTATATGCGGGAGCTTCGTTCATATTTCGTCTCCCCGATCGCATATGTAGTAATTGCTCTATTTCTGGCTATAAGCGGAATCTTCTTTTACCTGCTTCTTCAAAGTTTTATTCAGATGAGTTTTCGGATGATGATGCAGGCTCAACAATTTCAAATGCAGGTTCCGGCGATGAACATAAATCAGATGGTAATTCGCTCACTATTCCTGAATATGAGTATCATTACCCTTTTCATGCTGCCTATGATAACAATGAAGTTGTTTTCGGAGGAGAAGCGAAGCGGCACCATCGAGTTATTATTTACCTCCCCCATAACAAATTGGGAGATAGTGATAGGTAAATTTTTTGCCGCTCTTACGGTATACGCGGCAATGATCTCGGGAACCCTGAGTTACGTCTCGGTACTGTTCATATACGGGAATCCCGAGCTGATGCCGGTTATATCGGGATATATAGGACTCATGCTGATGGGCGCAATGACCGTGGCGATCGGAGGATTGATTTCCGCGCTTACCGAGAATCAGATCATAGCGGCCGTCGGTTGTTTCGGGACGATGATGATTCTCTGGTTCGTAGGATTCGCCTCTAATTTTGTGGGTCCGGAGCTAGGAGCGTTGATAAAATATTTATCGGTCATGGAGCATTTCACTGATTTTGCAAAGGGTGTAATAGACAGTTCTCACATGGTTTTTTATCTGTCGTTTGCGTTCTTCAGTCTTTTCCTCACCTATCAGGCGGTAGAATCCACGAAATGGAGGGGATAGAAGATGACCAATATTTATAAATACCTTCCGATAGGAGGCGTTACGTCTCTTTTAGCGGGCTTATTCCTGTATCTGGTGAATAACGTATGGACGACTTCAAGTAAAGTCTTTCTTATTACCGGAATTTTGATTCTATCGGTGTCGGCTGTAATAAAACGGGATAGCGTATTTGGATATTTAAGGAAACGGTCGACAAAATACGGATTTAACGCGGTTATGCTGAGTCTCATAGTATTAGGGATACTTGCCTTGGCGAATTATACACTGTACAAACACAGCTGGCGGCTTGATACTACCTCTTCCGGTCAGTACAGTATTGCCGCTCAAACCGTTAAAATTCTCGAAGCTCTCGAAGTGGAGGTCAGGGTAACCGCATTTCAAACAGAGATCGAATCAGGCAGGTTACGTGACTTGCTGAAAGAGTATGCATATTACTCGGAGAATTTCAAATATGAAGTCGTGGACCCGGACAAGAATCCTGATCTCGCCAAGAGTCTATCGGTGAAGAAATACGGAGAATTGATCATACAGTCAGGCAGCAGAATAGAGCGTATAGAGGATGTAACCGAAGAAAAGATCACAAACGCGCTGATAAAAATCAGCAGCACAAAAGAGCATAATATTTACTTTCTTTCCGGGCATGGGGAGAATGATTTCGAGCTTTCAGCAGGTGAGAGAGATTCCTATTCGCTCGCTGCCGCAGAACTCGGTAAAGTGAACTATAATCTGAGTAAGTTAGAATTGTTTCAAGCGGATTCTGTTCCCGAAGGCGCGTCTCTCGTTGTGTTAGCCGGACCGGCAAAGAATCTCATGCAGAGAGAGATCGATGCCTTGAATGTTTTTCTCTCAGGCGGCGGCAGTCTTCTTCTACTCATTGAACCGAGGGTGTCTGATCCCGGATTGGAGCAGTTTATCTCAGGATTAGGCGTGACGATACGAAACGATGTCATTCTTGAACAAAGCGCATCGTTTATAATTTCCGGCGGCGGATTAAAAAGAAATACCCGGATTTCAATTGAGCCGACCGCTGCGGCGTATGGGGCGCATCGGATCACGGAGGATTTTAGATTGGTCACCGTTTATCCGACCGTCCGTTCTTTACTTGTCATTTCAGATAACGACACCGGCGACTATGATATTACCGAACTCATCTATTCGAGCAAAAGTTCGTGGGGAGAGACTGATTTAGCTTTGTTGGATAATAATCAAACGGGTTTCGATAAGAAGTTTGACCATCCCGGTCCGTTAGTAATCGGCGTGGTCGGCAAGGTAAAGGAAGGTAGAAGCGGTGGAAGGTTTATTATAGTCGGTGATTCGGAATTCGCATCAAATCCATACATAGAACGCGCTCCCGGTAACAAGGATCTGTTTTTGAATATGGTTTCATGGCTGCTCGAGGATGAAACATTGATATCCATCCGTCCAAAAGACCCGGAAGACAGGCGGGTGAATATGACGCTCAAGGAGAGCCAGGTCGTATTCTGGTTATTGGTTGTGACTCTTCCGATAGCGATTCTCGGCTTCGGGGTTACTGTTTATTTCAGACGAAGAAGATAAGGAATGAAGTTTAAATCTACATTCGTTCTTGGAACGGCGCTCATCGGGGGAGCTGTCGCGGTATACCTCCTCGACTATAAAGCGGGCGAAGAGAAAAAAGCAGTAGAAATGCTTTCAAGCAAACTGATCCGCCTGGATTCTGAAAAGATCAGAGAAGTAAAACTCACCTCGGAATATGGAACATTTAGCCTCACTAAAAACGCTCAGGGTGATTTTACCATTAATTCTCCGGTTCTTGCAAAGGGAGATAAAAATGCTGTCAACAACCTGATAAGGTCTGTTGTGAATATTAAGAAGGAGAGAGAGATCGCTTCGGGGGAGAACCTGAATCTCGCGCCGTATGGCTTAGAATCGCCCTTAGTTGAATTACAATTTCTCTTAAGCGACAGCTCGGTAACAGGAATTTCCTTAGGCGAAGAAAGTCCTACGGGCGAATATATATTCGCAATGTCGCTCGGAGACGATAAGGTCTTTACCATTCCCAAGTCAGTTTATTCCCAAACAAATAAAAAACTGTTTGATCTCAGGGATAAAAACATTCTCTCATTTAAGAGTAAGAACGTCAGCAAAATATTCGTGAAAACTAAAGATTACGATTACGAAATTGAAAGAGTCGGCAGTGAATTTTTGATGGTGAAACCGGCTGCGTTGAACCTTGAATCCGGTAAGGTAAACTCCCTCTTGTCGAGACTGGCGAACGGGAAAGTAAAAAAGTTTATAGACAGGGAAGAGCCTGCGCCGGAGATTACGGGTCTTGCTGAGGCGGAAACAGATCTGAGGCTTGAGATTTCCAACCCGTCAAGACAACTGCGCTTAACGATAGGGAATGCGTTGAGTGAAGACGGAAAGGCTTATAGATATGCTAAGGATGCCTCACGTTCAACTATTATGTTAATAGATTCGGGATTCGCCGAATTCCTTGAGAAGAGACCTTTCGAGCTGATTAAGAAAAATGTGCTCAGTTTTGACAAGAACAAAGTGGATGCGTTTGATATCAGGTATGGCGATGTTGAATTGAACCTAACAAAAGATGAAAGTCTGTGGTATGTGACTCGACCTGAAAAATTCATGGCAAATACCGATAAAGTAAACGAATTGTTGGAACTGTTTCTTTCACTTAAAGCAAGCGCCGTTGAAGAATATGATCCGAAGAGTTTTAAAGCGTATGTAAATAAATTTCCTGATCTGACTATCACACTGTATCAGGATAGCGTTGAGGCGAATTTTATCAGAACCGGAAGAAAAATAGGCAATGAATCATTTCTCAAGTCGGGTGGAACTCCTCCTATATACAGGATTTTGAATAGCGCTATAGAGAAATTAAAAGTATCAACGGATTATTTCAGAAAAGATGAGTCGTAACAAAAGATAATTTAACCGAATTGTGTGCGAGTCAGGATTTATCCTGACCGCACAGTACATTTGATTCGACGTCGGGACAAGCGTTAGTCCCGCCATCGGCGGTGGACCCAACCGCCACGTTAAGGAAAATTATATTATTCAGGGCACAACTCTTTACACACCCCGTCTCAACCTTCGGTTGAGCCACCCCTCTTTTTAGAGGGGAATTTTCCATCCCCTCCTTTTTAAGGAGGGGACAAAGGGGTGGTTGACTTGTGAATGTGAATCAGGATTTACTATTGTCCCGCCATCGGTCAGTGCTCTGACTGGCACATAAGAAAATATGATCTTGGAGCCGTTCTCATTGGACGGCTTTTTTATATTCATTCTGATTGAAGAAGTAGACGATACAGAGTATATTATTGTAAGAGAATAAGAGTGTTAAGTAAAACAAGCATAATTAACTCGGAAAATATCCTGAATTTAGTTTATCTCCTAATATGTGTAAAGGTTCAATAATGGTCGGCAATAATCAGAACGAGATTGGAAAGCGGAAAGAACTTATTTCAGGTCCTACGCGGACAGGAAAAAGTGAACAGCTCCTCGACCGGATAGAACTGCTCAAGAGGGCAGATAAAAAATTTATTTTGCTTCTGCCTACAGGAGACCACGTCAACCATTATAAACGGCAGATAGCGTTGAAGCATGGGGGAATTTTCGGTTCTTCAATTGTAGATCTGATTGGGTTAGTAAAGATGATTGAAAGACTATCAGATGCGCCGTTTCCGAAAGAAACTCCAAAGTTTGTTTTAATTCACATGTTAGAAAATATTATACGGGATAAAGTGTCAAAGGGCGAATTAGTATATTTTAAGAAGGCGGCAGAACTGCGTAGCTTCGCGTCAGAGATGCATTTTCTCATAGATGAATTTATTCAATCGCGCGTGAATCCGGAGGATCTTGCCGGGTTGGAGTTAGGCAGGAGTCAGGAACAGAAATTGTCCGAAATTAGACAGCTGTATAGCGACTATTTAGAAAAATGCGATTCTCTGAATAAAGGGAATAAGCATCAACGGTTGGGTTCGGCTATCCGCAGACTGAATTCCGATAAAAATATTTTGAACGGTTTTGACACTCTTATAGTAGACGGATTCTACGATTATACTCCGTTGCAATCGCAACTGTTCAAAACTCTGTTCGAAAGAATAGGCAACGTTTTAACAGCGCAGCTATATGAAGAAGGACGGGAAGAGGTATTCGATTATACGAAACGGAATCAGAAGCTCTTTAACGGTTTTGAGCCGATTGCTCCAAAGTTGGGTAAGTGGGACAGTTCTCCTATAGCGCAAATAAGAGAGAAAATATTTGAGTCATTCAATAACGGATCGGACAAGTCCGAACAGGATATACCTCTTAAAATCATTGTAGAATCAGGAACAAGAAAATTAGTGGAGGAGATTGCGAGGCGGGTAAAATATGAGCTGATAAAAAATAAAACAGCTCCCTCCCGCATCGGAATCATGTATAAAAGCGGAGAAGAATACCCGAATTTGATCAAAAGGATATTCCCTCGATTTGGTATTCCCATTACAGTCCAACAACGGAGAACGCTGAAAGAAAATCCGGCGGTCGCTCTTTTTATAAAGATGCTAATGTTAAACCCTGAGCGAAATTTCGGATTCGAGCTTAGAAGCATACTGCGTTCAAAATTGTTAAATATTAAGGTGAACGATGAGCAGATTGATGCCGATTCAATACTGAAATTGATGCAGGCTGCCGGCGCGAATGACGGAAAGCGGGAGTCTTATATTCGACTTGAGGCTCATCTGAGAGATGCAAAAGCGGAGCCGGGATATTCGGGGGATAAAGACGCGGAGATGCAACGGTCGTTGTCTCAAATCAGCGAGATATTTGAAAAGTTTTCTCCTCCGGAGGGAAGCAACAAAACGGGAATCTACAAAGATCATATAGATGCGCTACTCGAATTTTCAGGTATCCTTAAAGAGGTAGATAAGGATGCCATAAATAAATATGCTTTAGAGCAGATGCTGAATGAAGCGGATAAAGTGGCAGATATATTTGCGGAGAGAGAACTTTCTTTCTCTGACTTTAGAAGAATATTCGTTGATGCTGTCGGTGAACAGAAAATTCGGAGTGATTTCAATTTATCGGGAGGTGTTGAAGTTGTTGATGTCAAGAATGCAAGGTGGAGACGATTTGACACCTTGTTTATATGCGGTTTGGTTGATGGAACTTTTCCCGAGGCAGGACGGCCAACCCGGTTGATAGACAACGGCATACGGGAAAAATTGGATGATAGAACTGATTCTTCTCTGAACAGAACTGTTGAGTTGAAACAGGAAGAGGAGAGACTCCTGTATTATATCACTTTGAGCCGCGCCGATGAAAAGATATTTCTCTGTTACCCGTCGGTAGATAGTGACGGCAGGGAGATAATCCGCTCGAATTTTGTTGATAGGACTGAAGAAACCTATCGGATGCTCACGGACGAAGAATTTATTCCTACATTTTATGGTGGCGTTAAGAAATTCAGAAACGATCAAATACCATTCACTTCGGAAGATGAATTGCTCAGAGCGATGGCTCAGGATGGCGCTCAGAAGTTCGGTGATGAATCCGATTTTCAATTAAAACGATCATATATAATGATGAGGGAAGCGGGTATGAGACAATCCCGGAAGTTGCCGGAGTACTCCGGGCTGATCGAAGAGCCTTCGGCATTGGCTACCTTGACAGAACTGTTAGAAGCGAAAAGCGCATGGTCGGCTACAGAACTTGAGCGATACGGAAAGTGCCCGTTTTTGTATTTAACCGAAAAGCTTTTCAATTTAGAAAAATCGGAAGAATTTTCGGAGCAAATTTCACCTATAGATAGAGGAAGTTTTTATCATGAGGTCCTTAAGAAATATTATAACGTACAGATAGAAGACCCGCTATCGACAGCCGGGGCAAAGTATAAAAATCTGCTCTCTAAAATTATCGCGGATGTCTCGAAAAATCCGAGTTATCATAGGCATAACTTGGCGCCGATTCTATGGGAGATCGAACTAAGGGAAATAGAAGAAAATTTATTGCATTACATTGAATATGATCTACAGCGGTCGGAGTCCGGATTATCTTCGTTAGCTGTCGAGGTAGGATTCGGGGCGGCAGATGAATCCTCCGAATCTTCATATTCCACCGACCGACCGCTTATAATCGAGAATGACGGGATTAAAGCAAGCTTAAAAGGCAGGATAGACAGAATAGACGCTAACGAAGACCGCAGCGAGTTCTCTGTCATAGATTATAAATCGGGGGGAATACCGGATAGAAAAGACATTCAAAACGGTGTCAGTCTTCAATTACCGATTTACTTGGAAGCTGTAAGGCAATTGATTTTATACCGGTATGAGTCCCGACCGAGGACAGGCTATTATTATAGCCTCAAGAGCTCGAGAAAACAATTTATCTTTGAGAATGATAAGGGCATCAACTGGGACGACGCATTTAAACTTAGTGAAGGTTATATTTTGGAATACGTTGATAGTATAGGAAAAGGAAAATTTCCAGTTGAACCAAAGGATTGTAAGAATCCATGTGATTTTGCGGGATTGTGCAGGCAAAACAGTGACTAATCATAAATTTATATAGCATTAAACAGTAGTTGTAATACAGGTTACAGAATGAAGGGGCTCATACATAGTAATATTCTCCCCAACTGATAAACAAATAAAATAAAGGAAAATTAAATGAAGAAATTTAAATCAGCAGCTGTAGTAATGCTTGTGATACTTTCAGTTGTCTCGCTCTATGCTAAAGACAAGACAGTTGAAGGAGAGCTGGTTGACGTCACCTGCAATATGGCTGGCGCAGGTGGTTCAAAGCATCTGATGTGCGCAATCGCTTGCGCTAAAAATGGACAACCGATAGGCATAGCAGCTAAAGATGGAAAGATATATACCTTATTGACGATGTCACCGAAACTTGCGTCATTTATGCAAAAAAATCTTAAAGTAACAGGCGCGTATGATGTTGCCTCGCAGTCAATAAAACCAAGCAAAATTTTCGTCAAAGAAGGCGGAAAATGGAAAGAGATTGATGTACCGAAAATGATGATGTAATCCCTTATGCCATTCTAAAAGCCTGTAAACGCAAGTTTACGGGCTTTTTTTATATCTGCCCGACAACATAAGCGATTACTCCTCCTGAGAGAGCGCAAACGGAATTCACGACTTCGTTGTCAACGAATTTGATTCCGGAAGCGTGGTTCGTCGGTTCATCGCAATGGAGATCATTCTCCGTAATAGTTCCACAAACGGCGCAAACCAATCTGGATTGCAGCAACGCTCCTGCTAAACTGTCAATGATATTTCCGGACAAACCTGCGAAAATTACGATGTAGATCCCTAAAGAATAATAATAGGAAAGAGAATCACCTGTGAATATCAGTATACCACTCAGTCCGAGTAAAACGGCTCCTGCTGTCCCGCCGGCGATACCGGTCAAAGTGATTCCTCCGGAGGCGCCTTGCTCCACTACTTCGAAAGTAGTTATCATTCGCGGTTTACTTTTAGAGAAGGAACCGATTTCCGTGCTCCACGTATCGGATGTTGCTGCTGCGAGACTCCCGAGAAACAGTAATTGCATGCCTGTTCCCGGATAGAACAGCTGACCTAAAGCCGCTAAAGCGGCAACTCCGCCGTTTGCGAAAACCTGTTTAGCCGTCCGTGGAGAGTGCTCGGCTTTTTGTTCTTTTTGACGGGATGTGGCTAAGCGTGTAAGAACGCTTGATAGTAGAAAAAACAACGCCAAAGGCGCTATCCATCTAATACCGCCTGAAATGAAAATAACCGTTCCCACTATCATGGCAGCGATCAAGCCTCCAAGATCGAGAAACCTGGCTTCGTAAGAGTAAATCCCAATCACCGAAGCTATGAGCAGCCAGATCATAAGATGATATGAAAATGTAATACTGATAAAGTCCATCTTCCTGAGGTTCGTTTATCAACAAATTTGAAATTAAGTTAATTTGAAGAAATTAAAAGGTCTACTCATTTCATAAATTCGCGTAAGGTTGAAGCGATTGCAACCAACTGCCGCACAGAGTATATTTAGGTTCAGCATGGAATTGGATTCTCAACAAAAAAAAGCGGTAGAAAACCCAACAACTCCGATGGCTATTTCAGCGGGAGCGGGTTCCGGAAAAACAAGGGTACTCGTCGAACGGTATGTTAAAGTTATAATCGACGGGTTGGCAGAAACAGAAGAGGTTCTCACCATTACTTTCACTAAAAAAGCCGCTGCCGAGCTGAAGCTTAGAATTCGGGAACGATTAAACGAGATACAAAACGAACAGCCGGAAACTGAAAAGGGCTTGAACGCCAAAAAAGCTCTATCTACGATTGAATCAGCGCCCATATCAACTATACACAGCTTTTGTCAGTCGATTCTGAAGAAAAATGCTATTGAAGCGGAAGTCGAACCCGACTTTCAGGTTTTAGAATCAAACGAATCAAGCCTGGTATACAAAGAGATCGTTCAGCGTGTAACATCACAGATTCTGCGAACAAAAAATGAAAAAGAAAAAAACTTGATTCGCGCTATCGGGCTGAATGATCTCCAATCCATAGGCGAAAAAGCGCTTAATGACAGATACAAATTCGCAAATGCGGTTAAATGCAGCTCATCCCTCTTCCGAAACGGAGAATATGAGAAATCAATGGAAAATTTGCTCGGAGAGGAACTGAGCATTGTATTGGAAAGCGTAAAAATGAGCAACGCGATTGATGACCTTAAAAAGTGCAAACCGTTAGATAACGATGATTTAATGGCGCTGGTACGGGAGGATGTGCTTGACAGGTATAACGAGATTTCAACCGAAGAGAGCACTGAGGCGAAGTTATCTAAATTGCTATCTCTGGGTAATTCGATAGATTTAAGGGGGGGAAGAAAACCTGCGTGGAAAGCGGGCGAAAAAGAGAGGGTCAAATTCGCTTTAAAAACAATTAGAGATGATATTATCAAGGATTTATTCGGGAGCGAAAAAGAGCTCAATTTCATGAATAAAGCGACCGCGGAAATGCTGATTGAGGGTTTATCTCTATTTATGGAACGGCTATTCAAAGAATATGACCACAGAATGAGCTCTTCAGGAGTTCTTGATTTTGATGGTTTGTTATACCGGGTGATGAATCTATTAAAAGAAAGAAAGGATATTTCCGCTTTTTACAGGCGGTATTTTAAACAGATTCTTGTTGACGAGTTTCAAGACACCGACGATCTACAGATGGATATAATCAAAATTTTGGCGGCAAAAGGAGAAAACGTTCCCGTCCTTTTTCTTGTCGGCGATGAAAATCAATCGATATATAAATTCCGGGGAGCGGAAGTGTCCAATTTTCAAAAGATGATTGAAGAAACAGGGATTGAGGGACCTTTATATATCACCAAAAATTACAGAAGCCAACCGGAGATGATAAAGTTTTTCAATTCTTTTTTCAGTTCGTTTCTCGGTGATACCGAAAACGGGTATAAAGAATCTCAATCATTCCGGGAGAAACACGGCGACGCTCCGAACGTACAATTTCTACTCCCGATAGTAAAAAACGGCGAAGGCATCTCAAAGAGGGAATTAGAGGCGGACATAATGGCAAGACAGCTGCTCTCGTTTGTGGATTCAGAAAGTATATCTGACGGTGATGGCGGGGAAAGGGGAGTGCAGTTTAGGGATATTGGAATCCTGTTCCGAAAAAGGAGTTCAGTCCCCGAGTACTTGCGGAAATTTGATCAATACGGAATTCCTTATTACATGGAGACTCGAAGCGGATTCTATGATCGGATGGAAATCATAGACCTGCTGAATTTTTTTAGGGCGATCGAAAAGCGGAGCGATGATTATGTCCATGCGGCATGGCTACGCTCTCCGATAGTAGGGTTGTCCGATAGCGCTTTATTCTTGATGGCTGCGGGTGTCGGGTTTTCCGCGTCTATCGGTGATAAAAGTAATGACAAATACTCTCAGGAAGATCAGGAAAGATTGAAAAGAGCAAGAGAATTGTTGTTCAGGTACCGGAAATTAAAGGACACGATGGGTGTCGCAGATTTTGCGCAAAGAATAGTCGATGAGACCGCGTATATCCCGTTTCTTCTATCTTTAGAAAATGGCGAACAAAAAGTATTAAATGTCTATAAGCTGCTTGACCAGATTTCGAGTTTTGAGCGAACCGGAGTCAAGAATTTCGGTGATCTTGTAGAACATATGGACACGATTCAAAGGGGAAAAGTAAAAGAGGGTCAAGCTCAGGCATCTTCCGAAGAGGATAACGTAGTGACGATAATGACGGTACACGGCTCAAAAGGATTACAATTTCCGGTTGTCTTTCTCCCGGATTTAGATGCTGCCATTAAGGAATCTTCCGAAAACTATAAATACGACGGTAAAAAAGGGATCGGATTCCGATTATCAAATCAGCATATAACGGAATACGACCCGCTCTTCTGGGCATTGAGAGTTCAGGATAAAAGGAAAAACTTAGCAGAACGACGCAGATTATTTTATGTAGCGATGACCCGCGCTAAAGATTACCTGTTTTTGGTGGGAGCGAGAGAGTTAAATGATGATCGGTTAAGATCGCCTAAAAACGGAACTTGGATGCAATATCTTTTTGAAACCGTAGGCATTAAGAATTCTGAAAATTCAACAACAGTGGAATTCGCCGGGTTGCAATTGCCGGTGATAACCAGCCTTCCGGATGTTGAACCCTATAGACCCGCCCCTGAAGCTGAAGATAAATCAAAAGTTGTTGAATATTCGGAAGATCAGATCGCTCCGATAAAGAAAGAACCGCAACCTGTGAGTATTACGCCTACAAAATTATTGAATTATCTTGAATGCTCCTGGAAATACTCTCTCGAGGAGCTACACGGAATAGAAGAACCCGACATAAAGATAAAAAAAGAAGATTCATCGGACTCGACAGCAGCCGGCAAACTTTTCGGAACAGTAGCTCATAAATTCTTTTCAAAGATGGATTATCAAACATCTAACGATGAACCGGTAATTGACACTGCCATATCTGAGGAAGAGATCGCGGAAAATAAAGTAGAAGATTTCAGAACGAAACTGCAGGCTGTTGCCGCTCGTTTCCGCGGGACAGAGCTGTTTAGGCAGCTTTTATCGCTCGATAAATCAGAGGTGAAACGGGAAGAAAAGTTTTTTATAGAATTTGAGGGCGTTTTAATTGAGGGAACAATCGATCTTATCTATAATTCGGAAGGTAAACGAACAGTGATTGACTACAAGACCGACGAGATCATGCAAAACGATATGGAGACGAAAGTTGAGCATTATAAACCGCAACTGATGTTATATGCCAAGGCGGTGAAAAATATTACCGGTGAGTATCCTGAAAGAACTTTGATATATTTTACGAAAACCAATGAATTCAAGGAAATCCCTGTCAGCGATGAATCGATTTTGGAGGTGGAAAATCTTCTTTTGAACCTGTTAAAGGAATATAGGGAGAATGATTTCAAGAAAAATCCCGACGCATGCAGCAGTTGTGGTTATCATAAAGTATATTGTGACGGGGTTTAAACGAAAATTCGAGTCGAGCGTCTAATAATTTAGACGGAAAAGTATCGGATGGGAGATGATAAATTTAGCGGGGTCGCTATTGATGCAGAACAGGAATTTAACCGGATAGTCCTTAAATACGGGGAAAGGATATACAGGACCGTAAGGGGAATGGTAGGAACACATGAAGATGCTGATGATATTGTTCAGGAGACATTTTTGAAAGCGTATAAGAATATTGATAGTTTCAGAGGAGAAGCCGACATCGGCACCTGGCTTACCCGTATCGCATTGAATCTTACTTATACCAAAACAAGGCGTAAAAAGCTCTTCTCTGATAACCCCGTTGATGATTATGTGGATAGAATCAGTTCGAACACAGATCTTCCGGAGGTCACTGTTGAGGAGAACGAACGGCGAATGATGGTGGAAAATGGATTGAAGACTTTGCCGGAAAAACAGAGAGCGGTCTTTGTCTTACGGATGTACGAAGAGATGAAATTCAAGGAAATAGCCGCTCTTATGGGTACCACAGAGAGCGCCTCGAGAGCTAATTTCCACCAAGCTTTGACTAAATTGAAAAAATTCGTATCGGAAAAAAACTGAAATGGAAAATCACAGTCTTTATAAATCGAAATTAAACGACTTTGTGATCGGTGAACTATCGAAAGATGAGCATGAAGAGATAAAAGCCCATCTTGATGAATGTTTTGAGTGCTCCAATAATATTGCTTCACTGAAGGAAACTCTTGAGATTTTTTCTACGCCTAATTTTGATATGCCGCAAAATAGCTATTTCGCATCGCTTGCGCCACGTGTCAGAGAAAGGGCGGAACAGAAAGAGAATAAGCACTTACTCTCTTTTCTATTCGATAATCGTTGGGTTGGAGCATTGACTTCGCTGCTGTTGATAGTCAGCTCGGCGCTATTATTATATAATCTTGGTTCGAAAGAAAACGCGATAATTGTTCAGGATGAACCCGACTACTACTATAGTTCATTTCCATCGGAGGACTACACTCTGAGCGGATTAAGCGCAACGTTGAGCAGTGATGAATGGGAATTGCTTTCGGTCGTGATAGATGATGAAATTGGCGAGTATATTGACATCTTTCAATATGATTCTGATGAAGATAGTCAAATAAACAGGCTTAGTGAGAACGAATGGCATGAATTTTACGAAAATTTTTCGAAGCAAAATATACTTTAAGGGAGTATGATGAAGAAGATGTTACTATTGACAGTTATGATATTAGCGCCGGCAATCTTGTTTGCTCAACCGAGGGGAATGCGGGGTCAAAAAATGCCGCCGCCAAGGAGAGAACAGATTCAAATGCTCCGAATTTGGAAGATGACCGAGGAATTGGAACTTACAGAGGAGCAGGCTGGAAGGTTTTTCCCAAGACTCCGAACAGGTGACAAGAATATCGAAGAATTAGAAATTGAGAGGCAATCTATCTTTAAAGAATTACACAAAGAAGCGATGAAAGGAGGTATGGCTGAAAAGTACCTTAACGAAAAAATTGAGCGAATATCAGCTATCGAAGTAAAAATATTGAAGAACCGGGTGAATTTTATAAAGAATATGGATGATCTCCTCTCGCCGGATCAACGAGCGAAGCTTATGGTATTTCGACATAGGTTCAGGGATCGAATGGAAAATATGATGCGAGAAGCAAGAAAAAATCCTCGGATGAGGAATAACCTAAAAAGAAGATAAGGGGAAAATCATGATAAACAAACAAACAAAACTAATGGTCATTGGAGTGTTGACTCTAATGTTGAGCGTAACGGGATTCGCGCAGATGCATGGCGAAGGGCATGGTGGAATGAGAGGTAAACACATGCCGATCCTTTCTCATGCGGAGACGCTGGGATTGAGCGAGAAACAGGTGAAAAACCTGAAAAACATTCACCATGAGTTTTTAAAAAAATCCATACAAGTTGGCTCTCAATTGAAAATCTTGGAGCTGGATTACAAAAAATCCATGATGGATGATGCGTCGGCGAAAGAGTTGAATAAACAAGTAGACAACATTGCCGCCAAATCGGCTTCGAAGAGAAAATTGCACATCAGCATGCATTTCAAAGTCAAAAAAACGCTCACAGATGAGCAATGGAATACGTGGAAAAAGAGTATGCATGGCGGCATGATGGATAAGATGAAGCATATGAAAAAAGGCAAAGATCATTCGATGCATAAAAAAATGTGATGGATGATTTTCGATAAAAAATTAAGAGATGAAGTGAAAGATCTCGTAGTGAGGTCGCTTGAAGAGGATATCGGCGACGGCGATCTCACTACGGAGATCGTAGTTCCCGAACCGAGATACGCGAAAGCATCTATCCGATCGAAAGAAAAGGGAATTCTTGCAGGTATTGAGTTAGCTGAAATGGTTTTTTCAGAGGTAGACGAAACACTTGCGATTGAAAAATTGAAGAAAGACGGCGATAGTATAGATGATGGCGATCTTCTGATGAAAATATCCGGGAACGGCAGTTCTCTGCTGAAAGCCGAAAGAGTCGCTCTGAATTTTCTCGGTAGAATGAGCGGGATAGCTTCATATACGAACCAATTTGTGAAGGCGGTAGACGGCAAAAGCATAATACTTGATACACGAAAAACGACTCCGACCCTTCGTCATATAGAAAAATATTCAGTCAGAGTCGGCGGAGGAAGTAATCATCGTATGGGACTTTACGATCAGATACTGATTAAAGAGAATCATGCTGAATGGGCGGGGGGATTGCAAAAAGCCGTCGCAAACGCTTTAAAGTCAGTGGGAACCGACAGAGAATTGATTCAAGTAGTTGTGGAAGCCCGGAACAAAGAAGAGGTAAAAGCCGCGAGCGTGAGAGGCGTTGACAGGATCCTTTTGGATAACATGACCCCAAAGGAGGTAGGGGAAATACGAGAAGATTTACCAGGCAGATGGAAGGTGGAAGTATCAGGCGGTATCAACCTTGATAACGTAAGATCGTACGCGGATGCTGGAGCGGATTACATTTCTATAGGAGCGCTGACGCATTCGGTTAATGTATTTGATCTCACGATGATAATGGACGCAAGTTGATGGTAGAACACAGGAGAACGAGATGGAAAGTAAAATGAAAACGATATTCATAATGATGATGTCTGTCGGAATATTTGTGACGGCATGTTCGGAAGATGAAATCCTTGATTATGATTTTGACACGATTGAGGAGGCGATTCTTTCCATTATAACAGAGACAGATAGTCTTGAAAGTCTTGATGGTCTGGACGATGGAGGCTCAGTGACCTTAGGGGGCTCTTCCAGCGGCGGGCTTGGGAAATCTACAGCCGACACCCTGAGACCGATAAAAATCGGTCGACGTATCGACAGTACAAGTTTCGAGCGTAGTGTAGAGATTATAGGCGATTCAATTGCCATAGTTACATCTATCGCAACTATTACAGGAGATTTTATCATAGTTGCGTATATCCTGCCGGATACAAGCTCTGTTGATACATTTATCAAGCCTTTCAATATGGAGATGATACGGAAGATAAAACTAAGAAGAGTGGGCAGCGGGGAGGTGAGAAGATTAAATTGGAGAATAGAGGGAGTAACCCCTGTGATAGGCGGCTCGAACCCGTCTACAATAGAATTTCAAAAGTTCGCCATGATAGCTGCAAACGGAGATTCACTGGTCATAACCGATCCGCTCAATACGTTCATTAATTAGAGAGAGCTGCCGGCATTTGAACCGGGCGACAGCATCACGGTATTCCTTACGCTGACAAATTCGAGCAGTTTCGATGCGGAAATGGTTCTGATGCATCATGGCGCGCGGAGCAGGATAGATAAGGGCAGAAAACGCCTGTTCGATGATGGCACTCATGGTGACGCAACAGCGGACGACAATGTTTACACAGGAACGTTCCTATCAAGAGCCACAAGAGGCAGAATGCGAAATGGATTTATTGACGCTATTGATTGGGGAACGGTCTTTGATCCCACAGGAGCAGTAAATACAAGCGTGATGGGGTTACCGTACATGATACGGCGAATGCCCTAATCTTTATATAACAGTTAAAAACCGGAGTTCCTGATCGAGCTCCGGTTTTTTTATGGTATTCAGTTTGACAACCACCCCGTCTTTCGTCCCGAACAGTCGGGACAAAATCCTCCCCTCCTTAGAAAGGAGGGGAGAATACCGTTTTTGCGAGGTTCTGGTTAGGAATCACCGCCGATGACGGGACTTCGTCTGTATCGTCTCCCTATTAGTTCCCGCAGACGTTTAAAATTATTGCTTTTCCAAAAGAGTGAGGATAGATTACGATTCAAAATTATGGATAATCCCCGATGATAAAGAACGTGATATTCGATTGTGACAGTACTCTCACACACACGGAAGGAATAGATCTCCTTGCTGATATGAATGATGTATGGGATGAAGTATCGGAGATAACACGCCGTTCTATGGAAAGTACGTCACTCACGGTAGGCGACTTTGAAAAAAGGTTGGAGCTGGTTAATCCGACATTGGAGCAGGTTCAGGATCTCGGAGATTTATACATCGCAAATCTCTCCCGAGATGTGAAAGATGTTATAAAGTTACTGAACGAAACCGGCAGAAATATTTTCATACTGACGGGAGGTTTACAACCGGCGGTAAATTATCTTGCGAGATATCTTGGTATTGGATATAAGAATGTATATTCTGTTGAAGTATATTTCAATCAGAAGGGAGAGTATACAGGGTTCGATAAATCTTCACCGTTAGTCCGCGCTCATGGAAAAACCAGGATAGTAAAACAGATCAACAAAGAGTATGGAAAATCCGTATTGATTGGAGACGGAAAGAACGATATTGAAGCGGCGGGCGAATTAGAACTATTTATAGGTTATGGAGGGGCGGTAAAACGACAGAAAATATTGGAAGCTTCAGAGATCTATATCGAATGTAACAGCTTTGCCCCGATAATCCCTATTCTCATGGATGAAGAAGAGATGAAACCTTTCCGGCAGGGACAATATCGTGAGCTTATTGAAAGAGGGTTGAACTTACTTTCTGACAGCGTTGTGAGGAAGTAATGTCAAAAAACGCCAAGTTTTTCCTCCCGGGTCCTGTATATGTGAGGGACGAAATTAAAGAGGCGATGAAAGGACCTACGATAGGGCATCGTTCAAAGGATTTTTCGGTTCTTTATGAGAAAATTGTAAAGGGAATTGCGGAAATACTGCACACTGACGGCAGGATCTATCTCTCTTCATCAACCGCTACCGGACTAATGGAAGCAGCCGTACGGAACGTGATTCAGAAAAGTTCCTTACACCTGATATGCGGAAGTTTCGGGCAACTTTGGTATACCATTGCCAAAAGCTGCGGGAAAGACGCTGTTCCGTTGGAAGTGGACTGGGGGAAGGCTATTAAGCCGGAAGCCGTCAGGAGCGCTCTCGCTGAAGGCAATTATGACACCGTCTGTATTACGCATAACGAAACTTCTACCGGAGTCATGAACCCCCTCAAAGAAATTTCCGAGGTGGTGAAAGAATTCGAAGATGTGGCGCTTATCGTCGATGCTGTTTCTTCGATGGCGGGGACAGAAATTTTAGTAGATGAATGGGGATTAGACGTATGTCTTGCGAGCGTTCAGAAAGCATGGGCGCTCCCACCCGGTTTTTCAATCGCATCGATCTCTGAAAGGGCATTTGAACGCTCAAAGAACGCCGAGAATAAGGGTTTCTACTTTGATTTTGAGATGTTTGAAAAATATCACCTGCGTTCGCAGACAATATCAACCGCGTCAACTCCGCATATGTACGCTCTTTCAAAACAGATAGATGATATGCTTGCGGCAGGGATGGAAAGCAGGTATGAAAAGATAATCCAAATGGCTGAAAGGGTTAGAGAATGGGCGCGGGAGAATTTTGGATTATTCGCGGATGAAGAGTATCTTTCTCCTACCGTGACCTGTGTAAAAAACAGTAAAAATATTGACGTTACCAGCTTGCTGAATAAATTGAACGACAAAGGATATGTCATGGGGAACGGGTACGGTAAACTTAAGGGAGAAACATTCAGAATAGCTCATATGGGGGATCTGAATATTGATGATATCGAAGGTCTATTACGAACAATTGATGAAACAATTAGCGAGATGGAATGAATTATAAAGTATTGATCACAGATCCCGTTTCAGAAGAGGGAATCGATCTTCTTAAAGAGTCCGACGATCTCGAGGTAATAATAAAAGAGGATCTGTCGCCGGATGAACTGAAAGAAGAGATCAGGAATGTTGATGCTCATATAATCCGCAGCGGCACAAATGTTTCTGCAGAGGTCATTGAAGCCGCTGAAAATCTAAAGGTGATCTGCAGAGCTGGAGTCGGAGTAGATAATATTGACATAGAAGCTGCAACGAAGAAGGGTATCGTAGTCATGAATGTTCCCGGTGTAAATTCAAACGCCGCGGCTGAATTGACAATGGCTCTTATGCTGGCTCTATCGAGAAATGTTGCGAAAGCTGATAGAAGTATCAAAGAGGGTAAATGGGAACGCTCCGAATTAGTCGGGCAGGAACTGAAGAATAAAAAATTGGGCGTGATAGGATTCGGGAAAGTCGGTAAGGAAGTTGCGAGCCGGGCGCGTTCATTCGAAATGGATCTGTCTATTTACGATCCGTACGTATCCGATGATATAATAGTTGAGAGCGGAGCAAAGGCTTCCACTCTCGAAAATCTTTTGCAAGAAGTGGATTATATAACGCTACATCTGCCGCTCAATGAAGATACAAAGCATCTGATCAATTCTGATTCTATCAAAAACATGAAAGATGGAGTGAGAATTATCAATTGCGCGCGCGGCGGATTGATAGATGAGCAAGCGCTGACCGATGCTTTGAATGAAGGGAAAATAAAAGGCGCCGGGCTTGATGTCTTTGAGAATGAACCTCCGGAAAATAGTCCTTTGCTCAAAGCAAAGAATGTGCTGCTTACACCCCACTTGGGAGCATCAACGGAAGAAGCAAAGATTGGAGTATCGTTGGGAGCATGTAAACAGGTACGGGACTTTTTACTTTCCAACAAGGCGGAGAACGCTCTCAACGTCGCGTTCGCGGCAGGTGAAATCAGTCCCCTACTCGAACCGTACGTGGAACTTGCAGGTAAGATAGGATTACTTCAATCGCAGCTGATGGATGGTGAAATAACCAAAATGAAGATCACCTGCCTCGGTGAACTTAAAGACGTTCCTCCCGTCACATTGGGAGTGTTGATGGGGTTTATCTCCTTCTCTTCGACAGACCCGATAAACAATGTGAATGCGCATTATATCGCGGAACAGAGGGGTATAAAAGTTACAGAAAGTTACAAGCACGGCAGTGAAAGTTATAATAACAAGATCGAAAGTGTCGTGACGGGACCGAACGGAAAGCTCAAAGTGAGCGGAACTGTCTTTGCAGGAAAATATCAAAGGATAGTGCAGCTGAACGAATACCATATGGAGCTGAATCCTGAAGGTATTATCCTTGTTATTAAAAGTAATGATATACCCGGGGTAATAGGTCTAATCGGCACTATTCTTGGAGAGGCAGGCCAAAATATAGCGGAATTCAACCTTGGTAGACGTGAGAAGGGAGGAGTAGCTCTCTCGTTCGTAAATCTTGATTCACCGTTGGAAAGTGATGTGTTGGAGAAGCTATTGTCCGAGAAGGACATACTGAAAGTAGATCAGATAAAATTTTGAGATAGGAGCCGTCTTATCGCAGCAACTGACAAGAAATGGGAAGTTGTTATAGGGCTTGAAGTACATGCCCAACTTTCGACAAAGACAAAAATATTCTGCGGATGCAGGTCCGAATTCGGCGCCCCCCCCAATAGCAGGATTTGTCCGGTTTGTATGGGCATGCCCGGAGTTCTCCCCGTTCTGAATGAGCAAACGGTTGAATATGGGGTTAAAGCCGGTATTGCGATGAATTGCAAAATCGCTTCGTATTCCCGTTTTGCGAGAAAAAATTATTTTTACCCCGATTCCCCGAAAGGTTATCAAATATCACAGTTCGAAGAGCCTTTATGCGAAAACGGATATATCACTATCGGATCCGATTCGGGCAGTAAGAAAATCGGCATTACGCGCATACATTTAGAAGAGGATGCGGGAAAGTCGATGCATGAACCAAACAGACCTGAAAGTAAAGTCGACCTTAACAGAGCGGGAGTTCCCTTGTTAGAGATAGTTTCCGAACCGGACCTGAGAAGTCCCGAAGAGTCCTATGAGTATCTTGTAAAGCTGAAACAGATATTGCGTTATCTCGATATTAGCGATTGTAACATGGAGGAAGGCAGTTTACGGTGCGATGCCAATATATCAATCCGGGAACTCGGCGAAGAAAAATTCGGGACTAAAACCGAACTGAAAAATATGAACTCTTTCAGAGGAGTTGAAAAAGCGCTGCACGCGGAAATTAAACGGCAAAAAGAAACTCTTGAATCAGGCGGAAAAATTGTGCAAGCCACTAATCTTTGGGATGAAAACAGTGGTGAGATCCGGCAGATGCGCGCAAAAGAGGGATCGGATGATTATCGTTATTTCCCCGAACCGGACATTGTTCCTTTTACCGTGGATGAAGCGTACGTAAAAATAATTAAAGAAAATCTACCCGAGCTTCCTGAAAAAAGAAACGCCCGGTTTGTCTCCGAGTATGAATTAAAAAACGAACACGCTCTTGTTTTGACAGCGTCACGGGGTGTAGCCGAATATTTCGAAGAGCTGGCGACGCTGACCGGAGACCCGAAAAATTCCGCGAATTGGGTGATGGGCAACATCAACAGGGTTCTGAATGAAAAGGAAAAACCGATTGGAGAATTCGCTATACCTCCGGTACGGTTAGCCGAATTGATTAAGTCCGTTTCGGATGGAGGAATCTCCATAAGCGCCGCAAAAAGTGTGTTTGACGAGATGTTAACAGATGAATCCTCTGTGGAATCGATCATTGAGAAGTTAGGTCTAAAACAGGTGAGCGACTCTTCTGAAATCGATAAAATAGTTCAGGGTGTAATTGATTCTAATCCTGAAGAGGCAGAACGGTATAAGAGCGGCGAGGGAAAACTAAAAGGTTGGTTCGTCGGTCAGATTATGAAGGCGTCACATGGTAAAGCCAACCCGCAGATAGCAAACGAATCTCTTGACAGGCTGCTTAATATAGATAGTTGAACAGACTCTTCAAGATTCTGACCTGCCCGAAATGCGGTAGGGAATATCCGATAAACGAATTGCAAAATCTCTGCAATTGCGGCGCTCCGCTATTAGCGTATATCCAAGTCGAAGCTGAGACTAATCCACTTGAAATGATTATCACCGAAGATGAATCGTTATGGAGGTACCGGAAACTGCTTCCCATCAAAAACGAAAACGACAGGGTCACGCTTGGCGAAGGGATGACTCCGTTAAAGCGTGAAGCCGAGCTCGGCAGCCTTCTTGGTCTGGACAATTTATATCTGAAAGATGAAGGCGTTAACCCTACGGGAAGCTTCAAAGACCGCGGTATGACCGTGGCGCTGTCAAGAGCGAAGGAACTTGGAGTGACGAAAGTATCACTCCCATCCGCGGGAAATGCCGGCGTAGCGGCGGCGGCTTACGCGGATGCCGCCGGTATGGAATGCTGGGTCTTTATTCCCGATGATACTCCTTCGAGTTTCTCGAAGAGCTGCCTCGAATATGGCGCAAATGTCACTATGGTGAAAGGAACAATAACCGATGCGGGATTAATGATGTCCGAAACGCTTGACGAGAGCTGGTTCAATCTATCTACGCTGAAGGAGCCTTACAGAGTTGAAGGTAAGAAAACGATGGGTTACGAATTAGCCGAGCAGCTTGATTGGAAACTTCCTGACGTTATAATCTATCCAACAGGCGGCGGAACCGGATTGATAGGGATGTGGAAAGCGTTCGACGAGATGGAAAAACTTGGATGGATAGACGGCGAAAGACCTAAAATGGTGAGCGTACAAAGTGAAGGGTGCGCTCCGATAGTAAAGGCGTTTCACGACGGAAAAGATTTTGCGGAACCGTGGGATAACGCAAAAACAAACGCTCTCGGTTTGCGGGTACCGTCAGCGGTAGGCGATTTTTTAATGCTAAGAGCGCTCCGGGAAAGCGGGGGTACGGCAATCGCTGTTAGCGAAGATGAGATAATCGAGGGGATTCGACTCGTAGAAAAGCATACAAAATTAAGCCCCGCGCCGGAAGGAGGCGCAGCGGTGATAGCCGCAAGGAAACTCGTAGAAAATGATTTCCTTGAAGGGACTGAAAGCGTTGTGGTATTTATTACAGGAAGTAAAGAAAAATATTCAGAATTATATTAGCGGAGCTATTTAAAACCCGACTTGAACAAATAGCCTCTTGGAGCTATATTGCAACAGAATAATTAGTCTAATTAAATTACGGATAAAAAATGTCAAATCCTTTATGGGAAGATATACTCGAATTTCATAAAAACAGGCAATTACTTGGAATTATACTGGTGATTTTAGGTTCTGCCGGACTTCTACTCCCGATTCTGCCGGGAGTGTTAGTAATACTTTTAGGTCTTGCTCTGCTCGCACCCGATAAATTCGGTTCGATTTTAAGCTGGTTGAGAACGAAACCGGACGAAGAGGATGAAGAATCCGAATGAAACGGTTCTTTCTTCTTTGTAGATTTTTATTCACCGTAAAAATTCTTCAGGCTCAAACGAAATTAATGGCAGTGTGGTAATGCGGAGCTATATGAAAATTATATCTGTGAACATCGGGAAAAGCAGGACTATCGAATACAACGGTAGGATAGAGGAAACAGGAATTTACAAGGAGCCGTCAACTCATCCGGTCATGATCACCAAAAAGGGACTTGAGGGCGATACGATAATAAATAAGAAAATTCATGGAGGAGAAAACAAAGCGGTATACATGTACTTTCAATCTCATTATGATTATTGGATTAACGAAACCGATAGAGATGATTTGACGCCCGGTATGTTCGGGGAAAACTTGACTGTCGGCGGAACAGATGAATCAGGTATTTGCGCAGGCGACCGAATACGAGCTGGAGAGGCGCTACTTGAAGTTGCCGATTTGAGGACTCCATGTCATAAATTAGCTATAAAGATGGGAGATAGTGGGTTCATAAAACGGTTTTGGCGGAGCGAGAGGTTTGGCATTTATTTTAAAGTTATTGAAGAGGGATACGTAAAAGCAGGGGACCCTATCTCGTCGGAATACGAGCATCCTGCAAGGTTGAAATTCTCTGATCTGATTTCTATGTATGTGCAAGAAAAGCCGGACCACACACTCTTGAAAACGGCTTTAACGATAGAGACTCTTGATGCGGGCTTAAGAAACAGATTATCTATAAAATTAAACAACTAAACAATTCTAAAATCAATCATACTTATATTTCCGACAGTATGATCGTTACGGCGGGAACGTAATAACAATAATTCGTTCCTCAGGGAAAACCTCTTCTAAGATTGTCCTTTTCTTATAAAGAAGAACAGTACATTGTTATTGCGAATAGAAGAAATATGAAATATATTTTCATGTCACTACTTAATGTTTAATGTCGAGGTTATGGATGGCGCAAGTTGCTCTGAAAAATATCAGTAAAGAATTTGAAAAAGGTGTTTTTGGAATCAAAGATGCCAATATAGATATTGCCGACGGTGAGTTTGTGGTTCTTGTCGGTCCTTCTGGTTGCGGTAAATCCACGACATTGCGGATAATTGCAGGGCTTGAAGAGGCATCTGAGGGTGAAGTCTTCATTGGCAATAAAATGGTAAATGACGTTCCGCCAAAGGATAGGGATATTGCAATGGTATTTCAGAACTATGCCTTATATCCGCACATGAACGTATATCAAAATATTTCTTTTGGGCTGAAGCTGCGTAAATATGATTCCAAAGAGATAGCTGCGAGAGTAAAAAATGCTGCGGAAATTCTTGATTTAACAAATCTGCTCGAGAGAAAACCTAAAGCGTTATCAGGAGGACAAAGACAAAGGGTTGCTCTCGGAAGGTCCATCGTTCGGCAACCTTCTGTATTCTTGTTCGATGAACCATTATCAAACTTGGATGCAAAACTTCGAGTCCAAATGAGAACGGAAATATCGAAATTACATAATAGATTGAAAACCACAATGATCTATGTAACACATGATCAGGTCGAGGCAATGACGCTTGGCGATAGGATTATTGTCATGAAAGACTCGATTATACAGCAGACAGATACACCTATGAATCTCTACAATAATCCTGTTAATAAGTTTGTCGCAGGATTTATAGGCAGTCCTTCCATGAATTTCATAAAAGGAACTCTACGGAAGCGTGACGTGTATACCTTAGATGACGGTAGTGTAGTTATCAAACTCCAAAACGGTATGCCGGATAGCTTATCCTCCTTTGTAGATAAGGAAATAATCATGGGAATACGTCCTGAGGATATTACGCTTAGCGATTCAAATAACGGTATTCCCCTGACTATTGAGGTTTCGGAAATGATGGGGAACGAGATATATCTCTACATGACGACCGGATCAAGCTCAATAGTATCGCGTGTTCCACCTGACGTTGAGGTAGAAGAAGGTGGTAACGTCATGGTGGACTTTAATTTTTCAAAAGCGCACTTTTTTAATCCGGTGACGGAAGAAAAGATTTAGGAAAAAATGGAACTTTGTCTTTTAAAATAGGTAAAACTTTACAACTTATTGGAATGATACAGGTTTTATTTGGACTTTATCACGGAATAGTGGAGAATTCAGAAATAAATGAATTGATCGCACTGCTCATTGGAGCATCGTTTTTCATAGTAGGAACCTTGATCCTGAGAAGAGCAGATTGAATGTTGCTATTCGATAAAGATCTGTTAAATTTCGGGAGATAAGCATGGAGGGTATTTAACATGGTAAATTTATTTGATGACATAAAAAAGAATTTAAAAGAGTGGGGAGCTATAGCTGTAGACAAAGCGGAAGAACTCAGTAAAGTCGGAAGATTAAAGATAGACATACTTAGTTTAAACAGAGAGATAGAGAAAAACTTTGTGGAACTCGGAGGAAAAGTTTACGAGCTGATTTATAAGGAAGATCAAGGTAGAATCAAAGGTAACGATGAAGTAAAGAAAATAATTCAAAGAATTGCGACTTTTGAAGAGACTCGCGAAGAAAAAATGAAAGAAATAAGCGATCTTGGCTCTGGTGACAGTATAGATATCAAATCTATAAAGAAAGAAACAAAGTGATAAAGTAATTTTACACAGTTCAGATAATTCTGCTTTTCAAACCCCTCTTCACTTGAGGGGTTTCCTTTTGTAAATACTATTAGGAAAAGACGTGAATATGGAACTTAACATGTCTTTTTGTCGTATCAAGTAATGACCGGGTGTAAATGATTGCTGGATAAAAGAGGCGAAAGTGGAAGAAAGTTATACATTAGACAGATATTTTGATGAGATAAGTAAGGAATCTCTTTTAAAGCCCGACGAGGAGATAGCCCTCGCCAAAAAAGTTCGCAGTGGCGATGAATCGGCTCTCGAAAAGATGACCCGGGCAAATCTCAGATTCGTGGTGAGCATAGCGAAGCGCTATCAGAATCAGGGACTTTCTCTCGGAGACTTGATCAACGAAGGAAATCTCGGGCTTATCAAAGCGGCAAAACGATTTGACGAGACACGTGGATTTAAATTTATATCGTATGCGGTATGGTGGATACGCCAATCGATTCTGCAAGCATTAGCCGAACAATCAAGAGTTGTTCGTTTGCCTTTGAACAGGGTGGGCGTAATGAACAAAGTAAACAGAACATTGGGCGATCTTGAACAAAAATATGAAAGAGAACCGACTGCGGAGGAAGTGGCTGATGCGCTTGAGATGACTTCCATAGAGGTTTCTGATACAATACAGATGTCCTCAAGACATTTGTCGGTTGATGCGCCATTCTCCGGGAGCGATGATAATTCCCTATTAGATGTCTTGCCTGACAACAATTCTTACGCCGAACCTGATTCTCCACTTATTGAAGAATCGTTAAAAATGGAAGTGAAAAAGGTGTTGAGCTCTCTGAGCGAAAGAGAAGCGGAGGTCATCAGGTTGTACTTTGGATTGGTCAACGAGCGTTCTATGACGCTTGAAGAAATTGGGGAGCGGTTTAAATTGACCCGAGAAAGAGTCAGACAAATTAAAGAGAAATCCATCAGAAAGTTAAGACATACTTCTCGAAGCAGGAATTTAAAGTCGTATCTCGGTTAATTCTAAGTCATGTGCTCCTAAACACATTTCTCAAAATGTAGCAGAAATTTCTTGACTATATATTCGGACGTATTTTAATATATAGGGACTTGATGTAATTATCGGGAAATGGATTACTTCCCAGATTTAAATTAAGAGTTACATTCTTTTTTTGATGGTTATTTTAGCGGAGTAAAAATGAGAGATAAGCGGTACCAGGTGGTTGTGATATCCGATGATGACGCAGACGTACGCGAACTAAGTACATCAAGAACGACAATATTGCTTTTAGGCGCTCTCGTTGTATTTACATTGCTCACGGGTCTTTACTTCACAGCCGATTTTCTTACCGATGTTTTCTATGGAAAACGGCTTGCTATGCTCAGCAATCAGAATAAGCAACTTGTTACCCGCATCAACGATATAAACAACAGGATCTCTCTGCTCACAGATCAGATGATAACTGTTAATCGAAAGGATCAAGCGTTAAGAACATATGCAAATCTACCGTTGATAGATGAAGATATTCGTAAGGTCGGGGTTGGTGGTGTGTTAAACCCTGAAATGTCCAGCTTGAATTATCTGCTTCCTGCGTCTGATGTTACTATTGCGGAAGTTAATTTTGACCTCGATGAAATTGAGCGGGCGCTTAATTTAGAATTGGCAAGTCTGGATGAAATATATGATTCTTTTAAAGCAAGTAAAGATATGCTTCAACATGTGCCGACCATTCGACCTCTTCTTAGAGGATATATCACAAGTGGATTTGGCAAAAGAAACGATCCATTCACCGGAAATGTAAAAGATCACCTGGGCATAGATATAGTTACAAAAATGGGTGAACCTATTTTCGCCACGGCAAATGGTGTCGTTTCAGATGCTCGAATGGATAGTCCTTCCTTCGGCGTCACGATTAAGATAGATCATGGTTACGGCTATCAGACAAGATACGCTCACCTCTCGAAGCTTCTTGTAAGGAAACATCAAAAGGTAATCAGGGGTCAAAAAATCGGTGAAGTCGGTTCTACGGGAAGGTCGCAATCGCCTCATCTTCATTACGAAGTTATTAAGAACGGAGTAAGAAAAGACCCGGCTCAAAAATATTTTTATCTATCGGAGGGAGACCTAAGCCGCCTCTAAGAATAGTTTCCATTTAGCTTATAACCACCGCATAAAAGCGGTTTTTTATTTTCTATTTTCCGGTTTCAGTATTTTGCTTGCGAATCGGAGAGCATCTATCTAACTTATATCACTGTATATTTTGTGATTTAACTTGAGTAATTATATGAAACAATTTTATCATATAGAAACTTACGGCTGCCAGATGAATGTTTACGATTCGGAGCTGGTTGCGCGCATTCTCGATGACAGAGATATTTATCCTACCGATACACCGGAATCCGCAGATTACATTTTTATAAATACATGTTCGGTTCGCGATAAGGCGGAACAACGAGTAATTAATCGCCTTGAGCATTTAGAAGCCTTGAAGAAGAAAAAGAGTTCACTCGTGATAGGCGTAATCGGCTGCATGGCTCAAAACCTCAAAGAAGACATCTTGAAAAACAGACCGTTCGTGAATTTTGTATTAGGTCCTGATTCTTACGGGAAATTACCGGCGCTTCTTGAAACAGAAAAACCGTGGGAGGTCAAAGAGGTACATACCAATCTTTCAAAATATGAAACATATGACTATATCTACCCTCTGAGAAATGGTGGGAATAGCGCAATGATAGCCATAATGCGTGGATGTGACAAAATGTGCACATTTTGTATCGTTCCGTTTACAAGAGGAAGGGAACGGAGTAAATCTGCCGATTCTGTGGTCAATGAGGTTAAACACGCAGTCGCCGATGGTTTTCGAGAAGTTACTCTTTTAGGTCAGAATGTGAATTCGTATGACGATGGGGATCTGAAATTCCCCGGTCTTATGGAGAGAGTGGCTCAGGTAGAAGGAGTAAAACGAATTCGATTTACCTCGCCTCATCCGCAAGACGCGTCCGATGAACTCATCGAAGTCATGCTGAAGTATGACAACATTTGTAATCATATTCATCTACCGCTTCAATCCGGCGCTGATTCTGTGCTCGAAAGGATGAATCGAAATTATACGAAAGAAGAATTCATATCACTTGCGGAAAAATTCAGGAAAGAAATTCCCGGAATAGCTATTTCGACCGACATAATCGTCGGCTTCTGCGGTGAAACCGAAGAGGAATTCTCGGATACGCTTGATGTAGTCCGGCGTGTAAAATTTGACAGCGCTTTTATGTTCAAATATTCTGAGAGACCACACACGGTCGCCTTTAAAAAGATGACTGATGACGTTCCCGAGGATCTGAAGGGGGAACGGCTGACGAGACTAATAGAACTGCAAAAGAAAAATGCGCTCGAAATCAATAAGAAATTGGTAGGAAGAACTTTAGAAGTGCAGATAGAGAAAATAAGTAAGAAATCCGTTGATCATTATATCGGAAGAACCGAAACCAATAAGCTCGTAGTTCTTCCAAAAAATGGAAAAGTTCCGGGTGATTTTTTAGAGACATTAATTACAGAGGCGGCAGGTATAACATTATTCGGTGAGCCTGTTTTATTGTAGACCTATGGAGGGAAAATGCGCTTAATATCACTATTTTTCATAGTTGTCATTGTGTTGCTTATCATGTGGTTCCTGACGCAGAATGTCGATCAAGTTGTTGAAGAATTGGAGATATTCCAATATTCGTTCATCAAGGTATCTCTTGTGAACGTATTGTTCGGAACGTTTGCCTTCGGCGTTATAATGGGGTTTCTGATTCCTGTTATTCAATACATTAGCGCTAAAGGGGAGGTCAGAAAAGTCAGGAAGGAATTAAAGAAACTCCGGTCGGAACTGAATGACTTAAGAAATGTAGGGATAGAGAGTGAACTCGAGGTGGAAGAAGATCTGTCCGTAGATGAAGAAGCAGAGGACGGACAAACTGATGACACTTCCGAGAGCGAAACGGAGAACAAAAACAGGGATCAGTGATTGATTCAAGACTCATATTTCAACTGCTTATTCCTGTAATTGTAGGGGGGATACTTCTTTTTCTGTGGGTATGGAGCGGGAAGAGAAAAAGACTTAAAAAAAGTCTGTCGTCGCCATACACCGAGGCGCTGAGCGCGCTGATCAACGGCGAGAAAATAAAGGCGATGAACAAGCTTCGCGAGGTGGTAAAACACGACACCGACAATTTAGACGCCTATCTTAAGCTAGGGGATATTTACCGTGAATACGGAAAATATCTTCAAGCGCTGAGAGTTCATCAATCGCTTACGGTAAGAAAAGGTCTTACAAATTATCAAAAATTGAGTATTTGGAAAAGCCTTCTGCAAGACTATCGGCTTCTTAAGGAATGGGATAAAGCGATCAAGCATTCTGAAATGATAACAGAACTTGATAAGAATAACATGTGGGCGCGAAATGAGCTTTTAGAAATATACAAAGAAATGGGGGACTGGGACGGAGCGGTAGAAGCGGCTAAAAGCATTCAGAAACATGAAAAGAAAAAGAACGTTGAGACTATTGCCCTATATCAGATCCAACAAGGTTTAGAATATCGGAAAAAAGGCGAAGAAAGGGACGCTCGGATTCGATTTAAAAAAGCGTTAAAAACTTCAGGCAAATGCGCGGCGGCTCATTATTTTATCGGTGTTTCATATTTAAGCGAAGGTCGCAAGAAAGATGCAGTCGAATCGTGGCGGAAATTTGTAAAGACGGATCCCAAACATGCGTACTTAATATTTGACGAGTTGGAAGAAGTCTTATATGATCTTGGTAATTTCGATCAGAGTGAAAAAATATATCAAGAGATATTGGATCTGGATTCCGGAAATGTCAGCGCCTTAGTAGCGCTCTCCGATCTGAATGAAAGAAAGGGAGATCGGAAAGAAGCAATTCGAATGCTTCGTAAGGCAGTGGACAAGGACAATTCTTCATTACGGGCTAAAGCTTATCTCATACAAATGTTGTTGGGTCCCGAAACAAGTGATGAAATAAAGGAGAATCTCCAATCGTTGATTCAAAGTACCAGGCGACCGAGGAAATTCGATTGCAGGAGCTGCGGATATCACAGCGATAAACCTCTATGGATCTGCCCGGATTGTTTAAATGAAAATACTTTTCTTGACTAAATTAAGTTCGAGTATCAAAATTCTTCTCTTTTTTCTTATTTTATTTAGTATGACGTCCGGAGCGGCGGCGCAATCAAACATCGAATCACTCGTGAAAGAGGGAAAGTTTAACACAGCTCGAGAACTTCTGCCCGCATTGGTACAGGAAAATCCCGATGATGCGCGAACCATTTATTTTCAAGGTTTGTTAGAAAAAAAAGGTGAATCATCACTGAAATATTTCGAGACTCTTCTCTCAAAATATCCCGAGAGCGAATACGCTGATGATGCGTTAATGCAGATAAGCGAATATCGGTACGCTCGTGGTCTTTATATCAGCGCCGAGCGGACGCTGTTGATGATACTCCGCGAATATCCTGAATCTGAACATATAGAACGAGCAATCAATCTTCTTATGCAGGCTATGCTCGTAACGGGAAAAGCCGATACGGCAAAAATGTATTTAGATGTCTTCAAGAAAAAATGGAAAGATTTAGATGTGGAATTTCCTGAAATTGATTTAGCGAATTTCGCAGAGCCGGCTGAATCAACAGGTATCGTCAAGAAAGAGGAGTACACCATTCAGATCGGAGCGTTCGGGTCCAAAAAGAATGCCCAAAGGCAAAGAGATGTATTCAAAAAACGGGGTTACAAGGTCTCTCTCGGCAAAAAGAAAGTGGCGAATAACAAACTTCATTTAGTTTGGGTCGGCTCATATAGTTCTTACGATGACGCTCTTGCTGAAGCCCGGGTTCTGAAGGCAAAGTTTGGCGTGAACTACGGTATCGTGGACAGGACGAAAACCAAATAACAATTTGGGAGTGAATGTGACCCTGGTGGGCGCCACGGTCTTCAAAACCGTTGTCCCGTAGCAATGCGGGAGCTGGATTCGATTTCCAGGCACTTCCGCGAAGCCTCAGAGTGAATGTGTGAGTGTATTACATGCATTTTAGAGGGAGATTTTCTAACATTTCTACTTACACTTATTGTTCACCTTTTTAGTGCTATTTAGGCGATTTTTACGCTGGTATGGCACATATATGGCACAAAATTTCAGGGCAAATACGCACTCGCAGATCTATTTAAATTATCTGCCATATCTTCGTAATCACTCTTCAAAATATTAAGATAATGCTTTTCAGTAATCGAAACGCCCGAGTGTCCGAGCCACTTACTTACACGATATATATCCATTCCATTCTGTATTAGAAGCGAACCACATGTCTTACGGAGTGTGTGCACACTTGCATTCTCAATATTTGACAGTTTATAATATTTTTTAAGTATCCGGGATACTTGAGATGGAGAATAATCAAACGGATGAGATAAAGAACTTCTCCTCTGAAGCACTTCAAGAGTTAATTCATTTAGCGGAAGAGATCTCCGTCTCTTTCGCTTTCCAATGAGGGTAATTAAATTTCGATCTAGATCTACATTCTTCCATGTGAACTTCGGAGGAAGTATTTCTGAACATCTCGCACCTGTTTGAACGTAGAACGTGACTAAGTCAGATGCTGAAATATCTTCTGCTTCCTCTATTGCTCTGTACAATGATTTAAGTTCATCTACTGTTAGGAATCGGATAGGTTTATTCTCAGTGTTAACGAATTTAACTCCGTTAAAGGGTGATCGAGAAATAATTCCCATATTTACGGCCCAATTGAACATTGCTTTATCATGCCTCATATCAGAATTCAACCCCGCCTTTGTCAAGAAAGTATTCCTTGGTGTTTTATCGGTCAGGCGAGTTTTCTTAAAGTTTTCAACCATTTCCCGAGTGATTTCACCCACAGGTATTTCTTCACCTAAGATTCTTTTAAAAGCATCAGTAGCATTCTTTATACGCCTTATAGTTAACGGAGATTTTCCATCAATTTCAGAATTAACTAAATATCTCATTATCAAATCCTTTAATAAGATATATTGATTTCCTTCAGTTAAACCCAATCGGCGTTTTTCAATTTCGCTTAAAATCATTCGATATTTCGATTTGGCTACAGCCATTGAACAGTGAACTCGATTTCTTCGTCTGATGCCATTTTCATCAAGATAATCAAGAATCCATGTTGGCTGTGTACTTGCAGTTTTATCTTTTCGTATGCTCATTTTTAATCCTTATAAATTTATTTTATTACTAATAGGTGGATACATATACTTTTCTTATACCTTAATCAGGATTGGAAATTAATTGCTAAGAGGCACTTTTGCTAAGTTGAACACCTGGCTAAGGAGTCTTGGAATGGCAGAAATAATAATAGGACCAGGCAATCAACCCGGTACTAGTATGTATGACCAGACTATCGGCGGGAAGTTGCCGGGCATCATAACCGCCTCCACCGACCAACTGTTCGCCATGGCCCGCAAGTCTTCTCTCTGGACCCTTTCCTTCGGCCTGGCCTGCTGCGCCATCGAGATGATGTCGACCTAC
>JACZYG010000038.1 GCA_022571215.1 Fidelibacterota bacterium | reverse complement strand
ATGATGTAGCCGCTCCTGCTACCGAAGCAGATGTCTTAGCCGATTCCGGCGCCGTCGTCGCTGCGTAATCGCAAGCAACGCTCAGCAACATCGCTACTACTGTTAACGGTAAAAGCAGGTTTCTGAAATGTAATCTGCTTGTTTTCATTGTTCGTACCTCTGCGTCCTTAATTTTTGTTTTTACTATATTTTTTAAGTCTATTTGCATTGTATGCTCGATTCGCACGGTTAATATAGTAAATTGCATATGCATTGTCAAGCTATTATTTATATTGTGTCTATGACTAATTTAGTCATCTTTACCTGACCACTGCTATTATTGTATTTCGGACAAAAACGGGTTTTAAAATAATTCAAATACTCACCATTTCCCTACGAATATCCCACATGCTACCTCATACTCAAACTTCTAGATTGCACTAAATAATATTGCTCATTTCGCATGTGGTAAATCCGATTCAGTTCGGACACCGATTCCGATTAGACCGGAATAACCATCTATTAAGGTACTCCGTGAGAATCACACCAAGAATATAGACTTTTGTTACCCCTGACACACATTCGAGCCTTCAGAGAATTCTCCGGATAATAAATACCAGCGTGGATTACCTCGCTGTTTCTTGAACTTATCTCAAAACCAAATGAGTTGTGTCTCTCGATCACCAATGTTGATTTCAGAATTGAAGAAGCTGATGCCGAGCAAGCCAGACTATGACACCCGCGCCAATGATAACTGATTCATAATCGAGATCATCGGCCACTTTCAATTCTCCAAATGTCAGAATACTTTATTCTTATCTTTCACCTCATGAATTCTTGCAAAAAAATCGGCATAAACAATTTACGGCAGCTATTTATATGTGACGACCTTCAAATGAGACTGATAACTTGAATCTTTAAAATTAAACGTCGATAGGATCGTGAATGCCGGTAAGTAAATCCGGAATCGATGCGAAAATCAAAAAAAAGCTCTTTCCTAATCGGACACTTTGAAATATATTAGGCTTCGATAGAGAGGGGATGGGAAGGTGTCCGATTAGAATCGGAGTAACCACGGTATTGCAATGTACTGTTCCGAACATTTAACGGGGAGATCGAATATAATAGCTAGTTTGGCAACTCTCTTTTTCATAATATCCCGATCATCAAAATAGACTAAACTGCACTTTGAACTCGGACTGTAAATAATGTGAATTTCTCTCTCCGAACTGACAAGACTTTCCGGCAGCGGCAGCTTGGACAAGTTTCTTTTTAAATTTATGAAAGACCGACGTAATTAACATTCAGGAATTATGCTGGACAGAAAAAAAATAATGATATTAGGATGCGGGGGTATGCTTGGAGAAGCATTCTACAACACATTTAAAGAGGATTATGAAGTTCGCGCGTCAGATATTGATGTCAACGATTCCTGGTTGACAGAGTTGGATGTGAGGGATTACAGCGCAGTCCGGCAAGAGGCATCGGAATTTAGACCTGATTTTATATTTAACCTCGCTGCTTACACGGATCTTGAATATTGTGAAAACAACCCTAACGATACTTATATCACCAATACCATTGGAGCCGAAAACGCAGCGTTGATCTCCCAAGAGTTAGGCAGTACTTATGTTTTCATCTCAACCGCCGGCGTTTTTGACGGAGGTCAGGAAACGTATAACGATTATGATATTCCTGCACCCCTAAGCGTTTACGGAAAATCGAAATATTACGCCGAGCTCTCAATTAAAGACGGATGTCACAAATATTTTATTTTTCGCGCCGGTTGGATGATGGGGGGAGGTCATAAAGATAAAAAATTCGTTCATAAGATAGTAAAACAACTTTTAGAAGGTAAACAAAAGCTTCATGTTGTTGGCGATCTTAAAGGCTCGCCAACCTATACCTATGACTTTGCCGCGAATGCCAAGGAAATGATCTCCACACAGTTTTACGGACTCTACAACATGACCTGCGAGGGCGGTCCCTCCCGTTATGAAGTGGCTGCGGAGATGTTGAAAATATTTGAATTACAGGATAAAATCGAGCTGATAGAGGTCAAATCAGATTACTTCAGCGAAGAATATTTCGCGCCGCGACCTAACTCGGAAGTATTGGAAAACCTTAAATTAAAATCAAGAAATCTTGACTTTATGCGGGATTGGGTTTTTAGCTTGAAGGACTATCTTGAAAAGGATTGGAACCACAAAGTTAAAGAGGAAATGCCGTGATCATTTACAACGATAAACGGGTTTAGATTTTCTCATTTGTATATTCAATTACTTTTTAATCGTACACGTAAGAGAAGAGGGACATAAGAGATGAAGATATTAGTGACAGGGGGGGCGGGTTTCATAGCATCTCATATTGTGGATAATTATTTGGAAGCGGATCATCAGGTGGAAGTGATAGATGATATGTCGAGAGGAAGAGTAGAAAATATGCGAGATGACGTCGTCTATCACTCGGTCGATATCAGATCAAATGAAGTTGCCGAAATTTTTAAATCAGGAAAATTTGATGTCGTCAACCATCATGCGGCACAGATGGATGTCCGGAAATCGGTCGAAGATCCTGTCTTCGATGCGGATGTAAATATTTTGGGCAGCGTTAATCTGCTTCAAAACTGCGTGAAGCATGGAGTTGGTCAATTTATCTTCGCTTCAACCGGCGGCGCGATCTACGGGGAACAGGAAGAATATCCCGCAGGCGAAGAGCATCCGACTCGTCCCGTTTCACCTTACGGAGTAGCAAAACTTTCCATAGAGCACTATCTTCACTACTATCATGTCGAGCACGGTCTCGATTATTCTATACTCCGCTACGCGAACGTTTACGGCCCGCGCCAGAATCCGTACGGAGAGGCGGGCGTTATCGCTATATTCGCGTCAAAACTGCTCTCCGGAGAGGAAGTAGTCATAAACGGAGATGGCAAGCAGACGAGAGACTATGTGTTTGTGGACGATATAGCCCGACTCAATACTCTTGTACTAGGGGTAAAAGGGACTTATGTCCTGAATGCGGGCAGAGGAGGCGAAGATGACGTGAACAGACTTTACTCTATCTTGAAAGAACTTACAGGCTCAACGAGTGAAGCTCGTCATGGTCCGTCGGTAGCGGGTGAGCAGCGGAGAAGCTCTATAAAAGCCCTCAAGGCGAAGGAGCTTTTTAACTGGGAAGCTACTATTGATCTTGAAGAAGGTCTTGCAAAAACGGTGAAATATTTCAAGGATTCTAAGTTAAGGGAGGAGCAATAACTTAAACTCCCTTTAGATTTATTTGATTCTATCTGAATCCGCGCTGCGATCGTTTTACTGAAATTTCATGCACCGTTCAAAATATCAATTGAAGCCCGTAGATAGAATATGGCAGTATAAGAAAGAGCGGTAAATTCACAGGACTAAAAAGCAATATAAACGGCATAACATATTGTTAATATAGTACTTATAGCTATGACCATATGGTAAAACAAAGGGGTTTTTCGCTGATAAAATGGACACTTTTTGATTATTCACAGATTTTGAACATTTTGAAATATTCTTATCCATCGGTCAGACTGTCATAGAAATAAGAGCCAAGATAATCAGTGTTAAGGGAGTTAGAGACTTGTATCAAGAATTTCTATTTGCTAATATTACGCTCGATTATAAATTAGATGATCAGGAGTGAGAGGAGCGGAAAATCATAATAACAATTTTAAAGACCGCCAGCTAACAAAATGAGACGATAATTTAAAACTTTCTATTTCAACAACGGCTATGTAAAAAGCGAACGAAAAGAATTCAAACAGAAAGGGAGGAAGATGGAGTTTTTCGAAGGTTATTTGAAAAAGATGGCTGATGGGCTTCTAAGTGTTGATACAGTGATGCTGGAGTCAGCGGTAAACATATTATTAGAGGTTTCCACCGGTGGGGGGAAGGTGATCATAGCGGGTAACGGAGGCAGCGCCGCCATGGCGAGTCACACCTCGGTGGATCTGACAAAGAACGCACAGGTTCGATCAATTAACTTTAACGAGAGTGATCTGATAACATGTTTTTCCAATGACTTTGGATACGAAAAGTGGGTTGAGAAGTCTCTCGAATATTATGCCGACCCGGGCGATTGTGTTATCTTAATATCCTCAAGCGGCAGCTCGGTCAATATCCTCAATGCCGCTAAAAAGGCAAAAGAGATGGGATTATCCGTCATAACTTTCAGTGGCTTTTCACCGAGCAACCCCCTCAGGGATTTAGGGGATTTAAACTTTTACATAGATAGCAAAGAGTATAATATAGTTGAGATGTCTCATCATATCTGGCTCCTGGCTCTGGTTGACAGGATCATTCATCATAAAACCGGCTCTTCAGGAAATTAAAGACCCGGACGAAAAGAGGATGTAAAGTCTTATTACACCGTCTCCGCCAAATATGAGAATCGGGCAAGGTGCTGGAAGTGATAAAAATGTTTTCGTAAAGATTTTAATTAAGTGGCGGAATTGGAGTTAAAACAAATATTGGTAGCAGGATTGAGCTAATCGGCGGCAGCTGTTCCAAGTTGTTCTTTTACCGCATTCCACAGCTCGACTCTTATATTAATAGGTTTAAACAGCATTGTAATTCCCATTGCGTTCATAAGTTCTCTGGCGCTTTCCTTTGATCTGTCACCTGTAATTAAGATAATCTTTTGCTCGGGGTTCAGGTCACGAATCTTCTCTTGTAAAGTTAGTCCGTCCATACCCGGCATCAAGATATCGGAAATAATTATATCGGGATTAAAGGATTGAAATAAGCTCAGCGCATCTCTCCCATTATTTGCGGATTGAATTAAAAATCCTTTTTCCTCGAAATATTCCCCAAACACTTCTGTTATCTTGGCATCATCATCTATCAGGAGTATTTTTTTGTTAAAATACATTACGGCATTCAATAGCTCCTCGGAAGGAGAGGAGACCTCCTTAATGAGACGGGATATCATATTCTGGCTTTTGTTCAACGCAACCTGAATGTGCTTTTCTGCTCCTTTCAACAACAAGTTATCATTTTTAAGAGTGTTGAGCTCCGATATTTGACTGGTCAGATCTTTGACAAACCCTTCATTAAATACAGGAGCGTCATTCTCGTCTTTCACGCCGCGAAATGTAACCTCAAGCGATCTTATATTTCCTTTTTTCGTCTTTAGCTTTATGACTGTCGGGGTTGTGATAGAATTATCGGGGGAAGAAGCGATCTTATCAAGCACATGCTTATTAAGTTTTGCCGGTACTCCGGAAGAGATGAGCTCACTGCTGTTATTGTATTCCAACAGCGTTGTCAACAGCTCATTGACCTCGAGAACTTTGCCGTCGCGTGAACAACGATAATACCCAAGTCCAATTTCACTTGCTAATTCGGATGGGGTCAGAGATTCTTGAATTTTACTGATACTCTTTTCTGGTTTATCGTCCACGGCATTTTCCATGTTCGTAAGGAAGTAAAGACACAAATGAATCTTATCCTTAACTATTTAATTTACTAATAAGGCAAAAATAATGCAAGTAGGCATTTAATCGGAGGAATTTAATATTGTTTCGCCATTTGCCCGCAATAATGCCTATCATTTTAATTTAAATAAAGGGTTAATTAAACCGTTATAAGGTGATATAGACCTATACTTAAAAAATATTATTTGATGTCAGACGAGCATGGTTCAAATGCCTTAAAGATAACAGTGTCCATAAGCATAATATTATCAAGCAGATATAGATAGCATCAAAATTGTGATTATGACCCGTATCACGTTTGTCACACCGTGTAATCATTGTGGCACAACACTTGCATTAGATATAAGCAAATGAAATAATTTTTAACATAGTTGGAGATTAAGTTTTGGGACAGCAAAAAATACTTTTAATAGCTTTTTTAACTATAATCCTCAGTGCAGCTGTGGTTGTTGGGATGAACGTGTATGCTATCGGTTCTCTAAACTCAGAGCTTGATGCGTTAATAATTGATGTAAACTCTGTAGCTGCATCGGCTACCTCATATTGGAGAATGCCCGTTGCATTAGGTGGAGGCGCCAGAAGTTTCGAGGGTGTAAGCGACGTCAGTTCATTTGATTCAGAATTATCAGATATGAACAGCACATTTGTTTTGTCATCTGTCATGACTAACCAATTCGTTTTAACCGCAACAAGCGCGAACGAAGGCATTATTGTAGTCGCAACGATCACCCAACAAGGTGTAATGGGCTCTCCGGTCATAACGTTGCCTTAAAGCAAAATATAGTTCTCCCTCCCAAAGGAGCCGGTCTGATGCTACATCCGCGATAGCATCAGTCGGCTCCTTAACTCATTAATTTAAGTTGCATAACCCTCTTGCTGCAGATATCTTTTAACCTAAATTATTTATAGAAAGGGAAAGAAAAATTTATTATGAATAACGACAATGGATATGAAAATATAACCCGTGATTTTATAACATTTAATCGAAACGGATTTCTCTCCACCATTTCCGTATCGGAGGAAGGTTATCCCTTTGGCTCAATAACTCCCTATGATATTGATAGCCAGGGCAGATTGATAATTCTAATAGCGGATATTTCTGAACACAGCAAGAATTTGATAGCCGATAATCGGGCAAGTATGTTAATAGTTGACCAGTTTGGAACTCATGATCCTCAAATGTTTGCGCGGGCAACAGTTCTTGGCGAATTTGATTTGGTACCGGATGACGAAATCGAAGAGGTCAGTTGGTCATATAAAAGCAGATTTCCCGAGGCAGTTGAGAGGGAAAGACAGCACAGTTTTGACTATTGGAGATGTGTGCCATCCCAAATCAGATGGATAGGAGGTTTCGGTCTTATCGGCTGGGTGCAAGGTATAAAGTATTCGGATGTTACACCCGACCCTCTGGCATATGTCGGGTGGGATATTTTACAGCATATGAACTTGGATCACCAAAAATCGTTGCAAGCTCTGTTAAATGTTTTTGGGAATCATGATATAGACGGTAAAATGATTGAGATGACAAATATCAGTAAAAATGATTTTACGATACAGTATAACGATGGAAGCAATCGGAATAGAATCACAATAGATTTTCCGGAAACTGTCGAGGATTCGATGGGCGCGCGAAAGATGTTCATCTCTATGCTGGAAAAACCTCCTAAACGAGAATAAAGATAGTCTGATCAAACAGGGAATATCATATCGCTGTAAATAACAGAGAGTTTGATTAGGAGAACGGGTGGCAAGAAAGAAAAAGGTAGATTCAAGAGAGATAGGGCTTGAAATGGGGTTACTTCTTGGCAGGTTCTTCCAAAAAAGCGAGGATCTTCACTATGGATATTGGCCTGAAGATCTTGAGGCGCAATTTTCCAACTTTTCTAAGGCTCAAAGCAATCATTCAGAATTCATTATCTCTAACATCCCCGAAAACACAAAATCTATTCTCGATGTAGGCGCAGGCGCAGGTGCTTTGGCGTCAAAACTTATCGCCAAGGGCTATTCAGTAGATTGCGTATCTCCAAGTGAATTTCTGTCAAATAAAATAGCCGATAAGTTGGGTGAAAGCTCCGAAATTTTCCGGTGCAAATATGAAGAATTAAATACAAAAAAGAGGTATGATCTGATTATTTTCAGTGAAAGCTTCCAATATATCAATGTAGAGATTGGATTGAAAAAATCATCGGATTTATTAATTGATACAGGGCATATGCTGATTTGTGATTTTTTTCGTACTGATGTGAAGGATAAGAACCCACTTCAAGCCGGTCACAATCTGTCGAAATTTTATGCTTCGATTGCCAACACAGAATTCGAAAATATTATAGATGAAGATATTACTCGTGAGACGGCTCCGACAATTCAGATTCTTGACGAATTTCTTTCCGAATGTCTCGGTCCTCTTACGCAGTTAGGATCGAAATATTTGGACGGTAATTATCCTCGTCTGATGAAGATGTTGAAATGGAGGTTGAGCAGTAAATTTGATAAGCTGCACAGGACTTACTTATCCGGAATGATCAACATAGATGCTCATATGAAATACATTAATTATCGGTTGCTGCTTTACAAAAAAGTTTCCTGAGAATGTTCTCTCTTTACGCACGAATCAGACCGTGCGTTCAAATAACGATATAAGTCAATCTGATTGATATTAAATCAATTAAGAGGTAACTTTAAAACTTATACACGATTTAATATTTACTAACGCAACTTTAATTAACACTGTCTGTTCATTCAATTAAAGGCTCTTTAGGAAGTTAAGAAAAAATGTCTTCTGATAAGTTGAAAAGAAAACTCGCCGCTATCATGTTCACAGACATGGTCGGCTATACCGCTCTCATGCAGAAGGATGAAAATAAGGCAAGGGAGCTGATCGAAATGCACCGCGCACTGATGAAGCCGTACGTGAAAAAACATGGCGGAGAAGTGATCCAGTTTGTAGGCGACGGTACGTTCTGCAGGTTTGAAAGCGCAATCGAAGCGGTAAACGCCGCATTGGAAATACAAAAAGTTATGGAAGTCGATCCGGAGCTAAATCTTCGTATCGGTATACATGTCGGCGATGTCGTAATCGAAGGTGATGAGGTTTATGGCGATGGAGTCAATGTTGCCGCCCGCATCGAGCCGTTGGCGGAACTGGGTGGCGTGTGTGTTTCTTCACGTGTCCGTGACGACATAAAGAATCAATCCGGTCTGAGCTTGACTTCCCTCGGAATGAAAGATTTGAAAAATGTCGTAGAAGCTGTTGAGGTATTTTCAGTATCCAAAGCCGTAGAATCAAGTACCTCAAGCTCCGATAAGCGTAAGGAGAGTTCAAAAGCCGGAAACAATAAACTTAAATGGCTGGCGGCGGCAACACTCATCACCGTTTTGATCATAATCGGTCTCAAAATTGACTTCGGTACTGTGGAAGTGGAATCAAAAAAAGATATGAATAGTTTTAGCATAGCGGTACTGCCATTCACGAATTTGAGCGCGGATAAGGAGAACGAATATTTTGCGGACGGAATTACAGAGGATATTCTTACTCAACTATCCAAGATCAAGAGTTTGGAAGTGATCTCCCGAACTTCAATTATGCAATACAAGAACACGACTAAAAGCATGAGCCAGATAGCAAAAGAATTAGGCGTCGGCACAATTCTTGAGGGAAGTGTCAGGAGAGGCGGAAATCGGGTACGAATAACCGCTCAGCTGATAGACGCAAATACGGATAAACATATCTGGGCGAACAGTTACGATAGAGAATTAGACGACATATTCGCCATACAGAGTGACGTAGCAATTAAGATTGCAGCAGCATTAGAAGCATCGCTTACTCCCGAAGAAGAAAAAAGCATCAACCAAAAGCCTACCGAGAATATCGAAGCGTATGATTATTATTTGCGTGGAAATGATTATTCCACCCGAAGCTATGATGAATTGGATTTTAAAATCGGTATACAGATGTATGAAAAAGCAATAGATATAGATCCCAATTTTGCTCTCGCATATTCCAATCTATCGTTTGCTCACTCGGAGATGTACTGGTATCACTTTGATCGAACTGAAGAGCGGTTAAGGAGATCCAAAAAAGCTGTAGATAGAGCACTGATTCTCAATCCAGATCTACCTGAAGCGTATGTAGCATATGGATGGTACTATTATCATGGACTTTTAGAATATGAAAAAGCTCTCAAACAATTCGAAACCGCAATGGATCTGGGACTAAATAGCGCCTTTCTGTATTCGGGAATCGGCGCCGTTCAGCGCAGGCAAGGAAGAATGGAAGCAGCAGCAGTCAACTTTCTAAAAGCAGTGGAATTGGATCCCCGAGATCCAGAAATGTATTATGCTGTGGGAGGGACTTATATGTTACTCAGAAGGTATGAAGAGGCTGAACGTCATCTAAATAAAGCGCTCTCCCTTGGACCTGATCAGATGTATATTTACCTTGCTAAAATGTTTCTCTATCTACGGTGGGATGGTGATCTTCAAAAAGCCAGGGCAGTGGTCGCAGCAGCTGAACAGAATGTCGTATCGGTCAGAGATCCATTTTATATTGAAATGAATTACTACATGAATATTTATGAAAATCGCTTTGAAGAAATATTGTCTTCGTTGTCTAAGATGGAAGAAAGAGCCATTGATAACCAATTCAATTATACTCATGAGTATCTTATAAAGGCAGAGATGTATGGTTTTCTTAAAAATTCCGGATTAGAGAAAACGTATTATGATTCGGCGTTGACACTCTATAAAACCATGATAGCGACCCATCCGGAGGATAATCGACTTTACAGTTCTCTCGGTTTGGTATATGCGGGATTAAACAGAAAGGAAGATGCTATTCGGACAGGCAAAGAAGGAGTTCAATTGTTACCGATAAGCAAAGAAGCGTGGCGCGGCGCACACAGGTTGGAAGACCTTGCTGTTATTTATGCTCAAGTAGGTGAATATGATGTAGCAATAGACCATATAGAAACTCTGCTGTCTATCCCATCTGATCT
>JACZYG010000062.1 GCA_022571215.1 Fidelibacterota bacterium | reverse complement strand
ACCGCAAGTGGAACGAGGGCTGGAAACGGGTCTCAATTGGCATCTGTGACGGGCGGGACTTGGGTAATTTCAACTCTGGACAATAATACTACCTATGCTTTCACCATGAGAGATTTTCAGGATGGGGGAAATACCGATATGACAGGAGTTACTTTTACAGTCCGTTTATTCTTAAGCACGGGGCAGTTTTACGATTTTGTATTTACACCTTGAGATAATAATTGTTAAGGAGTAATAGTAATATCAAAAAACATCAGCGCAGAAATTTTAACTCCTCTGAAGGTATGACGTTCATGGAAGTGATCATCATGATAGCGATAATTGCGATCATTATGGGTACAGGAATGAGGGCGAACCAGAATGTACAACTCAGAGAAAAGTTTGAGAACACTATTGTAGAAATGCAAATGCTTAAAAGAGCGATTATTGGAAATTCTTTGCTAAGGACGAATGGTATTAGAAACAATTTCGGGTATGTTGGAGAGATGGGTCGATTACCTACGTCGCTGAGCGAGCTTATGACCCTAGCTTCTCAGTCCGCTGTAATCTATAATTCCACACTGCATTTATCGACGGGTTGGGCGGGTCCATACCTGCAGGAAACATTCACAAATTATACATCCAATCCTCTCACAGATGAGTTTGACAATTTATATGAGTGGGATACTACCGAATTGCCAAACAGCGGAGATACTATTTCGGCGAAGCTGATCTCTCGAGGAGCGGATAAAGCAGTTAGCGGAACAGGTATAGATGCCGATATAACGCTCGAAATATTCAAGAGAGAATGGAGAGGAAGTATTACGGGAAAAGCCTTTGATTCAGCAGGGAAAAAACTCAAGAAAGCGACCGTAAAATTATATTATCCGAATGGAAGCGGTGGCATATCAATAAAAACGAAGATAACTAACGGCAAAGGTATTTTCTCGTTTTTCGATATTCCATTCGGACCCAGAAGTCTATCTTTCACTCCGAAAGGCGGCGCGGAGGCTCCCCCAAGACAAATAAGGATAGATGCAGCGGCGAAAACTCTGCCGGATATAAACAATATCGGTTCGATATTGCTCGCAGGCTCTTCGGTAAGCGGACCCTCGAACAATTATGTAAATGTGAATCTTACAAACAATCTTGGGAAAGACGTAACTCTGATAGATTGGAAAGCGGTTTATTCAGGGCTTACATTTTACGATCTTTTTAATATAGGAGGCAGTTCCCACTGGTCAAGTACAACTCCGAAAGCGGGTAACAGTGATCAGCTTAGCGCAATAGCGACATTTACATCTTACAATTTCGTGAATTCTTCGACTATAACATTTCAAATGAGAACATTTCAAGATGGTTCTGGTACCGACGTTAATATGAGCGGTACACCCTTTACAGTCACCTTATATCTCAGCTCCGGAGCTACATATGATATTTCGTTTACTCCATAATAAAGGCTTTACGCTTATGGAGTTGATCGTTGTGATGGCTCTTTTAGGGATTTTGACATCAGTTGGCATCAACATAGTTCTTCGCACACTTGAGGCTCAAAAAGCGGATTCAACTCTGTTAGAGATGGAGACAATAAAGAGAGCGATTGCGGGAGACCCGTCTCTAATCATCAACGGAAGGAGAGCGGATTTCGGATATTACGGTGATATGGGTATCATGCCCGCTGCGCTTACAGATCTCATAATACAAGGGTCTCAACCCTCCCTGACAAACAATACAACCTATTTTATCACCTATGGATGGGGAGGACCGTATTTATCAAAATCGTTCGAGGGAGAATCAGACGCAGCGATCGAAGATAGTTGGAGGAACGCATATATATATACTAATAGTAAAACAATAAATGCCTCCGGTGACAGCGTATACGGAAAAATCACGAGCAGAGGCGCTGATGGGGGAGTAGGGGGAACAGGCTATGATGCGGATATTGATCTTGAAATACTTAAACGTGAAGTAGTCAGTACCGTTTATGGAAGCGCCTATACTATTGATGGAAATCCGATGGTATCCGGTAAGGTCTATCTCCGGAGACCTAATGGAACCGCTTCCCTCCAAAAAGACTCTGTTACGACGGGATTGCAAGGGAATTATTCGTTCAGCGGCGTGCCGCGAGGCACAAGAGCTCTTTCATTTAAGCCTGCGGGCGGCATAGAAACGAATATTAAGAGCATACTTGCGGCAGAGGGCGCCGTGGCTGTGCCACGAGTGACAAGCATCTCAAATCTGGTATATGTTACCGGAAGCGCTACACTGTTGGGTTCTTCGAATGAGCAAGTACAATTTCAATTACGTAATCTTCTGGGACAAAATATCACTATCACAGATTATAGGGCTGATTATCCCGGCAACTATAGCTCGATCACCGGCCCGAAATACAACAAATTGAACGTTAACGCTGTGACCGTATTTTCAGAAACGAAATTTCCGAAAATGGCAGGCAGTGCAGACCAAATTGATTCAAAAGGGGACGGTATGACAGATTTTATTTTACCTAATAATCAGACAAGAACTTTTATAATGAGTGATTTTCAGGACAAATCAGATGTTTTTCAGGATATGACTGGAACGGCGTTTACGGTCATCCTATATTCAAGCGACGGTAAACAATATTCTTTTGACTTTAGTCTATGAGTGAATTAAGTTTACAGCTCGGCTGATAGCTTATAATGCTTTTTTATTATTGATTTATTAGGAGGAGAAAAATTTGATAGCCTTCCCGATTCTCGGCGGTATACTTATTATTTTTGGAATTATGTTCATTATACTTCCCGCTCAACTTTTGAAACTTACGAGCGCTGCAAACACTATTATCCCAGTCGATCAACAATTGTTCAAGCATCGGTACCTTGTCGGCATACTGATGCTGATAGCATCATTCCTTTTGTACTACATTTCACGCACGTTGATGCAGACCAATGAAATATTGGGGATAACCTCGCTTCTGCTTGCCGTATTTGTTTTACTGATTTCCGCCATTCTTATCTTCAACCCCCGATTAATGG
>JACZYG010000037.1 GCA_022571215.1 Fidelibacterota bacterium | reverse complement strand
GATTTACTTTCAGAGAAGTGATGATAAGAATTTTCTTAATTTGCAGGACGTCCCTAAATAGATGATCAATAGTTTAACATACGGACTTATCTCAATTACGCTATGCGCTGTGTTCTTGTCATGCGGTACAAATGAAAGAGATGCGGCTTCCAACGGCATTGAGTATTGGACAGCGCCGAGCATAGAGATGTCGAGATTTGAAAAAGAGGTTGTAGATAAATGGAACTCCACACACAAGGAGACTCCGATAGACTGGAAAACTATACCTGCTGGCAATACCTCTGAAGAAGTAATTCTTACCGCAATTGCCACCAGAACCGGTCCTGATGTCATTTCAAATATATTCGGAGGGTTTGCCGCTCAGCTTGCCGATGCAGGTGTAATCGTTGCTCTCGACACACTGCCAGGTTTTTGGGACGTTGTGGAAAAGAGAAAAATGTCGAATATCGTCCGGAATAACTGGTTTTATAAAGGACATGTTTACGTGATGCCGATCTTCATAAATCCTGTAATGGTCTGGTATAACGAAGAGATGCTCAATAAGTCCGGAATCACTGAACTTCCGAGGACGTATAGTGAGTTTTTTGCACTGTTGGAGAAGGTAACTGTTCCTGACAAGGTTTATGGATTGACAGTTGACATCTCTTCAAAGTGGTACAGTAGATGGTTTGATTATCTGACCCTTTACGCGAGCGCATCAGGAGGTAAACCGTTCATCGATGTGGATAAAAACGAAGCTTTTCTTGACAGCAAGTATGGGATTGCAGTCACGGAGTTCTTTTATAGAATATTCGATGAAGGATACGCGCCTAAATTTGAGATAAAGGATGGATTTGAAAAGGGGGTTTTCTTTGCCTCAATAAAGGGCGCCGGAAGTACAGTAAGAATAAAAAGGCTATACCCTGACCTGAAATATGAGATAGCCCCGTTATTGGTACCGGACGATTACCCGGAGGATGCGCCTGTCTATACGCTTGCTGATTCTAAAGGGATGGTGCTCTTTGAGTCCTCAAATAATAAGGATAAGGCTTGGGAATTCATGAAATGGTATTTCAGCGGAGAACATGATTCCCTCTGGATTGCTTTGACCAACTATCTTCCTGCCCGGGAAGACTTGACAACTAATCCTATCTTTACAAGCTATTTTGATGATAATCCTATCACAAAATTATATGCGGATATTCTGGACCTTTCAGTTTCCCATGTCCTGACGGCAAAAACTGTAGAAATTCAGACGATTCTCAACAGGGAATTGTGGCAGCCGATAATTTTCGGCGTCAAAACACCTGTTCAAGCTTCGCGCGACGCAAATATTGCTATTCAGAGAGTACTCGAATCGGGACCTCAAATTCCTAAATAGTCGTCCCTGAAAAACCTCTTAAAGCTTATATTAATAGTTATTTATAAATGGTTATTCCGATGTAATCGGCCACCTTCCCATTCCCTCTCTATCGAAGCCTAATATATTTTAAAGTGTCCGATTAGGAAAGAACATTTTTTGACTTTCTCATCGATTCTCCTTTTAGATTTATCTTATAAGTGTTGTGAACTAGCCTATCCATTATCGCATCTGCGATGGTCGGATTGTTAAAGTAGCCGTGCCACTCACTGATGGGAAGTTGACTCGTTATGATAGTGCTTCCTCTTTGAACCCTGTCTTCAATGAACTCCAGTATCTCCTGTGATTCTTTCGACTTTAAAGGGGATAACCCGAAGTCGTCCAGCACGAGGACTTTGAACCTGGATAACTTAGTTGCCCATGACAGGTAGCTACCGTCGGCACGGACAAGTGCTGTTTGTGAAAGCAGGTAATATATTCAATACTATCTCGGGATCCAACTTTTCTGAAAGAGCGGTAAAACCTGATATATCCGCAAAAAGAATTGTAACAAGCCTTCTTTCACTTTCAATTTTTTTGCCGGCTGAAAGAATTTTCTTTCTTGGTTCGGAGGGTGAATATTCATGTAAGAGTGAAAAACGATCTTCTTGTTGCCCTTGAACTAGTGCTTTTCCGCACTCGTTACAAAACTTCGACCCGTCTGGATTTTCAAATGAACAATTTGGACATTGTGTCGGGATATTTTTCCCTCCGCTATTGTGCTAGGATCGATAATTTTAATAGTAAGACTTTAAAATTGTGAGATATCATCAGGTTGGCAAGTTGTTTCAGACCGTACATGTTGGATAGGAGAATCTGTCTCATAAACGTATTAGTTCTGAGACACGAAAAATGTGTATCATAAACGATCGTTTATGCGACATATTTCCCCCATACAATTTTTGGTCATGAAACTGTTTCCTTCGGAGATGTATCAAATAACCGGGAAATGTTAACCTATCAATGCACATTAGAAAATATTTTATCTTCTGAGATTATCAGGATAGGATATTTTGTGCTCATCGTCCCTATATTTATAGAAATAGGAGGGAATCAAAATGACAAGAGTTATTTTCATCAAAATGGTTTTGATAATTGTTACTATGCTGATTGGGTCCGGTAATATGATGATAACAAATGCGCAAGACTTTAAATTGACGGGACAAATCAGACATAGGACTGAATGGAATGATAAAGACTTTTCAGATAATACTGCCAGCTTCGGATTCAGTCTTCTAAGGAGCCGAATAAATCTAAAATTCTCCAAAGAGAAAAGTTATGCGTTTGTTCAAGTTCAGGATTCGAGAGTTTTCGGCTCGGAAATAAACACTCTTTCAGATGGATCTGCCGATGCACTCGATTTCCATCAGGCATACTATTCGGTCGCGGACATATTTACGGAGGGTTTGAGCGTTAAAGTCGGAAGATTTGAAGTAGCTTATGGTAATGAGCGGATAATGGGAGCAGTGGGTTGGCATAACATTGCGCGTTCATTTGATGGTGTAACATTTAGTTATAAAGCCGAACAGTATAAAGCTGATCTTTTTTATCTGAAAGAAGTGGAACTATCTGCAGTGGATGATATAGGAGATCAGGATGTACGGGGTGTATGGGTTGAGACATCTTTTGCAAAGCCGACCCGATTGGATCTTTACGTAATCAACCAACGGCTGGCGCCGGGTGACGTCTTGGACAGGAATACTATAGGAGTTTACTCCAAAGGGAAATACGATATAGGATCGTTTTCATTATCCCAGGAAGTCGATCTTGCTATTCAAAGCGGAACAAATGGAGGAAACAGTGTGAATGCATCGCTGATTGGTGTTCGTGTAAAGTTTGCCGCAAATGAGACCACCTACAAATTCTGGGGTGGTATCGGTTATGACCAGGTGTCGGGTGATGATTCTACGACCTCAGATGACGAAGCATTCAACACACTGTATGCGACAAATCACAAGTATTATGGATATATGGATTATTTCCTCAACGTTCCGGTTCATTCACGAGGAGCGGGTCTGCGAGATCTGATACTTTCAGCCGGATTTAAACCCGCTGATAAAGTTTCAGTAAAAGTGGATTACCATATTATGTCTTCATCTCAAGAAGTAAAAGGTCAATCTTCCTTCGGTACGGAAATAGACGTAACGGCTACTTATGGATATAGAAAGGATTTAAGAATTGTTGCGGGAATTTCCACATTCTCTCCTGGAGATCTCTTCAAGAATTGGAAAGGTGAAGACAGTTCTAGCTGGGGTTACCTGATGACTATTTACAATTTTTAAATATCATGTTATGCCAAACAGGTGATTTTGTCCAAACTCGCAATATGCTGCTTCTTAATTAACCAATTCGGCATTACGGGAGATATTGGGACAGGGAAATGGTCTCTATTTGGTCACTGATCCCTACTATTGTTCCAACTAGTGGGGGCAGATCAAAAAACGTTAGTTACGACACACAATTTCGCAGTGCCAAAACTCGTTAAATGCAATATTCATGGGACTTTGATTTTGGGACGTTAATGGGAATGTCCCGAAAACGAACGTTTGTGAGACACATATTTAATGAAATTTTTGGGCTTACAGTGTAACATAGTAGGTGTTCAAAATACATGGGCAGGTCAGATTGATATTCGTGTATCAGTTAGCAATCTGGATGGAAAAGGGATTTATTCTAGTATAGAAAATTCCCGAAGAGAACAAATGATGGAGTCGCTTTAGACATACCAGAGTTAGACTATCAAGAAATTTTCTAAATAAATGTAATTTCGAATTATTAGTTGCATTAATTATGAAGGCAGAAGGTTAAGATCATTATTCTCATTTCTGAGAAATTGACAATTTTATTTCTATAGTTCAATAATCCAAAGAAAAAAATCAACCATCTTTCTTATGTTATAAGTAGTTAATATCTATGAGCTTATAATAGTTTCTATTCTGTATCATGTTTTGGCATAAATATTGCGTCTACCCCTACCGGGAGGAGGTATTAAATTAAAAAGGGAATCAAAATGGTGAAAAAAGATCCTAAGAATTTAGAACGAAGGAAGGAAGCGGCTCGAAGATTGGCTATCATTGCAGGACAGATTAATGCAGTTAAGGCAATGATCGAAAATGGCAGAGATTGCCTCGACATCGCTACTCAGTCTTCAGCCGTATTAAATGCACTGAGAGGCGTAAATAAAATTATCCTCCGTAATTTTATGGATGACTACTACAAAAACAAGAAGACAACGGAAGAAGCTAAAGATGAGGTTATAGATGTATTATTTAAATTTATCAAATAGTTTCTTCACTTTCTTCTAGTGGCAAATTATTAACAGTCATCATTGAAGAGAGATAAAAAAACGCTAGAAAGGATTTAAGTTGATAAAAAAAATACTGGGAACACAATACAAAAAAAAGAATTGTCCGAACGCTTGCTGATGATTGAATTTCGACTTAGTGCTATTAGAACAATGATTGAAAATAGACGAGAAGGATTTCACATTGCAGCACAGATTTCATCTACACTTCATGCCCTCGAGAGTGTAACCAAAGATATTCGATGCAAATATGTGGATGATTGTTCCAGCGTTGAAAAACTTTTATGGCAAATGGACGATGAGCTATCTAGGATTTTCATCTAAATTTTTATTGCTATGCTCTTTGGAATGAGAATTGCTTTACTATATATCTCTAATAGAGATGGAGAGAAAGGAACTTAAAATGAGAAAATTATTGATACTCGGCGCTGGAACAGCAGGCACCATGATGTTGAATAAATTACTGCCAGTTCTTGACAGTAAAGAATGGCAGATAACAATAGTAGATAAAGAAGAAACCCATTATTATCAGCCTGGATTTCTTTTCTTGCCTTTCGGGATTTATTCTCCTGAAGATGTGATAAAACCTAAGAAAGATTTTTTTCCAAAGGGTGCAGATGTTGTTATTTCAGGGATAGAACGGATTGAACCCAAAGATAACCTCGTTAAATTGGTGAACGGCAAAGTTCTTGATTATGATTACCTCATTATCGCGACTGGGACAGATATCAATCCATCTGAGATTGAGGGGATGTTAGGAGATGGGTGGCGAAAGAACATCTTTGACTTTTACACATTTGAAGGAGCTAAGGCACTTGGAGAGTATTTAACTGGATTTGAAAAGGGAAAAATAGTTATAAATATCGCAGAAATGCCCATCAAATGTCCTGTTGCGCCATTGGAATTTGCTTTTCTTGCGGATTGGTGGTTCACAAAAAAAGGATTAAGGGACAAAATCGAAATAAGTTATGTCACTCCGCTTTCAAGTGCGTTTACGAAACCGAAAGCAGCGGAAAAATTCGGCGATTTTCTATCTAAAAAGAATATAGAGTTGATCCCTGATTTCAATATCGCCCGGGTTGACGCTGAATCCAATAAGATAATCTCTTGGGATGAAAGAGAGGTGGAATATGATTTGCTTGTTACTATTCCCACGAATATGGGAGACGAGGCAATTGCCCGCTCGGGGATGGGAGATGAACTGAATTTCATTCCAACAGAAAAACATACTCTCCGTTCTAAAGAATATGAGAATATATTCGTAATCGGTGACGCGACAGATCTTCCAATCTCTAAAGCCGGATCGGTTGCGCATTTTCAGGCGGAGATACTTCTTGATAACCTGCTGAGAGCTATCGCGGGTAAACCGCTAAAAGAAAGTTTTGACGGACACGCCAATTGTTTTATAGAAACCGGTTTCGGGAAAGGAATTCTAATAGACTTCAATTATGAAACGGAGCCTCTTTACGGGAAGTTTCCGTTTCCCGGCGTAGGTCCGTTCTCATTGCTCAAGGAAACCAGGATGAACCACTATGGTAAGATGATGTTCAAATGGGCGTATTGGAATCTATTGGTCAAAGGCAAAGAACTGCCCGTAAAACCTCAAATGACCATGGCCGGGAAACAATTATAGATGAAAACGATGAAGTATGATAACGGAGTGAAGGAATAACCAAAGGAGAATAAGAAAATGAAACAGAGAGAAATATCCGGAATAAATATAGAGTTCGACCAAGATAATTACATGACCGACTCCAATCTTTGGAATGAAGAGATCGCTAAGGTAATTGCGGAGGAAGAGGGGATTTATGAACTAACTGATCGCCACTTCATAGTGATCAGCTTCATGAGAAAGGAGTTTGACGAAAAAGGCAGCGCCCCGTCAATAAGAAAGCTGACGAAGGAAAGCGGAGTGCCCATAAAAGAGCTATATCAGCTCTTCCCCAGTGGACCTGCAAAAAAGGCGGCTCGAATAGCCGGCTTAAAGAAACCACAGGGTTGCATCTAAGAAAAACAATAAAGGAGAGTTGGTCATGGAAAATTCAATTAAAAAAGTATCAATCATTGTATCCAGAGGATCTTTGGAGGAAGTTTATCCTGCGCTAATAATGGCAAATGGCGCACGGATGGAAGGGATTGAAGCAAACCTCTTTTTCACTTTCTTCGGACTTGACGCGATAGAAAGGAAGAAAATGGAGCATCTTAAGGTCGCAACTGTCGGAAATCCCGCAATGCATATCCCCACTATGATAGGGATGATTCCGGGGATGTCGGCGTTTGCAACTAAGAAAATGAAAAGCGAAATGGAAAAACTGGATATCCCACCGGTCGGTGAGTTTTTAGAGATGATTCACGATTCTGGAGGCAAAATCTATGCTTGCAGAGCAGCGATGGATATGTTTCATCTTAAAAAGGATGATCTCTGTGAGTGTGTAGACGAGGTACTTACGATCGGTGAATTTTATGAAAGATCAGCAGGATCTCAAATTATATTTACTTAGAAGATCCTTTTCGATATAAAAACATAAGAACTGAAGAGATAAAATCTTCAGTTCTTTAAAGGAGCATCAAGTAATGTCTGATGAACGAGAATTCCGTCTTAGATTAGAACGTATTGATGGTTATGAATTCGAGACGACGTTTGATATGGAAGGAGTTAAACTCTTAATCCTGGACGAACCAAAGCCATTGGGCAAGGCAAGAGGACCGAATGCGGCGAGGCTTCTTGGAGCAGCTGTAGGTAACTGTCTTTCTGCAAGCCTATTATTCTGCCTGGAAAAATTCAGGGTCGGAGTTAAGTCAATCTCAACGGAAGTAATAGGAACCATTAAGCGTCTTGAAAGAGGTAGAATGCGAATTGCAAGATTAGATGTTGAGATCAGCATTGCCACAGAAGGCGATGAACCGAAGAGGATAGGGAAATGCCTTTCTAAATTCGAAGATTACTGCGTGGTCACTGGCAGCATAAGGGAAGGGATAAACGTGCAAGTGAGCGTAAAAGACATAGAAGAAAAAGAACTTCTTTACCGAAGTGAACCTACAGCTGAATTAGTGTAGGTAGCCAAATTCGGCATTACGGGACAAACCAGAAAAATAATGGTGACTGTGGCGTAATCAGTTCTTTTTTTGCTCGAGAGAAATACCTAAATTTACTTAGAGGAGGAAAAGTAAAAATGAATTACTATTTTAATAAAGATGTTGACTATTCGTTTGACACTGCGATTGAGAAAGTTTCCGATGCTCTCGGAAAAGAGGGATTTGGTATTCTAACGCAGATTGACGTTAAGGAGACTTTAAAGAAAAAACTTGATGTGGATTTTTACAGGTACCAAATATTAGGGGCATGCAATCCGGCATTTGCCTATAAGGCTTTACAGACGGAAGATAAAATAGGAACAATGCTTCCTTGCAATATTATAGTTCAGGAAAAGGGAGAGGGGAAGGTAGAAGTCTCTGCTGTTGATCCTTTAGCTTCTATGCAAGCCATTGAGAATCCCGATCTTAAGGTGATTGCCGAGGAAGTTAGAGACAAATTAAAGTTGGTTATTGATCGTTTGTAATACCTCATCACGAGAATTAATTAGTCAATAAATATGAAACTGGCAAAACGGGGCTATTTTAGTAGAAAGTAGCTAAATCGGCATTACTGGACTCCGGAGGAGTTCCGATGGAACAAACCGGTACAGACAATAGTCACTCTCAGGTCGTTACTTTTTTAGAGAGTAAAAGAAGAAGCGAAAATTACGCACTCTTCTTAGAAACATTCGATGTCGGGTCAATTCCACATCATAGCAAAGAAGGACCTGAAGTCACTGATTGTCTGCTCCAATTAATTGGATTGCTTCTTCTGTGATTTCATCTTGCGGCCCTTCAGAGTTTAAATTCTTTTTCTTTGTCCTCCAAATTAGCAGCGAATCGACTTTTTAAATTCTTTGTCGCACTTTCTATAGCGGAAAGGATCATCTTTATATCATCTTCCTTATAACTGTAAATTCTCTTATTAGAAAGGTTTCCGATTAAGCGTAAGTCCTTTATAACCCTAGTAACTCTCCTTTCGGCAAGCCTGACAAATATCTGATACTTTATCTCTTCTTTTATCTCTATTTGCATTATTTCACTCCTTCAAATTGGATATGATGCAATTATACGAATATTATTTTTACAATGCAAGCACTATATTGCGTATAGCGAATATACGATCATAATATGTATATAATGCTAATATATGTGTTATAAATATAATATATCTCATATATACGTATATATAAAAAATACATATCTATAACTCAGTGTTATTAGGGAGTTATTTGCAATATAGTCTGATAATAAATATTTATATTCAATAGGTGTATAATTCTTATCAGATACTGTAAACCGCTACATAATCGATCCAATCTCCGTTCAACAAGAGTATCACCCACATACCACTAATTTCATCTGTAAACGCTTTATCAGACGCAACTATTTAGGTGCATCTAATTAAAAATAGGTCCTACTTAAATTGCACTGCCCCATAACCGAAAGTTATGACACGCCATTTCGCAGTACAAATACTCATGAAATCGACAGGATTTGAGAAAATAGGTTTTGGGACGGTGTTTTTTTGTCTTATCAACGATACTTTATAATACACATTTTTGATGTGTCAAAATTCTTGTGTTGATGAGAATTGAGTAAATTTACGGCTTGATCTGTAACATAGAAGGTGGGATGAATGGTGGGGGTGGCTCAGCCATTTAAGATAACGAAGCGTGAATTCCGCTAGCGTTCATAGGTCGCGATAATCGTTGTATCAGTAGCTGATTTTTCAAAATACTTTTTCTTGATCTTGAGGTATTCATCGTTTGAGAAGAATAAATTCATCGAGTCTTCGTTCGAAAAGTAAATCGTAAACACTCGATTGATGGGTGCGTCTGTTTTGGACTTGAGAACTTCAGAGATTCTGAAATCGTATCCAAATCCACCGCCATAGTTCTTAAGAATTGGCGTCATCTCGTTCCGATAAGATTGATATACTTCGTCGTCTACAACGTTTAAACCAACTAGCATTTCAAAAGCCATATCGTTTTACCTTCGCTTCAATCACCTACCAAATATATATATAGTTTTATTAATGAAATCATTTAATGGATATTTTCCATATTTCTGAATGTAGTATAGCCGGTTACTGCTATATTCAATCTATATCTTAACCCAATAAGTTTTACCACCTGCTATATTACAAATTTGGCATTACTGGACTCCGGAGGAGTTCCGAAGGAACAAACCGGGACAAAAAATGGTTGCTCTCAGGTCACTGCTCCCTCTGAGTACCTGTTACTCAAAAGCAATCAATGTCCTTCTAAGTCCGCCGGCTGACGGATCCGCCCCGCCGCCGGGATTTTGTTCCGCTATGTAAGAGTGAAGTCACACCGGGCGTGGCAGATAAATTCAATCTATGCTTCTACTCTCCCTCCTTGACCTCGATGATCTCGTCTGCGACCATTCCGTGGGCCTCACGGTGTACTGCCTCAGCCGCTTCTTTGTTCGGCGCCTCGCACAGACAGAAAATACTGCCGTCGTCTTCGTTGAACCAGTATTTCAAATACTTCACCCCGTGCTTCTCCTGAACCTCGAGGTCCTTCTCGTGGGCCCCTGCGACCGCTTCGGCAGTCAATCCTTCAACACCTTTGTGAATATCCATATAGAGTGGCATCTATTATTCCTTTCATTCCCATATTCATCGGGTTTTGATTTTGGCGCTTAACTGAATCCGCCCTCGTTGGGAATCAGAATTTCACTAAGCGGCGTAATTATAATTTACATAAAGTTATTAGTGGAAGCATTTTATTGATATTTTCATATCACAGAATTTAATATAACATTTAGATTCTAAACATCAATATGATTTGGATGTTTATTGCTATTTATTTGACTAAAGTGTAAAATGATGGGTGGTTCAAAGAGCGGGGTAGGTCAGTTCTTTGGGTTAAGGTAAATGAATACACCGTGGAAGGTATCACTCTTGACAATTATTTCTTTGGGGTAAGGGCAGTCGGAATTTCCGGACATGAGAGCGCGGTGTCCGTCCAGAAATCCCGTTAACATAGTTATCAAAGTATTTTTCGTACAAACGTTTATTACAAAGATTCCCTGATTATAGTATATTATTGAATGAAGATT
>JACZYG010000036.1 GCA_022571215.1 Fidelibacterota bacterium | reverse complement strand
AAGGCTAAGGTAATTGTTATTTGTATATGATTTGAGTACCGTTCGGAGATATTCTTCCATATCCGTTATTTACTTTATCATCAGTTAGATATCGTTTGCCTTTACTATCAGGATCATAATCTAGTAGCTCTGTGGGACGCACACCTCGCTTTCCTGTGGAATCCGTAAACATGAACGTCTCACTTAAGAGTATTTCACTTTTCTGTCCCGAGAACCAATCATACGGAAAGTACGAATACCCCCACCCGGAGCCAATCTCAGCTTCCAGCAATATCGTCTCATTGCCGCCAGAAGCTTCAATCTCATATAGGTCTTGTACGTAACTTCTGTTCCGCACGTAAGCAATCTTTCTCCCGTCAGGCGACCATACAGGTCGGGAACCGCTCCATATCAATTTGTATAAGAGCCTTCCGTTCATATCCATCATCCAGAGGGGATTCCATCCTACAAAACCACGAACATTACGGGGACCGCCCTCGACAACAATGCGCGACTTATCGGGCGACCAACGGCAGTATATATAGCCCTCATAACGAAATTCACCGTTATAGTCATAATTGGCTATAACCCGCATGTCAGTTCCATCGGGTTTTATAGTACAAATTTGGCTGAACTCTCGCGAGTTGCGAATAAACATTATACGTCCATCATTGTCAATTTCGTTAGAACTCACAGGGTCTTCATCACAGGCCGTCAGCACGAAACCCAAAGTCAAGAAAGTTATAAAGGCTATACGGTTCATTTACAGTGTCCTTGTTTCGCTATCGAAATAAAATATTTTTTTTACAATAGCAACATAGATATAAAGTTTTGTTCCACCGGGTGTAATAAAAAGACGAGCTATTTCCCCTTCAGAAAAATAAAGACTGTCTACCTCTTTATGCCTATCAACATCAACTATGTAAATATTATGGCCTAACGCCTCAGCAACGTAAAGATATTGATTCTCGACCATAGGCATCATCGCAACGTTAAGCGTTTGTGAATCAGGAGTAATAGTTATCTCAAGAATTTGGCTATCATAAAACCCAGCCAAAATATTTATACTTTCGTCTCCCACAAGAAGACTGTCGAGAAAAAACGCTCCCATACTGTCGGCAGTGTCAGTTACCTGACTTACAACAGCTTCAACCAAGGCTCCTGCGATTGGCTCGCTTGTCTCAGCATCTTTGACAGTGCCCGATAGACTGCCGTACTTCTGTGCGGTCGGCAGAGTTACATCCTCCTCGCATGCGGATTGAAGAACAAAAGCAAACAGTACAAGTGATATGATTTTTTTATTTATCAAAATGAGGCTAATATAATACTCAGCTGTGACATTGTATTTAATTCCCTTATACATAATATATTTATGGATTTTTGTCAAGATTAATATCGTTAATATATGCGTTTTCTTCTCCCCTTCTTTCTAAGGAGGGGAGAAAGGGGTGGTTGATCAGAAGGAAATTAATTGTATGCAACTGCTTTTTTATGGAAATTATGGATATAGAACATCTGAATCACACCCTCCGTCACTTTGTGATACCTTCCTCAAGGGAGGAGATTGGCAAGCCCTAACTCACATAACCCAAAAAACTTGCGGAGAGGGAGAGATTCGAACTCTCGGTGGGAGTATAACCCCCACTCTCGCTTAGCAGGCGAGTGCCTTAAGCCAGCTCGGCCACCTCTCCGAAGGCATTAATATAATCTGATAGAAGTTAGACTGTCAAGCGGTTTAACAATTCTTCTTGGTTAAATGCCCCGCAGATGATATAATTACACTCCTAACAGCCGGTTGAAGATGAAGGGGAACCCATGAGCGACAAAGAAACACAACTTCTTAAACCAATTTCCAATGGCCCGATAAGCGAAAAGAATATCATCAATCTAAATTCATCGGACGGAACGGCTCTCGACACGAAAAAATCGATGCTGCTCTGCCGCTGCGGCGGTTCTTCGACCAAGCCATATTGCGACGATACGCACTTAACGAACGGTTTTGACGATGCCAAATCAGATGAACGTCAACCGCGAACGGTTGACAATTATGTCGGCAAAGAAATTACAATTCATGATAACAGAGGAATTTGCGCTCACATAGGTCATTGCACGGACGGACTGCCCGAAGTCTTTCGGATGAAGACCGAACCATGGATAGACCTTGACGCTACAGACACGGAAAAAATCATACGCGCAATCAGGCAATGTCCATCGGGGGCGCTTAGCTATACGATCAATAACGAGCTTCACGATTCCGTTGAGCGGGAAGCAGGCATCATCATCTCCAAAGACGGACCTTATTTTGTTGTAGGAGGTATTGAATTCAAAGACCCGAAAGGGGATGTGACGGAATCACCCGAGCATTACGCTCTCTGCCGGTGCGGGGGTTCGAAGAACAAACCGTTCTGCGACGGAACGCACTGGTACAACGATTTCAAAGACGACAGCGAATGGGCTACGGCAGAAGCCGCTACTATATCATCTGCTCCTTCGGATAGTGAATATGTCGAGATAGGTTCGGTAGATGATTTTTCAGATGGAGAAGGCAAACTGATCGAGATCGAAGGAAAGAATATCGCTCTTTTCAGAAGCGGTTCCGATTTCGGCGCTATCTCCGACGTATGTCTTCATAAGGGAGGGGCGTTAAGCGAAGGTGATTTGCGCAACGGTTTGGTCGAATGCCCGCTGCACGGTCATAAATATGATTTTAAAAACGGTAAGGGCGCGCCCGGCAGCCTCGGCGATGTTGCCGCTTATGAAGTGAAGATAGAGGACTGAAAAGTGCTGCTCTCGAACCGACCGATGAATCCAACCGTTAAAGAATCGGAAGCGACTCCTCCTCCCTCCGACTTATATCTCGGCAAGTGGATGCGAAAGAGCGATGATTTTGAAACGAATTTCCAACGGATGCAGGAGCTCGCGCTCACAGGCAAGAGCGAGATCACGCCGATGCGGACCCAAAAGAGCGTCCCGAATTTCGACGCTATACTTTTCAAGGGCGGACAGCTCTTCAGGATGCCTTTAAATGAGGACGAACCTGTCAGCCTGAAAACCGTCATCGGTAAAACAGCGAAACACCCGTTAGAAATTGACCTGCCCTTTTACGTCTCTCATATGTCGTTCGGAGCGCTCTCAAGAGAAGCGAAGATAGCTCTCGCCCGCGGCACAAAATTGGTCGGAACGCTTATGTGCTCCGGTGAAGGCGGAATGCTGCCCGAAGAACGTCAGGAAGCGGACAAATACATTTACGAGCTCGGCACCGCGATGTTTAGTCATAAAGATGATGTCATAAAACAGGCTGACGCGATCGAGATCAAGATAGGACAGGCGGCTAAACCCGGACTCGGGGGTCATCTGCCTAAGGAAAAGATCACGGACGAGATCGCCAAGATAAGAGGTATTTCGAAAGACGAAGACTCGATCTCACCCGGTCGGCACGCCGATATAAATTCCCCCGAGGATCTCAAAAAGGAGGTTGACCATCTGCGGGAACTGACCGGAGGAAAACCGATCGGAATCAAATTCTCAAGCGGTCACGTGGAAAAAGATATTGAGATAGCTCTGTCGGCAGGTCCTGATTTCATAACTATAGACTGCCGAGGCGGAGGAACCGGAGCCGGTCCGACTTTCGTTAAGGATAATCTCGCTATGCCAGCCGTTTATGCCATACGTAGAGCCAGGAACTATCTCGACTCTGTCGGCAGCGATGTCACTCTTTGCGTTACGGGCGGATTTCGTGACAGTTCTGAAATCGCCAAAGCCATCGCGATAGGCGCCGATGCGGTTGCTCTCGCGACTGCCTCCATGATCGCCATCGGTTGTCAACAATACAGAATTTGTAATACGGGGAATTGTCCCGTCGGCATCGCCACTCAGAAACCCGAGCTTCGGGAACGATTTATTATTGAGGAATCGGTCAAACGGTTCGTGAATCTCTATACCGCAACGGCAAAGGAAATAGAAACTTTTTTACGTATAAACGGTAGAAAAGATATAAGTGAACTCGATCTCTCGGACGTTTTCACCACCAGCAGAGAGATCTCAGAATATACCGACATTGAGCACGTTTAGGAACGATTTAGTTTAGTTCCTTCGTTAGCTGACAGACTCCTCGCCAGTCCGACTTATGTCTGCGGGCAATGACGATAACCTTTGACTCCTGACACACCCTCCCGATAAATCGGGATAAACTCACCCCGACCACAATAGTGGCTTGATAGAGGGTAGTATAGACCGTAGAGATAGGTAGCGGTCAGGGTAAACCTTAACCCGCATTTTACACTGTGGTCAGCATAATCTGAATTGTTAGCCCAGCTGTTTACGGCTGGGAAATGAGGGATAAAGTAATAATAAAGGGCGTTCACGCCCTTATCACTCATCCATCAAAAACGCCGTGAACGGCGTGGAGCCGTTTAAATTAACTACAAAACCCAGTCCGTCAACTTACGGAATATGCTAAAATGAAATCAGTTAAAAAAACTCGCTGCCCGCTATAAAATTCACCGACCACCCTGAACCATCCGCGTCCTGGACAGTCCGTTCCCATGCTTATATCATTTCTTCAACAAGCATGTAGTGAGATGAGCGGTCGGCTATATTGGTAATAAATGGAAATAATTACCCTCCACTCTCTCACTACTGAGATTTATCCACTCCTAACAAAAACAGAGCAGCAAAAAAAGACAGAAACTTTTTCAGAAATAATCTATGAAGAATATCATTTCTAATCAGCATTGCCATATAGTGATAAATTGAAGCAATTAACAGCATCTTTTACTCAAATAATATTCTTTTTTTTGTTGCTAATGCAGAGTTCTATGACCATGTGGTAATGTTGTTCCAAAGAAATTTAATCGTAGTGATGACAGTCACAAAAACCCATTGGGGAAGAATAATTACTTTCCTCTTCATGGATCAGTTAGTTTGATTTGGATTTAGCCGTTGCCGTTATTGGGAGGAAATATTGATAAATTATTACCTAACTGCCGTTCTTATCCAATTCCTCTCTGACAGTTTTACCGATTGTATCTATGTCATATGGTTTTTTGATGTATGAGCCGGCGCCGAGATTTAAAGTTTCCCGCACTTGTTCTGTCTCCGAGTAACCACTGACGATGATTGCCTTTTGATTCGGATAGAGCTTCAATATTTCCCTGTAAGTATCCAGACCGCTGAAATCATCTTCCATGATCATATCCAACATTATTAAGTCAACCTTCTCTTTTTTAAGCTGTTCAACAGCCTTTCTTCCGTTTTCCGCGGTGACGACCTTATAACCAAGTGAAGAAAGTAATTTATCTATTATCTTGAGTTGTTCAATATCATCGTCTACAGTTAGAATAGTCTCACTTCCTGAATAATCCTTTTTCAGTTCTGTAGTAATAATTTCCTGATCTTTTGTTGCAGGAAAGTATATCCTGATTTTCGTACCCTTACCTATATGGCTTTCAACATCAACATAACCCTTATGGTCTTTGACAATCCCATGAACGACCGATAGTCCTAAACCGGAACCTCGTCTACCAACTTTTTTCTTGGTACTGAAAAACGGGTCAAATATTAATCTTATATCCTCATCGCTTATACCGGTACCCTGGTCTTCAACTTCCAACACCACGTATAAACCTTCCTGAATTTCTTCGTATACCAGTGTTTTCTTTTCAACCTGTTCATTAAACGTTCTTATGCTTAAAATTCCTCCGTCCTCCATTGAATCGAACGCGTTATTCACAAGGTTCAGAATTACTTTGTAAAGATGAGTCGCTGAACTGTTTATGTTATACAAGTCCTCTGCAAGTTCAAGTCTGTTCACGACATTCGCGCGCCTGCTCTGCGCTTCTTTAAATTCCGGAGACTTGATAAATGAATGCACAACATCGTTGAGATTCTGAGGTGTCATATCGTATTTACCTCTTCTCGCTAAAGATAGAAGATCAGATATGATATCCGCCGCCCTCTCTGCTGCTGACTTTATGGCAAGAATATCGCTTTTAACGCTCGTATCAGGTGGAAGATCCATTAGTATAAGATCGGGATAAGCGACGATAGGACCGATTATGTTATTTAGGTCGTGCGCAACGCCTCCGGCAAGTATTCCAAGGGATTCCATCCGATGCGCCCGTTCGAGATTTAGAGTCAGCCTTTCCCGTTCTGCCTGATTTTTCTTACGTTTGGTGATGTCAATCAGCAGCCCTACAAAAATAACTTCCCCTTCCAAATCTACACGATTGATAAAGAGTTCTGCCGGAAATTGCTCTCCATTTTTTCTCCGTCCTGTCACTTCTCTGCTTATCCCAATGATATTTGATTCGCCTGTTTTGATATACTTTTCAATGTAACCGTCATGCTCACTCTTCTCAGGCTCTTCCATCAAAATGTTCACATTCTTGCCTATTACTTCTTTTTCAGAATAGCCGAAAATCTTGGTGGCAGATGTGTTGAATGATTCAATATTGCCTTTGACATCAATAGTTATAATTGGGTTTACCGCTGTTTCCAAAATTGATTCGAGGCGTTTTTCTTTATTACTTAAGAGTCTCTGGATATTATGCGATTCCGTCAGATCCCTATAGATGGCGTAACTTCCGATTTGGTCACCTTTTGCGTTCAAGATGGGAGCGCCTAATAAAGAGACATCAATAAAAGAGCCGTCTTTATGCATCCGTTTTGTTTCTGCATACATCCTTTTACCGCTTTGAACATCTTTTGAATATGAAATCCCTTCATCTTCTAAATTCGGCGGAATAATCAGGTCGTTAATGTGCCGCCCTTTGGTATCTTCAAGTGTATAGCCGAACATCCGGGAATATTCTTCATTTATATCTGTCACGTTACCCCCGTTATCGAGAACAGCTATAGCTTCCGGGGCATTTTTAAGCAAAGCTTCGTGATAGAGCTTCTCCTTTATCATTTTATCTTCCGCTCGCTTGCGTTCGGTGACATCGCGTAATATCACGGTGAGAATTGCTTCTCCGGCTACGCTGACCTTGGAGATGGACGCTTCAGCAGGAAAAGTGGTGCCGTCCCGGCGACGACCGGATACGTGGGCGCGCTCGTTCATCAACCGCGCGGTGGCAGTGGAAGCGGTAAATTCTTCGATGTGAGTCCTGTGACTCTCCACAAAATCCAACGGGAGTAGAATATCAAGAGACTTTCCCATAACCTCATCCGCGCGGTAGCCAAATATTTCACTTGCTCTCTTGTTGAAAACGATGATGCGCTGTTCCTTGTCAATAGAGATAATCGCTTCGCCGGAAGTGTCCAGGATGTTAGTGAAGCGGTGTTCTAAAGATGCCCGAAGCGCCTCTTCAGCGCGTCTGCGGAAGGATTCTAATTTAATAATGTTAACTACACTCCAACTTATAATTGCTGTCCAGATAAACAGTATGCCGAAGAAAAAACGCTGTGACTGCTCTCTGATAGCGATTGTCTCAACATCGAATACCCTCCGCGCTAACATTATCTCTCCTGCTAACCTCTCGTAAATCTCGTCAAGGCGCTGATCAAGCATGGAGCCGATTCCACCACTTTCAGGTTGAATCAAGCGCTCTTTAGCGGTTGATTTAAATTCCCTAAGCAGAGACTCGACAACTTCAACCCGCGCTATCAACTCTCGATCATCAAGAGGTTGTAACATTACACCATGCCAGGATATTCCATCGTTCAATAGACCCCCTATCACTTCAATTGATTGGTCAATTGCGGCAAGATTCTTTTCGATGTCTATTGTAGAGTCTCCGGTGACATATTCCTCTAACCAGAGATGTGAATTTGCGGTTGATATTTCGACAGACATTATCAGACTGTTATATGAATAGATATGTCCCTGCTTTTTCGATAGATAACTGAATAAAATAATTATCAGGAACGACACGGTACCCAATCCTAATATTGCTAACGGCATCAAGTGCCGTAATATCTGCGCTTTGCGTTTTGCTATGAAATTCGCAGATTGCTCAATTTTATCATCCATCCTCCAATCCTCTTTGAAAAATTAATTTAATATAACAGATCATATTGTGCTGTATCTCAGCTTTCCTTAAATGGAAACAGTGTGATCGAATTTTCTTCCGATTGCCGTAAAAGTCAAAGTAAGGTTACTGAACTTCATATTGCCAATCGAGAATATTATATCCGGGTAGACACTTTCACTTCAAGGTCTTCTCCATTCTTGCCTTGCTTCTGCTTGCGTCCCGGATCGGTCGAAATTCATCTTCTTTATTCCAATTAGGATATTTAGAAGAATTAGCCAGTGTATATCCGATATCAAACACAACCTGTAGATATTGCATTATCCCATCCACATTCAGCTCTTCGCTGTATTCATCACTGACTTTGTGGTAGTTTGAATCCACAAAAGCCTTATGATATTCCATCCCCCACTCCCTGCCGTGCTCACGGCTGTCAATACCGTTATCCATGGACATCGAAGGGAGTCCCTTTCTCGCTAAGCTGATATTGTCAGACCGATAGTAATACCGCTCTTCAGGCCAGGGATCGTCCTGAATACGCATTCCTAATTTTTTTGCCGCGCGTTCGGCATACTTGTCCAGATCGGATTTTCCGCTTCCATAGATTATCAAGTCGTTGGTTGCGCCGCCAAAATTCAGCATATCTATATTTATGGAGGCAATGCTCTTTCCAAGCGTGAATACAGGGTTATCGGCGTAATATTTAGATCCTAACAGTCCCATCTCCTCCGCCGTGAAACCCATGAAGAGTATCGACCTCTTGGGAGGCAGGGGTTGAGCCTTGAACGCGCGCGCAAGACTCAAAATAGATGCCGTACCGGTGCCGTTATCCGCCGCGCCGTTGAATATATTATCGCCCTCCATCGCTTCATCCATCCCCAAATGATCCCAATGAGCGGTATAGATCACAACTTCATCAGGACGCTTAGCGCCGCGGATGAGGGCTAAAACATTGTTTGAACTGTAAATAGTTTGCTCTCGTGTGAATTCGCCGTTAAAAGTAATGCCCAGATCAAATGCCTTAAATCCGGGTGTGGAAGCCGCGACGACAAGTGAATCATAATCATAACCCGCCAACGCCAGCAGCTGCTTTCCTATTCCCAAATTCAATACCGCTTGCAACTTTAGAGCAGAACTGTCTATCTCCCCGTCATAAAGAGCATTCCTGCCCATAGAGGCTCTTCTTGCTAATTGCTTCCAATAATATTTACTCTTTGATAGTGTTGAATCAAAAATTACAATTGCGCCTAAAGCGCCATGAGATTCCGCTGTTTTCATCTTTGTAGAATAAAACCCGTATCTAACATTCGCAGGGTCATTCAAGACGGAACTATCCTGATTTACAAACCCTGCGTGGTTCCGCAATATGATGACTATCTTTCCTTCAACATCTATCTCGTCATAATCATGCCAGTTAAACTTCTCGGATTCGTTCCCGAATCCTACGAAAATCAACTCTTTAACGGTTATAGAAAGAGTATCAGATTCCCCTTTTAAACCAGAAAGAATATCGGTGTTCATCTCTATCTTCAAACTATCGCCATCCACACCGACAGCGGTGATGCCCGAAGCTGTCGTTTTACTTGATATTAGATTTACTTCCTGCACGTAACTACCATGATTACCAGGTTCTAATCCCATTGACTTAAAGCTGTTTATTAAATATTCTTGGGTCATTTTTCCGCCCGGCGTGCCAGGTCGCCTCCCCTGAAATTCATCGGATGACAGTGTTTTCAAATCGTTTCTATATGCGGTGGCAAAATCACTGTCTATAACTTCAGGAACCGTTATTTGTCGGTATGCGCATCCGGTCGATGCCAATACGAATAACATAATTAATATTGCTGAGCAGAATCTATTCATCTTCCTTATTCCCTCTCCTCTCGACATTAGTTACTACCCGGTTTTTAATTTAATGTTGAATACTACTAATTTTTAAATTTATCTAAATTGAATTCTATATTCAAGCTTGAAAGTTTCACGGTGGCATTTTCTAATTTCAAGCGCTTAATCGAATAGTAGAAATCTCTAATCCATTAAATTCTTCAAATAAATTGTATACTTTCTCAGCGGTTCGTGAGCGTTTCGTGCAATTCATTAATTTGTCTGGGTCCGATACGGCAGCATCCGCCTATCAATCTCGCTCCTTCCTCGTACCATCTGGCACTGTCAAAACCGTTAATGCCGGAATCGTTTCCCGCTATCCAGCTCCGTTTTTCCGTATCGTACAATTCCCCGGAGTTTGGGTATACTATTACCAGTTTACCCGGGGCGCCGAGTCGAACCTGTCTGATAAGAGAAGAAATATATTTCGGATCTGTGCAATTAACGCCTATTGCCGCCACATTCTCACAACTTTCAAAAAGTGAAGCGCATTCCCTGATCGGGGTTCCGTCGCTGATTCTCTCTCCGTCTTTGCAAGAAAAACTTATCCACGCAAACTTACCGGACGACTGATTAAGAAGATTCAATAATATTTTTGCCTCCTGAAAACTCGGAATCGTTTCTAACGCTAAGAGGTCGACAGATGAATTTGAAAGAATTTCCCATCTCGGCTCGTGAAACAGTGACAGTACTCGGTCTGACACGCCGTAATCCCCCCTATATTCCGAACCGTCAGCGAGCATCGCTCCGTAGGGACCGACAGCGCCGGCAATTAATGGCCGCAATCTCGCCGCCGAATCGTATTCATCACTTTTTAGAAATCGCTCACGGGCGTCTTCGGCAAGGCTTACGGAGAGTGAGATAAGGGAGCGCGCTTCTTCTTCGGAAATTCCCGCATCGGTGAATCCTTCAACGGTTGCCTGATAGCTTGCCGTTGAGATGCAGTCGGCTCCAGCCTTGAGATAATCATAATGAACAGCTCTTATTGCCTCAGGCTCGTCCAATAAAATACGGGCAGACCATAAGTTATCGTCCAACTGATAGCCTCTTTCCTCCAGCTCGGTAGCAAGTCCGCCATCCAACATCAGCATCCCTTGCTTTTCTATAAAGTTGTCAACCGGTGAAAGTTGTTTCATTTGTTGTCTTTATTTTACGCATG
>JACZYG010000061.1 GCA_022571215.1 Fidelibacterota bacterium | reverse complement strand
ACATCCTCTCAGACCAGTTATTGATCGTCGTCTTGGTGAGCCATTACCTCACCAACAAACTAATCAAGCGCAGACCCATCTCAAGGTGCTAGGCCCCGAAGGGTCCCCAGCTTTAACAACATGCTCCGAAGAGCCCGCTGCATTATAGGGTATTAGCCCCCCTTTCGAGAGGTTATCCCCTTCCCCGAGGTAGGTTATCTACGTGTTACTCACCCATTCGCCACTTTACTGCACGGAGCAAGCTCCGTGGTTCTCGTAGGACTTGCATGTGTTAGGCACGCCGCCAGCGTTTGTCCTGAGCCAGGATCAAACTCTCCATTGTTGTTTTTTTACACTTTTGAGTTATAATTAGGGCTCATTATTAACGTTTGTTCCGCACATACCTGTTGTCAAAGAACACTTCCACAACTAATTGTGGACGCCTCCAGTTTCAGAGGCATCGATAAATATACCAAAAACCTGATATTCAGTCAAGCTCTATTTAGAAATATTTATGCAAATATGATATTATTTCGGAAATGCCGCGCTATAAAGAGAGTAAAAGTCGTTCCTGAGCCGCGATGACATTCGATGACAATGCCTGCGCCGGCGCAACAATGTTTTCGTCTATAAATTCATCCGTATGATTTGGGTCGTGATGAAATAAAACCAGTTTTTTTGCGTTCGCTTCCTCGGCTATTTTAACCCCTTCGGCGTAAGTACTGTGCCCCCATCCCTTGTGCTTGCTTACATATTCATCAGGCGTATATTGACCATCATAAACCAAAATATCCGTATCCTTGGCCAGCTCGATCAAATTTGAATTGAATCCTTCTTCAGGATGTTCATTGTCCGTGGCATAGGTAAACACCTTACCGCCTTGCTCGACCCTAAAGCCAAGACATCCTCCCGGATGGTTTAAATGCTTAGCGGTTATGGATGTATCCCCCACGATGACAGGTTCGTCGCCATTAATCTCAATCACGTCTACCTGTGAGGGTAGATGATCAAACGGCACCGGGAAATATATATCGCCCATCAATACCTTAAGCTTATCATAAAACTTGGAGTTTTCGTATTTTCTGCCGTAAAAGATCACCCTGTTTTTTTCCTCGAATATCGGCTTAAAGAATGGAAGTCCTTGTGTATGATCCCAGTGGAGGTGAGAAAAAAATATGTGAATCTCTAAAGGTTTGTCAGGATTGGATCTTGAGATTTGTTCACCGAGATTTCTGATTCCCGTGCCGGAATCAAATATGATCTTATGCTCGCTATTGACAAGCACTTCCACACATGGAGTGTTGCCTCCATATCGGAGGAATCCTTGTTCCGGTACCGGAGTGCTGCCGCGAACCCCCCAAAATTTTATCTGCATGAACTATCCTCGCTATAATTTCGAGCACTGAGAATTAAACTTAGTGTAATTATCAGAGAAAAACAAACTTAAATAGAATAATCTTCGACAAGCCAAGGTAGATGTTGACCCCGCACGCCTCTTTTTTCTGAGGATATATTTCGGCTGTTTTAAACCTATATATTTAGATTACTTGGTAGACTCTGAAGATATGCTGCTAATGCCTCCCGATACGTAAGATATGATTTACCGTCAACTATCCATGTTGCTGAATCGTTCTCTAATATTGAATAAGTACTATCTATTTTTAGAATCGCTGCTTCCACTTCGGTGAAATTCCCTTCATGAAAATATGCCGTAGCAACTATCAGCCACACGTCTTTATAGTCAATAGTATTATCATGTTCAAAGATCCATTCCGGATCTATATTAAGAATTGACTCAGCATAACCGATGGCAGCCGTGTATTTTTCTTTAACGAGGGAGATGGCAGCAAGTCCAGCGAATGTCTCTTCGCCTGCGTAATTACCGTCAAGCGCAGCGAGGAAGCTGGTTTGGGCATCGTCTATCATTTCTAATCTAATCCGGCTCCAGCCGATTCCGCTATAGGCTTCAGATGCTGATGCGTCAATAGAGAGTGCAGAATTAAAATCCTCTATTGCTATTGCATACTCCCCTGTTTCAAAATTAACCCAGCCGGCAATTATTAGCTCCTCGGCTGTGACTATGACTTCTGGTTCTTCTCCATTATCCTCACAAGAAAAGAATGATAGGGTGACGATAATTAAGATTATGGACTTTATATTCATTTTAGCACCGTTAGTTTTTTAGTTACAAAATCATTTCCGATAGAAAGCCTCATAAGATAGATACCAGAAGCGATTACTCTACCTGATTCGTTAGATCCATTCCATGTAACCTCATACGTTCCCGGCGCCTGTTCCCTGCTTACCATCTTCTTAACAAGTTGTCCTCGTATGTTATAAATATTGAGATTGACTGTTGATGAATTAGCTTCTCTAAAATCTCCCAGTACCGGAACAACATAACGGATCGTAGTGCTCAAATTGAACGGATTAGGGAACGCGTCTGATAGATTGAACTCGGTTGGAACTATTGTTAGTTCACCACCATCTAAGATTCCGAATATTCCCGGCTCATTAGAATAAGCCCAGACGGCAGAATAAGATTCATCTGTGTAAGTAGTGAGTGAGTGCCATCCCGAACTTGTCAATCGATAGAATGAAACAGTTGAATTATCTTTGGGATCAGATGATAATTTGAAATCATCACTGAAGATGGCATTGGTCTCAATACTGAATACCTCGCCATCGGATTGTTTTGCAGTGAAGTCTGCTGATGGATACAGTTTCTTTAGCTGATTAAGATTTTCAGTTAAATCCAAAGAAGAGAGCAACAGATTACCCTCTGTCATCAGATGATTACCGGGCACCGTCAGAGTAATACCGAGTTCATTATGCACTATTCTGTTGTCGCTGTTAAACGCTAATTTTCCGAAAGAGAAAGACGTTGCATATTCCGATTTATTCCCAGCCAGATCGGTTGCAGTTACACTGATAGTATTCATTCCTGATTGAGTAACTTGGACTGATGAATGATACACATTTTCACCTACCTGCGATTCCAATGTCATCTCAACCGCAATATCGTTTAAGGTCACTAACGGTGTCGCCTGTAGAGCCTCATCACTGAACACATAAAGGTCGTAATATGAACCGATGATCGGATTTACTAATAACGCTACTGATATTACGGGTCCAATGAGATCATAAGGTTCCATTAAATCACCGGGTACAATAACTAACTTATGCGCTAAATAGTAATATGTGTGTTTACCAAGCTCATCATCAAGCGGCTCCTCTACATCCACGAAATAGACAATATGCAACCACTCATCCCCGTTACTATCT
>JACZYG010000035.1 GCA_022571215.1 Fidelibacterota bacterium | reverse complement strand
ATCCTCAGTATGGAGTCGCTTATTCTGTGGAAGAGTCAGTCGAGGTCGCGAAAAAGATAGGCTTTCCGGCGCTCGTCCGACCTTCGTATGTCCTCGGCGGCAGGGGAATGGAGATCGCTTACGACAGAGAATCTATTCGGGAGTTTATGAAACGCGCCGCCGAAGTGAGTCCCGAGCATCCCGTGTTTATAGACAACTTTCTTGAAGGCGCTACCGAGTTTGATGTGGACGCTATTTACGATGGCGAAAGAGTTTTAATAGGCGGTGTTATGCAGCATATAGAGGAAGCGGGGATTCATTCAGGCGATTCGGCTTGCGTGCTTCCTCCGTATCAGGTGAGCGGTTCTGAATTGAAATTGATAAGGGAAAATACGGAAAAAATAGCGAAGGCTCTTGATGTAAGAGGTCTTTTGAACGTGCAATACGCGGTGAAAGACGGCGATGTATATGTCATAGAAGCTAACCCGCGAGGCTCCCGCACCGTTCCTTTCGTGAGCAAAGCGACGGGAGTTCCCTTAGCGAAGATAGCGGCGAAAGTAGCGGTTGGCATTACTCTTAAAGAACAGGGAATAGGCGAGCCGAAAGAACTCAAACACATCTCGATAAAAGAACCCGTTTTCCCATTTACGAAGTTTCCCGGTATCTCGGTTTACGGCGGACCGGAAATGCGTTCGACGGGAGAGGTGATGGGAATTTCACACTCCTTCGGAGAGGCATTCGCAAAATCGTTCTGGGCTAAAGGGCATAAACTCCCCGAATCGGGTGGAGTATTCATAAGCGTCAACGACAACGATAAACGGAAAGTTGTGGAGATAGCACGCGATTTCGTCGAGATGGGATTTGAACTCATCGCAACAGACGGAACCTGCAAGGTCTTAAAAGAGAACGGACTGAACGTAAGACCTGTTTATAAAGTAGCCGAAGACCGACCGAATGTGGTTGACCTTATCGTAAACGGAGAGATAAACCTTATAGTCAATACTCCGCTTGGACGTTCTTCGAGGTTTGACGAACGGGCTATCGGCGACGCGGCAATTAAATATCAGATACCGTGTATCACAACGCTTTCAGGAGCGGCAGCCGCCGTGCGGGGAATACGCGCCTTGAAGAGCGGTGGTGTCCTGAATGTGAAGAGTTTGCAGGAGTATAATAAGTAAAAACCGAATTTAGTTTAAATCTGGGTGCGAGTCAGGATTCAGACTGACCAACTAACTTCTTTCGAAAAGCGTCAGGACCGCCGCCGATGGCGGGACTATCGCAAGTTCTGACTGCCAAGTTAGAAAAATTTTCTTTCTGCACGGGTTGGGGCCACCGCTGACATCAGAATTTAATTTGGCACGAGAATCTTTACACACCCCGTCTCAACCGCCGTTGAGCCACCCCTCTTAATAGAGGGGAATTTTTCATCCCCTCCTTTCTAAGGAGGGGAAGCCTCGAAGAGGCAGGGCTTGCCCTGACCGCACAAATCTATATCTTAATATAAATCTTTTTCTTATCCATTATCCACATCAAAATAAGGAAGCCCGTGATCCATGTGATCGCCCATGATAGCGATGCCGTCATCGGCGGAAGCCACGAACTGAATAGAGCATTGTACAAAACAGTCGCGAGTGAAGTTTTCGTGCCGTCGTCGTTCGTGAATTTGATGACAGCCATCAGTCGAGCGATTAATCCCGAGAGCATAAAGACCGTGATGGAATTCATGCCGTATAGCGCGAACGGTTTTGTCCATTTTCGCCAGTTAAGCACTTCGATAGTATAGTAGCAGATTCCGAGAAAGATTAGCGCCATCCCTGATGTATAGATGACATACGAACTTGTCCAGATCGATTTATTCATCGGGAACCATGCATCGAATGTCCATCCCGCCAGGAGTCCGAGATTGCCGATAAGAAGAAGCCACATTGTTTTTTCTACCTTCGGTTTATCGGAGCGGAGAAACCAGCCCGTTAGAACGCCTGTAAGCGTTGTGGCTATCGCGGGAAGCGTACTGAACAGACCTTCAGGGTCCCATGTTTTTGTCTGGCTCCACATATGCCCCGTGAGAAATATCCGGTCGATAAACGCGGCAAAATTCCCTTCGGGAGTGAGAACGCCCGCGCCGAATCCGGGGACGGGAATAAATTTCATGGCAAGAAAGTAGAAGAAAAGCAGCCCCGCAGCCCAATACGCCTGCCCTTTCCATCCTGTACGCAGAACGATAATGGAGGTGAATAGATAGCAAACAGCTATCCGCTGCAATACGCCCGGAATTCTTATGGTAGAAAAATCGAATTTCGGGAATCCCGACAGGAACATCCCGAGAAGGAAAATTACCGCGCTCCTGCGAAGAATCTTCAACATCAGTTTCTTCCGGTCGGCGCCCGATTCTATCTGTTTAGAGAGTGAAAAGGTAATGGCAACGCCGACTATGAACAGGAAAAAAGGAAAGATCAGATCGGTAAAAGTGACTCCGTGCCACTGCGAATGCCGCAGTTGGGGATAGATATGGCTCCAGCTGCCCGGGTTATTTACCAATATCATACCGGCGATAGTTATACCGCGGAATACGTCAAGCGATAGAAGTCGTCCGGATCTTGGCAGTCCGTTCATATTATACCTTAGAAGATGATAATAATTTCGGTTAATATCCGAAATTATGGTCGAACTTTCAAGATATAATGTTGAGTCGGGAGAGTGTAAGCGGTTTCGATAACAAATTCGGTGTTGATTTACCAACAGTAAAGTAATATATTAGAAGCCAGTGAAAACGTAAATATTGTCGTATTATAGAGTCAGGGGAATGCGCGAATGATAGAAGTCAGGAAAAGCGGAGAGAGAGGAACAGCCGATCATGGGTGGTTGAGAACTTATCATAGTTTCTCTTTTGGAAATTATTATGATCCGGATAATGTTCAGTTTGGTCCGCTGCGGGTATTGAACGAAGATTTTATAAAGGGCGGCACGGGATTTGACACGCATCCTCATCAGAATATGGAGATAGTCACGTATGTATTAGCGGGAACGTTGGAGCATAAGGATTCTACAGGAGGAGAAGGGCTTATCAAGGCAGGCGAATTGCAACGGATGTCTGCTGGTTCGGGTATATATCATTCCGAAAAGAACGCAAGCGAGACGGAGGATGTTCATCTGATGCAAATCTGGTTCATACCTGAAAAAGAAGGGATTGAGCCGGGTTATGAGCAGAAGGAAGTGAGTAAGGGTAACGATTTTTTTAATTCTGTCGTAACAAAGGGCGGAGGTAAAGACAAATTGGATATTAATCAGGATATAACTGTTTATGTCGGCGATCTCTCAACCGGCGATTCGGGTTCTATCGAAATACCGGATGGACGATTAGGTTATCTACATAATAGCATGATCGGAACCATAAAGGTGAACGAATCAAAATTAGAGCCGGGCGACGGTCTCAAAATAACAGGTCCTGAAACTCTTGAGATAAATGCTGAAAGTGATTCACGGCTGATCTTATTTGACATGGCGCCATAAATCGAATTGACTGTTATGAGCAGATCGTATGACATAATTATCATCGGCGGCGGAATCGGCGGATCGGCTGCCGCCTTGAGAGCAGTCCAGTACAACCTGAACGTATGCTGGTTCTACGGTGATAAGCAGACGTCAAAAGCCTCTCGCTCAAGATGGATATATAATATCGATAATATGGTTGGTTTTCATGCGGGGATAGTAAAAGGTGAATTACTTAAATCGTTTAAATCTCCGGATGATGATGACTTCAGGAAGAAGATAAACGAAACGCATGTTCATATCAGTGGAACGGCGATTCTCAATAACACGCGGGAGAGAATCGAATCGGATTATTCCGATATTATTGATATTATTGACAAGGCAGCAGTGTCAGCAGGCAGAGAGGGAGAGCATTTCTTAATTTCCGATGGAGAATTTGAAGCGCGGTCGGAATATGTAATCTTTGCGACGGGCGTCATGGATAAACAACCTCACGTGTTGAAAAAGCAGGGAGAGGAGATAGTTGATTCCACTAAATGGATATATCCTTTTGCGAATAGAGAGACATTTCTTTATTGCATCCGGTGTGAAGGACATCTCACGAGGGAAGACAGCGTCGCTGTTATCGGCAGCGGAAAAACAGCAGAGCAGCTCTCTTTTATGTTGTATGAACGCTATGGAATACCGGTTATCATCCTCACGAACGGTGAGGAATTGGATTCGGACGATGACACAAAGAAGCTTTTATCCGAATATGGAATCAGCGTCCACACCCAGAGAATAACAGATGCTGTCGGAGAAAAAGGCGGACAATTGAGGAAATTAGTCCTTGCCGACGGCGAAGAGGTAGAGGTTAAATTCGCCCTGGTGGCATTAGGATTGCACAAAGTCTATAATGACCTGTTGATACAGCTTGGAGCAAAATTGGCTGACGAAGGACTCTCTGAAGAGATACGGCACGTGAAGGTCAATAAGAAAAGTGAAACCTCTGTCCCGAATCTGTTCGCGGTAGGCGATATGGCAAAAAGAGATGACGAAATAGTGATGAAACAAATATATACGGCTCAAGAATATGCGGTTCGCTCCGTTGACAGCATAGACTACAGGATAAGATCGAAAAAGAGGAAAATCATACTGGAGAAAATTGGCGATAACAGCCAATAATGATCGAAACTATTCGGGGGAAATAATTATTATAAAGAAAGGAAGACAATATGAGAAAAATGCTACAGATGATCATGTTATATTCCCCGATACTCATCGCAATTTCATCAATAAGCAACGCTCAAGCGCAGGGCTTGGATTATGAATCGGATATACAACCTATTTTTACCAATAATTGCACATCCAGAGGGTGTCATGTATCAGGCAATACTGGCGGTGGCTTGAATCTTCAAGTCGGCACATCCTATGGTGAAATAACGGGCGCGAGTACGACAATTCACGCTCCTCTGGTTGTTTCCGGCAGTCCTGACATCAGTCCCCTTATCTGGAAATTAGAGGGAGTGGACAACAACGGCGCAAACGTTTTCGGCAGCCGGATGCCGCTGGGAGGTCCGTTCCTGAGTCAGGGAACTATTAATTCCATCAGGCAGTGGATAAGCGACGGAGCCGTTCTCTCAATTCTTGGAAATGAAAGATCATTACCAAAGGGGTTTTCGCTCGAACAGAACTATCCAAATCCATTCAACCCGCATACCACCATCGAATACACGATTGCCCGCAGGACGGAAGTAAAGTTGACGCTGTATAACATTCTCGGCAGAGAGATAGATGTTCTTGTCAATGAAATCCTTGATCAGGGAGTTTATTCCGTAACATGGGATGCAACCGACCAGAGCACGGGAATATATTTTTACACGCTCGAAGCGGATGGCGGCAAGAACAGTAAAAAACTTCTATTTTTGAAATAAGCCACAAGAGTCTTCGATATAAATTAGAGGGAGAGAAATATAACTCTCCCTTTTTTATTGATATTATTTAAAACAAATCTTTTACATTATAGGGTGAACTTAATTCTAAAACGAAAGAATAAATTTAAAAGGGAATACTGAATTGAAAAATGACTGGAAGAAACGATATGGCGATTGGGCAATCGTGACGGGAGCATCTTCAGGATTAGGAGCGGACTTTGTCAGACAGCTGGCAAGGAAAGGGATGAATATCATTTTGGTTGCGAGGCGGGTGGATATGATGAATGCCATCGCGGAAGAAGTAGAGAATGAATGCAATGTTAAAACACAGCTGATAGGACAGGATCTCATCGAGTCCGACGCGGTTGATAATATTAGAAAGGAAGTCGGGGATAAAGAAATAGGCGTTCTTATAAACAACGCCGGATACGGCGCGCTCGGGAAATTCCATGAAAACGATTACGATTATCAGGTGGAGATGGTAACGCTTAATTGCGTGGTTCCGGTAGCTCTTACCCACGCATTTATCGAACCGATGGTAAAACGTGGTAAGGGAGCGGTGATATTCTTAGCGTCAACGGCTGCATACCAGGGAGTGCCGTTCTTTAGCGTCTATGCGGCTACAAAAAGCTTCAACCTGTTCCTCGCGGAAGGGTTGTGGGGGGAATATCGGAAACAGGGAATAGATATAATGGGATTATCACCCGGTTACACGGCAACAGAATTCCAATCTCATGCTCATATAAAACGCAATAAAGGTCCGGCGCCGGCGAAGTCCGAAGATGTAGTAGAATTAGCTATTCGCAAGCTGGGGAAAAGACCATCCGTTATTCACGGCATTATAAATAATATCGGCGCTTTTTCCTCACGTTTCGTGCCGAGAGGAACTTCAGCAAAGCTCAGCGGCGCAATTATGAAGATGATGAGACCCGGCTTATGATCTGTCCGGGGGCAATACTCTTTCTTTAAGAAACCGTTTCACTATCAGGTCGGAATTTTTAACGGACTTCATTAACCATGAATATTTAACAGCTCTGATCTCCTCTTCAGAAAGTTTCCAATTTAGATTTGAACGCCTTAGCCGTTCCGTCAAATCTCTCAGTATGAGAGAACAGGCTACCGAGACGTTGAAGCTTTCCGTAAATCCATACATGGGAATAGTGACACTGTAGTCTGAAATTACCAATGCCTCTTCGCTTAGTCCGTTCTCCTCGGTACCGAAGAGCAGCGCTACTTTATCATCAATATTTATGCTGTCCAGACCTTTAGAATTCTCGTCCGGAGAGGTTGCAACTATGGTATAGCCTGATTCTTTTAACCGATGGTAACAGGATGAAACATCGAATTCGGAATTATCTCCATATTTATAAATATCAACCCAACCTGCGGAGCCAACGCTAATTTCATTATTCGTGGAAAATTTATTATTTCCTTCGATTACATGGATATCCTGAATTCCGAACAGCTCGCATGAACGGATCACCGCGCTCGAATTATGGGATTGATATAAATCTTCCAAGACTACCGTGATTCTCCGGGTCCTGTTCGACAAAACATCATCGAATTTACTATTTCTTTCCTCTGATAGAAAAGAGGATAAGTGAGTTATCAATTCTGATTTCAGTTTTTCATTCATTCAATATGCCTACCGGATGACATTGATAAAGATAAGATATGCCGGCATTTTAAACAGACTTTTGTCGAAGAGGATTCAATTTTCAAAAACATCTATAAAGGTTCACATTTTGCTGTATATACCTTTATGAACGCTTACTTTAAACTTAACGAAAATCCCATACGCGTTCGCCGCTCTTCATTCCATGCTGCGTGGACAAAGAGTACTCACGATTTGCATGCGTTTATCCGGCGCTTATCTTAACAACAGCATCTTTTTGGCATCCACGAATATCCGTTGCTTTCCATTGGTTGTATGTTTTGCTTCTAAACGATAAAAATACAATCCGGAAGCTACTTGAGTCCCACTATCGTTTGCTCCGTTCCATTTTACGGAGTGAAATCCGGAGGAGATTTGCTCATCCACCAATGTAGTTATCTTCTGACCTAAGATATTGTAGATCGTCAGTCTCACCGATGCGTCCTGTGGAATTGTGTAACTTATGGAAGTAGCGGGATTGAACGGATTCGGATAGTTCTGTCCGAGTGAAAATTCTTTCGGCAGCGAAGATGCTATTTCGTCCTCCACTGAAACCAGCCCCGGTACGCCAAACCATGTGAGCGCTCTAAACATGAGCTGCGCAGGCGATGTCAAATTACTGTTACCCGGAATCAGTCCTTCAAATCCGAAGCCGATCAGGAAGATTTTAGAATTTCCGTCATCCACGGTAACGGCGGCGACATTTGATCCTGACGCCCCATAGATCAATGCTTTGAAAGCTATTCCGAGCGGAGTAAGAATATCTTTAGAAGTCTGATTATTAGCTCCTCCCGCGCCCGAGATGCCGAATAATTTTTCTACATCGGTTATCGGATTGCCGCCAATGGAAGAGGCAAAAATCGTAGTGGTATTTCCTGCGTGAGAAACCTGTAAATAATTCGTCAGCAGCTGACTGTTTGTCGGGAGGTTCTCTACAATATTTTGTCCCGTAAGGAAGAGTCGACCGCCTGCGTCAAGAAACGCTATCAAACTCTCCTCTTCGGCTGTGCTCAGTGAATTGGTAATTTCGTCTCCGGTAAACCAAACAATGATCGGATAGCCTGTTTCCGTTGCGGCTGCCAGAGCGGGAGCAGCGCCTCTAAAGGCTGTTAACCAGTGGTGATAGGTGATGTTTAGAGTGTCGAAAACGTCGGTATAGAATCTACCATAGTCACCATTGGGATCATCATTGACAAGCAGTATGTCCCCAGCCGCAACCGCAATATCCACTGTGGTAACGACACCCTCTAATACCGCTACTTCTCCATATTCCACTGCCATATTGGGGAAATCAGGGTAGATGCTGAGACCTTCATATTTAATGACACCTGGATGTGTGACATACAGGTCAGTGAATGAGTATCCACCGGAACCGTCCGTCATTACTTCAATATCGAAAGGTCCGATAATATCGCTGAATGCGTGGAGCAGTACCTGCGCTTCGACAGAAGCTTCCGAGAGAGAATTGGTGATAGTTCCTGCAATAGAACCGGTTGGCAGTTCCGTAAGGTTGATGTCCTTCGTAATCTTACCGCTGAAATTAACGAAAACCTCGGATGTATCAGGGATATAAGGAAATGCTGAGATAATTTGCGTGAAATTCCGGTTCGGTTCCCCAACACTATCGGCTAAAGTCCGCCATGTATAGTACCCGCCTGCCGCGACCGTTTGGTTCACTCCTGTCTCAAGGTTTACCGCAAGTATATTTTCGATTGGCAGACTTGTAGAAGCATCTTTGACCACGCCTTCAACGGCGGCAACATTTAATACAGTATTGAGGTCTGTTGACATTGTGCTTCTACCGTCTGTCGCAACTACCCAATAGTTTTTCCATTCGGCGACGAAGCGTTTTGCTTTGTCAAGTTCCTCATTTGAAGGAGTTCCTTGCTGAACCAATAAAATAAACGCTTGTTGAAAATCTTTTTGTGAAGAATCCCTTGCCGGAACTCTGGCTCCTTCTGCCTCAATTATCTTTTCAATGGTGACCTCTACACGAGTTCCGGTTGCCTGGGTTCCCGTTGGAAACGTGTCCTGGCTTCTATTGGATGGCTCATTGTTTGATGGGCTGGAGATGTAAAAAACCGGTGGTACCTCTTCCGGCGCTCTTAGCCCAATCGCATACTGATCTAAATTTGAGTAATAATCAATTCTAGCTCGAACTTCAAACACATTAGGAAAAATTTCTACCCAATTATTTCCGCCGCCCATCGTCGAGGTAACCTCAAAGCCGGTATAGGAACTCCAATGAGCAAGACCCCTTCCGAGTAATAGCTCACTATTACTGCCCCTTTGAGCAAATCTCAAGAAAGATAACCAGCGGTGTCCCGCTTCTTGACCCATTACGGTAAGAAAGCTGTTAAGACCGAAAGTTCGAGCGTCCGGATCATCGGACCATTGATCGAGCTCTGCCATGTTCAGGTAACTTTTAAGCCTGCCCGCTGAGCCATAGACAGATGAGAAATCAAAGATGTCAATGTTTATTCCCTGTACCGAGTTGCTGATTCCTTGATTGAAAGCGCCCGCAAACGTAGCGATGTCAGATGTGAAATTGGTCAGAAGTATCACTTGATCAAATATATCATCATGCGTTTGGTAAAATTTATTAAAGAGCGCGATTGAATTGACAGTCGGGAATGGGACTGAAGGTCTAAAATATTCAAACAAAATATCGTTATCAGCGCCGGCAATAGGTGGATTCGAAAAATCTACCGCCTGAAATGTAGCATTAGGTCTTCCCGAATTAAATCCTACAACCAAAAAGCTGTTAACAGGAATTGAAATTCCCAATCCATTGTAGGAGATTTGAAATGAGCCGTCATTGTTTAGTACAAGCTGCAGCGTATTTGTATTGTTTACTCCGAATTCAGGCACGGCGTTCCAGGTGACGGTGAATTTTGTCGGTTCCTCTTTTGTATGAACTGAGCCGCCTTTCGACGGGTCTAAATCAACAAAGAAGGCAGCTATCATAGGTAATTTCAAAATAAAGTCGTCCGGATCGAAAAAATCCGGGTTGCCCTTAGCGCCGAAAGTCACGTTACCGTTAGAGCGAACCCAGATACTCGTCCATGTTGTACCGAAAAACGGAAAGGAGAAACCACTCACGAAATAGATTTCATGGTTCGTATCATCACCCGCTCCGACATTCGTACCAAAAATCGTATCAAACGTGAACGCAACTGTTTCCACATCGTAACCGCCGCTGCTGTTCGGAGTAAATAAAAGTGTCATTTCGTCGAGATCAACCGGATTAGCAGCCGCAGGTAAAAGAAGCGTACCATCATCAACCATGACCGCAACATCGTCTTCATCAAAATCCAGTGATACGGAAGGGGCAAGCTGGAGCTTCGACAAACGTTTCAGATTTTCCGCGCGGATCAGTAATGCTTTTGAATGAAGAGAATGGTCTGCTCTCGTTCCGCAGACGAATTTATTAAAATCGTGAGGTTGATTCGTCAGGTCGTTCGGATCTTTTTTTGCATAGATGACAGAACTACCGGTGTAGAGGAGAACTATCAATATCAATATGCTTATGGTTATGATTTTAGATGAAACTATTCGCCGTGCCAATGAATTCATATATTACTCCATTAAAGTTTATTATCAGGATTTATATGATTATTATCAACGCATATTAAAAGGGTAAACCGTAATTGTCAATAGCTGAAAAAATGTCGGGAGAATGCATTATTTACTTGAAAGCCAGACTTTTCAGCGCTGCCGGAGATTGGGGAAACGTTATATTGCCAACTCAGGAAATGCAAATTTCCTCATTATTTGGCAATCCACGAAACTATAACTATCCCCCCGCTTTTACATCAGGGGAAAAGCCTATGAGGAGATGTGTAAGCTGGAGATTGCTATAGAAAACTATGAAGCGTTTCTCGAGCTCCGGAAAGATACAGATGAGGAGATTCCTGAAAGAAGAGATACAATAAAGCGATTGGCGGCTCTCAAGCAAGGAAGTTAATTCTGATTCTCTCCATACAGGAGATTTTGTCCGGGACAATTTCTGAGCGGGGTCCGCGAGACTTCCCGTATTTTGTTCGGGACAACCTCAGAGCGGGGTCGACGAGACTCGAACTCGCAACTTCCGGCGTGACAGGCCGGTGCTCTAACCAATTGAACTACGACCCCATTAGATCGGGTTTAGACTATGTCGCCTCACTTTGAGAATTTTTCTTCTCTTTGAGGATGACAGCAAGCGGAAGCAGGATTAAATATCCCACAGCCAGGAAAAGAATCGAAACAGTCAGAGCCTGCTGACTGTAAACTTCCGAATTCCACATCAATATATAGCCGAAAATAATGAAAGCCAATCCAGCGAAAAACAGCTGAAAGTTCCTTTTACCGT